>CAZESP010000027.1:0-87399 GCA_964515185.1 uncultured Alcaligenaceae bacterium
CTTTGCTCTTGTCTTTCTTCTTTACCCTTTCTTCGCCGCGAAGCGGCGCGCGATTTTTATTTTTTCGTCAGCAAGTCTCGCATCGTCTCGCCCATCGCCTTGCCGATGCGGTTGAACCAGATGGCGCTGCCCAGATAGTGATACGGGAAGTCGCCGCCGACCTTTTTCCACAGTTCCTGATTGTCACGCCACTTCGGGAAGAGTTCTTCCGCGGCCTTGTCCACGAGGACATCGGTCCGAATCGCCTTGACGTTGCCCTTAAACTCGGGCACGTCGTTCATGGCGAGTTGGGCCTTCTGAATCGTCAGCATCGCCCCGGTTGCGGGCTTTGAACCGTTCTGACCCATCACGCCGATCACGAACGGCATCTGCGGCGAGTTCAAATCCTTGCGGACATCGTTGATGAAATGTTTCATGTTCGATTCATACTCGTTCTCGGCTCCATACTGGTCATTCCAACCTTGAAACCAGACGAAGCCCGCGACCTCCGGCTTGTGGTCCTTGAGCGATGGAAACATGGTCGCGTAATGGGTCATGACGTTTTTCACTTCCGCCAGCATGTTGCGATACGACGATCCGAACGGCTTCTTGATGTCGTCCATCGTCGGCAACGGTTCGTTCTTCTTGTTCTTCTGGTTGTTTTGCTTGACCCGGTCTTGAGCCTGTTTCAATTCCTTGTCGAGGACGGCATCGGCCGGCAAGCCTGCCGACGGCGATCGGAACAGTTTGTAGAGCGAATGGCCACCCCAGGCGGCTTTGATCAGAATCACGGGTTCCTCGAAATGGTTGCCCATGATGGTGCCGAATTCGAGTTCAAGGCCGGTGCGACCCGGTGAGCCGTAGCCGATCGTGAGCGGGCCTTCGCGGTCGAGGAACTTGATGAACACGTCGTCGCGCACAATCCACTTGTCGTCTTTGCGGAGGTGAGCGAACAGGTCCTTGGTCGCGGCGTCGGTGGCCTGATGATCGAGCAGCGTGTTCGGCGCTTTGCCCTCCATGTTCGACTGACCAGCGAGGATGAAGACCTTGACGGTCTTGGAGGGTTCGGCGGCCCCCACGTTCGCGAAGCCGATCGCCAATAGAATCAGCGCTGCAACGAATCTTGGTCGCATTATGAGTCTCCCGTCACGGGCGCCCATTGGAACGATGAAGAAATGCTATGAGGTAATTGCGTCGCCGCCCGAGAGTGGTGAGCACGCGGCGCGATCGGTGATCGATCACTTGCTGGCGCGTCGTGCTCGCAGCTGAAGGCATTACCCCAACGATAGCGGGCCGTCGGCGCAGTAGCGCTCGTTGCCGAAGGATTTAAGACGATGGCCGAATCCGTGAGCCAGCGCCATCAGCAATCGGTTGTGCGCGATCTTGGGGAACTTCAACGAGCGGCCCATCTTGAAGTCGAGGCCGTTGCCGACCAACACCCACGGGATGTTGTCGAGCGTGTGCGAATTGCCCTTACCGAGTTCGTTGGTCCAAACGATCACGGTGTTGTCGAGGAGGTTGCCCGTGCCGCCCGGCTCCGGCGTTTCTTGCAGTCGCTTGGCCAGGTACGCCAGTTGCTCGGCGAACCATTTGTTGATGTTCGTCAGCTTCTCGACGGCTTTGGCGTTGGTGTCCGGCTCATGCGAAAGTTCGTGATGCCCTTCGCTGATGCCGATCCAATTCATGCGGGCCATGCCGACGGAGTTGGTGAATTGCAAGGTCGCCACCCGTGCGAAATCGTTGACGAAGCTATTCACCATCAGGTCAATCTGCATCTTGCTCAGGCGAGGAATCTGGTTGTTTTCGTGGCGAACGCCGGGTTCGAGTTCGGGCATCGGGTGACCCGCTTTGGCCTCGGCCTCAGCCTTCAGGTCCTGTTCCATTTCGCGAACGAACGTGGCGTGTTCGTCGAGCAGTTTGCGGTCAGCCGTGCTGAGCGACCCACTCACTTTTTTCAGATCGTCCTTAACGACATCGAGGACGCCGGCGAGCGTGGCGCGGTCGCGCGTCTTGCCGTAGAGCTTGGCGAACATCTGATATGGGTCGTCAATCGGGGCGATTGGCTTGTTGGGACCTGCATAAACTAAGCGCGTCCAGGTGTCGGCGCGTTCGGGCACCATGACGCCGAATTCCAGCGACCCGAATCGGGTGCGAGTCGCGGGGTCCTTCTGCAGGTGGTTCTTGATCTCTTGATCGATCGACAACCCGCTGGCCCAACCGGCCGGCGTGTGCGAACCGCCTTGGATATTGCCCGGGAACAACTCGATGCCGGTCAGCAGGCAACCGATGCCGCGCATGTGATTATCGCCATCGCCGCGGACCTTATCGCAAACGCCGTGCAGGGTCAACAGGCGATTTTGAAACGGCGCCAGCGGTTTGAGGCTCTCCTTGAGCGTGAACTTTTCACCGGTTTCGTCGGGCCAGAAAGCGCCGGGAATCACGCCATTGGGGCTGAACATGACAACGAGCCGTTGCTTGCGCCGGCCCTGATTGGCGAACCCGAGGCTCGGCAAATTGAGAATAAACGGCAGCGAGGCCGCACTCAGGCCAAGGTCGCGGATGAACTCACGTCGCGATCGGGTCATGATCGAAGTCTCCCAAGAATCCTATCCATCTTATCGGCTTTTCCAGGCGTCGCCCGAAGTTAGGCAGAGGAATTCCAGCAGGTTTCGTTGGTGGGAATACACCGGCAGGTTGTCGCAACGATCAAAGCTATGATAGCATACGACAGGTGAACTCAACAGAGAATGGCCGCTTGGCTCCGTTTCGATCAGGATTTCCAAGGGGGCTTCACCCTCGCTGATGGACCATCGCTGTTTCGTACAGCGATCGAGATTCTCCGCTGCACCACATGGGGCGGATGTCATTCGCGATGGGTGCCATGTATGGGCGTCCCGTCACTTCTTCATCGGTCCGCGGATCAGGGCAACGGCTTCGTCGCGGAACAGGATCATTTCATGTCGTCCGCTTCGGATGCGAGTTGGCCCGCGAGGATCATCTTCAGCGCAACGTCGCGTTGGAGCGATACCTGGCGAGCACGATAGACGACGCCCATGCCGCCGCGGGCAATCTCGTCGAGCAACTCGTAGTCGCCGACGTAGCGCAAGTGAGTACCGGCGCCGGGCATCTCTGCCGGCGCCAATGTGGCGTCGGGGTCCGGGGACGCGATGGGGCCACCGTCGGGGGCACTTCGCCGAACCTATCGGCATGGTCAGGGATCATGCCACGAGCGTAATCGTTGCGGTAATCCTCGTCAACGGTCCGGCGCCAACTCGCCGATGGACTCTGCCTCCAAGCGGGCCATGACTTTGGCACGATGAGCCGGATCGGGAACGCGGTCGCGGGCGGCTTGGAGGATGCAGAGTCGCAACGTCTGCTCATCGGTTTCCGCCGGGTATTGCAGACGCAGCAATTCGAAATAGCGCGGCTGACCTAGGCCGATGTAACGGAATCGGGCGACCGCTTCAGCCATGTCGATCCTGCCGCCGATCAAGGCCTCCACGACGGCATCCTTGGCAGCGATTCGCCGGCCGGTCACCACAAATTCGGCATCCAGATCCTCCATGAGTATCCGGCCAACCCGAATCGATCGATGGAGCGACGGTAGATTCCAAAGATCCACGCCAAGGTCCGACGACATTGATTCGACCGCATTTCCCAAGCTGACCGCGATGCCGGAGACCAGGACTCCGATGACGACTCGGCGACTCCAACGATTCATTTGCATGCCTCCTCAGGTGTGACCGGCCCCCTGGGCGAGGGACCATCGGGCGTTAGCCTACCGTCGCATGGAGTGGGATCCATGACTGTTTTGTGAACATTCGGTGACGGCAGGTGAGGCAGTCGGTGGGAGAGTGTTCCGGGAGAGTATGCCTCGTTCTCATGATTTGTATCTGGCAATTCGGATGCCGTTGGGGTAGGAGATACGTTATCTGTCTACCTAAGTCAAAATATCAAAACAAATTAAGACGGCGCTGTCGGTCGAACCGAACTGGGGGCGCTCTCGGATTACTGCTAATGGATTAGGCATGTCGCTGCCCTGATACCAGGCGATGGCCCCGATGGCCAATGCTTACCAGCTCGGATGCCTTTGACGTTGTAAATTCGCGATCAGACTCTATCCTTCGGCCTTTCGGGATATGCGGAGGATGCCGCGTGATCGAGATGACCAACCAACAACTCGCCGATTTCCAAGCGGCCCTCGACTGGAAGACGGGCATGGAACTTCCCGACGGGCGAATCCTCGGGGTGTCCGGCAAACGGGGCAAGGTGACGCAAGGGTTGGACCCGCGCGTCGGGGCCGTGCTGGATCGGTTCGACCCTGGTGGCAAGACGATCGTCGAGTTCGGCGCCTGTGAAGGTATTCATACCGTTCAACTCGCCGGCATCTGCAAGCAAGTCGTCGGGCTTGAGGTTCGCCCTCGCAATATTGCCTGTGCCCTGACGCGACTCTTTATTCATGGGGTTGGCAATGCCCGGCTGGAGATGCGGGACGTTCGCGACATTCCCGAGAGTCTCGGCACCTTCGACATCGCCTTTCACGTCGGCGTCTTGTACCACCTCACCGACCCCGTGACCCATCTGGCTCGAGTCGCGGAGATCGCACCGGATCTGATACTCGACACGCATTACGCCAGTCTCGAGCTACCGTGGCCTTCGATGAGCCTTTGCCGCGCCGGCCGATCCTACGAGGGTCGGCGATATCAAGAATTTGGTTGGAATGAGGTTTTCTCCGGCGTGGAAGAATGTTCCTGTTGGTTGTTGCGCGAAGACCTCCTGCGTCTCTTGGGGGACGTGGGCTATGATCAGGTCGAAGTGCTCGACGATCGCCGCGAGCGAAATGGCCCGCGGTTCACGGTCATGGCTCGACAAACCGCCCGACGACGGGGAGACGCCGCTCGCCTTCATCGCGATAGCCACGCCATTCGCGCCGCTCACGACGAAGCCGCTCGATTAAGGCGTCAACTCGACGAACTTCGCCATGAGAATGGGGGCCTGCGCGCGGAATTGTCGGCGGTGCGCCAGTCGTGGACCTGGCGTGTGGGCCGCGTGGCCGTCGGCCCGATGCGGCGATTGCGGCAACTGGCTCGGCGTGGCTTTTCTTCTTCGGAGTGAATCCTCATGCCAATGGTTCCGACGGAGCCGGTGACCGCGTGCCCCAATTGCGGCGCTCGCTCGCGACAAGTGGCTTGTGCCGGGCGCGATCGGCTGTATCGGGTCAGCGACCAGGCGTTCCCTTACGCTCGCTGCCGAAGGTGCGGGGTTCTCTATCAGGTTCAACGCCCGATCGAGTCGGCAATCGCGAATTTCTATCCGGCTGACTACGCGCCGTATCAAGTCGCTCCGGTCGTGGTTCGCGCCGACGGCCCGCACAACTTGGCGGGCCCGCACCACACCATGACAACCTCGCAACGATTGCGCAAGGCGCTTCGCCAAATTGCCGGTTCGATCAATTCCCGGCTCCGGCGCCGCTTTCCCGATCCATTGCCGAGTCTGCTTCACGACCTCTATTCCCCGCTACGGCCGGGGGCGATCCTGCTCGATTTCGGCTGCGGCTCCGAGTCATTCCTCAACCAGGCCCGTGACCGGGGCTGGCAAACGTGGGGCGTCGATTTCACCCCGGACGTCGTGGAGAAAGTTCGCAAGGCCGGTCATCGCGGCCTGCTCGTCGGCCCGGACCTTTGGGAGCAGATACCCGACGCGTCGGTTGAATGTGTTCGGCTTAGCCATGTATTGGAGCATCTGTATACGCCGCGTGAAACCATGGCCCACCTCTGGCGGAAGATGCGTCCCGGAGGCCGCTTGCACATCGCGACGCCCAATTCCGCGTGCCTGACGTTTCACGTGCTCGGTCCGCGATGGTTCTCTCTGGATTGCCCGCGTCACATCGTCGTTTACACGCCCCGCGCCGCTCGTCGATTATTGCGTGACGTGGGCTTCACGGAGGTTCGCACGATTCAGGAAGTCGTGACCAAGGACATGGCTCGCAGCTTGGGGTATTGGATGGTCGATCGAGGCCGGCTGGCCCACGCTCAGGTCATGGGATTGCAACATCACGCCGGCCTGGCCGAGTTACTCTTCACGCCGGCCCGACTCGCCTCACTGTTGGGTATGGCTGATCGATTCCACGCCGTAGCCCGAAAGGGGGCGTGATGCCCCGGATCGCCTTCAAACCCGCTGCCGCGACGCCCGAATTAGCCAGCGCTCGATTGCGGGCTTACCTGCCCGTGAAATACCTCTGTGCCGCCGGTCACGATTGCGAGATCTTCGATGCCGATCATTTCGACCAATATCAGTTAATCGTTTTTCAGAAGGCTTACACGGCGGACGATCTGGCGCTGGCGAGTGGAATCCGCCGACGTGGCGGGCGAGCCGTGTTGGATTTGTGCGATAACCACCTCTTCGACCCGGAGAATCGACCGATCTTTCGCGAACGAGCCGAGCGGTTGCGGCGAATGCTCGACGTGGTTGATGCCGTGACGGTCTCGACCCCCGAGTTGGCGAAATACGTGGGCAGGCCGGCGACGGTGATTGACGACGCCCTGGATGAAATCTCGCCCGATCCACTTGCTGCCGGCCGGCGCTGGCTGAGGCGTTTCCGGCGCGGGCCGTTGCGGCTGGTGTGGTTCGGCAACGCAGGGCAAGATTATCCGCCGTTCGGTTTGATCGATCTCGCACGTCTGATTGAGCCGCTGAATGAACTCCATCGCCAAGTTCCGATTCGCCTGACGGTGATCAGCAATTCGAGCGACCTCTTCGCACGCCACACCGCCGGGGCCGCCTTCCCGATGCGCTATCGCGAATATCGGACGGCGACATTTCAACGGATGTTCCGGCGTCACGACGTGTGCCTGATCCCGGTCACGATCAACCCGTTCACGATCTGCAAGACGGTGAACCGGCCGGCGTTGTCGTTGTTGCTCGGCGTGCCGGCCATCGCCGATTTCATCCCAAGCTACGAAGAATTGCGCGACTTCGTGCCTTTCGGCGATTGGGCCAAACACTTGCAAATATATGCGAACGACCCAGAGCTGCGCCGCCGCCACGTGCGTCAGGGCCGCGACTATCTTCGCGCAAAATACCATCCCGGCCGCGTTGTCCAGCAATGGGCCGACGCCATGGGGCGGAGCGATAGCCGAGCGGCGGCATGATCTGTCAGGCTCCGCGAATTAGGAAACCCGCCCCACATGGGATGAAATCGTGGCACGGCTTTCCTAAGCCGTGTCGATGCGGGCGGGTTAGGAAACCCGCCCCACATGGGATGAAATCGTGGCACGCCTTTTCCAAGCCGTGTCGATGCAGGCGGGTTAGGAAACCCGCCTCACATGAGAAGAAAACGTGGCACGGCCCGGCCTACTTCAATCGCTCCAGCTTCCCTTTACGCTTCACGATGTTCTTGTAGTCCCATTGGATCGCAATCGCCTTTTTGAGCCACTTTTTGAGGTCTTTGGACGAGATCTGATCTACAGAGGTGTACCGAACTTCGGCGGCTTTGAAACTGCCTTCCGGCGCAAGGCCTGGCTCGTCGAAAGATTGGCCGCTCCAGAACAGAAGGCGGATGCAGTCTTTGAGCTTGCTGTAGCCGGCAATCGGATTGCCGTCCAAAAACCACACCGGGTGGCGGTGCCAGATCTTGCATTCCGCGCCCTGCAGATGTTGATCGATGGCCTTGGCGAGGGCATCGCAGATGGCCTGGTCATCGGCAGATTGGGCTGAGTTGTAAGCGAGAATGTCGTCGTGAATCGCCATGTGAACAATACTCCGTGGGAACCCGATGCGTATACGAGGGCTTTAGATCACCGCCGCCGTCGTGACATAGCGCATGCCGAGCTTCAAGCCCTCTTCCTTTGCCTTGGCCTGGAATAGTCCCGCGGCGGGGACGTCGATGCCGGCGCTGGCGTCCTCGACCATGACCACGCCAAACCCGGCTTGGCGAAGATCGCGGGCTGCGAAGAAACAGCAGATGTTCGTCGCGATTCCGCAAACGACCACCGTGTCGATGCCCGTCGCACGTAACAGCGCGATCAACCCCGGATGCTCCGCCGTCACGGCATACGCCTCGAAGTCGCGCCGGAATCCCTTTCGCCAAATCGCGTGGAATCGTTCGGTTCGCAGGCCCGGCAGGAATTCGGCGCCCGGCGTGCCCATGACGCAATGCGGCGGATAGAGGTTGTCGCCGCGGCCGAAGAACGAGCGATGATCCGGCGGGTGCCAATCCTGGCTGGCGTCGATTCTGGCCCACGACAGATCGAGCAACCGATTGACGTTCGGCACGATCTCACGTCCGCCCGGCACGGGCAATTCCGATGGGCAAAGGTCGGTGAAACCCTGCTGAGCGTCCACGACGAGCAAGCTGCTGGTGGCCAACGGCAACGACGGCATGGGTAAAATCCTCGAGTTGGTATACAGAATATAGTAATGGGGACCGTCCCGATCCGGCAGTCGAGGGAGGCGTTTGGCATGAGTGGGGCAACGGCCGTCGAACGCGAATTGGTCTTTTCCGCTCGCGGTGTGACCAAGGTCTATCACATGGGCGAGGTGGACGTACACGCCCTGCGCGGTGTCGATCTCGACCTCTACACAGCCGAATTCGTCGTGCTGCTCGGGCCGTCAGGATCGGGAAAATCGACACTGTTGAACATCCTGGGCGGCCTCGACGTCGCCACGGCGGGTAGTGTCAGTTATCACGAGCGCGACCTCACGAAAGTCGGCGATGCCGAACTAACCCGCTATCGCCGCGAACATGTCGGCTTTGTTTTTCAGTTCTACAACTTGATTCCGAGCCTGACGGCGCGCGAGAATGTAGCGCTGGTCACCGAGATTAGCAAGAGGCCGATGAAACCCGAAGAGGCACTTGAACTCGTCGGACTGGGCGATCGCATGGACCATTTCCCATCGCAGCTATCCGGCGGCCAGCAACAACGGGTGGCCATCGCGCGGGCTGTCGCCAAGAGGCCGCATATTCTGCTTTGCGATGAGCCGACCGGCGCCCTCGACGTTCAAACCGGCATCGTTGTGTTGGAGGCTATCGATCGAGTCAACCGCGAACTCGGCACGACCACGGTTGTCATTACTCACAACGTCAGCATCGCCGGCATGGCCGACCGCGTCGTCTCCATCTTCGATGGGCGCATCGGCAACATTCGCCAGAATACTCAGCGGAAGTCGGCGTCCGACTTGGAATGGTAACGTTTTGGAATCAACGTTTAGCGACGCTTCGCAGAAGCATCGTTCAACGGTCCTGGTGTCAGCCATGATCTACGCCATTGATCGCAAACTCCTGCGGGACGTCTGGCAGATTCGCGGCCAGGCGTTGGCGATCGCGGCCGTCATCATGTGCGGCGTGTCGAGCTATGTCATGTCGCTCAGCGCCGTGGCATCGCTGCAATTGACGCGCGACACTTATTACGACAACCATCGATTCGCCGACGTATTCGCGAACATGAAGCGTGCCCCAAAGTCGCTGATGTATCGCATCAAGCATATCCCCGGCGTGGCCTTTGCCGAAGACCGAATCGTTCGCGATGTGACCCTCGACGTGCCGGGGTTGGCCGAACCTGCCGTGGGACGCTTAATCTCTTTGCCCGACGATGACCGGACCGCCCTGAATACCGTCTACATGCGGAACGGTCGATTGCCCGACCCCAATCGCGACGATGAGGTCCTCTGTGGCGAGGCCTTCGCTCTGGCCCACAATTTTGGCCCTGGCAACAAGGTGTCGGCCGTCATCAACGGCCGCAAGAAGCAACTGCACATCGTCGGCGTCGCCCTGTCGCCGGAGTACATCTTCCAATTCCGCGCCGGCGACTTCTTCCCCGATGACAAACGCTTCGGCGTCTTCTGGATGCCGCGCCGGCCTCTGGAATATGCCTTTGACATGCGCGGCGCTTTCAACGACGTCTGCCTGACACTCGCGCCGGGTGCCAATGAGCGTGAGATTATCCGGCAATTGGATGAGCTGACGGAGAACTACGGCGGCCTCGGCGCCCATGGTCGCGACGAGCAATTCTCGCACAAGTTCGTTTCCGACGAGTTCGAGCAACTGAAGCGCATGTCCGGCATCGCCCCGACGATCTTCCTGGGCGTGGCGGCGTTTCTGCTCAACATCGTGTTGTCGCGCATCATCGCCTCGCAACGTGAGCAAATCGCGGCATTGAAAGCGTTCGGCTATACCAATCTCGGCGTCGGCTGGCACTTTCTGAAAATGACCGGCGTTATCGTGTTGCTGGGAGTCGTCACCGGCATCATCGGCGGTATCGGACTCGGGCAATGGCTGACGATGTTGTATGCCAAGTTCTATCGCTTTCCGTTGCTGAAGTTCACCTATAACCCCGACGTATTTGTCGGCGGCGCGGTCGTTACGAGCATCGCGGCCTTGATCGGGACCATCGCCGCAGTGCGCCGCGCCGTGAAGCTGCCGCCGGCCGAGGCGATGCGGCCACCAGCGCCGGCGAATTATCGACCAACGATTCTCGAACGGGTGGGGCTGGCGTGGATGCTTTCGCCGGCGGCTCGGATGATTCTCCGTCACCTCGAACGGCGACCGATCCACGCGGGACTTTCGATGATCGGCATCGCCATGGGGTCGGCGATTCTCATTATGGGATTCTTCATCGGCGATGCGTTTGACGTCATCATTGATGTTCAGTTTTATGCGGCTCACGTCGATGACGTCTCGGTGGCATTCATCGAACCGCGATCGGCAGGCGTGATGAATGAGTTGGCTCATTTGCCGGGTGTTCGTGCCGTCGAACCGTTTCGGGCGGTGCCCGTTCGATTGCGTCACGGGCCGAATTATCGCCGAACGGCTCTCCAAGGAGTGACACCCGACAGCCGCTTGCATCGGCTTCTCGACGATAAGTGCCGGCCGATCCAAATTCCGCCCGAGGGATTGGTGCTGGGTCGCAAGCTGGCGGAGGTCCTCGGGGTCAGGACCGGCGAGGAAGTGATTATCGAAGTGCTGGAAGGAAACCGGCCGGTGCGGCCAATTCCGGTGGCGGCCACGATCGACGAGTTCATCGGCGCCGGGGCCTATATGGAGCGCAAAGCGCTGAATCGGCTCATACGGGAGGGCGATACGGTCTCCGGCGGCTATCTGGCGGCCGACCCGAACGCCATCACTTCGCTCTACGACACGCTCAAGCGACGGCCCGGCGTCGCCAGCGTCTCCGTGCGTGAGGCCACGTTGAAGAACTTCAACGACATCCAGGCCGAGAACATGCGCATCATTAAGACGTTCTACATCGGCTTCGGGTTGATTATTGCCTTCGGGGTCGTTTACAACAGCGCTCAAGTCTCGCTGTCCGAACGAAGTCGCGAGTTGGCCAGCCTTCGAGTGTTGGGGTTCACCCGTGTGGAGATTGCGACAATCTTGCTGGGCGAGTTGGCCGTCCTCGTGCTGGCGTCGCTGCCGTTGGGCATGGTGCTCGGCTACGGGCTGGCAAACATGATCGCCAGTTCCGTGGACACCGAGCAGATTCGCATTCCGTTGGTGATCTCGTCATCGACGTATTCAATGGCCGCCATCGTCGTGCTGGCATCGGCGGTCGTGTCGGGATGGATTGTCCGGCGTAAGTTAAACCATCTAGACCTGGTGGCGGTATTGAAGACCCAATACTGACACTGTCGCTCAAGGGGATTCCGTTGATCCGCAAGATTCTGATGGTTGTTGGAGCAATCGGCCTCGTCGGCCTGATCGGTTACGGGATGGTGCCCAAGCCCGCCGCGGTGGAATTCACGCCGGTCACGGTCGGCCCGATGCGAGTAACCGTGGACGAAGAAGGCAAGACGCGCATCAAGGAACGATACACGGTATCGGCGCCGCTGGGTGGGCAACTCCGCCGCATCACCTTGAAGCCGGGCGACCGCGTCCATCAAGGCAAAACCGTGTTGGCGGTCGTTGAACCGAACGATCCCGGATTCCTCGATGCACGGGCCAAGGCGACGTCGGAGGCTCGCGAAAAAGCCGCTCAAGCTGCAAGACGCCAGTCGGCTGCCCATCTCGATCGCGCCAAGCACGCCCTGGATTTCGCCGAATCCGAACACCGCCGAACAGCCGAGGCCTATTCCAAGGGCAGCAGCACCGAGCAGGCCAAAAACGAAGCCGAAATGATGCTGCGGACCCGTCGCGAGGAACTCAAGGCCGCACAGTTCGCCGAACAAATCTCGGCCTTCGAATTGGAACAGGCGAAAGCCGCGCTGTTGCAATTCAACCCGCCGGCCAACGGCAGCACCGAACCTTCGACGGCGCGATTCGAGATTCCTTCGCCGATCGACGGCCAGGTCTTGCAGGTGCTTCGTGAGAGCGCCACGATCGTCACGCCGGGAAACCCCTTGGTCGAGGTGGGTGATCCGCGCGATCTCGAAGTCGTGGTGCAGGTGCTTTCGACCGATGCCGTCGCCATCAAACCCGGAGCCGAAGTCAGCCTCGAAAACTGGGGCGGGCTGGCACCGCTCAATGGTCGCGTCCGCCGCAAGGAACCTGCGGGGTTTACCAAGATTTCCGCCCTCGGCGTCGAGGAACAACGCGTCAACGTCCTGGTTGATCTCACCGACCCCTTCGAGGTTCGCAAAGAGCTGGGCGATGCCTATCGCCTTGAAGCTCGCATCGTCGTTTGGACGGCCGACAAAGTCACGAAGGCACCCATGGGTGCCTTGTTCCGCCAAGACAAGGGCTGGGCCGCATACCGCGTCGAGAATGGCGTCGCCCGATTGCGAGAGCTGACCGTCGGACGGCTGAATGCACTCGAAGCTCAGATTATTTCCGGCCTCGACCCGGACGATGTGCTGATCGCTCATCCCGGCGACAAAGTTAAGGATGGGACGAAGGTGATTTCCCGATAAACTGTTTATCGTTTCGCGGTCGCGCTGTAGTCTCCAGCACGAAACGTTGACCACCGACGAGGAAACCCACACTCTCATGACATCGACGCGACGTGAGTTTCTGTGGCAAACCGGCGGCGGGCTGGGTGGCATCGCCCTGGCTGCGATGCTCGCCGGCGAAGGCCGTACCGCGATGACGCATCGCCCGAAGGTCTCTCGCGTCATACAGCTTTTCATGAATGGTGGGGTCAGCCAATGCGATACCTTTGACCGCAAGCCGCTCCTACAGCAGCGACATGGTCAGGTGTTCGCGCCGGGCGTCCCGGTCGAGGCCGTCACCTCGACTCCCGGCAAGATCCTGGGATGTCCGTTTGAGTTTCATCGCCACGGCCAAAGCGGGCAATGGGTCAGCAGCGTCTTTCCGAATCTCGCGAAGTGCGTCGATGACCTTGCGATGATTTTTGGGCTAGCGACCGGCACGAATGTCCACGGGCCGGCAAGCTATCGCATGAACACCGGCTTCACCCTGCCGGGGTTCCCGTGCATGGGCGCGTGGCTGAGCTACGGTCTGGGGCGCCTCAGCGACAATCTGCCGACGTTTGTGGTCCTGCCCGACCCTCGCGGCTTGCCTTACAACAACCTTGGAAACTTCTCCTCGGGTTTCCTCCCCGCGGTGCATCAGGCCACGATCATTCGCCCGCACTTGTCCAATCCGCTGCCGTTCCTGCAGCCGCCGCCGTCGGCAACTTTCATCAACCCGTCGAGCGAATCGGCCGGCCGTGACCTGTTGCAGCAGATGAATCGCGATCATGCCGCCCGCGACCCGAGTGACTCACGCCTCGACGCACGCATCGCCGCCTACGAACTGGCCGCGCGGATGCAGATACACGCCCCGGATGCCCTCGACGTCAACCGCGAGACGAAAGACACGCATCGCCTCTACGGCCTCGACGAATCCGCGACGGCAGCATTTGGTCGCAACTGCCTGACGGCGCGGCGGCTCATCGAGCGAGGCGTCCGTTTCGTCCAGGTCTGGAGCGGTGCCGGTGGCCCGAGCAATAATTGGGACAACCACACGAGCATCATCAAGGAGTTGCCGCCGATCGCAACGAGCGTGGATCGCCCCACCGCCGGCCTGCTCATGGATCTGAAGGTTCGTGGACTTTTCGAGGATACGCTGGTCGTGTTCAGCACTGAATTCGGGCGCCAACCGTTCAGTCAAGGTTCCGAGGGCCGCGATCACAACGGGGGAACCGCCGTGGCATGGCTCGCCGGCGCCGGCATTCGCGGTGGCTCAACCGCGGGGCAGAGTGACGAATGGGGCTGGCGGGCCGCCGATACCGTGACCCCTCACGATTTGCACGCCACCATTTTGCACCTGCTCGGAATCGATCACACGAAGTTGACCTACCGCCACAACGGGAGCGACCGCCGGTTAACCGACGTGCATGGCCATCTCATGACAGGAATCATGGCGTGACGTTCAACGCAGCGGGCCGAAGATCGCCATGACGACAATCGACACCGCGTTGAAGAACGCATGGCACACCACGGGCGCCGCCAGCCCGCGTGTGCGATAGGCGAGCCAGCCCAATCCGATAGCCAGGAAGAAGAGTGGAATCGGCGTGGGCCAAGCGCCGACGTGCGTCATCGCGAACAAGGCCGAGCTGCCGTAGATCGCCTGCCGGGGAAACGGATCGCGATTATCGGCCACGGCTTGATCGGGCGCCGGCGCCAGGCGCGCGACATAGACAACGAGCAACGCGACACCGAGGGCCGCCGGCCCCCAACCGATCGGCGTCGCGACAAACGCGATGCCCAGCGCCATGATGACGCCAAGTAGCCCGCCCCACCAATAACGTGCCAGCCACGGCTGAAGCAACCCGCGAAAGAAAAACTCCTCGAACAGAGGCGCCACGATCACCGCCTGAATCGTGACCAGTATCCATTCGGCGGGCATTGCTCCATTGCCAAGGATCCTTTCGAGGGTATGCTCGACCGGCTTGCCCCATAGCTGACCGTAGATCGCGTTGATCGCCCAGTGGATTCCAAAGACGACCGGCGTCAAGGCGACCCACGCGAGCATGCCGGCCGAAACGCCCGACCAGGCGCGGCGGCCGGTGACGCCGACGCACACCAAATTGCGCCGGCGCCCGCGGGCCGCGATTAGCAGCAGCGCCACAGCCAACGGGGCGGCCCCGATCGCCAACGCCCACAACATACAACGAGACATCATCGGGTCGTCGATGCTCGGCTTATAGTCGATGCCGTAAATCGAACGGAACATACCGGCATTCAGCAGCACGCCGTAAACCAACGACGGCGTGATTTGCCAAAGAATGAAGACCGAGATTATTTCGAGCATCCGCCACGGCACCCGGCGTTCGCGAATGGGTGGCAGTATCGGCCGGCGGCGCTGGAGACGAATCCCCGTGATCAACAGCCCGACAAAGGCTGCCGTACTGAGCACCGCGACCAGCGCCCATCGTGTTGTCGCGACTGAATCCACGCACCACCGCCTATGATTGATGCCAATCGGGTGTATCTTAACCATTGGTGCCCGCCCGGCGAGCGGCGATTTCGGAGCACGCGGCGCGAGCCAGTGTTCGCGTCGCCACTTGCTTGCGCTTCGTGCTCGGAAAAGGGGTAAGAATCGGAGTACGCGGCGAATGGAGACCATTCTCGATCGCATCGTGGCGAGCAAGCGAGCCGAGATCGCGCTCGCTCGTTCGCGAGTGTCGATCGCCGATCTGGAGCGTCGCGCTGCCGGAATGGCACCGGTGCGAGACTTCGAAGGGGCGTTACGACGGCCTGGACCGATGCGCGTCATCGCCGAGGTCAAGAAAGCGTCGCCGTCGGCAGGTGTCATTCGCGCCGACTTTGAACCGGTGGCCATCGCTCGAACGTATGAGCGCCACGGCGCCGATTGCCTGAGCGTGTTAACGGATGCCCCGTTCTTTCAGGGCGATTTGTGTTATCTGACGGCGATTCGCGACGCCGTCGGGTTGCCGCTGCTCCGCAAGGATTTCATCCTGGACCGCTATCAACTCTTGGAGTCCCGCGTCGCCGGCGCCGATGCGGTGCTGTTGATCGCTGAGATTCTTCCCGATCGGTTGTTGCAACGGCTTCACGCCGAGGCTCGGGAATTGGGGCTGCATGTCTTGGTTGAGCTTCATGACGCGGATCAACTGGCGCGGGTCGTCGATTGCGGGGCGACGTTGATCGGCATCAACAATCGCGACTTGCGCAGCTTTGACACGCGACTATCGCATACATTGGAACTGGCGGCTCTCGTGCCGTCGGATCGATGCCTGGTGAGCGAGAGCGGCATCCGAAGCCATGACGATTGCCGGCGACTGGCGGCGGCGGGAGTGCGGGCGGTCTTGGTGGGTGAGTCGTTGATGCGGGCGCCGGACATTGGCGAAGCGTTGTCGGCACTTCGAGGAGGCAATTTGTGAACCCGATTATCTTTGCCCTCCGGCGACCCGTGACGGTGCTAGTCGGTGTAGCGGCTATCATGCTCGGCAGCGTCCTGGCCTTGTATCGCCTCAAGATCGATATCTTCCCGACGCTCAATCTCCCGGTCATCTACGTTTGCCAGCCCTACGGCGGCATGGACGCCCGCGATATGGAAGGGATGATTACAAACTATTTTGAATATCACTTCCTCTACGTCAGCGGGATTCATCACGTCGAGAGCCGCAACATCCAGGGCATGTCGTTGATGAAGCTCTATTTCCACCCGGGCACCGATATGGCTCAGGCGATGGGGGAGACGGTGGCTGCCGCCAATCGCAGCCGAGCGATGATGCCGCCCGGAACGGTGCCGCCGTTCATCACGCGGTTCGACACGGGCAGCGTTCCGGTTGGCTATCTGGTGCTGTCGAGTACGACACGCAGTATTACCGAGATACAGGATCAGGCGATATTTCGGGTGCGTCCGATCTTCGCCAATTTGCCGGGTGTCAGTACGCCGCCGCCTTTTGGCGGCAACGCCCGAGCCATTGTCGTGAATCTCGACCCGGATCGGCTTCGGGCACACGATCTGTCGCCCGATCAAGTTCTGGCGGCTGTTCAAGCGGGCAACACGATTGCTCCCGCCGGCAATGTGCGTCTGGGCGACCGCTATCCGACGGTGCCGACCAATGGCATCATCGGCAAGCCGGAAGAGCTGGGCGCCATCCCTGTCAAGCCAGGTCAAGAGCTTTATCTTCGCGACATCGTGGTTCGCCCGCGTCCGGGCAGCAACGACCCGTCGGGCATCGCCGACGCCAGCGACATTGCCACCGGCTGCGCTTTGGTCAACGGCCGACGAGCCGTCTACATGCTCGTGACGAAACGCGCCGAAGCGTCAAGCGTGGCGGTCGTCAATGAGGTCAAGAAGAATCTCAGACGCATGCAGGACGCCATCGACGCCGACATTCGCGTCAGCTTCGAGTTCGATCAGACCCCAATGGTGACGGGCGCCATGTCGGGCGTGGCGTTGGAGGCCGGCCTCGGGGCTATCCTCACCGGCTTGATGGTGCTGGTGTTCTTGCGTGACTGGCGCAGCGTCATCGTGGTCGTTCTGAATATCCCGTTGGCGTTAATGGCGGCCATCATCGCCATCTGGGTTTGCGGCCACACACTGAATCTTATGACCCTCGGCGGATTGGCCTTGGCCGTCGGTATCCTCGTCGATGAAGCGACCGTCGAAGTCGAGAATATCCACACGCAGATGGACCATACGCCGTCGATTGCCCGTGCCGTTCGGCTGGGAAACTTGGAAACGGCCGTGCCGCGGTTGCTGGCGATGCTCTGCATCCTCGCCGTCTTCATCCCCTCGTTGTTCATGGAGGGGGCGATCAAGTCGCTGTTTGTGCCGCTGTCGTTGGCGGTCGGCTTCTCGATGATCGCATCGTATTTTCTTTCCAGCACCTTTGTGCCGGTCATGTCGGTGCTGCTCTTACGGCGGTCGCATTCCCATGCCGCGACACCGGCGACCAAGACGTCATGGTTGGGAGCGACTCTAGCCGGAATCGTGAGCCGTATCGTCGGCCTGCGTTGGGTGATGGTGCCGAGTTATTTTGCGGCGGCGGCTGTCCTCATCGCGATCACGTGGCGAGGTCTGGGGACCGAGGTATTCCCGGCGGCCGACACCGGCACCTTTCAGCTTCGACTCCGCACCGCCACCGGCACGCACTTTGAGCGTACGGAGGAAATGACGCGCGAGGCGCTCGCGGTCATCGAGGAAATCTCCGGCGGCCAAGTCGCCATGTCGCTTGGCTATGTCGGAACCTTTCCGTCGAGCTATCCGGTCCAGGCCATTTACCAATGGAACGGCGGGCCGGAGGAGGCGGTCGTTCGCATCGCCATGAAGCGCGGCAGCGGTCTGCGCATGCGCGAGTTTCAAGCTCGATTGCGGCGCGAATTGCCCGGCAAGTTGGACGAGCGAATCCGAGCCGCTGCCGAGAAAGAAGGGCTGAGCGCTGAACGCCTCGCCGAGCGACTCAGCAATGTGAGGCTGTCGTTTGAGGCCGCGGACATTATCAACGAGGTCATGAGTTTCGGATTCCCGACACCGATTCAGATAGACGTGAGCAGCCCGAAAATGGCCGACAATCGGGCCTATGCTGCCAAGCTTCGCCAACGCCTTGCCCAGGTTCCGGGGTTGACCGACGTCCACTATGTCCAGTCGCTGGATTACCCAACGATTGAGATTCAAATCAATCGGGAAATGGCCAGCCGCGCCGGTTACACGGCTCGGGACGTGGCGCGGGCCTTGGTGCCGGCGACGTCGTCCACGCGAATCCTCGAGCCGGTGATGTGGCGCGACCCGAATAATGGCATCGGTTACCTGATTCAGGTGCAGTTGCCGCCGTCTCGGGTGCAGTCGGTGCAGGATTTGGCCCAAGTCCCGTTGCCCCATCAACGCGGTCAGGGGTCGGCTCGGGGCGCGATGGTCGGCGACGTGGCTGTCGTCGGCGAGGGCGAGCAACCCGGCGAGATTGGACGCTATAACATGCGTCGAACTGTCAGCATCAGCGCGAATATCCAAGGGACCGATCTGGGAAGTGTCGCTCGCGATGTTCGCAAGGCCATCGCCGAGGTGGGCGCCCCGCCTCGCGGTGTCCAGGTCGATATTCGCGGGCAGGTCGATCCACTGGAGAAGATGTTCGGTGGCTTGTCCGGCACGGCGCGATATTCAGCTCGCGATTATTTCACGCGTCTCGAGTCATGGCGCTACGCCCTAGAGGGTTTGACCCTGGGGCTGGGGCTGGCGGTCATCGCGATCATGTTGATGCTGACGGCGTACTTCCAGTCGCTGCGGCTGGCCCTGACCGCGGTGGCGGCCGTCCCCGCCGTCATTGCCGGCTCCGTCATCATGCTGGTACTCACGGGAACGACTCTCAACATTCAGTCGTTCATGGGAATGATCATGGCCATCGGCGTGGCGATTGCCAACGCGATTCTGCTCGTGACCTTTGCCGAGAAATCGCGCCGGGAATTGGGTGACGCGCGCGAGGGAGCCGTCGCCGGTGTTCGCACCCGCGTCCGGCCGATTCTCATGACCAGCGGTGCCATGTTGGCGGGTATGATGCCCATGGCCCTGGGTTTCGGCGAGGGGGGCACGCAAACCGCGCCGCTCGGCCGCGCCGTCATCGGTGGACTAATGGCATCGACCCTGACGACGCTCCTCATCTTGCCGGCGGTCTTCGCGCTCTTCATGGGCTGGGCCTCGACGCGAGCCGCATCACTCGACCCCGACGATCCCGCGAGCCGGCACTACGATCCGGCAGGCGTGTGACCCTTCGATCGCGGCAACCGTCGTGAACACTTGCTGGCGCGGCGTGCTCGGATGGCGCGGCGTGCTCGGATGGCGCGGCGTGCTCGGATGGCGCGGCGTGCTCGGAAATCAAAACCCGAGCACGCCGCGCCAGCAAGTGTCGGCGCCCGAACCCTTGCTTGCGCCGCGTAGTCAGAACTATAATCCCCCTTCCACGATCCCTGGAAAGGACACGACATGGCCGAGAAGATCACACCCCGCGCTACGGATTATTCGCAATGGTACATCGACATCGTCAAGGAAGCCGGACTCGCTGACAACTCCGACGTGCGCGGCTGCATGGTCATCAAGCCGAATGGCTACGCCATCTGGGAGAAGATGCAGCGAGCGCTCGACGGCCTTTTCAAGGAAACCGGTCACGTTAACGCCTATTTCCCGTTGTTTATTCCCAAGAGCTACCTGTCGCGTGAGGCCGAGCACGTCGAGGGCTTCGCCACGGAATGTGCCGTCGTCACGCACCATCGACTACGCAATATTCCCGGTCAGGGCATGGTCGTCGATCCCGCCGCGAAGCTCGAAGAGGAACTCGTGATTCGGCCGACGTCGGAAACGATTATCTGGCGCACGTACAAGAATTGGATCCAAAGCTACCGCGACCTTCCGCTACTCATCAATCAATGGTGCAATGTCGTTCGTTGGGAAATGCGGACGCGGCTCTTTCTGCGCACCGCGGAGTTCCTTTGGCAAGAAGGGCATACCGCTCACGCGACGGCGGCCGAGGCCGAGCAAGAGACTCGCCGCATGGTCGAGGTCTATCGACAGTTCGCCGAGGAGTGGATGGCGATGCCCGTGCTGGTCGGGCCCAAGAGCGACGGGCAGAAGTTTCCCGGCGCGGTGTACACGCTTTGCATCGAGGCTCTGATGCAAGACGGCAAGGCTCTGCAAGCGGGCACGTCACACTTTCTCGGACAGAATTTCGCCAAAGCCTTCGACGTGCAATTTCAGAATGCCGACGGCAAGCTCGAATACGCTTGGGCGACCAGTTGGGGCGCCAGTACACGGCTTATCGGTGGGCTGATCATGTCGCACTCGGACGACAACGGTCTGGTTGTGCCGCCGCGACTGGCGCCGACTCATGTCGTGATCGTCCCGTTGGGTAAGAGCGACGCGGAGCGGCAAGGATCGCTCGCGGCGGCCGAGAAGTTGGCCGCCGAGCTTCGCGGCTTGGCACGCGACGCCTTTTTCGGATACGAGCCGATCTCTGTGAAAATCGATACAGCGTTCGATAAGTCGCCGGGGTTCCGCTTCGCCGAACACGAGTTGCGGGGAATTCCCGTTCGTGTCGAACTCGGGCCGAAGGATCTGGAAAAGCAGGCCTGTGTTGTCGCCCGTCGCGATCGCCCGGGCAAAGACGGGAAACAAATCGGCGTTCCGCTTACCGGCGCCGCGACCCACATCGCCGCGCTGCTTCGCGATATTCAAGCAGCCCTGTTCGCGAAGGCCAAGGCGTATCGCGAAGCCAATACGCGAACCGCCAATAATGCCGACGAATTCCGCGAACTGATCGAGTTACCGGGATTCGTCTGGGCTCACTGGGACGGGACACGGGAAACCGAAATCAAGGTTCAGGAAGAGACCAAGGCGACGATTCGATGTATCCCGTTCGACCGGCCGAATGAACCGGGCCAGTGCATCTTCACCGGTGCCCCATCCGCGGGACGAGTGGTCTTCGCTCGGGCTTACTAGACACAACCCGACGTTTCGCGCTCATCGAGAGCGCGAAACGTCTTGAAGGTCGTCATTTCAGGTCTTGCCAACGATAGACGGTAAGGCCGCCGAGGTCGCGGATGAAGAGCTCGTCGCCGCAGACCGCCAGATGTGCCCATGTCTCCGCGTCGCTGATCTTCCGCTCATCCAGGACTTGCATCTCGGCCGTGTTTGCCTTAAGCAGATACAAGATGCCACGTTCGTCGAGAGCCAGAATTCGGTCGCCGTTGGCTACGAGACTCCAATATTTGCCATAGAGTTTCGACGACGTCCACGCTTCCTTGCCGGTCTTCAAATCGAAACACATCACCCGTTGATTGCGTAGATGGAGGAAGGCGTGGCCATTGACGACGACGGGCGTGGACATGTTGGCTTGCGCTCGGTGTGTCCATGTCTCGGTGACGTTCAGTTTGCCGTCGGACTCGATCAGGCGGAAGAAATGCGTCTTGCCGCCATAAGCACTCGTGAACAACCCGCCATCGAAGACAGTCGGCGTGAGGATGTTCATACCGCGAAATGCGGGAATCTCCTGTTTCCAGATCACGGCTCCGTCGATCGGATTCAGGCCGGCGAGCGTCGTGCGCGTCTGCACGAGCACTTGCGGGCGCCCGGCAATCTCGGCGAACGCGGGCGATGAGAAGGCGCTGCCGTACATCCCGCCGTCATCCTTCAGCGACTGCCAGCGAATGGAGCCGGATTCCCTGTCGACCTTGACGACGGCTGCGCCCGCCTGAACGTACACGCCGTCGCCGACGACAAGTGGCGAACTGACGAAGCCGAAAGCCGGCACGGGCGCCCCGAATTGCTTGACGAAATCGACACGCCATTTCTCCGCGCCTGTCTCGGCATCGAGGCACACGAGGACATCCCGCATACCGGCAACATACAGGTTTTTCCCGTCATAAGCAGGCGTCGCTCGAATCCAGTCACCGTTGGAGCGTGCAAAGAATGGCACCCTCATGGCACCGGCCCAACGAACCTTCCACAGCTCTCTCCCCGTCGCGCGATCAAGTGCCGTGACGACTTCTTCCTTCTCGCCGATGGTTTCCGTCACGAAGACTCGATCTTCGGCGACGATCGGCCCCGAGTAACTCGGGCCAAGCTTGACTCGCCACATCGGCTTCAGAGCGTCGCCCTTGATCGTTGCGGGCCACGGCGGACCAGAAATTTGTCCGTCGCGTGTCGGTCCACGCCATTGAGGCCAGCAAGCGTTGTCGCCGGCGGTCGCGATCGACGTACCGAGCAGCAAGGTCACGAGTCCTAGGCAACGTTTCATCGAGATATTTCCTTTAAGCCTGCCCCTGATTCACCCTGTCTTAGGCACTTGGAGCCGATACCGCCAAGCGGTCGCGGCAAAGACGTCGCATCATTTTTGAGTCTCATCGCTGAGTGCGGCACGAAGCTTGGTGATAGCCAACGCCTGGACCTGGCGGACCCGTTCCTTGGAGAGTCCAAGATTCCGGCCGACCATTTCAAGCGTCGGCGGCTCGCTTGCGGCATTGGTTCCGAAACGCAATCGCAGGACCGTCTTTTCCCGCGGAGACAGCAATGGATGATCGGCGTGGAAGTATGAATCCAGTGACGGGAACGCCGACGTTCGTGGTTCGTCATCCTCCGACCCGGTCGTGTCGGCGACGCGGTCGATCGGCACCGATCGCGAAAGCCAGTCTGCGGCGATTCGCTGAGAGAGACGGCCCAAGGCGCGGATCAGGCAAGTGAACGCATAAGTGCTGAAGCGGATCCCGAGCCACGGGTTGTACGCCGCCACGGCGTGGATGAGGACCAGTTGACACTCGCCGATCAGGTCATCGGTGCGATTCGAGGTGGCCATCCGTTTGCGAACGGCACGGTAAACCAACTTTCGGTTGCCGACGACGACGCGGTCACGCAGGCGGTAATAACTGTGCGTCCACTTCTCTATCTGTTTCCAGCTCTGGGCCAGCGATGCCCGCCACGCGGCGTAGTGCATTCGCTTGGCGTTGTCGCGTGTCACGTCATCGGGCATGTGTTGGCGGTCGAACTCCGCCGGATCCCCTAGGGCACATTCTTCCGCATACTGATTTGCCGCGTCGGGTTCATCGAACGATGGATGGTACACAAACTTCGGCAACTTGGCCTGTCCGCGATTGACGGTGGTCTGACCCATGTCGGTCTCCCAGAAGCGCGATTAAAAACGTCCAAAACGTCTACATTTAATCTAGTCGGCTCGTGAGAACGAGTCAAGCCAGGATTTCCGTTGAATTTGAGAAGACAACTCGCCTATACTAAGGTAGTTGGAGTCAAATATGCGTCGAAAATGCTTCGAGACGCCAAGTTACGTCGAAAGTCCGAGAGGGTTATTTTCAGCCATGAGCGGCGTCAAAATCGCATGAAACGTCCAAATAATTCTGATCGAGGAGCCGCCAACCGAGTGATGAGCACGGTTGCGGTAGCCTCGGTGCTCGGCGTGAGCGTCACCACCGTCAAACGATGGGTGGACGAGGGGATCTTACCGGCGGTGAAGACTCCCGGTGGGCACCGGAAACTTTTGCTCGCCGACGTGCTGCGATTGGCCCGCGATGGACGGTTGCCGCAAGCCGATCTGACGCAACTGGGAGATTCGCTGGGCGAATTGAGCGACGACCCGGCTCGATTACGTGAGGGGTTGTTTGCGGCATTGACGAACGGCGATGCCGACATGGTTCGTGGATTGCTTCGCGGCGCGTACCTAGCGGGAAATCCGATCACCGTTTTGGCCGATCAGGTCATCTCGCCGCTGATGCATCGAATCGGCGACCAGTGGGAATCGTGCCAGTTGCGGGTCATGGATGAACACCGTGCGACCCAGATTTGCCTCTCGGCGCTCTTTGAGGTGAAATCGCTGTTGGAGTCGAACGCCGGCGCGAACCGTCCGGTTGCCGTCGGCGGATGCCCGGAACACGATCCGTATGTGATGACGAGTTTGCTGGCTCAGATGGTGCTGCTTGACAATGGTTGGGATGCCATCAATCTGGGCCCGCACACGCCGTTCGAGTCATTTCGCGATGCAATTGGCCGGTTGCGCCCGCGATTGATTTGGATCTCCGCGAGCCATCTGGTTGACCCCGAGGCGTTTGTCGCGGGATTCGTCGAGTTCTACCGCTTCGCCGAACAATCAGGGGTTGCGGTAGCCTTGGGTGGGCAGGCCATAACAGATGAGATGATGTCGCGTATGTCGTACACGACCTTCGGGCGCGGTTTGGAACCGTTGGCAGCACTGGCGAGGGCCTTGCACCGACCGGTACGCCCGCCTCGTCGCGGGCGCCCGCCGAAGACCAGCCCGACTACGAACCCGTCGTAAAAGAGTCGATCAAGTGCCGGAACTGCGGTTCCCACGTAGTTTTCATGATCCAATCGCACTCAGCGTAGATAACGATTGTGTCCTTCGAGGTGTTGACGACACCAACCAAGGCGAAACGAATCCGGCCTCGGTCGTTCTCGATCCTCCAGCGGATGAGTTTTCCCGATGCGGACCCGACCTTGTCCCCGGCGTCACCATCATCGGGCTTTTCGATTTTGGTCATTTCGAAGCCGTCGCGTTTGTGCTTTTCCAGGATATGAGCTTGGGCGGCCGCTACGGCATCGCCTGACGACGGCAGGACCAAGACGAGAAGTTCGGCTGATCGCCGTATGTTTCGCGGTTCCTGCCGATCCGGCCCATAAAGGGCGAGATCGGCTTTTGGGTCGTAGTCGGTGGCCGGTTCGCGGTGTTGCCAGCGACCCTCGGGATCGGTGAGGGTGTAGGTTGCGGCCTTGCCTTCGTATACCTTGCGTCGCTTGTCGTCTTTCTTCCAATTCGCGCGTCGATCCGAAAGACTGAACTTGCTGCGAATCGCCTCAAACTCCGTGGCACCGGCGGCAACCTCTGTCGCCGGCGTCCATCCGTAGAACCAGTAGCCGATTCCCTGATGGCTGAACATCAGGCACTCGCCCGACATGGCGGTCTCGTTTACGTCGCCACGGAAAACGATTCGCAATGCCTTCTGCCCCGCGATGTCGGCGGTCGCCTTGATCGGTTCGCCTTTGGCAGGATCGGATTCGAGGTTCTTGAAAAATCGTCCAAGGCGATTGCGAGCTTCCTCTTCGAGTTCGCGCGGCGTTGGATTTCGCGAGCCATAGTCAAACGCGTGCATCGCCACCCACGCGGAGGGGTTCGCCCTTTTGATGGTAAATAGGCTTACCTTGAACTCCTCACGAGTCTCGTCATCGCGTTTCCACTGAGAGCCCGGCGGTCGAAGCGTGTAGTTGTATTGTTCGGAAACGAATGACGGGACGCCCCCATCGCTGCCGACGGTCCGATTGACGATGGAGTAGATGCCGCCAACGATAAGCCCGATGAACCCGATGATGGCGCCGGCGATCAGCAACGGTTGCAGTTTGCCGCTGCCGCGATTGGCACCGCGACGGGCAATGACAATAGGCTGTCCACCAGGCTCACCGTCGGGGGGCAACTCGGGCGTGTAATCGACCGGAGCCGTGTGAGCGGGCGGGGGCGCCGGCGGCGTCACCGGCATGGCGGTCGCGACGGGTGTGGCCATTGGCGCCGATGCCGTGGGCCGAATCGCCGTCGCCATCGGAGGCGGGGCGGTCGGCGGCGGCGGAGCGACCGCCGGAGCCGCCACGCGCAACTGAATCCCCATGCCGCAACGGGGACAGACGACTTCCTTCTTGCCGGCCAGATCGGCGGCCGAGAACATGTGCGGGCAACTAGGATTCGGACAACGGTATTGCATATTCTTCGCCGAGATTGGATGGGCACCTCCCGTTAGCATACACCGAATCGAAGATTCGGGAACATCACGCCGAAGGTGGCGCCCGCATGCCGACGCCCAATTCATCGGCTCGCGGCTTCAGGGCCTCGATGATGAACTGAATGTGCTCGCTCAACTCGACGCCAAAATCGGCCGCCCCGCGAACGATGTCGTCGCGATTGACGTTGCGGGCGAATCCTTTCGACTTCATCTTTTTCAGCACGCTGTCGGCTGTCAGGTCGAGCACTCCGCTCGGCCGCAAGATCGCCACCGCGACGATGAACCCGCATAGCTCATCACAGGCATAAAGCGCCTTGTCGATGGCGTGAACGCGCGGGCAATCGGTCAGATAATCCGCATGCGACTTGATGGCGTAGATGACGTCCTCGGGGTAACCGCGTTCGCGGAGGATCTTCTCGCCCTGGAGTGGATGATCCGGCGCGTCGGGCCAGCGCTCGTAGTCGAAGTCGTGCAATAGGCCAACGATGCCCCAACGTAACTCATCTTCGCCGAGCTTTTGGGCATAGGCCCTCATCGCCGCCTCGACGGCCTTCATGTGATTGACCAGCGCCGGGTTTTTGACGTACTCGACGAGCAGGGCCAGGGCGGCATCGCGATTCATTTCAATGATCCTCAAGGGATATTACACCAGCGAAATCCGGCGGTCGGGCAAATCGTCCCAGGTGCGGCCATCGAGCGTTCGCCCGGTGCGGCTCTTTTGCACGCCGCCCCATTGCTTGAAGAAGAACGGCACGCCCGCGGCGACGCATTGATCGCGGATATTCGCCACCCAACTCTCGTGCATCGGTCTGGCGCCCGGCCCTGATTCGCCGCCAACAATGACCCAGTGGATGCCATCGAGATTCAATCGATCCAGTGGGCCGAGCAGAGGCTCGACAGAGAGGAAGCGGACCGCTGCCCCTGTCTGCCGGAGGTCGTCGATGCGCCAGACGTAATCGCCGTTCTCAACGCTGACGCCCATCCAGACATTAGGCGGCCAGTCGATGCGCGGCGACAAATCGAGGAGGCGTTCGGAGCGTTTGGTCAGCACTTGGAAGATGTGCCAATGGGCGCGTCGCATCACGTCGAAGACGCGGAAGATGAACTCGTCGGGCACATCTTTGTGAAACAAGTCGCTCATCGAATTCACGAACACGCGCTGCGGCTTCCGCCAACGGAGCGGGCGGTCGAGCATGTTTTCGTGAAGGGTCAAGTCGAAGCCGTTGGCGTAATTGGCTTGGCCCATCGCTTTGAGCCGCAGCGACATGCGTTCGGCGTAACAATGGGTGCAGCCGGGGCTGATCTTGGTGCAGCCGGTGAGCGGATTCCAGGTGGTTTCGGTCCATTCAATCGCGGAGTTCTGGCCCATGTGACGGCCTTTCGTTTTGGGCGGTGGTATTCTCTTTCTTGATCCTATGCGTTGAGCCGGCGTTGAGAAAAGCCCGGCGTCGCCACGGAGGGATGGCGGTGCTGAATATGTCGACTTTGTCGATTGTCACGAATCCGCGGTGGCCATGGCTCACTGCGAAAAACCGCAGGGATACGGTGGCGACACCTCGGGGGAAGCCGGAATCGTCAGGCAGCGGCTCGCCGATGATCGACAGCGGCGAACCGCGAACTATCTTTACCTTGTTGGTCGGAGTCGATCGAGATTCTTCAGTTGCCGTCGCGTCTATCTAAACCGGCAGCGGCTGATGGTTCACTCAAGCTCGGCGGTTCTTGCCATCGGAGGTATCGAGTATGGGTCGGGTTCAAAAACTGTTGGCGTGGTTCCTGTTGCTTGGTAGCCTTGCGTTGGGTTGCGCCCCGAGCGGAACAACGTCTGCGGGATCAGCGGCCGAGTCGGCGGCGCGAGGTTTCTTCGACGCGGTTATCCGCGAGGATTGGCCGGGGGCCTATCAATTTCTGTCGCCGGAGAGCCGCAATCGTGCCCGTCCGAGCCACTTCACGAAACTTTGCAAGCAATACATCGAGAATCTGGGATACCAACCGGAAGCGGTTCTGATTCGATCGAGCCAGGAATACGGGAAGACGGCGATGGTGTATTTGACCATCACCGGACGCGGTAATTCCGGATCGGGACGAACCAAGGAGTCGGTGGTCGTGCAACAGACTCAGATCGGCTGGATGGTCATGCTTCCGCCTCGTTTCGGCGAAGCGAAAAAGGCGAAATGACGACCGCGCCGATCCGTCTCATTTGACGGCCGCCGCCGCCTGACGTGCCAGATCCCGCATGCCTCGGGCATGGTTGGCGCGGGCCGGCGACATCCATCGGGCGTTTCCAAAACGATCGACGTAATTGCCCCACCATTCGGCGGCCGAGAGCCAGGCTTGCCGCGCTTCGTCCGAGTCGCGGGCCGTGGTCTCGCCCCGACGCGGCCGGGCGGTATGCTCGGCATGCTCATGCTTGCATTGAGCCAGTTGGTAAGTAATCTCAGCGGACATGGCGTCGGCTGCCGCCACCTCGACCGTCAAAACCATCGATTCGGCACTCTTCATCAACGCATCGACGCGACCCTTGGCGGATGCGAGGTCGCCGGATTGCTGCCGCTCAGCCCGGAGCATCGCGGCGTAGGCGCTACGCATCTCCTCGACCCATGCGGCTGCCTGTGTGTGGAGATCCGACTCGGTTGCGGCTCGTTGCGTCGCTCGGTCGATGTTCTCTTTGGTTTCCATCAGATTCTTGGTTGCCTCGTCGTATTGGCCCCTCAGCAACAGATCGCGAGCTTGGTGCGGCGCCGTCAGTAAATTGACGAAACGGGCGGCGAAGTGTGCCCGGAAGCGATCGCCGGGAATGCCTTGTAGGGCGTCGGGCGACTCGGGATTGAGCAACGAAGGGAGCAGCCCCCAGGGTGTGATGTCGGGGAAAAATCGCTCGATGCCGCGGAGGCCCAACTCTGCCGGCAGACCACCATCACGCACGGGAATCGAATAGGCCAAGAGTCGCGCCGGGCTGAGCAGGTCCTTCGGATCGTTGCGGTCGATGAGCTTCTCACCGGCCGCGGCGAATCGTTCGCGGCGAGCCAGCGGGTCGATGCCGAGAACAACCGGCGTAGCGGCGCCGAGTTCCGCTTGCAAGAATCGCATTCGCGGCGCCCATGCTTCCATGAGTTCGGCAGCGATAACCGCAATGGTGCGATCGTCCACCTTGACGCCTTCGGGAAGCAGGGAATTCACCAAGGCTGGGTCGTTACGAACGTGGGCGACCGTGGCGATGCCTTTGCCGCCGGGACCGGGCAGAGGCTTCCCGGTTCGAGGATTGAATGCCAGCACCTGGTTACCGACAATCGCTCCGACTCCGCAAAGCCGGCCGCCGACCGTAATCAGGCAGCAATCCAGCCCGGCTTGTTGAAAAACGGCAACCACGGTCAACGCTCGCTCGGCCTCGCCGCCCCAACCACGGCGGACGACATGCCCCGGCGGCACGACATAAGGGATACCGGTCGCAAACGCGACGTGCCGCATCGCCCAGTGGAATGCCAATTCGGCTCGTTGAATCTGTGTCGCGTCGTCGTCGCCAACCGGCATGTCGAGCGTGCGAATCACGTCGGCAAAAAGCAAGCATTGATCGAGGTAATGGGCATCGAGTGCAGTGAATGTGTCGGAGCCGACTTCCTTGATCTCGACGTCGCTCAAACCGGCCTGTTTCAGGTATTCCAGTTCATGGGCGGTCAGGGGCGCGGGTTTTCGGCCGGCGCTGGGGCGACCGAGATAGGAATTGAGTTGCGCGACGGCGGCCTTACAGCCGTTGAGGTCGCGCTCCTTGCGTAGGGTCTGCCGGACCAACAACAGAGGATCTTCCGGCTCGGCGGCATTGCTGCCGGCGCGCGTAATCGCTGCGGGACGCTGACCGCAGCCGGTGGCGATGACCGCGAGCAAGACCAGGAACGAGATTCGGGTGGGAATTGCGGGATAATTCATGGATCAACTTCTAGGGTTCGACGATCGCGGAACGGATTCGCAAACAAGTTCGAATTAAGTTCGGGAGGGCGTCGATAGGAATCATGTTGGGGCCGTCGCTCAGGGCCTCGTCGGGTCGCGGATGGGTTTCGAGGAAGACGCCGTCGCACCCGGCCGCCACCGCCGCGCGGGCCAGAAACGGCACCATGCGCCGTTCGCCGCCGGATCGGTCCCCTTGGCCCCCCGGTTTCTGTACGCTGTGGGTGGCATCAAAGATCACGGGCCGGCCCAGTTCTTGCATCCAGGGAATCGCCCGCATGTCGTTAATCAGTTGGCCGTAACCAAAAGTCGAGCCGCGTTCGGTGAGCAAGACCTGAGTATTGCCGACCTCGGCGAGCTTTGACACGACGTTGGCCATGTCCCAGGGGGCCATGAATTGCCCCTTCTTGACATTAACGGCGCGACCGGTTTTTCCAGCCGTCTGAAGCAGATCGGTTTGCCGCGCCAGAAACGCCGGAATCTGAATCAGATCGACGACCTCGGCGGCAGGCCCGACCTGGCCCTCTTCATGGACATCCGTGGTCAGCGACAATCCCGTGCGGCGTTTGACGGCTTCGAGAGTCTTGAGGCCCTCATGGAGACCGGGCCCGCGGAAAGTCTTTCCCGACGATCGATTGGCTTTGTCAAACGAAGCCTTGAATATCAGCGGGATGTTAAACGCCTGGCTGATGTCGCGAAGCCGGTCGGCGATGGCCAGCGTGAGATCGTGTGATTCGATCACGCATGGCCCGGCGATCCAGAGCAACGGCAGGCCGGCGCCGCAGCGGACAGGTCCAATCGTCACCGGTTGCATGTCAACTCCTCCTTGCTGGGGCGCCTAGCCGATTCCCACGAGAACGTCAGCCTCGGTGGCAACCGGCGGATCGGCTTCCTCTTCGCGACTGGGCTGGGTGGGGTCGCCAAACGCTTCCGGCCAGATATGGAATCCGCCGCGCCATGGCATGGTCCCCGGTTGGGGAATGTCCCACGTCCCCCAGATGCCTTTGCCTTCGTTGTAACCGGAGTAATAGACGGCGTGCTTGCCGATGTACTGCTTGATCCAGGTACACTTGCCGGTTGTGAGGTCGTAGGAGCCTTTGACCGTAAACGCTCCAACGGCGTCGCGCCCGCCACCGGACATCTGTCCGTGGGCAAAACTGAGCCGCAGGCTGGTGGGATGGCGGCGCTTGCCGGTATGTGGCATCAAGTAGAATCCGGTCCAAGGCCCGCTCGGAAAGCGCGGGTCGGCCTCGAGGTCCGCGGCGTCGGGTTCAGCCATGGCGGGGATCTCCGAGTTCCATCCCCGAATTGTACCCGCCCCCACCAACCCCGGCGAGTTGAACCATACCGCGAACCGCGATGCGCTAAGGCGGCGTTCGGCTCACGCCAAGGGGCGCCGGCTATTGTCCCGGCGGTGGATCGGGAACCTGGATGCCCTGGCCTCGCTGCCGAAGCTGACCCGCTTGATTCATCAGGTCGTTCGTGTTCGGTTGAGGCGAGGGTTCGAGTTGATAGCGGAAACAGCGGTTGTCTTGAAGGTGACCCCAGTAGAGGTTCTCGCTGACGAAGTCGAGTGGGAAGCGCTCATACCACGGCGGGCGAATCTCTTGACGTACCTTCATCGTCTTGAAGCCGTCCTTGATGAGGACGAAATCATAGTTGCCGTAATACAGAAACGGAGCTTCACATGGCGTTGCCCCGAGTAGTTGGCCGTTAAGATAGACGAACGCCCCGGACGGCTCGGATTCGATAAGAAACCGCCGCTCGACACAACCGCTGCAAACGGCGGCCAACACGGCGACCAACGCCAGCGAGTAACGGGTCATGCCGCCTCCGAAATTCGCTTCCCACAAGGACCGCCCGCCATACCCGACGGGCCGCCGCGCGGTCAAGGCGAATCTGAAAAACGCTTGCCCTGATGCCGAGGAAATCCGCTTGATGCTCTGCCGCAACATTACCGAATTCACGCAATTCCATTGGACGAACTCTCCGTGGATTCCGCACACTGAAATGAAGACCCTCGCCGGAGACACGCCATGAGCATCGATGCATCAAAACTGATGGAGCTTGTCGTCACGGCTTTTCAGATGCCCATTGCGGATCGTGGCGCCTACTTGACTCGAGAATGTGGCGGTGACCATGAGCTGCGCTCTCAAGTCGAGGCGTTGTTGGGGGCACTCGCGGCATCAGTCGGGGCGACGCCTGATCCGGCAACCGGCGCGTATGCGCCGGCACCCGAGGACGATGCCGGCACCGGGCAGTATCTCGCCGCCATGGCGCCGGGCATGGTCATCGCGGGAAGATACGTCTTGGAAAAGATGATCGGTGAAGGCGGCATGGGTGAAGTCTGGATTGCGAAACAGACCGAGCCGGTCAAGCGCAACGTCGCCATCAAGCTCATCAAGTCCGGCATGGATTCAAAGGCCGTCCTGGCGCGATTCGAACAGGAACGGCAGGCGTTGGCGATGATGGATCACCCGAACATCGCGCGCGTTCTTGATGGCGGCATGACTCACGAACCCGGAACGGGACGAGGGGCTAGTGCCTCCGGTCCGGGGCGACCGTTTTTCGTCATGGAACTCGTCAATGGGCTTCCGTTGAACCGCTTTTGCGACGATATGAAACTCACGCCCCGGCAACGATTGGAGCTATTCGTACCCATCTGCCAAGCCGTTCAGCATGCCCATCAGAAGGGAATCATCCATCGCGACCTGAAGCCTTCGAACATTCTGGTGACCTTGATCGACGGCCGGCCGGTGCCGAAGGTGATTGACTTTGGCGTCGCCAAGGCCATATCCGGCCGGATCACGGATACGCCGATGGACACGCAGTTCGGCGCTGTCATCGGTACGTTTGAGTACATGGCGCCGGAGCAGGCTGGTTTTGCAGGGCACGATGTTGATACGCGAGCCGACGTTTATTCTCTGGGCGTCATCCTGTATGAATTGCTGACGGGCCTGAGGCCTCACGATGCCAAGCGCCTGCGGAAGGCTGCACTGAACGAAGTCATTCGCGTAATCCAAGAGGTCGAACCGTCCAAGCCCTCGACGCGGCTTTCAACCGACGAAGCACTTCCCTCGGTGGCGGCGACCCGTCAGATCGAACCGCGACGCCTCATGGCCATGCTCCGGGGGGAACTGGATTGGGTGGTGATGAAGTGTCTGGAGAAACAGCGTGAACGGCGTTATGAGACGGCCAACGCGCTGGCCCGCGACGTTCAACGTTATCTGGCCAACGAAGCCGTCGAGGCTCGCCCCCCCTCGACGGGGTATCGGTTGAGCAAGTTTCTTCGCCGGAATCGCGGCCCGGTCATCGCCGCTGTCCTTTTGCTGATTTCGCTGTTGGGTGGTATGGTCGGGACATTCTGGGGACTGTTGCAAGCGAGATGGCAAACAACACGAGCGATCCAGGCGGCCGACGACAAGGAAGTAGCTCGGGCCAATGAAGCCGAACAACGAGCTTTGGCCGAGCAGGCTCACAAACAAGCCTACGAAGCGCTGCGATCGTTCACCGATGAAGTCATGGGCAAGGTTCTCGGCGGGCGAACTCAACTCACCGACAACGAAAAAGCGATCTTGCGCAGTGCTCAGAAACAGTGGGAGGTCTTCGCACAATCGAAAGGAAATTCGGCCGAGGCTCGCGCCATTCGGGCCGATGGTGCCGAGAATCTTGCCTTGGTGCAACGAACGTTGGGGATGTATCCCGATGTGGAAGCCAATCATCGCCTTGCCCTGGAATTGCGCACGAGCCTTGCCGCGGAACACCCCGACGTGGAACGATACCGGGCCACTGCGGCACGTAGCCATCAGAATCTCGGCAGCGCCTTGCGCGAGAACGGCAAGACGCTCCAAGCCGAGGATCAGTTTCGCCACGCCGTCGAAGCGTTCGAGAAACTGTGTGGCGAGTTTCCCAACAATGCCGAGTATCGCCGCCGCATGGCCGATTCGTTGGTCAGCCTCGGGAATTCCATGCGCGATCAGGGCAAGTGGGAAGCTACCGAGCGCGAATATCGCCGGGCGCTGGCGATCCAAGAGAAGTTGGCCGCTGATGCCCCTGACAAAATCGAGTATCAGCACGCCGTCGCTCGCAGCCACTGGGCGTTGGCATTCGTCAAAAGGCGAGTCAATCAATTCGCCGAGTCCGAAGCCCACTATCGCCTGGCGTTGGCGACTTATCAAGCGTTGGTCCAGCGCGAGCCGGCAAAATTGGATTATCGCCGCGACCAGGGGAGTCTGCATCGCGAGTTGGGCGCCATGTTGAGCGACAACAAGAAACCCGACCTAGGGGTGAAGGAGTTTCCGCCGGCGATTGACATACTTGGCAAGTTGGTCGCCGAGTTCCCTTCGGTGCCGGTCTATCGAAATGAACTAGCTCGCTGTCATCGCGATTTCGGCCGAGTCCAGGCGATGCTCAAGAACCGTGACGAAGCGCGGCGGCAACTTCAACTCGCCGAGACGATGTTCGAAAGACTGATCGAGGCCAATCCCGCGGCTTTGCCGTATCAGGCCGACATTGGGTTGACCTTGTGTTTTCGCGGCGAATTGGAAGCTGATACCGTCACACCGGAGAAGGGACTTGTCGATTTCGACAAAGCGATCCAGGTGCTAACCTCGGCTCACGTCCGCGACGCCAAGCACATCTTGATCCGCAATTCCCTGGCGAAAGCCCATGCCGCCCGAGCGGCGTTGCTGAACAAACTGAGCCGTCATGCAGAAGCGATTCGGAACTGGGACGCCGCCGTCGAACTGGCTCCCCCGGATCGGCTGCGCGAATATCGCGTGCAGCGGGCGGAGTCGAACGTGCGCTCCGGTCGCCTCGACGCGGCGATCGCCGAAGCTGACGCTCTGAACATGGAGCCATGTGACAACGCCGAACAATGGTTTAGTCTGGCGAGGCTCTTCGCATTGATCGGCGGCAAACGACCCGACTATGTCGATCCGGCGCTAACGATGCTCCGCCAGGCTGTGACGGCTGGTTTCAAAGACTCCGCCCGCCTGACCGTGAACGCCGACTTCGACGCCCTTCGCCGTCACGACGATTTCAAGAAGCTACTGGCGGAGCTAGAAACGCGGAAGAACGAGTAAGCTCTTGTGGGCGTTGACTATTTCCGATTCTCGAACAGTCTCGGCACCGCTTTGGCGACGCGGTCGGTGGCGGCGGGTGTCAGTTCGCCGGCACGGAATGCGAAATTCGCAACCACCTTCTGTTTCACAAAAAGCAGCACGGTCACGTCCGCCTCGCGCGACACGCGATATGCCGGTGGGCCAACGACGTCCTCGAATACGCCCAACGGCATGTTCTTGATCGCGTGCGACTGTCCCCATTTCACGATGCGCGGATCGAGTGCCGTTTGATCGTCTCCGAGGAACGTCACCCAGCCGCGTAACTCGGGATGCTTCGGATCGCCGATGGCCGAATCTAGCTTGGCCACCAGCTTCCCCAGTTCGTCCGAAGGCGTGCGAGCAAAAACGATCATCGCCGGCTTGTCGGCGGTGTCGCACACGTAGCACGTCAACTGGCCGCGTTCCTTGCCGGTGCAAACAAGGAACGCATATGGCCCGGGTCGCAAGCCGACGCCAATCCCCGACACACACGGGTCCTCGGCGCGGGCCAACCCCGGCAGGCACATCACGACCGCAACCACTACGCTCCAAACGCCACGGAAACTCGATCGCATCATTGATCTCCCTTGGGCTTTTCCGGTGTGCCGGCGGGTTTCGAATCGGCGGCGGGTGCGCCCTTGGACGCCTCGGTACGATGGGCCAGAACTTGCCGATACTCCGCTCGCAACGCGTCGTAGCGCCCGGGATCAGCCTTCCGCCAACATTTCTGGGCCAACGCTTCGAAGTGACGCGCCTCGTCGAGCCGGCCTTGCAACTCGCAAACCACCGCCATGCCCAACGCCCCACGAACGCTCCCGGGATCGTGCGCCAACGCCTCCAAGAAACCTTCTTCGGCAACGGTCAAACGATTGCCTAACAGTGCCGACCGGCCCCATTCTTCCATGTAATAAGCGCCGTTACCCCACGCATGGTGACGGAAATCGTTCTTGGTCTTGTCCACGGCTCGCTGCAACAGCTTCAGTCCTTCATCCGGCGACCCGGTGCGGCAGAGCAGCATTCCCTGCACTTCCCAAAATCGGAGCTCCGACTGATTGTCGCGGCGTTTCGAGGGCGACGCTTGTCGCAGCACCTCGACGTCGGCGGCAGCCCGCGCCAGGTCGTTGCGTTGCATGGCCAACAACGCCGACAAATAGGCCGCCGTCTGCTTTTCTCGTTTGCGGTAATGGTCGATGATGGTCTGCACCTCGGCGGCGTCGCCCTCGAACAGATGCAGACGGAACCACGGCAACCAGTGCTTCACGTTGGTTCGATTGGCTTCGTCCTTGATCTTGCGAGCCTCGGCGAATCGCCCGTCGTGGATGAGCGACAGCGTGAGTATCTCCAAATGGTGCGGCCATTGCCAATCATCGCTCGGCTTCACCCCTTGAAACTTCTGAAACTCGCGCTGAATCTCGATGGCTTGCGCCGACCAATCGGTGGTCTTCTCCCACTTGCCGATGCGCATGGCCAGATGAGCCTGCATGTGAAACGGGTGAGCCAGTCCCGGCGACGATTCCATGTACTTCTGGGCATAGGGCCAGCCTAACGCGGGCCGCCGAATGTTCTCGTAATAGTGGACCAACTCGTGCGTCGCCCCGGGGTGAATCGGATTCAGCCGAAGCAATGCCTTGTAATACGGAATAGCGGCCGGCCCGTCGCTGATCTGGGCGCGGCAGAACCATGCCTCTTGATCGTCGTCGTGCAACGTGAGCAATTCGTCGAGAGTCTTCTGGGCCGCCGACTTTCGCGTCTCGGGCGTCACGCCGTCGAACATTCCCTTCTCTTGAAGGCGCGAGGTGATGAGCATCTGTTCGCGATGCCCGGCCGATTTGAGGGTTTCCTTCGCCTTTTTCAGGGCAGCGTTGTGGTCACCCTTCTGCCATTTTTCCATGGCGCGACTGAGGCCCCACCATGCCATGGCGCAATTGGGGTCATACTTGGCAGCCGTCTCGAAACTGCGGGCCGCCTCCATCCAGACATAGGAGTAGAAAAAGGCCAACCCCTGATCGAAAAACGTCTGACATTCCGGCGAGTTCGTGGCGACCCGATAGCGATAGCTACAGAGATTCGGAACGACCTTGGCCGGTGCCAACCCACAGAGCGGGAGCTTGTCGTCGGCCTTGGCGGCGGGCTGATCGCCGGGCGTGGTCTTGGGCTTATCGCCGGACGTGGTCTTGGGTTTTTCCTTCGGCGGCGCAACGGCAGGATTCGGGCGCTCATCAGCCCAGGCCACTGGGGCCAGGCCTATCGAGATTGCCAAGGCACCCCATCGGATCCATCGCGTCATGGTGGAAGACTCACGGCAGGCGGGAGGGGCGGAAGTATCCGTCCATTGTCGCCGGCGCTCATGCGAATGTCTAGGGGAGATGACGCAACGGCGGCGCCCGATAGCCCAATGATCCGGCTGAGAACGCATCCCAGCGGGCGGGGCATTTATTGCAGCGTGTGGAAAATGTCCGTCCGGGATGACCCGACTGAATCCGTAGGTTCATGGCAATGCGGTGCGGCGGTCGGGGCGTTCGCGGCAAACGCCTCCATCAGAGCCTCGTGAAGGCAAGCTTTCGTGGCTGGCGGCGCGAACTCGACCGGGACGATGGAGAAACGACTTGAGTCTTAGGCGACCCGTCTGCGGCGCTTGTGCCTGAGCGGGTCGTCGTCGACCGAGTGAGTCAATCACCAGCCACAAGTTTGAACTACCCCAACGGCCGCACCGTCAGTTACAATTATTCCTTGGGGCTGAACGATAGCATTAGTCGGCTGTCGTCGCTCTCGGATTCGTCGGCAAATCTTGAGAGTTACGATTATCTCGGCCTGGGCACCGTCGTGCGGCGAGCGCATTCACAACCTGGCGTCGACCTGGCGTACATCAAACTGTCGGGTGAATCGAACGGCGATGCCGGCGATCCGTATATCGGCCTCGATCGCTTCGACCGCATCGTCGATCATCGCTGGGTTACAACCTCGACCGGCGTTGCAACGGACCGCTTCCAATACGGCTACGACCGCGACTCCAATCGCACCTATCGCGACAATCACGGTGGTGTCGCTTTTCGCTCATACCACACACCATAGGCTGATTCACGCACTCGCTGGTAGTCACTGTCCAGCCAACGTTGTAACTCGGGTAGGCGATCGCGGATCGTGAATTCGTGACGGTGCGGATCGCGATCGACGTAGATGTATACGGGTCTCGCTGATTTCAACTGCGACGTCAACTCGCCCAGCAATTCATCGGGATATTGCGACATCGACCAGCCGCTGATCGGCACGGCCGGTTCGCGTCCGCTGGCCCAATAAATCAATGGGCTGCCGGCGACGAAGATCGGGCCGGGCTTGGCATCGACCAGCCATTCGGACTCGGCGCGGGCGACTCGATACGCCGTGCCGGCTTCATTACGGGCGGCATCGCGACCGGCGGCGGTCAGGCCGAAGCCGTGCCGGGCCAGCCGCAGGTAGGCATTGGCACCATGACCGAGGGTGGGCAGAAATGCCGCCACGCCCGCGACCGAAACGACTGCCAGCTCTCGCTTGGTCAATGGGCGGCGGATGACGTGGGTTCCCGCCTGGACGATCGCGGGCCAAGTGTATGAGGCCAGAACCGACGCGGGCACCCCTAACAGCAGAAAGTGATAGGTCCACCACGAGAGTCGTTGAGCCAAGATGACGGCCACGGATGCCGTTATCAACAGGACACAGGCGACCACGAATGGATCGTGGCGGCGACGCCATTGTGCCCCGATTCCGACGATAGCAACGGCGAGCGTCGGCGAATAGATTTCGACGAACCAGCGGACGGAGTGGGCGATGCGGGCGAATCCGGCGTGTTCGCCTTCGGCGAGCAATCTCGGCGGATATTCAAACAATGTCTTGAGCGCCAAGGGAAGGGCGTCATGGGCCGCGAAGTACCAAAACGCCAGCCCGATCGGCAGCGCCATTCCCAGTCCGATGCCACCGGTGAACATGAGGCCGGCTCGCCACCCGGGCCGTTGGCCGCGGCAATAGACCACCATCAAGTAGAGCCAGCAGACGAGCAGGTCGATGCAGAAAAGCTGCTTGAACAGAATGGCGACCCCGCCGGCGACGCCCGCCGCGATGAGCCAGGGGGCGCCCATCCGGGGCGACGCGGCGGCCCGGCATGGACACCACACGGCAAGGAACAAAGGCAAACCGACCAGACCTTCGGTCTTGGTCAAATGCGACGGGTCGGAGCAAGAGGTCAAGTAATAGACCGCGCCGAGGAATAGCGCGGGTGCGACCGGCCATTCTCCTTGATGTTCATGACGTGTTGCGTGACCGACGACGAGAATAAACGCCAACCAGTGAAACCACTCGAAGAGATGGACGCCATCTTCGTTGAACCCAAAACAGGCGCCGGCGAGTTGGTAATACCAGAAGATGCCGGGATTGGTAATGTCCCAGTGGTCGCGATAAAGAACCGCCCCCGCCTGCATGTCCCGAGCGGTCATGGCGAACAGGGCTTGGTCACCGCGAAAGGGTGTGCCGGCTGCCGCCCAGCCGGCGATCGCCATGACAAACACGTTGAGCAATAATCCGCGAGCCAGGATGCACCCTTTGGTTGGACGCCGTCATTGGCAACGCCGGCGAGCGCTGGTGTTATCGGTGCGCATCGCGTGAGGGTCACCCTCGCTGCGGTCGGCGTGAGATTCGTTGCCGACTATGGCTCCTTGTCATCGATCATTTTTGTATCGCCGTCGGCGGGCGGCGGCGGCTTCGGGGCGAGTAACTGCGATAGCCCCAGACCGGCGCCCAAGGCGATAATGACGATGATGGCCCCGGCAATCATCATGAGGAGATCGCGACGGTCGAGGTCCTCGATACTGCGAGGCCATTCGGTGCGTTTGCGCAGGGGTTTCGGCGGCGCGATGGGAATGGCGACGAGTTCGACATCAAATTCACCAGGCGGCGCGGTCGTTGGCGGCGGGGGCGGCTTGGGGGCAGGAACCGGGGCCGGCGCCGGTGCGGGTTTGGCGGCGGGAGCCGGCTTCGCGACGGGGACAGCGGCCTTGGCAGCTTTCGGGACCGATGCCGGTTTGCCGATGGCGCCTTCGACCGGCGGCAAAAACGGAATGAGGGCCTTGGCCGCCTTTTCCGGCGCGTCATAGCGCTGAGCGGGATCCTTGGCGAGCATCACATTGACGACCTGTTGAAGCGCGTCCGGCACCGATGGGTTGAAGCTCGACACGGGCTTGGCCGCCTCCGTGGCATGGCGCATCATGAGCGAGACGACGTTCTTGTCCTGAAACGGAGGTTGGCCGGCGAGAGCATGGTAGAGGACGCATCCAAGGCTATAGAGATCGGCGCGAATATCCGCGGTGTGGGCATTCTTCGCCTGTTCCGGAGCAAGGTAGTCCGGCGTGCCAATGATGACCCCTTCGCCGGTAAGCTGCGGTTCATCGCCCCCCGGCGAGCCTTCGTCGGCGCGGCCCAAGCCGATATCGACGATCTTGATGATCGCCTGAAGGGTGTTATCTCCCGATGGCATGAGCATCAGGTTGGCCGGCTTGAGGTCGCGGTGAATCATGCCTTTTTCATGAATGTGTTGCAGGCCGGCCAAAGCCTGATGGATCACGCGAACCGCCTCGGCGATGGGCAATTTGCCACGGCGAGAGAGCGTGACGTCAAACGTCTCACCGTCGAGGTATTCCATGACCAGAAAGTGCAGTCCGCCATCTTCCCCGAGGGCGATGCTGCGGACGACATTCGGGTGCGAGAGTTGGGTCGCCATCCGCGCTTCACGTTGGAAACGCGCGAGGACGTTGGCGTCCTTGGCCTTCGAGGGCGGCAGCACTTTCAGGGCGACCACCGTTCCGCTTGGCCCGACCGCTTTGAAAACGGTTGCCATTCGCCCGCGCCCGAGTCGATCGAGAATCTTGTAAGCGCCGATGAAGTAGCCGTCCGTGTGGCCCCGTACCAAAAGCCCCGCCTGATATTCGGTGACGTATTTGTTGGCGACGAGGAATTTGCGAAACTGCTCCACGTCGTCGGGCGCCTTGGTTTGGCCGATCCAATGCTGATAGACAGCCTTGGCCTCCTCGGAGCCAAGCAGCCGGCACTTCACGAGCAGATTGCAGATCGACGACACGGTGGGACCAGCGGACATTGGGGGAAGTCTCCGTTAATGTTCCCGAGTTTGGCGCATTGCTTGGCACTTGCTGGCGCGTCGTGCTCGAATCACGCGTCGTGCTCGAATCAGGCGGCGCCGCACGGTTATGAGCACGCCGCGCCAGCAAGTGCCAAGCATCATGGCTTGGGATCGCGATCGCGGCGTAGCTCGTCCATGATCTCCTTGGCGGCAGGGTCGTCGCCGTAGAGCGTTTCCAGTCCCTGCCAAATCTCCTGGGCTTGGGCGAGGTGCCCAGAGTCGCGAAGCTGGCGCGCCGTCGCAAGTGCGGCCCGGGCGTGGTGCCATCGGTTCGGATTCGGCACCGCGGCCGGCAAATCGCGCAAGCCAAGTTGGGCCAGTCGCACCCATCGCTTCTCGGCCTCCACCGACCCGAAACCTTGGACCAATCCGTGCCAGATTCGCCGGCCATTCTCAAGGTCGCCGCCTTGGCACAACTGCAAGCCGCGACGATAGAGCCGTTGCCCTTCCGAGACCGGCTCGCTGCGTCGCCGCAATCCGAGCCTTCGTTGCTCACCCCAATCGGCCAACAGTTGCCGCAGCTCTTCGACCTCGCGCTGATAGGGGTTGTCCGGGTGGCGATTCATCATCGGTTCGAGGTAGTCCGCCCAGGCTCGAGTCCAGTCGGCTGGATCGTCGGACGCGAGCAACGGACGGGCCTTCTCGAAAAACTCTTCGGCGCTGGGTCGCGGTTGCGAGAATTTCCAAATGAGCAATCCGATCACGACAAGGAACAACGGCACGATAACCCAGGCTCGATTGAACAATCCGCGACTGTCCGCCGTCTCGTGGCTCCTTGGGGTCATCGGCTCGTCGTCGTTGTCGAATCCATCGGCTCCATCATCGGCTTCCGCGCCCACCTGGCCGGGAGCGAGAAGGCCCTTGCGTTCGAGCTTGCCGCGAATTCGCAGTAGTTGCTTGCGCAAGACGCTGCCGTCGGCCGGCCGTTGCGCCGGGTCTTTCGATAGGAGCTGGATGATCAACTCATCGAGATCGTGGGGCAGGTCGGTGACGAGCCTCGCGGGGCGTTCGGGTTGGGCGAAGCTGTGTTTGTGCATCAACTCGGCGGCGCTTTCGCCGGTGAACGGCGGCCTGCCGGTTGCGAGCGTATAGAGCAGGCAACCCAAGGAGTAGAAGTCGCTCCGTTTGGTCGCGGGTTTGCCGGCGGCCTGTTCGGGCGCCAAGTATGCGGCGGCCCCGACGAGTTGCCCGTAACCGGTGAGCTTGTCTTGCGTGAAGATGCGGGCGACCCCGAAATCGCCGAGTTTCACCCGCCCGATCCCCGCGCGGTCACCATCGGATTCGATCAACAGATTCGACGGTTGCAAGTCGCGATGCACGATGCCTTGATCGTGAGCGTGTTTCAGTGCCGGCACAATCTGCAAGGCAATGTCCAATACCTCGGGCCATGCCAAGTGGCCTCGCTCGCGAAGCAACCTCGCGCCGTCCGGGCCGCGGACGAACTCCATGACGTAATACATCGTGTCTTGCTGGACGCCGGCTTCGTGAAACCGGACGATGTGCGGATGATCGAGCCGCTTGAGGATTTCCGTTTCACGCAAGAATCGCAGGCGGGCCGTCAGGTCGCGGGTCAATTCGCCGGCCAATACCTTGACGGCGCGAACCACCGCGGAATCGTCGGCGGCGTGGGCGCGATAGACTGTCCCCATCGCCCCACGCCCCAACTCTTCGTCGATGACCCAACGATCAAGTTGCTCGCCTATCATGGAGTGTATGTCCGGGTGGGTGATTGCCTTGTCAACATATCACTCGCAGCGAACAAGGTAAGTCGCACGGGCCTCGCGCACCGTCTTCGCTAAATAGCTCCTCAGTCCAGCGACAGTGATCGAATTGACACTCGGCCGTCTCGACCCCCCTTTATCCCCCCGCACGCGGGGGGACAAAGGGGGGTCGAGACCAAAACGCCACTGTCGCTCATGTGGGGAGCTATTTAACGTACAAACTCCGTCGTTGATTCGACCCGGCAGACGCGAAGACGATACCATTCATACCAGCGTTCGCGTCCCAACTGCTGTGCGAGCTGATGTTCGGCATGCTGTCGCCAGGCCCGGATCGCCTCCAAACTCGCCCAATACGAGATTGTCATCCCAACACGGTTGTCGCCACGAGCGCTCTCAACTCCTAGGAAGCCGGGTTGTTGCTTGGCCAATTCCTCCATGCGTTCGGCCATAGCTGCATAACCGTCATCGTCGGCCATGGTCCGTTGTGACGTGAAGATGACAGCGAAACACGGTGCATCGGTCATGGCGTTGGACTCGTGATTTAGGATCCCGATACCAGAAATGCTCGCGGCAAGTAGTCAAGAAGATCGGCGGCGGTCAGCGACTCTTCACCGAGGTCGTCGCGAGCCAAGTCACCGGCCAGGCCATGCACATAGACGCCCCGTCGAGCCGCGTCGAATGGATGATGCCCCCGAGCGAGCAGAGCTGCGAGCAGGCCGGTGAGTACATCGCCACTGCCGCCGGTGGCCATACCGGGATTGCCCGTCGGATTCCGAAACAGGCGCCGGCCGTCGGTCACCACCGTGCCGGCGCCTTTCAGTACCAAGACTCCGCCGTGGGTGACCGCGAACTGCACGGCAGCAGCGTCCCGATCGCGTTGCACCTCCGAAGTCGTTGTGCCTACCAGCCGAGCAAATTCGCCCGGATGGGGCGTCGCCACCCAAGGCGACGAGCGCGATTTCAAGTCATCCCCGAGCGGAGCCAAGACATTGAGGGCGTCGGCGTCGAGGACGATCGGCACGGGCAACGTTCTTAGGAGTGTGCGAATGACAGCCGCGACCGCCGGCGTGTTTCCCAGCCCCGGTCCGATGGCGACGGCATCAGCGGTTGCCGCCAGATTCGGGAGGGTATCGCGGGCCGAAAGATGCAGCCGGCCATTGGCATCATCGGGCAGGCCGGCGGTCATGTAGCATGGGTTGACAGCGGCGACGATCGCTTGGATTCGAGCCGGCACCGCGACGTGAACGAGTCCCGCCCCGCCGCGCAAGGCGCCCATGCCGCTCAACGCAGCCGCCCCACTCATGCCTTGGCTACCCGCGACGACCAGGACCCTGCCGAATGTCCCTTTGTGACCATCGCGCGGGCGTGGCAACGCCGACGGGATATCGCTGACTCGTTCGATGTCCAAGGGAGTAGTCATGGGTCGAGGCTCATCGTTTCGCCTGTTCGGCGGCGCGCAATACCCGCATCAGATTGCCGCCGAGAATCTTCTTGATCGCGTCCTCTTTGTAGCCGCGATTCAGCAGCTCCTGCGTGATGTACGGGTAGTGGGCGACGTCATCGAGTTGTTGCGGCGTCGAGGTGATGCCGTCGAAATCCGACCCAAGCCCGACGTGATCGACGCCCGCCATCTTGATGATGTGCTCGATATGATCGACAACCGTGCGAACCGTCCCTCGAGGCATGGGGTGTTCCTTGCGCCATTGGGCCATCATCTGCTCGAAATCTTTGTCGTTCTTCGCCTCGGCCTTCATCTTGCGAAATTGAGCGAACATGTCGCGCGATGCCCGTGCCCCTTCGGGCGTGATGAATCCCGGATAGAAGTTGACCATGACGACGCCGCCGTTCGCTTTCACGAGCGTCAGAACGTCGTCGGGCACGTTGCGCGGATGCGGGGCGATGGCGTAGGCCGAAGAATGCGAGAAGATTATCGGCGCTGTCGTGATGCGGAGAGCGTGTTTCATGGTGTCCGGCGATACATGCGACAGATCGACGAGCATGCCGATGCGGTTCATCTCGCGAACGATTTCCTCACCGAAGGGCGACAGGCCGTTGTGCTTGGGCTTGTCGGTGGCGGAATCGGCCCAGTCGGTGTTGTCGGAGTGGGTCAGCGTCATGTAGCGCACGCCGAGATCGTAATAGGTCCGCAATACGCCCAATGAGTTTTCGATGGAGTGCCCACCTTCGATGCCGATCATCGACGCGATCTTGCCCGACTTGTGAATGCGCTCGATGTCGTTAGCCGTCGAGGCCATCTCCAGGTGCTGCGGATACGTTCGCACCATTCGGCGAATGACGTCGATTTGTTCGAGGGTCAACCGCAGAGCGTCGCCGCGCTTCGATGGCGTGCTGGGCACCCACGCGGACCAAAACTGCGCCCCGACGCCGCCCTCTCTCAGTCGCGGGAAATCGGTGTGCAGGGTGGGTTGCGGTCGCGTCAGATCAATTTGGCGAAAGGAAAGGTCCTTCTTTTCGCGGAAGTTCCAGGGGAGGTCGTTGTGCCCGTCGATGACCAGCGACTCGCGATGGAGGCGCCGAGCCGCGTCGGTCAGGACGACCGGTTCGGCGGCGAGGGCCAGGCTGGGCATCAGGATTAAGCCGAACAACAGGGACCGGTGCATGGGGGGGTGAATCTCCGAAGTTGGGGTCGCTCGATGGAGTCAGCCTATCCGAGCCGGCCCACGACGGCAGCCGACGTTCACCTTGTCCGAAGTCGATCGGGTCGCTAGACCATCTCCCGCACGCCCCATCCGCCCCCGATGAAAGGACCGCACATGATCCCGATCAATCTCGACGGCAAGGTCGCTCTGGTCACCGGCGTCGGCGACAACGAGAGTTTCGCTTGGTATATTGCCAAAGCCCTGCGAGCCGCCGGCGCCAAGATCGTCCTCGCCAGCCATCCACGAATGGTCGGGATCGTCGAGAGTTTCTTGAGTCGCGATCAGGACGCCCCGTCGCGGAAACTGCCGCATGGCGGCGGTGACCTTCGCGTGGAAAAGGTCTATGCCTGCGACGTGTCTTACGACACGATGGCTGATGTGCCCGAGTCGGTTCGCACCGATCGTCGCTATGCCAAATTCGCCGATTACTCGATTCAAGGCACGGTAGACGCGGTCGGCAAGGAGTTCGGCGGCATCGATATCCTCATTCACAGCGTGGCCTTCAGCCGAGAGATCAAGAACTCGCTCTTGAACACCAGCCGCGCCGCCTACCTCGAAGCGATCAGCGTCAGTTCATACTCGCTGATCGGCATGTTGCGGGCCGCGTTGCCGCACATGAAGAATCGCCCGGGGGCGAGCGCCTTGGGCCTGACCTATCTTGGTGGCGAGCGCGTGGTGCCGCATTATGGTGGGGGCATGAGTACCGCCAAGGCTGCCTTGCAGATCGACGCGGCCCAACTGGCCTTTTTCATGGGCCGCGAGGCCGGTGTGCGCGTCAATCTCATCTCTGCTGGGCCGTATGCGTCGCGGGCCGCCAGCGCCATTGGCGACATTCAAAAGATGATTGATTATGCCGCCGAGCGGTCGCCGTTGCCCCGAGGTATCACGCCCGAGGAAGTGGCCGATGCCACCGTCTTCATGTGCAGCGCGTTGGCATCGGGAATCACGGCTCAGACGCTCTACGTCGATTGCGGCTATCACATGATGGGCGGATGATGATCGTCACGCCTATCGAATTTAGTCATCGATCGGGACGGTGACCGTCGCCGGCTGCACCTCCCGTGCTTGCCAATCGATCATTCTCACGCTCACCTTGGCTTGTCCGTTGGCGGCTTCCGTCGGGACCCGGACCGGGCCGTGGAAAGTGTCGCCTCAACAACGCTGTTTTAACAGGTATTTTCGACGCAACGGCGGGGCATTGGCGGCCTTGGACGGGAACTCGATCTCGACTTCGAGATGGGCGCCCTCGGGAACCTCGTTCGTGGCCAACGGGTTGATGAAGACGCGATCCATGCCGATCGGCGGGCGACCGATGACCGCGATGTGAAACGCCAAATCGCTGCCGCCCTCGCCGCGTTGCAGCACGGCCCTATCGGCCATCTTCAGCGAGAACGTCAGCGGCCCGTCGAGCGCGCAGACCTGAGCGTCGGCGGGCTTTGGCATGAACAACAGCGGTGTCTGCCCGCGACCCAGCCCATCGAGGCGCCAGAGCGTGCTGTTCTCGTATCCCATCGCGGCCCTCTCCGCGAAGATCTTCTTCTCGAATTCGGTTGAAGGTTGAAAGTTCTTGGCGCGAATCCAATGTTGCAGCCGGAGTTTCGTGTTCCCGCCGCCGGCCGTGGCCACGGTGAACTCGAATATGTCCATGTGGGTGTGACTGCCCGAGCCGCCGAATTTGTTGCTGCAATCCTTGGGGTTGTTCGGCTCGAGGCGCTCGTCCGGCTCGGTCAGGTCGCCATTGCCGTTGCGGTCGACGTAAAGAGTCGTGCCGTCGAGAACCATCCAGACACGCTGCTCACGCTTCGGCCCGAAGACGAGCAAGGCATATCGCGGCTCGTTGGCGTACCGCGGCTTTTTCGCCGGCGGCGTCAGATCCCAACTACTGCGTCGCTTCGCGGACGGTCCGTCGGCTCGGTTCGACGCCATTCCAATATTCGCAGCGATGACACCGACCAGCAACGATTGTTGCCACCTCAAAGCCCGGGTCGTCTCCATTGTGTACCTAATTGGTAGAATCGGCACCGGTAAGCGCCTCTTCAATAACCCGTGAATCGTCGAACACTTCTTCGAAGCGTTGCTCAGCGGTTGCCTACTCAAACCGCAGAGAGCCGAAGTTCTTGTGGTCGTGATATGACCGGCCGACACGGCTCCAATCCCAACCCGTCGATAGGCCGTCGTCGTGATCGACACGGTAGAAATTGGCCCTCCAAGCGCTCCCTGATTTGGGAGCCGCCATCGTCAATGGTTTCAGTAACTCATACGGGATGAAAACCTCGGCCGACCAGCCCGTAATCGGTGCCTTGGATTGTTTCATTCCTCCAGTGACTGCCGTCGCCTTTCGCACCTGCCGCACGTTGCCCTCGTCATAATACCAGGGTCGCCAGCGGCGCGGATTGCCGTCCGCGTTTGAAACCTGGAGGATCAATTCTTTGGCGAGGGGTGAAATCTCATACTCGAAGTAATCCGGGCGACCGGCGTCCGGTTGAAGGAAGATCTCAAAGACATCTTCCTTCCATAGCTCCTTGTAATCCTCGGTGAATGTCGCGGTCATGCGGCGATCGGAACCTTGAAATAACACATACAACCCGGTTCGCGAATAGAGCAGTTTCACGCGGGATTCATACGGCAAGGGGTTCTTGCCGCGACTTGTGAGAGCGTGCCACTCGGCTTTCTCCCATGCTTTCGCGGAACCATCGCCGGTCAGGGTGAAATCGTCGGTTGCCCGCACGAGCATCGACTTCGGCATCTCGCCGGGGTCGGGCGATAGACCGAGCAATCGCGCCGCGTTACGATAATAGACCTTCTCCAACACCTCACGCGGCAGATGGATGCCGTAGATATTCCAGAATCCCTGGCGATGGTGACTCGCGGAGCAATCGAAATACTCGTCGTCGGTTTCCAAGAAGCGATAGTAAATGCGAAAGGCCTCGCGGCGTGGGTTGGTGTCGGTGCCAAACATGATTCGATCCTGATATTTCAAGAAGAATCGCCGAGCGGTAAATGGCTGCCGGCCAAGCTCCGAGATTCGGGCATCAAAATCGACATACATGTTGGGTAGCTCATCAAGCTTCTTCGCGACGGACGCAAGGTCCTCGGCGTTATTTCCGAAGTGAGTATTCACAAATGTCGTCTTGGGATGTTTGGCAATCACGCGATGTAGGGCGTCGAGAATCTCCTCGCGTTTTGGAAACTGCGGGCCGAAAAAGAGCCAGCCGGGGTTAGCGTTCAACTCGTGCCAGCGCTCATTGAATCGATCGAGTGGCGTGAAAAACGCGGCGGGATCGGAGACGTGTATTATCACCGGTCTGTTATGCTTGGCACACATTTCCCAGATCGGGTCGAGCTTGGGGTCGTCGACGGTCATCAATTTGCCGCTCTTGTAGCGATGACGCAGGCCAAGCGTCTTGTGAAATTTCAAACCTCGAGCGCCGGTCTTGAAACTTGCCTCTAATTGTTTGGCTTCGCGTTGGCTCCACTCAGGATCGTCAATGCCTTCGAAATTAATGAGCGCGAAAGTAACGAAACGTCCCGGATGCGCCTGATCGAGCGCGGCCAGAGTTTCCGTGAGGCGTTCGCCCCAGCCGCCGTCGAGGTTGACGACCGTGCGAACGCCGGCGGCGTCCATCTCCGCGAGATAGCGTTTCACGCGATCGGGCGTCAGTGTCGCCTTGCCACCGCCGAGATGGTTGTGAATGTCAATGACGGGGAACACCGGCTTTTCGACAATGGTCGTCTTGGCGACCATCATGGAACGCGGCTCCCAGTCTTTGAGCTTCAGCTCGCGGATGTCGCCTGGCTGTTGAGCTTGGAGGCCCGGCGTCATGGCGGCGCCCAAGAGGAGGAGGCAAAGACGCGGCTTTAGGGTCATGGGAGGGTTCCTCATGGTTGCGTTGGCACTTGCTGGCGCGTCGTGCTCGTGGGGGCGTGCTCTGGCGCGTCGTGCTCGTGGGGACGTGCTCGTGAGGGCACTTGCTGGCGCGTCATGCTCGTGAGGCTCATACAATCATCCCGATGAAACTCTCTGACTCTCGCCAGTCGCCAGTGATCCATCGCGGAACGATCGCGGGTCAGGTGGTGTCGTTGGCGTGGCCGGTGCTATTGCAGCAGTTCTTGTTGCTCGCGGTGAGCCTGTACGATTTCTATCTGGCTGGGAATAATCCGCCAGCCGATCCCTCTCAGCATACCGCGTATCAGGCCGCGCAGACCAATGCCAATTACCTCGGCTGGTTTATCAGTTCGTACACGGTTCTGGTGAGTGTCGGCGCGACGGCGCTGGTGGCGCGATTCGTCGGTTGCGGCGACATGGCCGGGGCCGTTCGCACCACGAACCAAGCGATGATGCTGGCGGTGGGCCTGGGGCTTCTGGGCGGAGGCGCGGGTTTACTGATGGCTCGGCCGGTGGTTTGGGTTCTTGGCGTGCCGGGCGACGCTGCGGAGTTTGCGGTCGCATTTCTTCAGCCGTTGCTCGGGCTTTTGGTGTTCCAAGTCGTCGAGGCGGCGGGCATCGCGTGTCTGGTCGGGGCGGGGGACACACGTACTGGGATGGTGATTCGGGGCACGGTTGCGGTGGTCAATCTGCCGATGGCTTGGGGTCTATTCCACGGCTTTGGCCCGTTGCCGGCCCTTGGATTTGTGGGGATCGCGTGGGGCACGGCCTTCAGCCATGCCTTTGGGTGCCTGGCGGTGGCGGCGGTGCTGTGTCGCGGCCGTTACGGGCTGCGGTTACATCGACCCGATCTTTGGCCGCTTGATGGGTCGCTGCTGTATCGGCTTTTGCGGGTCAGTGTGCCGGCGGCAGTCGATAGTTTGTCGGTGATCCTCGGGCAATTTTGGTTCCTGTACCTGGTCAATCGGCTCGGTCCTGACGCAATTGCAGCGCATGGAGTGGCCATCGTCTTGGAGGCGCCCGGGTATCAGTCGGCCCATGCCTTCGGGACGGCGGCGATGGCCCTCGTGGGTCAGTATCTCGGGGCGAAACGACCCGCGGATGCCGCCCGAAGTGGCCGCGTCGCACTGCTGCAGGGCGGCGCGTTCGTGTGTGCGATGGGGTTGCTCTATGGCTTGCCGGCACGATGGCTGTTTCAACTTTATTGCCCTCACCCGCATCAGCAGGCGGCGGTCGAGATGGGTGTGCCCGTATTGCGACTGGTGGCGGCCGCCATGCCGGCGCTGGCCTGCACCACCATTCTCACGGCCGCTCTTCGCGGGGCGGGTGACGTGCGCCGGCCCGTGCTGTTTACTTGGGTAGGCTTTCTTTTCGTGAGGATTCCGCTGGCGTATTTACTTACCAGCGATGTCGTCGGATGGGGCTTGTTCGGGGCGTGGCTGGCAATGTTCGCGGATCTCTACGTCCGCGGTGGGTTCTTCCTGGCTCGATTCGCATCGGGGCGCTGGAAGAGTGCCCGCGTTTGAGGGGCGATACAGGGGTGAGAGCAACGGCTCATGATTGAAGCGCCGCGACGGCGTCGTCCATCGTCGGCACGATATCGAACAACTCGGTCAGCTTTACGGTTTTCAACACGCCCAGGCACATAGGGCCGACCTCGCACAACTTGATTTGCCCACCGGATTCGGTCAACAGCCGCCTTAGCCCGACCATCTTGCCGATGAACATGCTGTACAAACATTCGAGTTGATCGTTGCTCAACGACAGGGCCAACTTGTGGCAGCCTTGCTCGGTGACCAATGCCGACAGCTCTTCCCCGAGAGTGAAAAGGTCACCCTCGGTGAGTCGCCGTCGCTTGAGCCAGACGCAATAGGCGTCACCGCGACGTTCAACTCGAATCTGAGCGTATTCCGGATCCATTGGTTTTCCTGTGCGGTGGGTGAGGCGGGAAACCGACTTGGCTTAGCTTATCGGGCCAAGGGACGGAAACGAAGGGGAGGGGTATGCGTTTCGATGACGGATCACGAAACGCATACCCGCGTGGCCTATTTCCCGACCTGAATCTCCAACACCTTTCGACTGCCCGGCGCGTCGGTGATAATCTTGACGCTGGTGCCAACCTTTAGCGCGGGGTCCTTCAACCCATCCTTGCTAACCTTGCCGTTGACGGTGACCTTGACGGCGGCCGGCACGAGGAAGGCAGCGCTCTTGTCTTCAGAAACCTCGACGGAGATACGCCGGCCTTCGGCGTCGAACTTCGTGACCTTGCCGGCAACGACTCCGGTCGTGGATTTCGTTTTCGGTTCTTCCTTGGTCTTAGGCTCCTCCTTCGTCTTAGTCTTGGGCTCCTCCTTGGTCTTAGTCTTGGGCTTCGGTTCTTCCTTCGGCTTGGTCTTGGGATCGTCCTTCTTCATTTCCTTGGTCTTGGGCTTCGTCTCGGGCTTCTTCTCTTCGCCATCATCGGTCTTACGGTCGATGCCGAGGAAAAGGTCCTTCACGTTCTTACCGCCGGCATCGGCGACAATCCAGACTTCAAAGCCTTCGTGGAAGCGAGGGTCCTTCAATCGGCGTTCGACCTTGCCGCCGCGGGGGCCTTGGAAAAAGGTATCGTCGGTGACGGTGAACGTTCGGGCCTTGCCGTCGTCGCCGGCGATGGTGATCGTTCCGTTTTCGGCGTCCACGCTTTTAACCTTGCCGTGGACCGCAGTCTTGGGAATCTCTTTCTTCTTGGCTTCCTGCGCTTGGACCGATAATAAGGCGACGGCGCAGATTTGTAGGCCCAACAAGGCGCCGCCCAGTTTGCGCAGCATTCAATAATCTCCACGATGAAACAGTTGCAGCGTTCGAGGCTGATCAACGCGACCAGCACCATGAATCTTATCGCTGGGCCATGGCCGATTTCAAGCGAAGAGTCTTGCGGCGGTGCCACGGCAACGGATGACCGCGTCGGGTAATCGTTAATCCGCGACTGAGTAATACACCCCTGGGGATGTGGAACAAGCCAACCGATTGATCCGATCAAACGCGGCGCGGAATCGGCCCGTCGGTGCGGTGTGCGTCAAGATGACAAGCGGGACCACGTCGCCTTCGTGTTCATCCAATGCCTCGTGCTGGATCACCGACGAGATACTGATCTGCTCATCAGCCAAGGCACGCGTGATATCGGCGAGAACGCCCGGGCGATCTTCGACCAAGAGCCGCATGTAGAATCGCGACCGGACAGAATCCGAAGGGCGAATCGGCGCGGACTTCAAGGCCCAGAGTTTGAGTGTTTCAAACGTGCGTTGGGCCCTTCCGACGGCGAGGTCGATGATGTCGGCTAAGACGGAACTGGCCGTGGGCATCGCTCCGGCACCCGGGCCATAAAACAAGGTCTCCCCGACGACGTCGCCAAAAACTTGAATGGCGTTGAACGATCCGCGGACCTGTGCGAGCGGCAGTGTTCGGCGCATCAACACTGGTGCTACTTGAAGCGCCAGCAGGCCGCTGGAGAGCCACGCCTCGGCCAACAGCTTGATGGTGTGGCCCAACTCGGCGGCGAATCGGATGTCCATCTCATGAATCTCGGCGACGCCGCGGCGCGAGATCGCCGACATGGGCACCGCGGTCCCGAAGGCGAGTTGAGCCAGGATCGCGAGTTTGTGAGCGGCGTCGGACCCGTCCACATCCAGGGTCGGATCGGCCTCGGCGTAGCCGCGACGCTGGGCCTCCGCCAGGGCTGCCGAGTAGCTGCGTCCGCTTTCGGACATGGACGTCAGAATGAAATTGCTCGTACCGTTGAGGATGCCCTGAAGCGAGACAATCTGATTGGCGGCCAGGCATTCGCTGAGTGCGGCAATGATGGGGATGCCGCCGGCGACGGCAGCTTCGAAGGCGACGGCTCTCCCGGCGGCACGGGCACTTTCGTAAATTTCCAGACCGTGCTCGGCGAGCAGAGCCTTGTTCGCAGTGACGACATGTTTGCCGGCTGTCAGAGCGGCCTGGACTGCCTCTTTGGCCCAACCGGTGCCGCCGACCAACTCAACCACGACGTGAACGGCGGGGTCTTCGAGAACGTGTTGCAGTCGCGTGGTAATGACTGCCGCCGGCAAGTTGACAGCTCGAGGCCGGCGCGGGTCACGGACGACGACGTGTCGTAAGTCCAAGGGTCGCCCGGCTCGTTCGGCGAAACGCTGCGGCTGTTCGAGGAGGAGCTTGGCCACGGCGGCGCCAACGTTACCGCAACCGAGTAAGGCAATTCCCAAGGGTTCGGCCATGTGGTGAGTCACCCTGCGATCAGTCCGTGTCGGGTCGAAGTCTCTTCGGATCAGGATATGGGAATGTCATAGCCTCGTTTACCATGTCGAACCCTCCGAGAGAAAGGAATCGCGAAGGGGATGAGAATTCTCGATTCCGGGAAAAGTGACGGTTTCGTGTTGTAATTGCTGAGGTGCGGGTATATACTCCCGTTAGTATTTAGAGGGGGGCATGGGCCTCCTTCCGTCGAAGGTCGGTGACGAACGTATCTGCCGCTCCCGCGCGCTGGGCATTGGTTGGTGTAACGGTCCTGAGCCGAATCTCCTCACTACCACCGCGAATCCCTCCGCTCGGACTTGTCGGGTTCCCGCTCTCGCTACGGTTGGGTCGTAGTCGGACGGGTTTGTCCCGGTTGGGGGATGTGTCTGGTGTCGTTCGCCTCCTGGCTTTCCGCTGGCCGCGGCCAGCGCATCGCAGGTCTGGTTTTAGGGCCATTTCGGCCCACAAAGGACGAGCATGATTAAGAATCTGTATGTTGGGAACCTACCCTTCTCCACCACGGAGGAGGATCTGCGCGTGGAGTTCAGCAAGCACGGCACGGTCGTGCGAGCGCAGATAATCATGGATCGCGAGACCGGCCGGTCACGTGGATTCGGGTTCGTTGAAATGTCTGAAGGCGCTGACGCCGCCATCACCAACCTGAATGGGGCGATCTTCCAAGGTCGCACCCTGACGGTTAACGAGGCGCGTCCTCGCGAGCCGCGACCCTCCGGTGGCGGTGGTGGCGGCCCCCGCGGTGGCGGTGGTTTCGGCGGCGGCCGAGGCCCACGTGGCCCACGCTACTAATACGCTAATCCCCAGCATTCCTTGCTGAACGTCCGCGACCGACCCAACCGGTCGCGGATTTTTTTTTCCCTTTTTGCGAACCATTTTGATTTGCCCCTCGTCTCTTGAGGGTGAACACGGCCTTTGGCTCTCCTGAATTCGTTGCCCGCAGGTGATACCGGTCATGAAGCGCCTCGACGATTATTTGCGTCTGGAACGCCTTGGTTCGCTTGATCGCGAACACCGTTCCGACGTCCGTCGCTGTTGACGCTCGACCATGCCAGTGGCTTCCACGCCGGGCCGGGTGTCAACGCAACACCCGGCCCGGTTCGTTTTCATGGCCCGTTCGTCCAATGGCTTAGGACATCGGTCTTTCAATCCGAAAATGGGGGTTCGATTCCCCTACGGGCTACTTCGGTTGGCAAACATCATGGGTCTGTAGCTCAGCCGGCAGAGCGTCCGCCTCTTAAGCGGAAGCGCGTGGGTTCGAAGCCCACCGGACCCACTTGCTGAATCCCAGGTGTTAGCGGCAGCATACCCGGCTGTAACCCGGCAGGTCAGGGTTCAAGTCCCTGGGGATTCACTACAGGGAGTTCGAACACACAGCCCGAGCCAGTGATTGCACTCGCTGGCGCCGCGTGCTCGAACACCAAGAAACCGGCCCCATTGGAGCAGTTCGGAGTGCTCGCGGTCCTGTCACGGCCGAGATCACGGGTTCAAATCCCGTATGGGGCGCTGCATGGCACGGTACGCAAACCGGTATCGCGCTCAAGCTCAAACCTTGAGGAGTGCGGGTTCGACTCCCGCCCGTGCTACTGAGGCCAGGTACGCAAACCGGTAAAGCGGTCCGGTCGAGAGCCGGGCGCGTGTGGGTTCGACTCCCACCCTGGTCACTGATTCCGGGAGGTAGCCGGATACGGTTTGCCGGGCCACGGTGCTAACGTGGATTCCCTCCGGGGAATGAGGGTTCGAATCCCTTGCCTTCCGCTTTGATGGGCGCGCTTCTTCGAAGCGTCGCTAAACGTGACATGAAATGCCCCCGATGGTGAAACGGACGATCGCACCGCGCTTCGAACGCGGAGTTCCGGGTTCGATTCCCGGTCGGGGCACTCGGATGTTGGGTTGAATATAGTCCCGTCGTTCAGCGGCCAGGACGTCCCCTTGACATGGGGAAGATCGGTGGTTCGAGTCCACCCGGGGCTACTTATTGGGGCGCTACTTCGAAGCGTCGCGGCGTCGGCGAATCGCGAATCAACGCGCTGAGCCTGGACGGCTCCGAAGATAGCAGTGCGACAGCGTGGAGTGGCACGGGTTAGGAAACCCGTGTTACAGGCAGGAGTGAGGAAACGCCTATTTTGTGGGACGGGTTTCCTAACCCGTCCTCCGAACGCGGTTGAGGAAACGCCTCCCACTCACGCGATAAATGCGGGTTGATGATGCGTCGCAATAGCGATCGATAACGAAGCATTCGACAACGATGGTGTTTGTGGTGTAACGGCGAGCATGCGACCCTGTGAAGGTCGAGGCGAGGGGTTCAACTCCCCCCAGACACCCTGCGAAATTGTCCTCGGAGTGTGGCGGATGCGCACACGACTCTGCGAAGGTCGAGGACCAGGTTCGACTCCTGGCGAGGACACTCAGACTGTTTCAGGAATGAGTTTCCGCAAGTCCGTTCGTGGTCCCGGTGCGGCGTGGGCGGCATCATGGTCGGGAGCGTCCACCAAATGTCCGTCAGCCATATGGATGACGCGATCGGCATAACTCAACAGCCGATTGTCATGGGTCACGACCAACACCGTGGCCCGCTGTTCTCGAGCTACCTTGCGAAGCAACTCGATCACCTGCTGGCCGTTTTCCCAATCCAAGGCGCTGGTCGGCTCGTCGGCGAACAAGAATGACGGGTTCTTGACCAAAGCGCGGCCAATGGCGCAACGCTGTTTCTCGCCGCCGGACATTTGGGCCGGACGCAACGAGAGTTTCTTGCCCAGTCCCAGTTTCGTCAGCATCGCCTCGGAACGCCGGCGTGCTTCGCGACCGGACAAGCCGTCACCCCATCGAAGGACGATTTCCAATTGCTGGCGAGCCGTCAATGCCGGGAACAGATTGCAACCCTGAAAAACGAAGCTGCAATGCTTCAGCCGAAACTGCTCCATGTCACGCTCGGAGCGAGTCCAAAGGTTCTCTCCCAGTGCGTAAACCTGGCCTTCGTCGGGCCGCAGCAACCCGGATAGGATGGCGAGCAGCGTGGTCTTACCGCTACCCGATGGTCCCATGAGCAGCACTATCTCGCCGGAGTAAAGCTCCAGCGATACGCCCTTCAGGGCTAACGATCGCGCTGCCCCATCGCCGAATCCGCGCGTCAGACCCGTCGCGGACAGCATGACGGTTTCCGTGGGAACAACAAGCGGCGCCGGTGAATGGTTCGGACGGCTGGATATGTGCATCATGCAGACGGTCCTCAGCGACATCAGGGTGAGCCAACCCATCGAGTGGGACGGCAACTCAGGGTGCGCCGAACGGACCGGAGAATGGTCCTATCGGGGATCAGGCCTCACAGCCTCATCCTTCATGTATTGCACGACCCTCACTTCTTATGTCGGTTCGAGCCGACAGCGAGTTCCGGAAGTAGGCGCCTGCAATCCAAGTCCACCAGGATCTTCAAACCGGGTGTTCGTTAATAGTCTGCAAATCCCAACAACTGTTGGCAACGGGTTTTCCGGGTGATTCTATCTGAATTTCCTATTTGACCTATTTTTCGCGAATCGGTCAAAGGTCGCCATCTGGCGTTTCAATTAAGCGATTGGACTCCGAGTGACGGCTCGCGGTCTTCATGTCAGGGACTTCAAGCCGCGCGGCTCAGGGGAATTGATTCGCCGGACCAGTCAACCATTTCCGCGACGTTTCCTCGCAACGGGACGGAACGAAATGCGGCCCGTTGAGGCGTCAGAATCATGGGCAAGGCTCGGCGAGGCCCGAGCGTGACCCGCACCAGGCGATCGACGCGGCTCCCCGGCACGGCCTGCCAACTCCAGCGCTGGACCATCATGGCCAAGGTCAGCTTCAAGGTAGTCATCGCCAGTTGTTTGCCGATGCACCATCGCGGGCCGGCGCCGAACGGCAAGTATTCGAACTGGCTCGGCTTGATCGTGAACCAACGTTCCGGCAGAAACCGGCCCGGTTCAGGGAAGAGATGGCTCATGCGGTGTGTGATGTAGGTGCTAACAACAAGCCAATCACCTCTGCGAACCGGAATCCCACACAGTGAAGCGTTGCGCGTGGCCCGTCGCAGTAGATAGGGAACCGGCGGCAGCAGGCGCATCGATTCCTTGATGACGGCATCAAGATACGGCAGCCGCTCGAGTTGCTCGACGGTGGGAGGCCCGTCGCCCATCACGGAATCGACTTCTTCGGATACGCGCCGGGCGACCGCGGGGTGCTGGGCCATAAGCAACATGGACCAGATCATCGCCTTGGCTTCGGTTTCATAGCTCACGCTAAAGAGGATCGTCGCCTGTCCCAAGAGATCGGCGTCGGTCATGCTCGTGTCGTCGGTGTCGCGTGCATGGATGAGGTGATCGAGCAAGTCTCCGCCTTCGGGCATCGGGTTGGCGCGGCGTGCGGCGATGGTTTCGCGCAACATCTGTTCGACCCGGCGGGCATCGCGCAGCAGTCGATTCATCGGTGAGCCGGGATAGCGGAGCGGAAAGAACATCAGAAGGGGGTTCAAGTTCCGCTTCATGCAACCGTCGATGGTGTGCCCCATTTGCTCCATGCGGTCCGGGTTTTCGCGGCCATAGAGGATCCGAGCCGACAACCGGAGCAGGAGCTGATGGGCCCGTTCGCTAATATCCACGGGCGCCCCAACGGGCCAGCGTGATAGGATCTGATCGGTTAATTCGCAGAGCTTGGGAACGTAGCCGTCGATCGACTTCTTCGCGAAAAAAGGGATCACGAGGCGTCGCTGCTGTTGGTGTTTGACCCCATTCATCGCTGTCAGCCCATTGCGGATTCGACGCAGTGATGATTGAGGAGGGCCATTCCTGAATTGGCCGGTCGTACGGTAGCCGGCGGGGTCTTCCAATACAGTTTGGTTGAACTCCGGCCCCATCACCAAAATATACTGGCGCGAGGTTGGGCGAATCGGCGACAAGCGGCTCATGACCAGAGCGGGGCCAAATTTTCGGTAGGCATCGACCTGACACGCCAGGGTGTCGTGGAAGAACTTTGCCATCCAACGAATGGCCCTGGGACCGGTCACGTGGGGAATCGCCAAATTCGGACCCAGAGGGACGACACGAATCGCCTTCGATGCTCGGAGAAACTCTGCGGCGAGCCTGATGGCGGGGGCAGGTATGGGCGGCGCGAGCCGATCTAATTATCGAATCGTTTGAGAAGCTCGATAAACTTGAAGGATTTCATCGAAGAAGCCAAGGAATTGGGTAATAACCTCGGAAGGCCAACGGTGACGCGAACATGACAGAGAACGATTTACCCCCCGATTGGAGGGCATGTCTTGCCGAGCAGTTTCGGCAGCCTTATTTCGCGGAGCTTCGCCGATTCCTCGATGCGGAACGGGTTACGGCAACGGTGTTCCCGCCCCGGCCCGAGGTGTTTGCCGCCTTCGAGCAAACACCATTGGACGCAGTCAAGGTGTTGATGCTGGGGCAGGATCCATATCACGATGACGGCCAGGCCCACGGATTGTGTTTTTCAGTGAGGCCCGGCGTGAAACCGCCGCCTTCTCTTTCAAACATGTTCAAGGAGATGCGAGACGATCTCGGCATCGGGATCCCCGATCATGGATGCCTTTCCGCGTGGGCCGAGCAAGGAGTCCTTCTGCTGAATGCAGTTCTTACAGTACGGGCACACGAGGCGAACTCACATAAGAATCGGGGATGGGAACAATTCACCGACGCGGTGATCAAGGCAGTCAGTGATCGCGTTCGTCCCGTGGTGTTCGTGTTATGGGGCGGTTACGCGAAAAAGAAGAAGAAATTGATCGACACGACGCGGCACGTCGTGATCGAATCGGCTCATCCGTCGCCGTTATCGGCCCATGCGGGGTTCTTCGGAAGCCGTCCCTACTCGAAGATTAACGCCGCACTCGGCGCCTTGGGGCACGAGCCGATCGATTGGCGACTGCTTATTCCTTAATGTGGACGCGAACTCGTAATCGTTGACCGATCACGAGCGGATGCTCCAGGTCAGCCTTGATCGCGATGACGCATTCGAGAGTCCGAATGTCGTTAATCTGTCCAGGCTCGAAGATGAGTTTTCGCCGCTGGGCCATCCATCCCGATCGACTCATCACGGTTCCGGTCCATTTGTGTCCTTCCAACGCCGAGTCATCTTCGAGGGTGACGCTCATGCCGACCTTCACGAGGCTCGCGAATTCTTGGTCAATTTCGGCTCGGACGATGAGGGGTTCATCCGGGCAGAAAATGATGGGCGGCTCGGACATCGGGCCATAGATCATGCCGAGGATTTCGCCGGCGGCGACCTTGAGGCGTAAGACCTTACCCTTGCGCGGAGCCTTTACGAGAAACTCGCTGAGTCCCTGAAGTGCCTGTTCGTGTTGTTTTTCGGCAGCTCGAATCTCGGCTTCGGCCTGTTTGATCCGAGGCGATGGATCAAGCAGACGGGCTTCGTTGAGCATCTCTTCGGCGACCTTCTTGGCGCTTTCGGCTTCCTGAACGGCGAACTGAGCGGAGTCGACCTCGGCCGAACTCGTCAGATTCGAGCGGGCCAGTTCGCGGGCGCGCTCCAGCGCTCGCTTCACCCGATTCAGCGTGGCGTCGGCGGCAGCAACGGCGGCATTTTGCCGGCTGATGGCGATCTTGTGTTGCTGTAACAGTTGCTTGGCGGATTCGAAACCGTGACGGGCGGCGTCGAGTCGGTTCTCGGCCTCTTCCACCTTGATCCGTGCTTGGCGATCATCGAGCCGAACCAGCACTTGGCCGGCGCAAACTTCGTCACCCTCGCGGACCTTCACTTCCAAAACGCGCCCGGGCATGGCCGGCGTCAAGGAGATCAACCCGCTGGGGACATCGACCCATCCCACGCTGACGACGTCGAGGTCCTCGGCAATGGGTTCCGGTGGCGCGGGACCGCCGGAGGTGAGCCAGCGAGTACCCGTCAACGCGGTGACCAAGGTGATGACACCGATCGTTCCGAGAATTCCCGTAACGCGTCCGGCGCGCGACATAGACTCATCTCCGAGGCGTAGCAACAAGTGCTCGCCGCCATCCCGCGGGTGTCCTCCTTGACTGAGAGTGCCGGCCTCCAAGCCTTACCGAATATTGTGAGCCGGATCGACCTGCTGTACCGAACGCAACGCGGCCAGTCCCGAGAACATGGCCATCGTCAGCGTAATGGCAATCGACCCCAGCACAATCCACGGATGCAACCGAACCTGGGTCCCCGCACTGGCGGCCAGTTCGGTCAGTAACAATGTCACGGGCATGGCGACGAGGATGCCGCCCAAGCCCACCCAAAACGACTGCGACAACACGGCATGTTTCATCCGCCAACGCGGAATTCCCATAGCCCGCAACGTCGCGTATTCCCGCTGAGCCGCTACCGTCGCCGCGTACAGCGTTTGGCTCGTCACGACGGCTCCGACCAAAAGGCCCAACAAAGCGGTGAATGCCAACGCGATGCCCGCCTTGGTCGTCGTCATCCAGTGAATCCGAGAGCGTGTCGAAAACTGTTCTCGAGTGAAGGCACTCATCTGCGGGTAGGTACGCAACTGGCGGACAATCTCGGCGGCGACCTGTGGCGAGTCGCATTTGGCCAACAAATAACTGACATGGTCCGGCATGCCTCGCATCAACACGAGGCGAGCCGTGTCGAGCGAACAGAGTACGTACGGCCCGCTCAGACTCTTCATGCCGTGGATCAAGCCGACCACGCGGACCCGAATGCCGAACAGATCCGCCCGATCCCCGACGCCGCGAATGCCGAGGCGCCCACACTCAGATTCGTCAATGACTACGGTGTTCGGCTCGGCCAAGGCGGATAGTAATTCGGGGCGGTGACGCAGCGGCTCGACGACACCTATGGAGTCGGGCGACAACCGCGTTCCGATAATGGTGCATGCCTCAGTCGTGGTCCGAGTTGTCGGCGTGGCCGGTGTCGTCCAAAGTCCGAACGACACGACGCATGGTTCCACGCGAATCACACCCGGAAGCCTTGCCACCCGGGCCGACCAACCCACCGGAATGGGTTGGCTCATGTCCACGCTGCGCACGCCGGGGTAACCGACCCAGACATCCGCTGTCGATTTGTCCACGGGGGTGGACATCATCGAAAGCAGACCCAGGAGCAGGCCACCCTGCAACGTAATCAGCACGGCGCTAAAAGCGACTGCCAATATGGCAGGCAGAAAGCGGTTGCGCTCGTGCCAGATCGTGGTTATGGCATAGCTCATCGTACCCATCCCATGGGCAGGGCATCCGAGCCGAGTCCGATATCGACGATTTCCATTTCCCCCATCTATCGGAACTCTCCAGATTGCCCGACTTTGATTTTGCTTCCCTTGCCGAAACTATCTATTTCCTACCTCTAAGGCAACCCTCATGCCAATCCAAGTCCACATTTCCGGCGTGGGCGTAAAAAAGAGAAACGCCCATGGCACGTCGTCCATGGGCGCCTTGGCGTCCGATCCTTGACTGAATTCATTGTACGGCGCCCAGCTTGGCTGGGAGCGACGTTTTTCGAGGCGTTCATGCCCGTATTTCGGAATCCGTTCGGCCGATCCTTCCGGCGGTATGCTGCGGTTGGATTATTCAGATCCATAACAGTATGCGGTCGCGCAATGACTCCGGTAATTTCCCCTCGACATATCTCTTTACTTCGGCGGGATGATACCGCGTGCTGAAGTGCCCCACCACGATCAACTCGTTGCGGAACCGATCCGCTCGTTCGAGGAAATCGTCCAGATGCATGTGACCGAATTTGTGGATCTTTTCACGCCGATGGTTTGGACGGATAAAACTCATTTCCGTGATCAGGATCTTGGCCTCGAAGGCCGGCGGAAAAGCATCCAAGCCGCCGGGGCTGGTGTCGCCCGTGTAGACCAGCAGCGGCACGCGAACTTCATGCGTCACCGGAACGCCTGACAGCCGGATGTCACGGATTTGGTCGTTGGACAGTCCGTGGAACTCCGGCTTCAGCTTGTTGCGGCGATCCCAGACAATGAACCCCAAAGACGGAATCGTGTGCGTCGTCGCGAAAGCCGTTACCACATGATCGCGCGACAATTCCACTTCGTCGCCGGGCTTCATGCCGATGAGATCGCAAACCAGCCGGCCGCGATCGAGGCGTTGCATGATCAGGAGCAACCGCCGAACGTCCTCGACCGCTTCCGCGGGCAGAAAGAGCCGCGGCGGTTCCATCTTCATCATGCGGCGACGGGCGACATATACGGGCAGGGCCGCTACGTGATCGAGGTGGGTATGAGTCACGAACCAATTCTGAGTGCCCATGAATTCCCACGGTTGAGCACCCAGGTCAAAGCCGAGCTTCAGTTCGGGGATACGCCAATACGACTGGACCGCCGCGCGCGAGTAGCCCTCAATGGTCAACCCGGCATGGGTGTGTGTCAGCATCGGGGCATTGCCAACAGGTCGGGTCGGTTCGGACATAACGATTGATTCCTCGGCGCTCATGGAGGCAAGACACCCGGGCGCCGTCAATGGGTTCGCCTGCCAGCTAGTTTATGGAAATGGTGCAAGCCCGATCGACAGCGAGGAAACCATGACTTTCTCATTCTTCAAACGGCGCCAGAGCTTCGCCAACGCCATCCGCGGTGGCCGGAACTTGGTTCAATCGCAACGGAACGCCTGGATTCATCTGACCGCGACCGTCACTACCGTTGCCATCGCCGGTGTTCTCGGAATTTCCACCATGGAATGGCTGTTGATTGCGATCGTGATCGGCATGGTCTGGTGCGCCGAAGCCCTGAACACTGCGATCGAGTTGTTGGGGGATGAAATCTCGCTCGAAAGGCGCGAACGAATCGGACGTGCGAAAGACGTGGCGGCCTTTGCCGTGCTGGTGTCGGCGCTCACGGCTGCCATCGTCGGTATCGTAATCTTCGGCCGGCATCTGTTGGCGTTGACATGAGACCGTGCCCATCCCCGGCGACCTCACTCCGGCACCTGATACACGCGCACCTCGCCGTGGCCCTTGGCGCGGGGCCGGTCGCGGAGCGATTTCGCAAAGCAACTGTGAGATGGGGACTCGGCGAACGAATGCAGGTCCGATATCGACGTGTCTCGGGTCGTAATATTTTCGAAGCTTTTCCTGACTGTGTGAGAAAACCTCCGAGATCACGACATTTATTAGGCGAAGAGAAACGTTGCGCAGTTGAGGTGGAAGCATATGAGTGACGAATTGCGCCTTCCAGAACTTGATTTTGACGCGTTGCCGGACATCTTGCGGCCGGATCAACGAATTTGCCCGACATTGCTGGAACTTGATAGCTACTTGCTGCACAAGCAGTTGGGAAAACCGGGTCGAATTGAGTTAGACGACGCGGACCGACAAAAGATCGAACGACATCTTCAAACAAACTGTCCCAACTGTTCCGCACTCGTCGAACTCTTTCGTCGATACGACGACGCTGCCGCCCGCGCGATTGATTCGGCCGTTGGGAATCCCGAATTACCACGGGGCAATGCGTTAATCTAGTTGCCTGATTTCTTCCCTGATTCGATTGATCAATCGATAGACCTTGCTCATGGATATTTCGAGCTTCACGGCAATCTCCTGCACACGGAAATTGTCTAAGAGCAAGTCGAGGACCTGTTGTTCGGCAACTCCCAAACGCGAGCGAAGTTCAGCGATTTGTGATGCCGCATCAAACGAATTCGCGGCCTCGGGCAAAACGGCCAACTCGCCTTGAAGAACGAGATGATTCTTCTCTTTTCGCATTCGATTGCGAAAAACGTTGCCCACGATGGCATGGCAATAACGCACAGCGCCATTCACATCACTGGGCATCTTGCCATTCATAACGCACTCCCAAGCAATCAAGAACGACTGCGTCAGCACGTCCTCAATGATATCGTCGCCTGGCGCCGAAACGAATGTCGCCCCACGTCGCAACATGGAAATAACTGTAGGTCGAATGACCATTGCAAGCCATTCATAGAATCGTCGAGATGATTGTTCATCCACCTTCGTCTGCAACGCAGAGATCATCCCGTCGAATTCAGCCTGATCAAGTTGATGGCCCATACGTTGACAAATTCCTCGACATTTGACGAAGCGAATATCGGTCGCCCCCGCTTGTGCGTTTCGTCAACACCGGAAACCAGCTTTCGGACATGCCTTGTGTGAATCGATGCACGATGAAATTGCAAAAATCTCGGCCACAAACGGCGCCGAGTCGGTCCTGTTGTTGCCTTGTCATCGTACCAAATCGTTTGGCGATGCATTCGATGTATTTTTCAAGCAACTCACCGAACGCAAAGACAAATATGTAGATTCGATCATCGCTCAACAGATCTAAGGTTGTCGCCAACACGCCTCCGCCGGATCGAATCAATTCCAAATAGTCCAATTCGGATCGAAGCGGCTCAATGGTCCCGTTCGCACATCCGCCGCTTGGTTCCGGTGTCAACAATCCATCGACAATTAGATCCCGACGGGGCCCTGGGCTCATGAGAATGCTCCGTGGCTGATTACATTAGACTAATGTCTCGCACTCACTTCAGCAAATTCGCACAAAGAATGGAAAGCCAACGGCGATGTTGTCCCCCTCACTCCGGCACCTGATACACTCGCACCTCGCCGTGGCCCTTGGCGCGGGGCCGGTCGCGGAGCGAACGCGGGTCGATGGTCGCCACGAAAACGCGATTCGTCGCGCTGTCAAATGCCAAGCCGTGATTCAAGCTCGGAAGCTCGTAACTGCCGCGCCACTGCCATTCCGGGTAGCTATAACGCCTCAACGTCGTGCCATTCTCCTCCAGCAGCAGCGCCACGCCGAGAGCCGGGTCGATCGCCGAGGCCAGATGCGGCGGCAGTTTCCCAGCCGGTCTCAGGTCATCATTCTTATCATCAGACAAACGTAAGAGCGTCCCGGTTTGTGACAACAGAAACCGGCCATCGGGCGTGATGCGGAACGGGCCGCCGATCGGATCGTCCGTCACGGCCGCCCGCGACGCCGGCTTAACGCTCAGTTCCACAGGGATCGGGAAGATCTCGATTTTCCCCGGTGTGACACCTTGCGTGGCGACGTAGAGGCGCGGCGGCGACGCCGTTTGCTGCACCAACGACCGAGTCCAAATGCCGCCCCATCGCCCGACGATCGACCCCGCCTTCACATCGACTGCCAACAACTCGGACCAACCGCCCGCGGCGCCCGTGAGGAACAACAGGCCCTGATCGGTCGCGACCATGTCGTGCGGCTGGGCATCGATATCGAAACGCCGGCGGACGGCGAGCGAGATGGGATCAATCTCGAAAATGGTCGTCGTCTGATACTTGGACGACGATTGGACCGACTTCGTCGCGGCAAAGGTGAAGATCGCCTTGCCGTCGGGCTTCAGCGCGAAGGTGGCGGCGGGGTCCGGCACGGGCCACTCGGCCGATTCCTTTCCCGTGGCGGTGTTGATCTGCACGAGCCGGCCGTTGCTGCGGTCGATGAGATAGAGCCATTTGCCGTTAGGCGAGAGCGCGAGGTTGCCGATGGTGCCGCCGATGGGGATGACGGCGACGGGCTTCCACACGGGACTTGGGCTGGCCGCCATGGTCGCGGGCGGCGATTTCGCGTCGGCGGCGACGACACGGTCAAGAAACTTGGTCAACGGCCACGGTCGCGTCACGCCGTCGCGAGAGATCGAAAGGGTCTGCCGGCCGCCGAGTAAGAATGACGCTCGCACCAACGTTTGAGCGTGCCGGTCGAATCGAGCCAGTAGCTTCGACGCTGCCGCGTCCCACAGTCGGACCGAGCGATCAGCGCCGGCAGTGAGGATCGCCTTGCCGCTTGGCGAAAAGGCCACGTCGCGGATCGGCCCGACGTGCCCCGTCAGGGTGTGCAATGGTATGGGAGCGGCGCCCGAGAGATTCCAAATTCTCGCGGTGCCATCGTCGCTGCCGGCGACCAGTTGCCGTTGGTCCGGCGAAAACGCGGCGCTGGTCACGGCAGCGGTGAAACCCGTCAGCGTGGCCGGCGCGCGATTGGCGGCGAGGTCGAGCAAAACAACCATTTGATCGGCGGCGACGGCGGCCCGTTTCCCGTCAGAGGTCATGGCGATGGCGTGAACGTAGCGAGCGAGACCGTCCCAGCGCCGAAGTTCCTGGCCCGTCGCGGTGTCCCAGAGGACCACCGAGCCGTCATAGCCACCCGACAATGCCCGGCGCCCGTCACTCGCAAAGGCGACCGCTGCGACAAGGGTCAAATGACCGTCGAAACGTTTCAGCTCCTGACCGGAGGCGATGTCCCAGAGGCGCATCGTGCCGTCCATGCTTCCCGAGACGGCCCGCGTTTCGTCCGGCGATAGTGCGACGCACCAGACCGACGCGGAATGCCCGACGAATCGCCGCACATCGCGACCGGCCTCGATGTCGAACAGCCTCAGTGAACGATCGGCGGACGCAAGCAGTGCCAGTCGCCCGTCGCGGAAAATCGCGGCGTGATTGACGGTACCGCCCGGCGCTTCGAGCGGGTCCAGCTCGCCGGTGTTGTCGGGCAGATTTCCGCCGGTGTTATTTGCCGTGAACAGCGTGCCGAGTTGAAGGTCGCGCACGAGGTCGCCAAACGTTTGCAGGAACACCTGTCGCGAGATTGTGCCACCCGCGACTTGCAGCGCGCCAAGGTTCCGCATTAGCGATTCGGTTGCTCTAATCCGCGTGAGAAAGTCGTCGGGTGTGAATCCTGCCTCGGTCGCGGCTGATAATAGGTCGAGGTCGGCTTCGTAACGCAGCGTCAACGTGCTGACCGGCTCGGTCTTCGTCGGCTTGGCGCCTGCGGCAGTCACGGCCGAACGATATCTCTCGGCGTCGTCGGCCATGAGGCGGTTGGCTCGGTCAACGGGCGCGTATAAGGCACGAATGATCTCCGCATCGACGCGAGAGAACGCCTTCGGGTTCTTGGCGGTGTGATCGCGCACCTGATCGGTCTTCGGGTTGATGCCGGTGAGGTGGCACGACATGCACGAGACGCCGGCTTCGACGGCGCGATCGGGGCGCCTCGGGTCGCTGACAATTTGGGCGGCCCCTTTATCGACCCGTGCCCCGACGGCGTTAACGAGCATGAACGCGTGCAGCCCGTTGGGCAAATTGAAGATGACCTCGCCGCCCGCATGGAGGAAGCCCGCGTCGCCCAGGCCCGGCCCGAGCGGATACGCGAAGATGTTGCGCCGATCCGGCAACAGGGCCCCGCGCTCGGCGAGGTTCTGCGGCACCGCGTCGAAGTCGTAGGTCCGCCAATAGGCGCCGTGAACCGAGTCGTGGCGCTCGAGAATCCGGTTGTTTTTCGAGACGCCCGAGCCATTAAAGCCGAGGCGCACGACGCGCTCTTGCTGGATATTCGCGGCGGCATCGATACGCAATTGGCGCTCCAATTCGGCCGCCGTCGTCGGCATTTGCAGAAGCTCGTAATAGAGCGGGGCGCGGCTCGCCGTGGCGATGAACCAGTCGCCGCGAACGATCGGCATTTTCGTCGCCGTGCCCACCATCACGGCGCGTGCCGTCACGCTGTCATCGAGAACGCCATAGGGATAATCGACGAGGAGCCGATTCCAGGTATTCGCATCCCAGAGATAATGTCGCAAGTCGATCCGCAACAGGGTCTTCGCCGGATCGACCGCCACCGGGACGCTGACTCGCGGATGCCACGAGAGGCTGTTGAGGAGCTTCGAGAGAGCGTTGCGGTAGGTCTGCAATTCGTCGTCGCTCAAACCATGGTTATAGAGATGGGCGATTGAGAAATAGCGGATGAATCGCCGGGCGCGGCGATCGATGGGGGCGAGGTCGTCGAGCATTTGTCGTTGCTGTTCAGCCGCCGTGATGAGCGTTCGCGCTTTGGCCGGCTGGTCGTCCCACGACGGGGCGCCGTCATCGATCCATTTGCGCAGCGTGGCGACGTCGGCAAGTGACGGTCGCGGCTGATGGTCCGGCGGGGGCATGGTGCCTTTGACCATGCGCGCCAGCAGCGGCGACTGGTCCGCCTTGCCGGCGACGACTTTCCGCCGTGCGACTAATTTGCCGGCATCGAGGACATGATTGAAACCGCCCTCGAAGACGCCGTCCTTGCCGTGACATTCGTAGCAATGGGTCTGCAAAATGGCCTTGGCCTGCCGTGCCAGATCGGGGTCCGCGGCCGGTGCCACGGCAACGACAGCAAGGGCAACGAGCAGGCAGGAAAGGTATCGGCGCATGGCATCTCCCGATTGGGCGGACCAACTCTTAGACGAGCGAGCGCCGCCGTTTGATTCCATTGAACCGTCAAGGCACGCGGGCGCCAAGTTTGAGTTTGGTGCGGCGAGCGCTTCATTGGTATAATCACGCGCGAGCCGCAAGATTGCGAGGTTGTTGCAATGAAGTCCGTGATCGAACAGATCCGCATGCAAGCCGAAAGAGTTAAGGCCGAACTTGCGGAATTGAAGGCGACGATCGACGATCATCAGGCGGAGATAGATGCCGGCATGACGGAATCATGGACCATCCTACTCAACGAATTAGCTCACCAGCTCGATCGGCTGCGATCTCATGGCGACGACGTCGTTGTGGCCGGTCCGACATCCGCATTGACCATTCTCAACGGTCTTCAAGTCACCCTTCCGCCTGGTTGCCCCAGCACAACGGATTTGCTTCGCGAGGATCGGGATCGATGATATCCGTTCCGGTGAGGTGCGTGGTTGATGCCAGCGTGGGAATAAAACTGATTGTCGCCGAAACCGATTCATCCCAAGCCCACCAATTGTTCGCTCATTCGGCGCTCGACCCGGCCGCGTCGTTTCATGTGCCCGACCTGTTCTTCATCGAGTGCGCGAACATTCTGTGGAAACTCATTCGGCGAGGAATCGTGGCATTGGCTGACGCACAAGCCGGGCTGACGGCCCTGACGCAACTTAGTCTTGTTCAACATCGCCTCGCCGATCTTTCGGTCGATGCCTTGAACATTGGAGCTGCACAAGATATCACCGCGTACGATGCCGCGTATGTTGCGATTGCTGCTCGCGAAAACATCCCTTTGATCACCGCCGATGATCGATTGATTCGGAAATTGACTGGCACAAGTTATCGCGTCGTCCTATTGTCAACCTTGACGATACCTCTTCAACAATCACCGCCAGGTGCAAATCCGTAGTTCGTCACGCGGGCGCCAAGAAGAGTAGAACGAAATCGGGCGGCGTTTTTCACGGCGTGTTTGCGAATTTGGGGAAAGCAGTCCTTTTTCGTGGAATCGCCTTGAAAACGGGCTGGTGCGGCGTTAGTTTCATGCGTCATTGATCGGACTCCCAGAGTACCTCGCCCATGACGCGACTCTCGACGCCCAATACTTGGCACCTGGATCAGATCGGCCTGACCGCGGCGCGGGCCAACGGCATCGGGCGCGGTCAAGGCGTCACCGTCGCGGTGGTAGATTCATGCATCGACGGCGACCATCCGGATTTGGACGGGAAAGTCGTGGAGTATCGCGCGGTCTATGACAATCGAATCGAACCGGTTGCTGATTGGATGTTGATCGGCGATTCCTGCGAGCACGGGACCTTTGTGGCCGGTCTGATTGCCGGCGAGCAAACGGGCGTCGCGCCTGACGCCAAACTAATCAACTACGTGTTCTGCCAGACGATGACGAAACGTCGTTCCGCGACCTTCAATCAGATACTTGAAGTCTTGGCTGAAGTTGCGAAACGTGCAGACGAGATTCGATTGTTGAATCTGAGCTACGCTGGATTGTCCCTCGAAATTCGCTCGCATCCGAGCAACAAAGCCATCTTGGACAAGTTAGGCGAACGATTTGACGAGCTCCACCGATATAATGTGTTAGCAGTGATTGCCGTCGGGAATGTCTCCGATTCGGGAAATCCGCCCAACGTTCCTAGCGCCAATGGGCCAGGTCAAACAACGCTGATCGTGGGCGCTTCCGATCAAAACGGCCAGCACAGTCGTATTTCTCGATATGGACGTCATCGGGCGGCTGATGGCTCAGATCATGATGCGCCGGACCTGTTAGCGCCGGGCGAAGATGTCTGTAGTTGTTATCACTATTCGACCGAATACATCATCGACTCCGGTACGAGCTTTGCAACGGCGATCGTCACGGGCGTTGCGGCACTAGAAGTTGAAAGGCAGCCGGGTCAAACCGCAGTTGATCTGCGACAGACACTGATGGCTAGATGCATGCTCATCGCGGATTGCGATCTGGAGCGGCAAGGGCGAGGGTTGATTCAAGTTCGTTGAAGTGGTGCGATGATGGCCAGTGACAATGGTATCCACAAAGCCGACGAATGGTTGCGAGACGCCTTGGCCAAGGCAGTCCCGGATGCTCGTATTGGGTTGATGTTCTCGATTCGAGTTGAGCGACGCTATGAGGTGGCGGCCCCGGTGCTGACCGACTATGCCAGTCGCGCCGAATGGCACAAGGACATGATGGCTTGGCGCCAGGCCGGCATTCAAATCGAACTCGAGCCGACGCTGACCCAATTGCGAAACCTTGGCCTGAATCCCTTTGGCGAGTTGCTTGGCTCATTCCTCGGCGCGTGCGGGACGCCGGCGCAGATTCGCGACGCCTTGCAACTCCCCGGTGTCGAGGCGGCGTATCTGGATCGGCCGATGTTTCGGATTCCTGGACCGAAGCCCCAGCCGATGGACGCCGTCGAACGCTACCGGCACGCTCTGACGACTACCATTGCATTGCGAGCGGTGAAGAAGCTGATCGCCGATTTGAAACTGGTTGCCGCTGAGGCGCGGGTTGAATTCGAGCAGAAAAAAACCTCGCCGACGATGCAATTGGCCGACATGAAATTGGTGATGGAAAGCGTTTTCGACGAGTATTCGTCGGCCATTCAGCAAGCCGTTGTTCGAGGCCTGAAAGCGAACGGCACGCCACTGCCTCGCCTCATCAAGTCGCTATGTACCGTCATCGCCAATCTGCGGCAAAACGTGAAGTTGGCGCTGTGCGGGCATGCTCGGACCCAAGGCGAAATTCGCGACTTGGTGCCGTCGTCGTGCTTTGAATCGGTGTTGGAATGCCAGCTTCGGCCGCAGGGAAATTGGCATGCGCTGTCAACGTTGGCGACCATCGTCGATGGCGGGCGCCGCCAAATGGAGACGATCCGCGACCGGCTCGAGGCCTTTCGCCAGTCCCTGCATAATCTTCCCCCGCCGCCGGATATCAAGGATGATCTCGTGGTTTCGGAAGTCAGCGTTGATCGGCCATGGCAACCGGTTGGACGCAAACTCTTTCACATCCTGAAATGGCTATCGGAAGAAATTGACCGCGAACCGCGGGCAAAAACAAGCACCAAGTTTCGCTGGCAACAGAGAATCATCGACGCCTGGATTGCCTATGTGGGTGACATCAACTCGGGCCCTTTTGCTCGCAATGCACGCCGGATCGATGATCTTCAGCCACGGGGTTTTGAAGCCATCTTGAAGCGGAGAATGGGAACGCCGCTTGACGACGATCCATGGTCGGTCGAGCGATTCCGAAATCGAACCGTTACCGGAATCACTCGCTTGGAAGAATATTCCGAGTCGTGATAAATACTCCGCCTTCAATCGTTGTGTTGTCCGCGGACCGAGCCAATCCGCATAGTCTTTTGCTAGGATGGCCCTTGATGATGACACGAGAGCGAATTCCGTCTCATGGCCCCTTCGGCACCTCATCGAAGTTCGGGTCCCTTGCGCCATCAAGGTGTCGGTAATCCCACATCACGTTCGCTCGCTCGTTACCAGATTCGGTCGCCAATACCCCCTGAATTCGTAAGATATTCAGCGGAATGCCGGTGTGGATTCCCCTTGAACCGCCGGCCAAGAAGGTCGTCCTCACACGAAAGGATTCGACCCTTGATTAACCCATCGCTGCCGAATCCGGACGACCCAATTCGCGGTACTCGCCTAAGGCGCTTGCCGTGGTGTCCCAGGCCTATCGATGCGGCTCATGCTTTTCTCCGAGCTGTCGATCAGCTGCGCAACGATTTGGCCCGCTACGCCGACGAGGTTCAATGGGAGGAATTGAAGAATCTTCAGGTAATCGTTGAATTCGAGCGTCGCCTTCAAGGTTGTTTCCGAGACTACTTTGGCAACACACAACAGTACAACGCATGCTTGAATGATGGGTGGGTGGCGCTTGCCGACGTGATTCGCGCGGTCCGAGTGACAATCCTTGAGTGCCGCACAGGCGCAAGGCAAGCGCTGTGGAACGTTGATGTTAGGAGCGATAACGGCAATCAGGCCTTTTCGGAACGGCTGCGGCGAAAACTGGCACCGGACGGGCCGGTTGATGTTGAGACAATCTTAAGACTGTTGGAGTCTGTATCTCGTGTCGCAGTTCGAGATTTGAACGAACAATTCGTCACGCTTCGTGATCTGCTTCGCAAGGATCCGCCCACGGGGCGCGACGCAGGGGTTCGGCCACAGGGTTAGTTTGGCACGGAAGCCTTTGGGAGGGCGCTGACATGACTACCGAGAAACTGCACACCATTCCGATCAACGAGTTGTATGATCCCGCCCTCGCCTGGCATTTGGAAGATTTCATCGGCGGGATTGTCTACTTCCAGAAGAACCCAAAGCTGCCGCCAAACGAAAACAAGGCCGCCGCTGAACTACTCTGCGAGTTGAGCCGCGACGTCCTATTTCGCGTCGGTTGTGTCGCCGACGCCGGTGAGGTCACTGGGTGCCCCGACATTGTCGAGCAGATTGCCAACCTCTTCTTTAGGGCCGCCGACCTTATCGACCCGATGGGCGACGAACTCGTCGGCAAATACAAGGAGCACATTCGCATTCGGGGTGAACGATTGCTCGCCGAACTTTCCGATGCCAAAGCCAGTGCCGGCGACGCCGCGCCCGCCGACACAGCGAATGCTTGAGCAGCCACGCTTCTCCGAAGCCTCGCTCAACGGGTGATGGCTGATCGCTATCGCCCCTTCATCGCTCGCACGCTGCCGTCGGCGGCCGTCACGATGAAGCGAATGCCGTCCCAATCCACGCTCGCGATCTCCGGCGATAGTGTCTCCTCGGCCAGTCTCTTGCCTGCCGCATCCAGAATAATCAAACGCCCGCCCCAATATGCCACTGCCGTCTGTCCATCGCCGAACGCCACGGTCTTTACCACACGGCGCGGGTCGACAAACTCCCAAACAAGGGCCGGTTTGCCCTCGGCCGATGGCGTGATTCGTCGCACGCCGCCGTCAGCCTCTGTGGCAACGATCACGTCATCCCCGGCAGCAGCGACGCGAACCAAGCCGCCCAACGGCAACGATGTCTGATTGACAAACTGCCCCTTCGCCGGCGAATACCATCGTGACGTTCCGGCGTCGCTCACGCGAAACGTCGGTCCCTCGGCGCTCACGCCGAATGCGCCGTTGACACCGGGCAGCTTCCGCTCGATTCCGCCATCCGCGACGCGAACGTGATGCAGTTCACTGCGTGTAGCGACGATCAGAGCATTCCCGTCGGCGCTAAAGGCACCGGCTAGGTATGGATTCGGCGGGGCCTTCGGGTCGGTCGCGGCGCCGATCGACCATCGCGGCTTGCCATCGGGGCCGAAAAGCGTCAGCGACCCGTCGCCGGCACCGGCCGCGAATCGCTGCGCATCAGCCGAGACCGCTACGAAGGTCGCAGCCGCCGGTCGCGGTCCCTTCGGCAACTCGGCGTCGAAAATCTTGCCGCCAATCGAGTCGAACGCCACGACTCGCCGCGACGCACCGACCACGACGGCTTGGCCGTCAGCCGTTGCCGCGACGGACCACGCCTCACCGCCGCCGTCGATGGTTGCTCGCCACACGTCCTGGCCGCGCTCATTCAGCAGGGCCAATGTGCCATCTTGCGACAGCACGAATAGCTTCTGCTTATCGAGTATGGCGACGCCAACGGGGCGATCCGGCATGCGCGAAAGCCAAGCCAGAACCGGCACGGCCGACGGCGGCCGGGCGTACATCGGCGTCACCGACGAAGTCAGCGGCGGCTCGAACGCCATCAACGGTCGTTGACCCATCGCCGCTTCGATCGTTGCGCTAATGGCCTCCGCCATGCCCGCGGCGTCGCCGGCGATGAGCGCGATTGATTCTTGATCGTAGCCAATGCCGTCACGCTGCCAGGCAACATAGCCGCGACCACGACCCGGGAAGGCATCCTTCGCCGGTGCATACGGCAGGAACTGTTCCTTGGCGAGGAATGCGATCAACGGGTTGTCGTCGGGCGTGCCTAATAGGATCGACGGGCCGCGCAGGTCGAAGCCGACGAGGTTGATCGGATTGTCGCGTCCCGGCTTGGCTTTGCCGGCGACAAGGCCGACCCACGTCGGGGCTTCCTCGGCGGTGATCTCGCGAGGCCGGTTCACCTTTGCGGCATCAACGATGGCGCAACGCACCCCCCATGGCTTCAAGGCCGTCGCGATCCGTTCGGCCGCCGCACCATGATATTCCGATGACCCTTTGACAATCGTGATGTCCTTCCACGTGCGGAAGAAACGATACACGTTGTCGCGCTCGTTGCCAAAAGCGATGGCCCTCGGGTTGATGCCCGCCAGCGCCCCGCAGGCATTCGGATTGGCCAGCGAAATAGTGGCACTGCCCTCGGTGTTGGCGAGCTGCTCCTTGACCTTCACGGTCCATTGCCCGGCTGGGTCATTGACGGCCAGGGGTAACGATAGCCGCAACGTGCCCTGGTCCGTTGCGCGAAAAAGGTCGTATCGAACGGCGCCGCTTGGATCGGTGACCCGCACCTGCAACGGGATCGACCCGCCCAGCAACCGGCCCGATGTGCCCACAACGATGGCGGCGACTTCGAGAGACAACGGCGATTCGGCGACCGTGTAATCGCGCCGGATACTGGGCGTCGAAACACGGACTCCGCCAATCGGCTCGACAGTGCGAGCGAAGACGCGCATCTGACCGGGGCCGAATCGGAAGCTGCCGGTACGGCCGGCGGCCGATTTCTCGAAGGCCGGCTCGGGGCGGCCAAGCAGAGCGTCGTAGATCGGCCGGCCGTCGTCTGTCACGGTCAGGGTCGCGCTCGCCGGGCGGATCGAGTTGCGCTCGCCCATCGCCGAGTCATAGGCCGCGTTGACCGCAAAGAGGTATTCGACGTCGCCGCCGGCCTGCCGTGAGATCACGACATCCGGGTTGTCGCAACCCATCGCGGGTCGAATGCCAAGGGTGCCGAGTTTCGTTCGCAGGGCGTCCGCCAATGGTTGCACGCTCGTCAGAAGGTTGCCGGCGGTGTTGCGCCGATTCGCTTCGTCTTGCTTGTTTTCTTTCCAGAGTCGAGCGATCGTGTCCAAGAAGGTCGTGTCGATCGACGCGCCGAGTTTGGTCGCGCCGGCGATCGATACCTTGCAGTCGTCGCTGAGAATGACCGCACCACCGCCGGCCGCGAAGGCTTCGAGCGCCTTGATGACGCGCGGATCGAGTTCGTGGACGCCGGGCAGCAGCACCGCTCGGTGATGAGCGGAGAGCGTGCCGTCGAAGATGTCCTCTTCGACCACAGGGAACAGCGGCAGGTGAGCGCGCTTGCCGGCTAGATAGGCGAGCAGCGTCTTGGTGCGGGCGTGACCGGCGCCGTCGTAGTTGTCCTGCAGGTCGCGTGTCTGGGCGCGAAGGTTATGCGACAGGGAATAGAGCACCGCGACGGCCGGGCGTGTCACAGGCATCGTGGTGAAGATCGTGCCCAGCCGCGCCATTTGCTGATTCGACTCGACGATACCGGCGGCGGTCACCGATCGTGACGGCCGGTGAACCTGCATGTCCGGCGGCTTCATCATGCCCTGAAGGTTGGTCATGAACGACAGGTATTGCTCCATGCGGAATCGGTTCGAGGGCGTGCCGTCGTACCACGCCGGCAGATACCACACGGGCCGGGCGAGGTCGCGAGCACGGCCAAACTCGAAGGTAAACGAAGGGTTGAAATATAGCCCGCCGTAATCGTCGTAGCCGCCGTGACCATTGCGGATCGGCAGACTTCGAGCGACGTTATAATAATATCCGTCTGTGAATGCCGACCAGCCGTAGTCGGCTTGATTCGTGCTGAAAAAGTCGGATCGTACCTGGGAGACGCCGAAGGCCGCGTCGCGCCAAGCGGCTTCGAGGATCGACATTTTCCATCGGCCCCAGTGCATCCATCGCTCGACATCGGCCGGGTTGTTGCCCCTAATCTGACTGTAGACCGGGGCATCGCCGCCGAAGATGGCCCGATAGGCGCGCTCCTGGGCCGGGACGCCATGCGGGGTGAACTCGCCGGTCGCCGGGTGCTTGTGCCAAGTCAGGCCCGGCTCGTCGTAAAAGTGAACGCCGATAGCATTGGGCCGCGTGCGATCGATGAAGGCCCGGCGCACCACTCGGGCGCAACCGCCGCGAAGTACCGCCGGATCGGACCAGTCGCACTCGAGCCGCAGGTCCATCTGATGCCCGCCGCCCATCGTGCAGCACCACATGTAATCCATGCCGGCGCGAATGACGGCGTCCGTATCGAGCCCGCCGTAAGAGGCGTAGAAGACGTTGAACCCCATGCCGTCTTCACCGAGGACGGTTTGTTCCGTGTCCTTGGCACGGCTGCCCCAATCGACCAGACGGAAATTGCTCCGACGAACGTGAGAATATACCTCGATCGGCACGGCGGCGTTTTCGCCGTCAACCGTGACCAAAAGCGTGTAATACCCGGGGCGGAGCAATCGGGCGTTAAGGGACAGAAATTCGGTGCGGCGTGCCTCTTTTCCCACGAGGGCGACGGCTGGCACGGGGAAGGTCGCTTGAATTCGGTGGTGACCGAAGCCGGCGAGAGTTAGCTGCAACTCGCCACTTGCAAGGGCCACCGGCCGACTGCGAATCACCGCGACATCGATCGATTCATTGGTTTGATACGCCTTGCGCCCCAATGGCAGCCGAATCTCGACAGCGAAGGCTGGATATGCAATGAGGATGAACAGAAATGACAACACGAAACGGGTCATCGCGACCTCCTTTTCGTGTCTTTGTAGTCAGATAATCGAAGGTAGGAGAAGTCGGCGGGGCGAGATAAATCCGGAAAACGAACCGTGGTGGTCTTTTACCGAATATCGATCATCGCCAGCGTGCCGGTTATTCCTCTCCCAAGACTTCGTCGACGAGGTCGAGGCAGGCTTTAACGCGAGGATTTGTCTTGCGTGCATTCTCGACTTTGAGTCGTTCGGCTTCGGAACATCGGCCGGCGCGATAGCGAACCATCATAAGGTCATCGATGCCATCCCAATCCGCAAGTCGTTTGGCTCGTTCATCTTCTGCCTTTCTCACGGTGTCTGCCCAGCGGCGGTCCGCTTCGGTGATCGGCCTTTCACGCTCGCCTTGGTCGCTGCGGAAGTTCATGGCTCACCAACCTCTTAGGTCACGCGGGCTGGGGTCGTTTCGGCCCACGTCTGAATTTTTTTTCGGAAACCGTGAAAAAAGTCCGTTCGCCAAACGTTACTCTAGATAACGTTCCAACCTCTCTCGATGCGCAACGGGAATCTACTTTTTTTTGGCAGATGGCCGATCCGGAGGCCCGCATCTCCTAATCACCGCGTATTGCCCGGCAGCAATCGCGAATCTCGCTGAGCCAAAGCTGAACGCTCCGTACCGATACGCCAAGCTCCTCGGCGATCGACCTGTTGTCGCGTCCGGCCAGGAACAATTCCAAGACACGCCGGTTGCGTTGGGACAATTGGCACTTGGCGACCTCGATCCAATCATCCGGATCCTTGGATGTCGGCAGGGGCGGGTCAAGGATTTGATCGATCGACACCGTATCGCGGCGAGATCGTTTGCGGTCGATGACGATTCGCGAAGCCACGACGGCGAGCCAATGCGAGAATGGGGCGATCGGTTGCCATTCGCGAATGTGTTGTAAGACGCGAAGGAACACGTCCTGGCAAATGTCCTCTTCATCCGCCAAGAGTGGCGCCGGCGAGTCACGCAGCGCCCGGCGCACGACTCGTTGTACGATGGGCGTGAACTCGTTGACTAACGTGGTCCAGGCCGTCTGATTCCCTTTCTGGGCGTCTCGAATCAGATCGAGCAGGTCGGGACGGTCGTCGCCGGCGGCGCGGCTCATCGACAGCGCTCCCTCATCCTGACTGAGGTTCTAGAAAGCGAATCCCAATCATCGTAATGTCGTCGGGCGGCGGCGACGGGTTCATGTCATAGGTCGTCAGATCATTGTACGCTTTGCCCGGCGTCACACAAATGGTCTTCAGAAGGTCGTCGGGATTCGGCGTGAGCCAGTTCCAGGCGTCGATCAACCCATCGGAGGTCATGATGAATTCGTCTCCAGGAAGGAGATGATAATCGGCGGTCGTCCAAGCTCCCTCCTGAGCGAAATCCCCCAAGCCCAGCATCGATCCTCGGCCGACAACCATTCGCGTTTCGGCAGCCGGCCGATCGAGAAAAATGGGCCCGGAACCCGCGAACCCCACAACCACATGGCCGCTCGGATCAAGCCGCGCGATTGTCCCCGCCACAAAAACAACATCGTTCGAGGAGACTTGAGCAATCTGGTCATCGAGGTAATCGATCAGGCCGGCCATGTTCCGATCCGCACGCAGTTGACTGGCCTGCGAGGTTTCCCACAGATTGGCCAATCCGTTGGCCACGATGAACGCCAAGCGATCGTGCCCCATGAAGTCGGCCACGAAGACCCAGAGTGCTCCGTCGTCGGTCAGACTCACCAATACGTCGTCGCCGCCGACCGATTCCCGAGGCTGAAAATGAAGCCGAACATCGTACCAATTGCGGCGCGGGATTCGTGATATATCAGCACCGTTGCGAGTCGCGGAACAGGGTTCGTCGAGATAGGCATCGGCCAAGAGACGGGCGGCAAAATCAGCCACCACATACCGAAACTCGTCGAGCGACAAGGCGACGAGGGCCGCCGCGATGTCGTCGCGTCGAAGCCACATATGCAGGCGCATCAACAGCCGATCGGGCAGGGCACGCCGGTGCCAGTGGTTGGGCGGTAAATGAGGTGACTGAAACCGATCCACGAGCCGCGCCACAAATGGGAGGAGAAGGTCTCTCAAACGGCAGTGGGCATCTGCGGCCCCGGTCTGGATGAGATTGACGAGATCGATGGGGTTGAAGTCGCGCATGAGAGGCGCGCCTTGTTCAAGAGGTTTGGACAGCTGAGTTTCAACAGTGGGCCGCCACGGCGCCACATTCACCAAACAGAACGTTTGCGACGTTCCGGTTTTTCCGTGATTTGGATGATTGTGGCGTCGAAGCGGCCCGAAGTCACTGTCAGTTGGCCAAGCCCGTTACCCGACACACTTTTTGTAGAGGGCCTCGAATTCGGGGCTGGTTTTCTTGGCGCCGGCCTTCAATTCCTTCAGCAACCGCTTCTCATCATCATCGACCACCGCGTCGGCGAAGATGGTTTTGGTCAACCACGCGGCCTCGGCCGCATCGAGGTTGCCATCTTCAAGCATATTTGCCTTGACGGCTTCGATGAACAGTTCGGTGAAGTCCTTGACGCTTCCACTCGATGACTTACGCAGGTCAGCGAGGAACTCAAGTTCGCTCTTGTCGATCTTGCCGTCGGCGAAAAGCTCCTTGCGAAGAATCGCGGTTTCCTTGGTGTCAAGCCGGCCATCCGCGAGTGCGAGGGCCTTTGCCACTTTGCGCCAGTCAGCCATGTCGAAATCCCCCTAGAATGTTGGGCAGGCGATCGTTTTGACCTTCCATGTGAAGGCCAAAATCTCTGCCATTGTAAGGCGCCGATAGCGCGACCGCCACCACCGGCGACTTGCTCAATTCCTTTGAGAGTGCTTGCGGTTCGAAGGAGTCGTCATGCCTGATCCCCATCTGCCCGAGCCGGCCGACACCGCTGACCATCACGTCGTGAACGATGCCGCCCCGCCGACGATCGACGATGCCCCGACGCGCGACACCGGCAATGCCGAGCCGCTGCCGTCCAATTCACTGGCCGGCCGATACCGCATCGTCCGACTTCATGCCAAGGGAGGCTTGGGCGAAGTGCATCTGGCCGAGGATCTCGAAATAGGGCGGCACGTCGCACTCAAACTGATCCAACCCAGACACATCGACGCCATCGCGCAACGGCGATTCATCCGCGAGGCGACACTGACCGGAGGCCTGGAGCATCCGGGCATCGTGCCGGTCTATGGCTTGGTTCAAGACGGCACCGGAGGCCCGTGTTATGCCATGCGATTTGTCACCGGCGAATCCCTTGCCGATGCCATCGGGCGTTTTCACGCCGGATCACCGGCCGGGGCATTTGAATCGGGCGAGTTTCGAAAGCTCCTGGGTCAATTTGTCGCGGTCTGCCAAGCCGTCGCGTTTGCCCATAGCAAGGGCGTGATTCATCGCGACCTGAAGCCGGCAAACGTCATGCTCGGCGCATTCGGCGAAGTGCTCACCGTCGATTGGGGCTTGGCCAAGCGAGTGAACGAGGATGGCGCCGCGACGTTGGATCCGGCGGTCGAGCCATCCTCGAATTCGGATCAAACGCAAGCCGGTGAAGCAGTCGGCACGCCCGTGTTCATGGCTCCGGAGCAAGCCGCCGGCCGATGGGACGAAGTTGGCCCCGCCGCCGATGTCTATTCCCTCGGCGCCACGCTCTATACGTTGCTCACCGGCGCTTATCCATTCACCGGCACCGTTGCCGAAGTTTTGAATCAGGTTCAAGCCGGCACGTTTCGCCGGCCATCCGAGGTGACGCCGGCGGTCCCCAAAGCCCTCGAGGCGGTCTGCCTGAAGGCCATGGCGCGAAATCGAAACGAACGCTATCCGTCGGCTCAGGCTCTACTGGCTGACGTGGAACACTGGCTCGCGGACGAACCCGTACAAGCCTACCCCGAGCCATGGTTGGTGCAGGCTCGCCGCTGGATGCGCCGGCATCGAACACTCGTCACTAGCGCCATGGCTGCCATCGTATTGGCGGTGCCGATCCTGCTTTCAGCCACATTGCTGCTCAGGGCCGCCAACGTTCGAGAGTCGAAAGCTAAATCGGAAGCGATCGACCAAAAGGCCCGCGCGGACCGCAACGCCGATCGAGCACGGGCCGCCGTTGATGAATATTTCCTGAAAGTCAGCCAAGATCAAAAGCTGCGCGACCACGGTCTCCAACCGCTGAGGCGTCAGTTGCTCGATCTGGGCCGAACGTATTATGAACAGTTCGTCGCCGAGGCAAAGGACGACCCGAGTCTGCGCCACGAGTTGGCCACGGCCTATGCGCGCCTTGCGGCGATCCAGAGCGAAACCGAAGCGAAGGCCCAGGCCATCCCGTTGGTGCAGCAGTCGCTGGCGATGTTCGAACAGCTTCGCAAGGCCGATCCCGCGAATGTGACCTATCGCGGAAAGTGGGCCGACATCACACGTCAGCTCGGCAATCTGCGGCGACAAACGGGCGACATGGCCGAAGCCAACCGGCTACTGTTGTCGGCCGTCAATGAACTCGGCGAGTTGCATCGGCTGGCCCCGGCTGGCGGCGCGTTTGCGACATCTCAGGCCGCTTGCCTCGACGAATTGGGTCAAGTGGCGATCCGAACCGGCGAGCATCGTGTCGCGGAGGAGTATCTTCAGCGAGGCCGAAAGATTCTGGATGGCCTCGTGACGGCTCATCCAACGCTCGCGATCCACCAAGAACGATTGGCGGACATCGAGAACTCCATCGGTATTCTGTACGCGGGCACGGGGCAAGCCGCCGAAGCCCTTGCGGCTTTTCAACGATCCCTGGCGATTCGCGAGCGGCTGGCCCAGGAACATCCCTCGCGACCGGAATATCAGTCGAACGTGGCCGTCAGTCATTTCAATCTGGGCCATTTCCATCGTGCCACCGGCCGCCCCACGGAGGCGGAGGCCAGTTGGAAGAAATCGTTAGCAATCAACGAAGCTCTCACTTTGGCTCATCCATTCGTCCTGGCCTACCAAAAATCGCTGGCGAAGGACCATCACGTCCTGGGCGCCCACTACCAAACGACCGGCAAATCCGAGGCTGCCGCCAAGTCGTATGAGCGCGCCTTGGATTTTGAGCGGCGACTCGTGCGGGCCGATCCATCAACGCCGGAACACCACATCATTCTTGCGGACACCCTCAATAACCTCGGGTATCTGCATTATGACGAGGATCGCTATGAGCCGGCCGAGGAACGGTATCGCGAACTCTTAAATGGTCTCCGACAACTCTTGAAGGTGGAACCGAACGTGCCCGCGCATCGGAATCGGCTGGCCGCCGCCCACAACAACTTGGGGCTGGTCTATCGCGATACGCAGCGATCGGCAGAGGCAGTCGCGGCCTTTCGGGCATCGTTGGCGATTCGCGAAGAATTGGTTAAGGAACACCCGACCGTAATCGAATACATCATTGATCGCGCTTCAAACTTCAACAATCTTGGCGTCATCGCGCGCGTCCAAGGCGATGCGGACCAGGCGCTGAAGCGGTTCGATCAATCGATCCAGTCGCTCGAACAGGTGTTGCGCGGTCAACCGGGCCATCCGGCAGCAAAACATTATCTGGGGCAGGCTCAATTGGGTCGGGCTCGAGCGCTGATCGCGTTGCAACGCTACGCCGACGCCGTGACGGCCTTCGATGTGGCTTTGAAACTGCCCACGAGATTCGACCCGCGGTTGATCCAACTGTTTCGAGCCGTCGGCGTCGCGAAAACCGGTGACCCGCTTGCGGCCGCAGTGCAGGCGGAGGAACTCGTCAAGGGGTCGCGCGACGGGCAGCATCTGTTCGAAGCGGCTCGTGTGATGGCGGCCGCCTCCGGCGCGACTCGAAGTGTGGACGCTGCCGCCGCCGATCGGCTAGCCGACCGAGCCGTCGAGTTGCTGCGGCAGTCGCGTTCCACGGGCTATCTCAACGACACTCAGATAAAGGTCCAAGTGACGAACGACCGGATTTTTGACTCGCTCCGGTTGCGGAAAGCGTTTCAGGAATTCGCGAACACGCCGAAATGAGCGTGCCGCCAGCCAGCGCGGCGTGCGTGGATTGGCGGCTACTTCCCTAACGCGTCCTTGAACAGCGCCAGCATCGATGCCCACGATTTTTTGTCGGCGTCGGCGTTGTACGACATCCCTTTGTTGCCGTGCTTGTCGGCGTCCGGCACGGTGAAACTGTGAACCGCGCCCTTGTACGATTCAAACGTGTACGCCACGTTTGCCTTGTCGAGCGCCCCGCGGAAGCTGTCGATCGCCTTTTGCGGAATGAACGAGTCGTCGGCACCGTGGCAGACCAGAATCTTCGCCTTGATCGACTTGGTTTGGGCATCCGTAGGCGTCATCAGCGCGCCGTGGAAGCTGACGACGACCTTGAGGTTTTCGCCGGCGAAGGCGAGTTGCAGCGAAGTCGAACCGCCAAAGCAGTAGCCGATCGATGCCAACTTTTCCGCATCGACCATCGGGTGTTCCGCGAGAATCTTCAAGCCGGCCTTGGCCCGAGCGAGCCATTCCTTGGCGTTTTTGCGCACGGCGCCGGCCATCTCACCGGCCTCTTTCGGGTGGTCTGTCGTCTTGCCTTCGCCGTACATGTCAACGGCGAATGCGACATAGCCAAGGCCGGCGAGTTGATCGGCACGCTTGCGAGCGTAGTCGTTCAGCCCCCACCATTCATGGACGACGAGCACGCCCGCCCGTTTCCCCTTAATGGAGTCGTCGTAGGCCAAATGCCCCTTGAAGGAGACGTCGCCGACCTTGTAGGTAATGGTTTCGGTCTTCACGTCGGCTCGCGCCGTGGCCGGTAGGCACAGTGCGATAATGGCAAATGCTAGCAGAGCTCGATTCACGAAAGAGCCTCCCTGTCGAGATGCGAATAGGCGATCCGCAGTTGACCATATCGAGGAAAGGCAACCTCGCCAACCGATCGGTGCGTTGTCGAACTATTTCTCGCAACGGCGCAAAGATCAAACCCCGGTTTGTTCTTTGCGTCCTTTGCGCCGTTGCGAGAAACAAATCCACTATTTATCGCCTCAGGACGTGGCAATCGTTGCAATTCTGCTGCAAGGCGATGGCGGCGAGCCGGACCTTTTTCGGATCCTGTTCGTCGATCGCCTGACGAAATGACGCCGTGCGCACCTTGAAAGTCGCCGAAACGGCAGCCCAGTCCTTGGCCAGTTGCGGCTCGGTCTTGGCGGCATCGGGCGCTCGATACGGCGCCAACAACGCCATCGCCTGCAGGGCCTTCGCAACTCGCAGATAATCGGCTTGATTCTGTTCGAGATCAGCCTCGGTGAGCGTCTTGCTTCGCGACAAATCAAGGACCAAGTGCCGAACGCTGTCTTGGCGTTCATCCTTGGCGAGCTTTCCGATGCCCAATCCGCGGTGTCGTTTCGGCATGAAGATCGTCGAAATATCGCATGAGTCGAACTCCGCAACGATCTTTTTGGCGCGTTCGTCGGCATCCGGGGCGCTGAGGTTATTGGAAAGGGCGACAATTGCCGCCTGGGCTTTCAGCCGCGGGTCGTCAGGCGGCAAATCGGCCGTCGCGACGCCTACCAAACCAAGCAGACCCGCGACTGTCACGCCAATCGCAGTCAGTCGAATTAAAACCATGTTCGCCTCCGGTGAAAGAATCAACATCGTGATTCTTCGACTTAGAAAGGGCATTCGCAAGAGGCGATCAACAAGGTGTTACAACGGTGTTGCAATCATGGGGCTGCCGGACGAGTTCCATCGGCTCGTGGCCAAGCCAATCGTGCTGGCGTGGCGCCCGGGATGCATGCATAGGCGCTGAAATCCGTTACGCCCTCATCGCGCAGAAAGTCCTCGTCCAAGAGTGCCTCGCCGGTCAGAGTTGCCGGTTCTTTCGATACGATTCGCAGCACCGCGTCGGCGAGGATGTCCGGCTTTCGCCACTGGGCCGGCGTTCCCAGACCCCAATTGATCGACGCCTGACTTTCGATGATCGTGACCGGCCAAAGGCTGTTGACAGCGATGTTGTGCGACCGCACCTCTTCGGCCAATCCGATGGTCAATAGCGTCATACCGAGCTTGGAAATCGCATAGGCAATTCGCCCGGGGACGATCGCCAAGTCGAGCGGCGGGCTCATGTTGATGATGTGCCCCCAGCGTTGTCGCATCATCGCGGGCAGCACGGCCCGGCTGCAAAGGCAGGCGGCACGAGCGTTGACCGACATCACCAGGTCAAATCGCTTGGCCGGTGTTTCCAAGAGCGATTGCCAGTGCAAAGCGCCGGCGTTGTTAACCAACAGGTCGATGCGGCCCCAACGTTCCAATGTTTGTGCGACCATCGCGTCAATCATGGTCTGGTTGCGCACGTCGAGTGGGATCGGCAGTGCTTGGCCGCCGATGGCCTCAATCTCCGCCGCCACCGTATGGATCGACCCGGGTAGCTTGTCGCTCGATTGCACGCTCTTGGCGGATACCACGACGCGCCAGCCGTGGCGTGCCAAGCCGAGCGCGATCGCTCGCCCGATTCCGCGGCTCGATCCGGTGACAATGGCCACGCGCTCGATCTGTTGACTCATGTTGACACACCCGAGGTCATCGTTTTTCCATCTCTTTGAGGAACTCGGCGAACTCGGCTCGAGACTTGAGCGGCGCGAGTTCGTTTTTCTCTTTCAACGCCGGCCCGTCAGTGTAGCCTTTGCGGATCGCTTGTTTCAAGAGGCCGATGCTCTCGCCGGCGATTGTCTTAGCTCGTTGGTCGTCCTTGGGAACGAGTGTGAGACATTGGGCCAATTCTCCGGCGGCGCCGACAAGTTGCTCCGGCGCGTTCGGCCAAAGTTGGACCCGCTGGCGAATGGCGGCCACGGCTTCATCAGGTCGCTTGAGCGATATCAACGTGAATGCCAGCATCTGGTAATGATTGCTGAGCCATTGACGGCTGCGATCGGGGGCCTTCGCGAACGCGATTTTCTGATGCTTGATCGCATCGTGAAATCGCGACAGTGCCTCCTCGTGGCGTCCGGCGTCGCAGTGATACTGGCCAAGGTTGTGGAGTACCCCGCCGGCCGTGTTGTTCCAACCGACATGATTGGGATCGCGTGCCAGGAGTTTGGCGTAGATTGTCATCGTCTCTTCCCAGGCGCCGATCGCGGCTTGCGGTTCCTTGCGAACCCAATACACGTCGCCGATCCATTTCTGGGAACCGCCCAGGAGATTGACGAGGGCAACATCGTCGGGGTGCCGCCGGCTGAGATCCACAAATTCTGACCGTGATTTGACAAACCACTCCAACGCCGTCTGAAAATCCTTGAAATTGACGGCCATTTCGCCGCACTCCATGCAGGCAACGCCATGGGCGACCGAAACCCGAAGCGGAGATGCCGTCGAACCTTTTAACTCCTGCCAGAATTTCACTTCATCCTGACGAAGTGTCATGGCTTCTTTCGGGAATCCGGCATTGGTCAGGTCTTCGCTCAATTGGCGGTAGCCGTTTTGGAGGATGTCGATGGCGGCCTCGTCGGTGGGATCTTGCGAAATGAGTTCGCGCAAGACCTTCAGTCCGCGGCGATGAGCGCCGAAGCCTTCGGCGGCCCTGCCCGACTCGCTGTGCATCTGCCCTAGCGTGTGATGAACCGAGGCCAAGTCGATGTGATCTTGCCGATTAGCGCCGGGCAATGTGATGAGGCGCTCCAACACCGGAATCGCCTCGGCGAGTG
>CAZESP010000028.1:0-83751 GCA_964515185.1 uncultured Alcaligenaceae bacterium
CGTTGGTTTGCGAGAAACGAGAGATCCAAGCCTGGAATTGACTCAGCCGCTTAGCTTTCATCCTCGAGTTCGCTGAGAACTTCCTCGTTGACGTAGATCGGCACCTTGGCCGTGACGGCCAGGGCGATGGCGTCGCTGGGCCGGCTGTCCACTTCGACCAACTCACCTTCGAAACGGATGCGCAGCTTGGCGTAATAGGTGTGTTCTCGGAGTTCGCTAATGATAACGTCCTGGAGTTCGGCTCCGAGATTATCGATGACATTGGCAACCAAGTCGTGGGTCAGCGGCCGCAGAGATTCTTCACCGCGAACTCGCCGAGCAATGCTGTGGACCTCGAACGGGCCGATCACGATGGGAAAACTTCGCTCGCCTTCAACCTCGCGAAGCATGATGACGTGTTGATCGTGCGCGTGGCTGATGATGATACGTTTCAATTCCATCTGGACGGGCACGGCAGCCCTCGCTTTCTCGGAAGTCTTGATGATGGGAAACATTATAGCAAGAAATCGTGGCGAGGATTGCTTGCCGCAATCGATCTGATGCGGTACGTTTGCACCGACACAGGAGATCGGAAATGGCCGCGGACTCTCCGCTCATCGTCGTTGGGGCCCAACCGGCATTGGCACCTCTGAAGGCCATGCTGAGTCGCGCCGGCATTGTCCACGAGACGAACGCGATCGATGGGCCGGACCCCGCGCAGCCGGAACGATTTGGCGGTTGTTTGATCGACGCCTTCGGAGCTTATGAAGCCGCGAAGGCGTTCGCCCGCCGATGGCGGGGGCGGCCCGGTGCGGAACTCGTCCCAACGTTGTGGCTATGCGACACCGCCGAGCGCGAGGCCGGCTTTGCATGTGGCGCCGATTGTGTGCTTGCTCGACCATTTCGCGAGACGGAGTTGGTCGCCGCCGTGCAATCGCTTCATCGGCGTCATCGCGACTGGCAACGGCTCGCCGAAAAATCTCTCGATTTCGCGCGCGTCAATGAGACGCTTCGTCAGGTGTATCAGCAGGTGGATCGCGATTTCGAGATGGCTCGCCGGATTCAGCGCACTCTGCTACCCGCGAAACTCCCCGTTGTGGGCCAGTGTCGCTTTGCGGTGGCTTATCGCCCGCGCCACGGAGGCGGTGGGGATTTCTATCACGTCAGCCGCCTCGACGAGGAGCGAGTAGGTTTCTACATCGGCGACGTCATTGGCCATCATCTCGGGGCGTGCCTTCTCGCCATCTATCTGCGCCTGATCATCGTGCAAAAGGAAATTAGCGGGCAAACGTATCGCTTGCCCCCCGTCGACGAGGTTCTTCAACGCCTCAATCAAGACTTATCCGGCCTGAACCTGCAAGATCCGTCGTTTGTTCGTTTGACAGTCGGTGTCTTGAACGCGACCACCGGCGAACTCACCTACGGCTGCGCGGGTCATACCCCGCCGCTATTCCTCCCAGCTAACGGTCCTCCCGAGCTATGGCGGGCCTATGGCTCGATGCTTGGTGTCGCAGAGTCGCAACACCCGCCGCAGACGGCGAGGCTTCGCTCCGGCGATCGACTGTTGTTGTTCACGGATGGCCTGCATGGAACGGGGCAGGGGACGGCTTCGGCAATGCTGGCCGCCGTCAATCGCCATCGCGATCGCGCCCTGGATGCCCTTGTCGAGTTTTTGACGGCTGACTTGTTCGCTTCAACCACCGACCCCGATGACTTCACGATGTTGGCGATCGAAGTCCGTTGACCGCCACCGCCGGAGGTTCATGGTTTCCGTTGGTTCCATTCTTCCACCCATTGCCTAGCGTTCCCTGACGATAGGCACGAACGAGCATTTCCTTCGCCAACTCCGGCAACGGGCTGCATTCAACCGCATCGATCGTCGTCTGAATGGGGTATTCGACGCGTCGAAGGATGACTTCGCCATTTTCATAGATCGCATAGGAGGCACGAGGGTCGCCGTCACGAGGCAGACCCACGCTTCCGGGATTGACGACCAGCGTGTCGCCCACGTTCAACAGATATGGCTGATGCGTGTGCCCGACGCACACTATGTCGGCTTCAATTCCATCGAGTCGCCGTTTCCAAAACTCAACGTCGGCGTTGGCGTATTCGTCGAGGGGATCGCGCGGCGTGGCGTGAACCAACAGGAATCGCCGCCCATCAAGACTCAAGTGCCGGGTCACGGGAAGCGACGCGAGGAATCGGCGATCCGTCTCGGCAATCCGCGAACGGGAAATGGATCGAGTCACACCGGATAGATACCGAAACCCACCCGACCCCACGGTCACGACGTTTTGCGCCACCGAATGGTCGTGGTTGCCTCGCATGCAAACCGCCGCGTTTCGGCGAACCCAATCGATGACCGGCGCCGGTTCGACGCCGTAGTCGACCAAATCACCCATGCAAAGGCAAAGGTCGAACGGCTCGCGGATCGCCGAAAGCGCCGCCCAATTCGAGTGGATGTCGGAGATGAGCAAGATGCGCATGACTTGATTATCGACGCTCACCGAGACTAAAACCAGTGGGACTCTCCCGTTTTTCACCGCCGGCGAAAATGACGGTCTTCACGTTCCTGCCGCCGCTGATCTTTCAGTTTTTCCAACCATTGGTCATGGGCCGACGGGTTCCCGTTTCCGATGCCTCCGCCCGGTGGAACTCCATCCTGCCAAAGTGTCGTCACTGCTCTGTCATCCAGAAACTGAACGACGGCTTGGTAAGTGCGTCTATCGGTCCACACCATCAGACGCATGTTCGGCAAGGGCACCTTGTCCTTGGGGAAAAAACCGGCAAGTGCCGAAGTGTCAACTTCCTCGGTAGGTCTTCCCAGAACGGCCAAAACCTCCGCGACGGACATGCCGGCTTTGATCTTCTCGAAATCGCGCCGGCTGATTTCGGATCTTCCCGTGATGGATGTGCCACGATCGCGAAGTAGGACGACCGTAGCCACTGTTGCCGCGACAAGGACGAAGCCAATCCCGCAGGCCGTGACCCCCCAAACCCAACCGGGAATGCCCGGCGACGGGCGTCGAACTCGTTGCCGCCGACGCATGGGTGACGGGCGAACGACCTCGACACGCGAAACAGTCTCCGTCATCGCCAGTTCGTTGAACACGGCCGGATCGACTTGGAATAACCCCTGACATCGAGGGCATCGATGGGTTCCACGTTGGCTTAGGACGTCGGCGGACGGACGCAGGATTACGCCGCAAACGGGGCACTGGATTTCGTGAGCCATGAGGCCAGCCTTCGCAAGCACTATGGGTCGAAGTCATCGGGACCGGGCTGGCGTCGAGGAGGATCGAGGTCACTCGGGGGCACGGGCGGTGCCGGAGCCGTCAATGGCGTCTCGTGACGACTTGCCTCATTTCGCGACCGTAATCCGGCTTTGCCGAATTCGAACGAGAAGATACCGAAAACCAAGTAGAAGGCCACGGCGAGAACAAGGATTGCGACGGGAATGACCCATTCGGGCATCGACGGCCGCGGGCGTTCGACGGGCGCAGGACCGTAATCCGGAGCGCGAGGTCGTCGTTGCGGAGTGCGAGCCGGTGCAGGCCCCGTCTGAATCTTCAGTTCCGCCCGACAAGTTGGGCACGTGATCGTGCAGCTTGCCCGTTTCGGTAGGCCGTCGAGCTGAAGCCGAACATGGCACGACGGGCAATCAATCTCGACGGGCATGGGCTACCCTCCAAGATCCTCCATCGACCGAAACAAAACTTAGGCGGCGAATCGGACGAATTGGATCCGTGCTAAGAGAGATTATCCCGCAGCGGCGCCAGCCACACAAGATCGAAGCACGGAAGACGCGACCGATGACCTAGCCCCCATCATGCGGCGTCAGCGCGTTTTTCGCTCACGCCGCATGTGGGAGTCGCGGTCACCCGTATTTTTTGTGGCAGTCGCGTGAGGTCATCTTCTTCGCGACGATCAGTCCGCCCTTGACCTTTTCGCCGTCGGGATCGACGTAGACCCGGCCGGGATTCTTCGGCCAATTCGGGTCGTAGCCCACGACGTGGACGTTGAAAATGAAGGCCGTTTCGGTGAGAGCCTTGAACCAATGCACGTTATCCTTGTGATCGGATACCGTCGAGACCTCACCGGGTTTGAAGACTCGGTCGATGGTCGGCTTGATGAGGTAGTGGTCCTTTTGATCTTCGATGCGATCGTAGTGTTTGCCCTGGAACTCGCCACGCAGGATGATGAATCCTGTACACATGTTGTCGTGGCCGTGCGGGACGACGCTGCGGTCTTTCTTCAAGCCGAAGATCTGTTTGCCAAAGCCGTACTTCACTGGAGCGCCTTCGATTTTGGTGAAGTCGATGCCGAGGCTGGCAGCGCCGTTATCCGGCAGCTTTGCCGATGCCGACAGACGTTCCAGGTCGATCTTCTTCACAAGTTCAGCAAGATTGACGCGTCGGTATAGCTCTTCCATTTTGGCCTGAAACTCGATGTCCTTGAGCTTGTGGCCGCGAAGGTCGCCGGCGAGATCGGACAGTTCCGTGAGCCAATTCCCAATGATCGGCTTGACGTCGTCAGCGAACAGCTCGTTGCGGAAGACCGATTCAATGAGCCCGTAAGCGATAAACGAGCCGAGGAGTTTGGCATTGAACGAACGACGAGTCTCTAGGGTCACGATGAGGCTCCGGATCAAAGGAAGGAAGTTCACATGAGCATAACCGGTGATGCGAGGAATGCAACAGTTTCCGAAAAAGGTCAGCGATCGAGAGAGCAGTCTTCCCCTTGAAGGCGCTGAATAATGAAGCAATGCTGGACAAACCTTGTCGTGGCGTGCCGTCAGTTATTGTTGGGATTGTCGCTGTCGCTCGGCGTTGGCGGGTTGCTCAGCAACCGAATGATGTGCCTGGCCAAGGAATCCTTGATCTCTCGATGACGCGGCACCGGTTGCGAAACGCCCGTCAAAGGATTGCGATACCAGTCGTGCCGTCCACCGTGGCGCACAAATTCGCAGCCAAAGCCTTCAATAACTCGGATCAAGTCGTGACGTTTCATGAAATGACCAGGTCATCGACTTTTCGAATACCTGTGAGCTTGCCTTCGGTGAGGTCCTTGTAAAGGTCACGCAAATGGTCTTTAAGGTCGTCCAGCGTTTCTCCCTGAGTCCAATAATCCGGGAAATCGACGAGGTATCCCAGCCAGGTGTCGTTTTCTTGCCACGAGGTGAATTTCACGGTTACCATCGGTCATGCCTCGTTTCGCCAAGGGTTCTACTACGCCATTCTAGTCGAGCAACTCAAAATGTGGATCGCGACTTCAGCCTTGGCTTGGCAGGGCGGCATCGCATCTTGGGGGTTGCCCCTGGGTGAAACGATTGACATACTACCCACCTCTCCTAATCACTCCCGCCCGGAGGGCCTGTCGTGCTTCACACCCTGTTCCATCGTTGTCCCGTGGCCGTCTGCGTTATTCTGGTCGCGGTTGGAACGATCCTGGTGGCCCAGCCGCCAGCGCCCGAGATTCCCGGGCTGATCGCCACCCTCAGCGGTCATGAGGATACGGTCTATGACGTGGCATTCTCGTCGGACGGTCAAACGCTTTTGAGCGCGAGTTTCGATCGCACGCTGAAGCTCTGGGAGGTCGAGACCGGCAAGGAGATTCGTACCTTCGGCGGGCCGCAAGGGCACCAAAACCTGGCCCTTTGTGCCTCGTTCGCGAAGGACGAGCAGACGTTTGCCTCGGGCGGGTCGGACAATCAGGTCAGGGTCTGGGATGTACCGTTGCGGAAACCGTTGCGGGAGACAGCGCATCCCGACGTCGTCACCGCGGTAGCCCTCAGCCCGGATGGCAAGACTCATGCCATTGCCGGCAAGGACGGCGTGATTCGACTGGTCTCCGTCGAAGGCAAGGAACTATTCCGGCTCACGGGCCATGTCGGGGCAGTGACAGGGCTGACCTACAGCGCCAACGGCCAATATCTGGCGTCGACCGGTGCCGACGGCACGATTCGTTATTGGAATCCCACGAACGGCCAGCCCGCGGCGTTGATCGGAGCGCATCCCGGTGAAGTGACGGCTTTCGCCTTTCATCCCAACGGTAACGCTGCGTATTCGGCGTCTGGCGATGGCACGCTCAAATTCTGGCAGTTGCCACCGCCCGCGTCGCGACCATTGACCATTCATGGTGATTCCGTCACGTCGCTGGCGATTTCCAACGACGGCAACACCATCGCCACGGGCAGCGCCGACAATTCGATTCGACTCTCCAATGGCGAGAACGGGCAACAGATTCGTCAACTGGCGGGGCCCACAACCGCGGTTCGGGCTGTCGCTCTCGGAAACAACGTTGTTGTCGCCGGATGTGTCGACGGGCAGCTCTTTCTATTCAATCCCACTGACGGAAAGATAACGGCCCAATTGACGGCCCACCTCGGCGATGTCACCAACGCCATGGTCTCGCCGGGCGGCAATCAGTTGCTGACGTCTGGTGTTGATGGCACGATCAAGCTCTGGGCGTTGCCGCTTGCCGCTACGAAGGCGATCGCGGCTGCCGGAACGACGTCGGCCCTCATCGCGCCGGATGGCAAGCGGATCATCACCGGCGGCGCCGATAACACGATCCGGGTCTGGAACACATCCAACGGTCAGGCCGAACGCCAACTCACGGGGCACACCGCGCCGGTGACGGCATTGGCCATAGCGCCCAATGGTGAGACGTTGGTCTCAGCGTCCGTTGACGGCAGCGTGCGAATCTGGGGTATTGCCAAGGGTGCGGCGACTGGTCAACTCTTGCCGCACGCCGCGCCGGTTACCGCCATCGCCATCTCGCCGAACGGCCAATTTCTGTTGACGGCCTCCGAGGACGGTATCGCCAAGCTCTGGCAATTGCCCCCGTCGCCGGCGAAGGCCCACGCACATCCGGATGCAGTCACCTGCCTGACGCTGACCCCTGATGGGACTCGGGTCGTGACGGGGTGCACCGACAAACAGGTTCGGATTTGGAGTGCCGATGGAACAAAGGTGGAGCGGACGGTGCCTGCCGGCAACCTCGCGGCCGCCGCAGTCGCCGTTTCACCCAACGGAGCGATCCTTGCGGTCGCCGGTGCCGATAAGTCGCTGGCTTGGTTCGACGCGAACAGCGGGAAGGAACTGAAGCGCATCGCCAACCTTGCCGGTGCGGCCCGAGCCTTGGCCTTTGCCGCCGATGGCCAACGATTGTTCGCCGGATGCGCCGACAACACGATTCGCGTGATCGATCTCGCCAAGGGCGCCGAATCGAAGCCGATCGCGGGAAACACGGGCGCCGTGACAGGCTTGGTCATGACGCCCAAGGGTGACCTGCTTATTAGTTCGAGCGCCGACAAGTTCGTGAGGTTTTGGAATCCCGCCGATGGTGCGGCCAAAGGGCAGGTGGCCCATTCGTCCGAGATTGTCGCGGTCTCGGTCAGCCGTGATGGGACAACGGTCGCGGCGGGCGGCGGCAAAGAGGTCACCCTGGCGGCGCTTCCCGATGGCAAGCCGATCGGCAAGATCGTTGTGTCGGCTGAGGTCCGCGGTGTCGCTCTCGGTCAGGATGGAAAGGCCGTGGCCGTCGCCGCGGCGGATGGCAAGGTGAGGGTCTATTCGTCGGACGGCACCATGTTGGAAATGATGGCCCACGATGGCCCCGTGTCGTCGGTCGTTTTCCACAACGACGGCAAGCGAGTCATTAGTGGCTCAGACGACAAGACCGCTCGGCTCTGGACGCCGGCGCTGGTTTGGCACGCGAAGCACCCCGGCCCGGTCCGCAACGCCGGCTTCGACCCTCGCGGCGAGCCGATCATCACGACCTGCGACGATGGCAAGGTGCGCCTGTTTGATATGAAGTCCGGCAAGGAGATTCGCTCCGTGGCGTCGCACAAGGAGGCCATTCTGCAGCTCGCCATTTCCGGCGATGGCAAGCGGGTGGCGACAGCAGGCAAGGGCAACAACTTCAGCGTCGCCGATCCTTCCGATTCGGCCAATATCCTGGGCGTCGGCACCGGCGGCGAGGTGCAACGCCTCGCCCTCAACGCCAACGGCAGTCGGGTCGCCTTCGCCCAGACCCGAGGCAAGGCGGCGTTGATTCGCGTCTATGACCTGATCGAAAAACAGGAACTGCTGCAACTCTCTGACGTTGGTGCGACTGTCCGAGCGTTGTCATTCCTCGCCGATGGTCGAACGTTGTTTGTCGCTTCGGAGGCGGGTGCCAAGCTCATCGACACAGGAAACCCAACCGTTGTGGCGGCCCATGCCGGCGGCGTGATGGGCGCGACCTACATGCCGAACGGCACTCAGGTAATCACGGCCGGTAAAGACAAGACGGCGAAGCTTTGGGACCTGAACGCGAAGAAGGTGCTTCGAACATTCGGCCCGTTCCCGGATGCTGTCAACGCTCTGGGACTTAGTCGCGATGCAACGCAGCTGGCCCTGGCCACGGGCAAGTCCGCGAGGCAATTCGTCGTGGCCGACGGCAAGGAGCTGCCGGCGATTGCCCATCCCGCCGAGGTCGTGGCTCTGGCCTACAGCGCCGACAAAGCGCGATTGGCTTCGGGAACTACCGACAATGTCGCCCGAGTATGGAACGCGGCGACCGGCAAGGAACAGCAGTCGTTCGGCCATGGTGCGGCAGTCTTGGGTGTCGCGTTCAATCCTCGGACGGGAACGCTCGTCACGGCCAGCGCCGACAAGTCTGCGGCGATCAACACCATCAGCGTGACGCGGATTGTGGCAGCTTCGACCCTACCGATTCGGTCGCTGGGTGTCCATCCAAACGCGACGCACATCCTCGGCGGCGGCGACGAAAAAGTTGTGAAGGCGTGGAACATCAACAACGGCGAACCGGAAAAGACCTTCGCCGGGGCGACCGGTGCCGTTACGGGCGTGGCCATTTCGCGAAACGGGCAAGCCGTCGCGGTGACGGGCGCCGACAAGACCGTGAGGTTGTATAACTTCGCCGATGCTGCCGTCATCGGGACGTTTGCTCTGTCGTCGGTGCCTCGCGCCATCGTCTATCATCAGGCCGGAAACACCCTCGCCACGGCGGGCGACGACAAAGCCGTCACGATCTGGAGTGTCGCCAATCAACCGAATCAGGCGTTGCCGCCGGAGTTTGGCAAGCCCGTCCAAGTCTTCCCCCACGCGGGCGTTGTTCGGGCCATAGCTTATTCAAACGATGGATTGAATCTTATTGCTGGCGACGAAGCCAAGGTTGCTCGGCTTTGGAAGGTCGCCTCCGATTCTCCGACGAAGTCCTTTGCCCACCCGAATATCGTTAACGCCGCTGTCTACAACGCCGCCGGCACGCAATTGCTGACGGGTTGCCACGACGGCATTGTCCGAATCTGGGACGTGGCGAAGAATAACACGATTCGCGCCATCAACGCTCACACCCAACCGCAACCGTCGCCGGTTTATAGCGTGGCCTGGAGTCCCGATGGCAAGCAGATAGCCTCGGCGAGCCTCGACCGCAGCGTTAAGATTTGGGACGCAAGCAACGGCAGTCTGGTCAAGGAATTCAAAGGACATGACATCAAGAACTCTCCGCAAGGTCATCGCGACGGCGTGTTCTCAGTGGTATTCACACCTGATGGAAAGATGGTGATCTCCGGCTCGTCGGATCGTTTAATTAAGATCTGGAATATCGCGGACGGCAAACTGGTGCGTGAATTGGCGAACCCGAACTTTCCCGTGACGCCCGTGCCGGCGCCGGCCGACCCGAAGGAGCCGAAGCCACCGGAACAGCCGCCTGTCGCCCATCCGGGTTGGGTCTATCACCTGACGCTGACGCCGGACGGTCAGCGGTTGGTCAGTGCCGGCACGGCTCCGCGAAATAAGGGATATGTGGCGGTCTGGAATCTGGCCGACGGTAAGTTGCTGTCCGGCACCGAACTGGCCACCGGCCCGATCTATCACGTCGCCGTGTCGCCTGACGGGTCACGGTTGGCATTGGCGTGTGGGCCAAAAGCTCGCGGGACGTCAAACTCGAACATCATCATCATGAAATCGCCCGTCGCGGGGAAGTGAGGAGTTTTCACGGATGATTCAAACCATTTTCTTCGACTTCGGTAGGGTCCTGGCCGACTTCGACCATCGACGGGCGACGACACGGCTCTTGGAATACACCGACCTGCCGAATGAGGCTGCCTTGCATGCGGTCCTCTATGCCCATGAATGGTTCGACGAACTCGAAGCGGGTCGCCGGCCGACGACTGAGTACATCGACTACGTGTACGCCAAGGCCGGGCTGAGGTGCGATCGATCATTGTTTCGGACGATCTTCGGAGACATTTTCACGCCGATCCGAACGATGTGCGAGTTGATTCCTAAGCTCAAGGGCCGCTATCGTGTGGTGCTGGCAAGCAATACCAATGAACTTCACGCCAACCATTTTCTGAAAGAGATGCGAACGACGTTTGACCATTTTGATCATCTGGTGTTGTCGCATCAGGCCGGCGCCCGCAAACCGGAGGCTGATTTCTATCGGCGTTGCCAAGACCATGCCCGATGTTCGCCGGCGGAATGCCTGTTCATCGACGATCGATTGGACAACATTGCGGCAGCGGCCAAGCATGGCTGGCAGACGATACCGTTCACCGGATTCGAATCGCTGATCCCGCAATTGGGTGGCCGCGGTATTGCGGTGCGATAATCAACTCGCCCGTTCAGCGTCGCTACTTCGAAGCGTCGCTGAACGGGCGTCGCTGACCGGGCAATTCGTCGTTGCGGGGCCATATAACAAGTGTGGGCGTGTCGCGCTCGGGCGACCCCAACGAGTTTCCTGCCTTGCGAGGTGGCCATGAACCCGATTGCGCGACAAGACCCCGATGTATGGCACGCCATTCAAGGCGAGCGCCGGCGGCAACAAGATGGCTTGGAGCTAATCGCGTCCGAGAATTACACCAGCCCTGCCGTTCTTGCTGCGCAGGGTTCGGTGCTGACCAATAAGTATGCCGAGGGGTATCCCGGCAAGCGATATTATGGCGGCTGCGAGTTTGTTGATGAGGTTGAGCGTCTCGCCATCGATCGCGTCGTTAAGCTCTTTGGCGCCGATCGGGCGAATGTGCAACCTCATTCCGGCGCCCAAGCGAACATGGCGGTTTGCTTCGCGGCGCTGCAACCCGGCGACCCGGTTCTGGCGATGGACCTGGCGCATGGTGGGCACCTGACGCACGGCATGCGGCTCAATTTTTCGGGCAAGCTTTATCGCATTATCAGCTACGGGGTTCGCAAGGACGATGAGCAGATCGATTACGATCAATTGGCGTCGCTGGCCCGCGAGCATCGGCCGAAATTGGTAATCGCCGGGGCCAGTGCCTATCCGCGTCAGATTGATTTCTCGAAATTCGGCGAGGTGTGCCGCGAGGTTGGCGCTCTCTTCATGGTGGACATGGCGCACATCGCTGGCCTTGTGGCGGCGAAACGGCACCCGGATCCGGTACCGGTCGCGGAATTCGTGACTTCGACGACGCACAAGACTTTGCGCGGGCCTCGCAGCGGCTTCGTCCTTTGCAAGGCCGAATGGATTCAGAAGGTGAACCAGTCGGTTTTCCCTGGACTTCAGGGCGGGCCACTGATGCACGTCGTTGCTGCCAAGGCGATCGCGTTCGGCGAGGCAGCGCAACCGGGTTTTCGCACCTACATCGATCGGGTGCTTGCGAATGCGACGACTCTAGCCGAGGAACTGACTCGCCACGGCTTTCGGTTGGTCTCCGGTGGCACCGACAATCACTTGATGCTCGTCGACGTGACAGCTCGCGGGTTGACCGGCAAGGTTGCCGAGTCGGCCCTCGACGCGGCAGGCATCACGATTAACAAGAACATGATTCCGTATGACGCGCGGCCGCCGATGGACCCCAGCGGCATTCGCATCGGCACGCCGGCTATCACGACGCGAGGTTTGGGCACCGACGAGATGCGCCGTCTCGGCGCCTGGATTAGCGAGGCGCTTCAACACGCGAACGAACCGGCGGTGTTGGAGCGTGTACGCGGTGAAGTACGCGATTTGTGCCGGCAATTCCCGGCACCGACCAATGACGAATAATCGTTTTGCGACGCTTCGAAGAAGCGTGTAAATTGCGCTTCTTCGAAGCGTCGCTTAGCGTGGCTATCACGATTCGTGGAGAATTGCCATGCGGTCCGTTCGTTTCCCGCTGTTGGCGTTAGCCTTGGGCGGCGCATTTGGACTGGGGCATCTGACGCGGTCAACCGTGCCAGCCACGACCGCGGATGAGGCATCGGCGGCAGAGGCACCCGCCGGGTGGACCAAGGGCAAGGGCTGGACCAACGTCTGGGGGAAAAACGACGAGGTCGGGCCGCTCAACAGCTTGACGCCGGCGAGCGTGAAAGCCGCGATGGGGCTTGCCAAACTGGGTAAGGTCTATGACCTGGGAGTGAGTTACGACCGGCAATCGTTCAAATGGCCCGGCCATGCTCCCGGAGAAGTGCTGACGTTTCGCGGACCCGAAGGCGTCAAACGTCAGGGCGACTTTCTTCCCGCCGTTTTGCCGAATCTGAACAAGGAAGGCACGGCTTGGCACAGTTGCGCGTTGTTCATGAGCGACAACGTCGGCACGCAACTCGACGGACTCGGGCACATCACGACTGGTCCCGACAACCATTGGTACAACGGGTTTCGCGAGGCCGATTGGGGCGGCAATTTCGGTATTCGCAAATGCGACGCGGCCAGCATTCCGCCGGTGATTACACGCGGTGTCCTGATCGACGTCGCCGGCGCCCGCGGCGTTGAGGCGTTGCCGAGCCATTTCCGGATCACGCCCGAGATTCTCAAGGCAACCTTGGAGAAACAGGGCACGACGTTGAGGCCGGGCGATACCGTGCTGATTCGAACAGGTACGCTCCGGTATTGGGGCGCCAACGGGGCCGATCACGACAAATTGCGAGAACACGATTCAGCTGGGATCGACCTAGCCGCGGCGCGATGGCTCGTCGAGCAAAATGGCTCCATGATTCTCGGCTCGGACACCAGCGGGCTTGAGTGGGGCGCCCCGCCGCTCTCGAAGGAGATCGGCTTTATCCCGGTACATCGATACCTGCTCGTCGAGCAGGGCGTGCACATTGCCGAGTTTCATTTCTTGGAAGACCTTGCCAAGGACAAGGTCTATGAGTTCTGCTACGTCTGCCTGACGAATAAGATTCGCGGGACGACAGCGGGTTTCACCCTGCGCCCCATCGCGATTCGGTAAGCCGTGAGCGTTGTGCCAACCCTGGCGGCTTTTGGGCAGCGAGTCTTCGGCATTGTTGCGGGGTTTATTCAAGTTCCGGTGTGACCGGCAATCGGGAACTCTATGCCGGTTCCGTGCGTCTAAGGATCGTTGCCGGAACGGTTTTCCGCAACATTGTGTTTGGAGTAATCGATCGGCCTCACACGATTTGCTCAGTCGCAGGGAATCTCCCCAGGATGCCGAGTTCGATTCATCCCAACAATCGATCAGAGCGGTGGTAACGATTGACACCCCGGATCGAAAGACCTAGACTAATCGTAAATTGGATGCCTACCCGAATACGTCAACCGGTTTGCCTAACCTCCGCTGTTCCCTCCTGCATTGTGTTGCGGAGTTGTCCGGTTGTGACTGTGGCCATTAACAACCCAGCCTTCTTAGGAGTGCGTGATTCATGAGCCGTCCCGTAACTTGGCACGACGACCCGTGGCACTTCCGCCGACCCTCGCGCCGTGACTTCATCCGCGTTGGTGTAATCGGCGGGTTGGGTTTGACCCTCGCGGATTATTTCCGGCTGACGGCCCATGCCGAGCATAACTTCGCGCCGAGCACCGAGGGCGTGTGCAAGTCGGTGATCCACATTTTCATGCCCGGCGGCATGGCTCACCAAGAATCCTGGGACCCGAAGCCGAATGCCCCGATCGAGTATCGCGGCGAGATGACGAGCATCCCCTGCAAGATTCCCGGCGTGTATCTGAATGAGTGCTTCAAACACACCGCTCAGATTGCCGACAAGCTCGTCATCTGCCGATCGATGACGCACGGCGAAGCGGCTCACGAGCGCGGCACTCACAACATGTTCACCGGCTATCGTCCCAGTCCGGCAGTGGTTTATCCGAGCATGGGCAGCGTGGTGAGTCACGAATTCGGCGTGCGGAACAACCTGCCGCCCTACGTCTGCATTCCATCGCAGCCGACGACCTATGCCGGCAGTGGTTACCTGTCGTCGTCGTTCGCGCCGTTCAGCCTCGGTGCCGATCCGGCCAACGGTGGTTTCCAAGTTCAAGACTTGGCCCTGCCCGGCGGTGTTGACGACAAGCGATTCACGAGCCGCAAGAGCATGCTCGAAGCCGTCAACGATCACTTCGCGAAGACCGAGAAGTCGGACAACCTCGACGCGATGGATACCTTCTACAAGCGAGCCTATGGTCTTATCAGCTCGCAGAAGGCTCGCGAAGCGTTCGACATCAACAAGGAGGACGCCAAGCTCCGCGACGAGTATGGCCGCAACGCCGCCGGTCAGCGAATGCTGTTGGCCCGGCGATTGGTCGAATCCGGTGTCCGTTTTGTGTCGTTGACCTATGGCGGTTGGGACCTGCACGCGGGTATTCGCGGCGGAACGCTGAGCCAATTGCCGGCGTTCGATCAGGCTTTCGCGGCCCTGATTCGCGACCTTGAACGACGCGGCCTGCTCGACACGACGATGATTATGGTTTCGAGCGAATTCGGCCGCACGCCGAAGATCAACGCCTCGGCTGGCCGCGACCATTGGCCGAAGGTGTTCAGCGTCGTCCTCGCCGGCGGCGGTTTGAAGAAGGGCGTCGTCTTTGGCACGTCCGATGCAACGGCGAGCGAGCCGGATGAAGATCCGCTATCGGTCGAGGATCTGTCGTACACGGTGTTCGGCCAACTCGGCATCAAGGGCGAAAAGGCGCTGATGGCCCCTGGCGCGCGGCCGGTGCTGGTCGTTTATGGCGGCAAACCCGTCAAAGAGATCATCGCCAAGTCATAATCGCCGCAGAGAAATGACTGACAACACGTCGCGCTCGCCCTCATCGGCGGGCGCGACTCGTTAACGAGAATCGCCGGTGCAACAGGAGACGGCAACGATGAGAATTAAGCTGTTTGCCCTCGCGGTGGCTTCTCTTTGGCTGGGCGCCTCGATCGCAAGTGCCGCGTCCCCAGCCCTGAACATCATTCAGCCACGCGGCGGTCAACGAGGTGCCGAGGCCGTGCTCTCGTTCCAGGGCGGCCGCTTGGCCGATGCCAAAGAGGTCATCCCCTACTACCCCGGCATCACGGTCACCAAGCTCGAAGTCGTCAACGACGCCCAATTGAAGGTGACGGTCAAGATCGCGCCCGATTGTCGTCTCGGTGAGCATGTCTTCCGCGTCCGCTGCGCCAGTGGCATCTCCGAGATGCGAACCTTCTGGGTCGGGCCTTTCCCCATCGTCGACGAGAAGGAGCCGAATTCCGACTTTGCCAACCCGCAGAAGATCCCGCTCAACGTCACGGTTCATGGTGTGGTCGACAACGAAGACGTCGATTACTACGTTGTTGAAGCCAAAAAAGGACAGCGCATCTCGGCCGAGATCGAGGCCATGCGGCTGGGGCAGACGTTATTCGATCCCTATATCGCGATCCTCGATGCCAAGCGATTCGAAATGGCCATTTCCGACGACGCTCCGCTGCTTGGTCAGGATGGTTGCGTGTCGGTGATCGCACCTGCGGATGGCAACTACATCGTCCAGGTGCGTGAGAGTGCCTACGGCGGAAACGGCGCGTGCCAATATCGGCTGCACGTAGGCACGTTCCCGCGACCGACGGCCGTCGTGCCCGCGGGTGGCAAGCTGGGCGAAGAGATCGAGGTCACTTTCCTCGGTGACCCGGCTGGCCCGTTCAAACAGAAGATCAAGTTGCCTGCGACGATGCCCGAAGGCCCGTTTGGAGTCGTGCCGCAAGATGCCGGGGGGACCAGCCCGTCCCTGATGCGATTCCGCCTTTCCGATTTCGGCAACGTTGTTGAGCAAGAGCCGAACGACAACTTGACTCAGGCGACCAAGGCCGCCGTGCCGCTGCCGCTGGCGTTCAATGGAGTCATCGAGAAGGCCGGCGATGTGGACCATTTCCGGTTCACCGCCAGGAAGGGCGAGGTTTTTGACGTGCATTGCTACGCACGACGCCTCGGCTCGGCCCTTGACCCCATCATGTTTATCTCGCACGGGACGGGTGGCGATATCGTCGGCAATGACGATGCGATTGGCCCGGATAGCTACTTCCGGTTCACTGCTCCCGAAGACAAAGAGTATGTACTTCGCGTTTACGACCATCTGAAAAAGGGTGGGGCGAACTATTTCTATCGCGTCGAATTCACGCGGGTCGCCCCTCGGGTCACGGTGACAATCCCGAAGGTCGATTTCTTTGGATATTCGCAAGAACGTCAGACAATCCCCGTGCATCGGGGCAACCGTTGGGCCGTGCTGGCGACGGCGAATCGTGTCGATTTCGGCGGTGAGTTGTCCATTGGCGCCGAAAACCTGCCACCTGGGCTGAAGTTGTTCGGGGACAACATGGTCGCCAACCTCAACCAACAGCCGATCGTGTTCGAGGCAGCGCCGGATGCTCCGGTCGGCGGGCAACTCGGGCAGATTACGGTTCAGCACGTCGATCCGAAGGCGAACATCAAGGGTGGATTCGAGCAGACCGTGTTCATGGTTGCCGTGCCGAATCAAGGCGTTTATTGGAGGCACGAACTGCCGAAGGCGGCGTTTGGTGTCGTCGAGGAAGCACCTTTCAAGATCACCGTTATCGAGCCGAAGGTGCCGTTAGTTCAAAACGGGTCGATGCAGATCAAAGTCGTGGCCGAGCGCAAGAACGGGTTCAAGGGACCGATCAACGTCTACCCGTTGTTCAATCCGCCCGGCGTCGGGTCGGCGACGGCGGTGACGATCCCTGAGAACGCGACCGAGATTATGTTCCCGCTCAATGCCAATGGCGGCGCTCAGGTGCGTAAGTGGAAGACGGCGCTGATTGCGATGGCCGATGCCGGCAAAGGCCCGATGTGGGTCTCGTCGCAACTGTTCACGCTCGACGTGGCGGCTCCGTTTGTCGCTTTTGCGATGGAACGATCCGCCGTGGAGCAAGGCAAACAGACGCAGATCTTTTGCAAGATCACCGCGAACACGGCCTTCGATGGGAAGGCGTCGGTGAAACTCGTCGGCCTGCCGGCCAACGTGAAAACTGCCGACCGGGAGTTCACCAAGGACGTGAAGGAACTGTCGTTCCCGATCGAGACGATCCCGGCCAGCCCGGCGGGCATTCACAAGAACATTTTCTGCCAGGTCGTGATAACCAAGGACGGCGAGCCGATCTTGCACAACGTCGGTGGCACGGAACTTCGCATCGATGTGCCGCTCCCCAAGCCGGTCGCCGCCGCCCCGCCCCCGCCGCAACCGAAGGCGCCTGCGGCCCCGGTCGCTGCGCCCCCGACTCCGCCCAAACGACTGACGCGACTCGAGCAACTTCGGCTCGAACAGGAAGAACGCGAGAAGGCTATCAAGGCGGGCATCTCACCCATGCCACCGAAACAGTAGTTCTGTGACGTTTCGAAGAAGCGTATTGGCCTGCAGACCCAAGACTGAAGCTACGACCGAGGAACTATCGATGTCGTTCATCCATTACCGTCGCCGGTTGATCGCTTATGTTGGGGCATGCCTCGCCGTTTTATGTCTCGATGCGAGGCAGGCAGTTGCTCAGTCGCCGTTGACTGCCATTGAAGTGTTTCCCCCGGAACTGAACCTCAGCACGACCCGCGACCGCCAATCGTTCGTCGTGCAGGCCCGTTATGCCGACGGAATCACCCGAGACGTGACGGCAGAAGCCAAAGTGAGTCTGGCCAATCCGGCCTTGGTGAAGCAAGAGAAGAATGTCCTCTATCCATTAGCGGACGGCGCGACCGAGTTGAAGGTCGAGTTCGGCGGTAAAGCGATTGTCGCGAAAGTCAGCGTCAAGGATGCCAATGCCGATCGACCGATTAGTTTTAAGCTCGATGTCATGCCGGTGTTCATGCGTTGGGGCTGCAACAGCGGCGCTTGTCACGGGGCGGCTCGCGGCAAGGATGGCTTCCGGCTGTCGCTGTTCGGTTTCGACCCCGACGGCGATCATTTCCGGTTAACACGGGAAATCACGGGCCGCCGCGTCAATCTCGCGTTGCCGAACGAGAGCTTGCTCATCGAAAAAGGCACCGGGAAAGTTCCGCACACCGGCGGCAAACGATTCAGCGAGGGCGACGAATATCATCAAACGATTGTTCGTTGGCTTGAAGCCGCTGCGCCCAACGATCCGCCGACGATCGCTACGCCCATCGCGCTCGAAGTTTACCCAAACGGCGGGGTTCTTGATGGCAAGGACGCGAAGCAGCAGTTGACCGTTCGGGCCAAGTACAGCGACGGCACGGATCGCGACGTGACGAATCTGGCGCTGTTCCTCAGCAGCAACGATAATTCGGCCAAGGTCAGCGGCGACGGGTTGGTCACGGCAGCCGAACGGGGCGAGGCGTTCGTGATGGCGCGATTCGCTACCTTCACTGTCGGCGTACCGTTCATCGTGTTACCGAAAGGGCTGCAATTCAGCTTCCCGAAGGTGCCCGAGAACAACTACATCGACACTCTCGTGAACGCCAAACTGAAAAACCTTCGCATCGCCCCCAGCGACGTTTGTTCCGATGAAGCGTTCTTGCGTCGAGCCACGATTGACATTTGCGGTGTGTTGCCAACGATCGATGAATACAACCGATTCCTGAACGACAAGGCCCCGAACAAACGAGAGAAACTTGTCGATGACTTGCTCTCACGCAAGGAATTCGCAGAGCTATGGGTCTTGAAGTGGGCTGAGTTACTGCAAATCCGATCGACAAACCAAGTGAGCTACAAGGCGACGCTGCTCTATTACACTTGGCTTCAAGATAAGATCGCCAACAACGTTCCCACCGACCAATGGGTGCAAGAATTGTTGGGCGCCTCGGGCGGCACATTCAAGAGTCCGGCGACGAATTACTATCAGCTTGAGACCGACATTCTGAAGATCACCGAGAACGTGGCCCAGGTCTTCATGGGGATGCGGGTTCAATGCGCTCAATGTCACAATCACCCGTTCGATCGTTGGACGATGAACGACTACTATGGCTTCGCGGCGTTCTTCAGCCAAATCGGTCGAAAGGGCACCGACGACCCGCGCGAGATTGTGGTATTCAACTCAGGTGGCGGTGACGTTCGTCACCCCGTTGATAACCGTGTGATGGCTCCGAAGTTTCTCGGCGGTGCGGTCCCGGAACTTGCCGGCCAAGATCGGCGAGCGGCAATGGCGAAGTGGCTTGCTTCGCCCGAAAACCCCTATTTCGCCACCAATCTGGCGAATATCGTTTGGGCTCACTTCTTCGGCCAGGGAATCATCCACGAGGTCGATGATGTCCGTGTGAGCAATCCACCGTCGAACGGTGAGTTGCTCGCCACGTTGGGCAAGAAGTTCACTGAGTATCGCTACGATTTCAAGAAACTCGTGCGTGATATTTGCACCTCGCGGACCTATCAGCTATCGACTCAGGCTTCGCCGAGCAACGCGAGCGATACCCGGAACTTTGCTCGCGGCGGGATTCGGCGAATCCGCGCTGAAACGATGCTCGATTGCATCAGTCAAGTGACCGAAACGAAGAACAAGTTCCCCGGATTGCCCGTCGGCGCCCGCGCCGTGCAGATTGTGGACGGTAGCGTATCAAACTACTTCCTCACGACGTTCGGCCGCGCCACGCGAGAATCGGTTTGCTCGTGCGAAGTCAAGCTGGAACCGACGCTGTCTCAGTCGCTGCATCTTCTTAACGGCGACGCGACAACGCAGCGAATTCAAGGCGGCGGCGTTATCGCCCGGCGCCTTGCCGAGAAAAAGTCGCACAAGGAGATCATCGAGGAACTTTACGTCCGGTGTGTGTGTCGAAAACCAACCGCGGCCGAGTTGACAGCGCTGGAAAAGGAAATCGCGGCCAATCCCAACAAGCAACAAGCTCTCGAGGACGTTTTCTGGGCGTTGCTGAACTCTCGCGAGTTCATGTTCAACCACTAGTCGGCGGCCGTCACGGGCGGAGATTCAGACGAGTATTTGACGGTAACGGGAGAGTCGACGATGCAAAAGAAATTCGTGGCGACCGCGTTCTTGGTCATGCTCAGCAGCTCGATGGTGCTGGCGGCCGACAAGGGCAAGAAGGTCACCTTCGACGAACACGTATTGCCGCTGCTGCGGGAGAAATGCGCTTCATGTCACGATTCAGACAAGATGCGTGGCGGGCTTAACATCACGACCTACACGGCACTGATGGAAGGCGGTGGTTCGGGCGCCGTCGTCAAGCCGGGTGATTCCGAGGGCAGCCGGTTGTTCGCGACGATTGCCCACAAGGTTCAGCCGTTCATGCCGCCGAAAGCACCGCAATTGCCAAAGGAGTCGCTCGAAGTCGTGCGGGCGTGGATCGATGGCGGTGCGTTGGAAAATGCCGGGAGTAAGCCGAAGGGCGTGAGGCCGACGATGGACATTGGCCTGTCATCGGTGGCCAAGGGCAAGCCGGAAGGCCCACCGCCGATGCCGGTCGCCGGCAAGGTTTCCATCGACCCCGTGGTTACAACCGCTCGGCCCAATGTCGTGACGGCGATGGCCAGCAGTCCCTGGGCGCCGCTGGTTGCTGTCGGTGGTCAGAAGCAGGTACTCCTTTACAACAGCGACAACTTCGATCTGATGGCTGTCTTACCGTTCCCGTATGGCATGCCAACCGTCGTGAAGTTCAGCCGCAACGGTAGCCTTGTTCTGGCCGGCGGCGGCCGCGGGGGGCAATCAGGCAAGGTTGTCGTTTGGAGCGTCACGACCGGTGAGAAGATTATCGAAGTGGGCACCGAGTCCGATTCCGTCCTTGCCGCCGACATTAGCGCCGATCAGACGCAGATTGCTCTCGGCGGTCCCGGCAAGACAATTCGTATTTACTCCACGAAAACAGGCGAGTTGCTTCGCGAGATTCGCAAGCACACCGATTGGCTCTACTCAATGGAGTACAGCCCTGACGGCGTGCTGTTGGCGACCGCCGACCGCAATGGCGGGTTATTTGTGTGGGAGGCGTACACGGGCCGGGAGTATTTCAACCTGCGAGGGCATACCGCCGCCATCACAGATGTGAGCTGGCGAGCGGACTCTAACGTTCTGGCTTCGTGCAGTGAAGACTCGACCGTTCGACTTTGGGAGATGGAAAACGGTGGTCAGATTCGCTCATGGGGCGCTCATGGCGGTGGAACGCTGGCGGTTCGCTATTCGCGAGACGGGCGCCTGGCGACCGTCGGCCGCGATCGGACACCCAAGGTCTGGGATCAGAACGGAGCTCAGCAGAAAGCGTTCGAGGCGTTGCCCGATGTGGCGACGCGGACGACCTTCACTCACGATGCCGCTCGATTGGTGGCCGCTGATTGGACCGGCCTCATCAAGGTTTGGAATGTTGCCGATGGCAAGATGGTCGGACAGTTGTCGGCGAATCCGTTGCCGCCGGCTGCTCAATTCGATGCGGCAATGAAGGATTTGGCGGCCAAGCAAGTCGCTTATGAACAAGCTCGCGCGGCTGCCGATGCGGCTCAGGCCGGGGCAAACCAGGCCAATGCTAATCTTGCCGCCGCGCAGAAAGCGGCAGCGGACGCGGTCGCGGCGATGAAGGCCGCGGAAAACAACCTGAACACCGCCAAAGCTCAACACGCGGCCGTCACGGCTAACATGGGCGTAGCACAGGCCAAAGTGACCGCGAAGGAATTTGCCGCCAAGGCGATGGTCGAAGTCACCGCCAAGGTCAAAGATGCCGCCGACAAGGCCAAGGGCGACGCTGCTCTGGTCGCCGAGTTCCAGAAGTTTCAGGGGCTGGTGACGCAGGCGATTGGCGAACTCGATGCTGCCAAGAACGCACTTGCCGGAGCCAACAATGCTGTCCAAGCCGCCCTCCAGAAGATGAACGCTGCCCAAGCCGCGATGGCCCCAGCGGCTGCGGCTGTCGCTCCCGCGAACAAATTAGTCGAAGCCCGTGCCGCAGAGGCCAAGGCTGCGGGCGATCGGCTGAACGCGGCTCGCACTGCCGGCGACCAAGCCATGGCCGCCGTTCTTGCCGCCACAAAGGTCGCCGTCGAGAAGTACAAACACGTTGCGCCGAAATAGTCCGCTCTTGCCACTGTGTCGTTTCGCATTCCTCGGAGCGCGAAACGACCCAGTGCCGTTTTAATCGTTAATCTCCCACTCACCTTCCCGAGATTGCGTAGACGTTAACCACCACGCTCGCACTTCGGCTTGATCCGATTTCAAGGAAATGATGAGATTCAGAATCGATTCGCTGTAATTCCTGGCGCGATCGGTAGAGCTTGGCAGCGGGTCGCTTGTGGGATGAGAGTGGTAGATCGCCAGGATTTCCACGCCAGCCGCTCGCATGGCTTTGTGAGCGATGAACATGCTTCGAGGCTCGGAGAGATACTCTGTTGGGCTGGCGAGTTGGTTTATCAGCGGAAAGATGTGAGTGGCCGTCGCCTTCATCGTGTCGAGGTGTCCGGCGAGCAGTCCGCAACACTCGTAGGGTAGCTCGGCAAGGGCATGAGCGATCATCGCGTCATACAGGTGGCGCGGGATATGCAGACGGTAGGGATTGGTCATTGGATCGTTTGACTGTAGAATGAAATACTCGATCGGGCAAATAGCCCGTGATGCTTCCCGTTAGATCTACGGCGCGAGTAGGTTCATGGCCGAAACGGTTATTCTGGCGTATTCCGGTGGTCTCGACACCAGTGTGATGGTGCCGTGGATCAAGGAGAAGTACGGCCTCGACGTCATCACGTTCACGGTCGATCTCGGCCAGGGCGAAGATATCGAGCAGATTCGCCAGAAAGCGCGCAAGACTGGCGCGGTCGATGCGATTGCTGTTGACGCCCGCAACTTGTTCGTCGATTGCTTCGTCTGGCCGGCCCTCATGGCTGGGGCCATGTACGAGGGCAAGTATCCGTTGGCGACCGCGTTGGGCCGGCCACTGATCGCGAAGCTCATGGCCGATGCCGCGAACGATCGCGGGGCCAAGGCAGTCGCCCATGGCTGCACCGGCAAGGGAAATGACCAGGTGCGGTTCGACGTAACATTTCAGACCCTTGCCCCGCAACTGAAGATCATCGCCCCTGTCCGCGAATGGAAGATGACGCGGCCGGAAGCCCTAGCGTATGCGGCCAAGCACAACATTCCCGTCGAAGCGAAACCGGAAAGCCCCTACAGCATCGACCAAAATCTATGGGGCCGATCGTGTGAAGCGGGCGTCTTGGAAGATCCGTGGGATGAACCGCCCGAGGAAGCCTTCGCCTGGACCACGGACCCGCGCAAGGCTCCGAACGAACCTGAGTATGTTGAGATCGAGTTCGAGTATGGCCGCCCGGTCGCTATCAACGGTGTCAAGATCGATGGCGTGCCGCTCATCGAAAGGCTCAACGCCATCGGCGGACGTCACGGCGTGGGCCGTATCGATCACGTCGAGAATCGACTCGTGGGCATCAAGTCGCGCGAACTCTACGAGGCTCCGGCGGCGATTATCTTGCACGACGCCCATCGGGAACTGGAAGCCTTGTGTCTGTCGAAGCCGGCTCAACGATTCAAGACGTATGTGTCTCAGGAATACGCGGACATCATCTACAACGGCCTCTGGTTCAGCGCGTTCCATCAAGACTTGTTTCAGTTCGTGGCGAGCAACCAGCGGTTCGTATCGGGCCAGGTACGGGTGAAATTGTTCAAGGGCAAGTCCACGGTCGTCGGCCGCAAGAGCGAGCATAGCTTGTACAGCAAGAAACTCGCCACCTACGACCATGGCGATCAGTTCGATCACGCGGCGGCGATCGGCTTCATCCGGCTGCATGGCTTGGGTCAGCAGACGCAAGCTCAACGGCAGTTGCTGAAGGGTGGCCGTGCCTTCGAGTTGCCAGGGCTGCTCGGGCCGCAAAAGGACTAAGACCGCGATCGGAACGCGGGCAGAAGGAGAGCGATTATGGGGAACGAAACATTAGACCTTCCGGGGCTGGCCAGCTACCTTGGCCGCGACGCGCGCGAGCTGAGCAAGCTGGCCAGCCGAGGACACCTGCCGGGACGTAAAGTCGGCGGCGAGTGGCGATTCGCTGTCGCCGAAATCAATCATTGGCTCGAACGCCAGATGTCGGGACTCACCGATCGAGAACTCGGTGCCTTTGACCCCGTGAGTGCCCAGGCAGCGTTCCCGCTTATTTCCAATCTGTTGACCGAAGCGTGCATCGACCTGTCGTTGCGCGCTACGACGAAGAGTTCGGTTCTCCGCGAGTTGGTTCACCTCGCTGAAAACTCCGGGTTGGTATTCGATTTCGACGCCATTCACGGCGCGATTCAAGCTCGCGAGGATTTGGGAAGCACCGCCTGGGAAGTCGGCGTGGCCATTCCGCACCCCCGACGCCGTCTTCCAGGGGCACTCGGTGATTCCGTGATTGCAATGGCGCGCACGTCATCGGGCATCCCATTTGGCGCTCCGCGCGGCGGACTAACGGACTTGTTCTTCCTCGTCTGTTGTGATGATGATCAGACGCATCTTCGAGTGTTGGCTCGCCTGGCAAGGCTTGTCAAGCAACCTGGCTTGCTCGATTCCCTGCGTCAGGTCGAGTTTGCCGCCGATGCGTGGGGATTGATTGAATCCGCTGAGAATGCCTGGCTGGAGTCGCAGGCGGCGAGTCTCAACTAGTCAGGTTTCATGACGGATTCGGTGCGAGATGCGTTGGCCTCCATTTATCGAGGCGATACCGCGGCGGTCTGCGCCGAAGCGAATCCGGCTCCGCCTCAAGCCATCCTTTCAGGGTCGTTCAACCCATTCCATGACGGGCATCGCCAACTGGCAGCCGCCGCTTCGCGCTGGCTGAGAGTCGAGGTTGCTTTCGAACTGACCATTGTTAATGCCGACAAGCCGCCAATACCTTCGGGCGAAGCCGAACGCCGGCTACAACCCATGCTTGGCGTGGCTCCCATCTGGCTAACGACAGCCCCGACCTTTGCCGAACGTGCGGCCCTGTTTCCGAATGTGTGGTGGGTCGTCGGGTTCGATACGGCGGCCCGTGTGCTCGACCCACGATTCTATGGTTCGGCCGAACGTCGCGATCAAGCACTCGAACGCATTCGATCGTTTGGCGGACGGTTTCTTGTTGGCGGGCGCTGTCACGGGTCGGGCGAGTTTCAAACGCTCGCCCAACTGACCCTTCCCGTGACGTGGCACGATTTGTTTGAGGGTCTTCCCGAAGCGGCGTTTCGTTGCGACGTGTCATCGACGGCGATCCGAAGCCGGCGTGGCTGACAAATGACCTATTTCGGACCCGCCGCCTGTGAAGCTGCCCATTTCTGAAATGCCGCATCGCGCTTGGCGTCGCTTGGGAATCCGAGGTAGTAGTACGAGTAAAGCAATCCCGGATTGGATCGAAGCGCTTCGTAGCCATAGCTCTGCGGTTCCTGCCCGCTCAACTTGATCATCATGGCAAGGGCGACATCACGAAGCTGAGTCGTTCCACTGGCGTTGTTGAAATTGAAATTACCAATCTGCGTCTTTTCTGTCAGAACGGGGCTGAGATCGGCGATATGCCGTTTGTCGCCAAGGCGGCCGATCACGGTCAGCGCCGTGGCTCGCGTGTGGACGGCCAGTTTCGGGTCGCCGGCAATGGCGACAGCCGCCGGCAGTAGTTCGCGCAACTGCAAAATGGTGGCGGTACTCAAGAGATTGTGCGATGTCGTTGGTTCACCTCGGTGACGTTCGACCCAATGGAGCAGTAGCTTCTTGACGAGTTCTCCCTGTTCGCCTGTATGCAAGCTGTTGCGGAACGATGGTTGGAAAAGGAACTGATACGTCATTTGAATCGTAATCGGAGCGACGTTCATTCGGACGTCGCTGCCGACGAACAGGACATTGAGTACATCCCCCAAGGATGGCGGCACACGGCTGCCGGTGTAGAGATTCTGTTGGATGACGGCACAACGGGACGCGAGCAAGTCGGCGGCGCTGCGGGGGTTGATCTCCGACGACTCCATGAGCCGAGCGTCCGCGTGCAACATCATGGCGAAAAGTTCGCGTGACGATCGGGAGTCGCCGGTGACGGACCGAAATCGCTCCCAACCGGGTAAGTCGTGGATGGCTCCGCCCGGGTCGGCGAGAAAGGCTTCGATGCGGGCCTTCAAATCGAGATCAAGAATGGTCAGCAGCAGGTTGCGGCACCGTGTGCGAATCTCGGGGTCGTCATGCCGAGTGCCTTGGAGCAATGCCCCTCGGGCGCTGCGCCCGATTCGCAGCAAATCTCGGCTTGCTTGTTCCCGCGTTTTGTACGAGCGATCGCCCAATTGCCGCACCAGGGCCTGAGCGCGTTCGTGGTCAGGGTTTGTTGGAATGGGCGACGCAGCCCGCGACGACGATGCAAGGAATGCGGCCGATGCCAACACGAATAGCAGAGTGAGGCGCCGCATGCGAACTCTCCCCGAACGCGTTTATCAATTCCAACGGTGTTGGGGCTATTGTGACGGCCGATCGGCCAGAAGTCCAGATTCGTTATGTCTTGGCCTCGCCGGGTCGCGGTCCTTCTCCCCCGGCGCCGGCGACCTTGAGCCGTTTCCGTGCCCGGGCCAGGATTGGCCCAATGGTATTGATCGGGATGTGTAACTCGGTGCTAATCTCTTCGTAGCTTCGGCCTTCGAGGTAAAAACGACGCACAATTTCTCGTTCGCGAGACGGCAAGTGCCGCAACAATCGCTGAACTTCTTCGACGTTTTCGATGCCCGCTTCGCCGCGAGGCTGTTCGCGAGCCGCGGGAGCTTCCACGGGGAGAGGCTTGTTGACGACGGTTCGGCGCGTCAATTCATGGGTGCAAATGCGGCGGGCAATCACAGTCAGATACGTCGCCAGACTTGCTTTGCCGCGGAACTCACGAAGCAGTTTGTAGTCGTTGGCGATGATCTGCATCAGGATCTCCGCGGCAACGTCCTCGACGTCCTCGGGTTGCAAGATGACGCTGCGAAGGTGGGCTGTGTAATGGATGACGTGATAAAACATGCCGAGAAATCGGTCAACGAACTCATTCCACGATCCTGGCTCGTGACCGAGGCATCGTTTGAGGAGTTCGCGGTCTACCGGAGTGAAAGCCATAGCCCCCCCTCAAAGCCGTTATTGGGCCTCCTGATATCAGTCTAGCCGATTCCGCCGGATTTCCACAAGCGATGCGGCGACAAGGAGACGATTCGGCGCTCGAACGGACGGCCTATTCGGATACGCTGCGAATCTGATTCACATATTGCACGAATCCGGTCATGAAATCCGTCAATTCGGTTTCCAGAGCATCGACGTTGTCGATCAGCGAGATCGCGGGTGTCGGGTCTGCGCTGCCCTTGGGCAAGGGCGCCACGGCCTCGACGCGTTCCTTAAATGTCGGATGTGACGCGAATAGCGAACCTTCTTCGTGAAGGAGCTTTTCGTAGAGTTCCTCGCGTTCCTTCTTGTCGAGTTGTTCGTCGCGAAACTCTCGGAACGCTTCGTACATGTTGACGAAGGCCTTCCCCTCGCCGAGGAGCTTATCAATGTTGTTGTAAATCGTCATTTCGAAAAGGGCGCCTTCGGTACTGACCTTTCCCAATGCGCTGGCAAAGACGTCCGAGCCGTACAACCCGGCTGCCATGCGATCGGCGAGAAACTCGCGCGATCGCGAGTAGCCCGCCGCGAGAAGGTTGTAGCATTTCAAATAGAGGCGCAAGAACCAAAAGAAAGGATTGACGAAATTGTAGAACCCACCTGTCGCCGCCATGCTTTCGATTGTGGTTTCGATCGACAAATGAACCTGATAGATGAAGCGGCTTAGGAAGGTGTCGGCGTGGCTAAAGTGGGCGTACTCATGAGCCAAGATCGACTTGAGCTCGTTGACCGTTAGAAAGTGCATCGTGGACATGCCCAATTGCAAGACGCGCTTCTTGACGCCGAACATGCCGAATGGTCCTCGCCCTTCTTGGTGGACTCCAATCGATGCCCCCGGCGCGAGATACAACTCGTCGACCGGAGCGGTGTCGACCTTCTGGGCCACCTCTTCAATCACTCGAAACAGTTGAGGGCAATCGGCACGGGTCTTTTGAACCCCGAAAGCGCCGCTCCCAGGTCGGGCGAACAGTCCTTTTAATACGGCCCAGACCCCGCCCAGACCGACGAGCACGATCACAATTACCAGCTTGACCGGGACCCTTCGGGCTTGAAAGATGAACCAAAGCAGCAGCCCCATGCCACCGAGGAGGCCGGCAATGATTCCGGGTATCGCCAAGTAAAAGAGCACCAGCCCAACGAACAGCGCCAACACGTAGCATTTCGTCAATAGAGTCTCGCGGCCCACTCGTTGTACATGGCCCTCAGTAACCAATTCCTCAGCCGAACCGGAAAGCAACTGAAGGGCGCCGGTGCCTCGCGTGAATTGAGCCAAAACAAGCCCGACGATGGCCATGATGATCGGGACGGCGATGTAGAATGCCGCGTAACCGATGGCCAACCAGAGCAGCCATGACCTTGATCTCCCTCGATGATCGGGCGCTGCGGCGACCTCGTGCTCGATCGCGGTGACAACGCCGGGCGTGATCACCTCGTTTGGGTTGACACCTAATCGCTTGGCTCGATCGAGTTCGCGAGCGGCCCCGGCCGCGTCGTTGCCCATCGCGAGGGCTAAGGCGTGGTAACAAGCCAACGTCCCATCCTGGGGGAATCGATCGCAGAGCTTCTTGATATCCGCGACGCGGGCGGCCACTTGGGTCTTTTCGCCGACGATGCTGATCGCCACCATTCGAGCAATTTCAGAACGTTGGGGGTATTCACTCAACGCCTGCTCGAAATGTCGCTGGGCGTCGAGGAATCGTTTCTCGTGAAGTGCAAGTTGACCTTCTTCCAAACCAAGGAAGAGCTGAGGATCAATCGTGCGGGCGCGATCCAGGGCGTGCCTTGCCTCGGCCGCCGGATTGACACGGGCCGGCCGAATGGGCGCCCGTGGCGAGCGGGTATTGGGGGGCGAATTCTCGGCTTGCAGCATCGTCGCCCGCGCGAGGTTTCGGTAGGCGCGAGCGAACTTTGGATTCAATCGCACGCATTGGCGAAACGCACTCTCGGCCGATTGCCCGGTAGCGATTGGGTTTTTCTTGATCGACGCGGAATCGCGCAAGTGGCTGTTGCCCAGTTGATACCAAGCGAAAAAGTCATCCGCCCAAGGCGCCGGCAAAGAAATGCCGTCCGGTGATTGCGAGCGGACGAACCGGGAGGCGGCTTCAAAGGCCGCGTCGGTCTGCTGTGACTTGTCGTCGATCCAACTCAGCATGCGTTCTCGCCATGCCGGCCAGGACTTTTCGTTGAGCGGCTCCTTGCGAAGGAGGGCAGCGACTTCGTCCGCGGATGGTATCTGATATGGCTGAGCCAGCGCGGTGACAGCGACGGAACTCAACAACATGCCAATCATGAGCCGATACGACAAAAGGCGCAAGCATTGCGTCATGGCGTCCTCGCGGCGATTCGAGTAGCAGATGTCGCAGCGATTATACGAACGGGACGCGACTGGGTGAAAAAGTGACGGCGGGCCGCGTCGATTGCCCGCGTGGCCCGCCGTCACATGTCTGGCTCGTTGACTACTTCGATTTCTTCTTCTTTTTCTTGTCGCCCTTCGCCTCTTTCAGTTTCTTGAACTCGTCCAAAGACACCGATCCGTCTTTGTTAGTGTCGACCTTGGCGAACAACGCGGACGACTTCTTGGCGGCTTTCCCCGGCTTCTTGGCAACTTTGCCTGGCTTCTTGGGGTTGTCTTTTTTCTTGGCGTCCGCGAGTTTGGAGAATTCGGTTTCCGACAATTTAGTGTCGCTATTGGTGTCGAGTTTCTTGAACAGAACCGCGGATTGATCGACCTTCTTCTTTGCCTTCTTGGCTTTCTTGCCGGCGGCATCCGCAGGGGAAACGGCAATGCCAAGGCCGATGACCAACGCGAGCGCGCATCCGAGAACGGATTTCATGTTCCCTCCGATAACTAAAGTGAATTGGTTCTTCAAACGATCTAACACCACCATTCCCGGTAAGGTTCGGTGGTACTGCAAAAAATTCATGCTTGCTGAACAACGTCGGCGGCATTATTTGGGGCAGCGTTTGGCAAGGGACTTGCCGGCCTTCGTCCAGAAGGCAGTGGAATTCGGTCCTGGAGGGCGGTCACCGTCAATTCCTGGGCGCGCAGCGCCTTGCAGGCTTCAACAGCGGCGTGAGCGGCCGATATCGTCGTGATACATGTAACGCGATGAGCGACGGCTTCGACACGGATGCGCACCTCATCGGGACGGCTCCCGCGACCACTGGGCGTGTTGATGATCAGATGTACGGCTCCATTCTTCATGTGGTCGAGCAGATTGGGGCGACCTTCGTTCAGCTTCATCACTTCCTCAACGGGGACCGAGTTGTTTCGTAGCGATTGAGCGGTTCCGCCGGTGGCGAAGATCCTGTAGCCCATTTCTGCCAGCGCCCGAGCGATGGGGATAACCTCCTTCTTGTCTCGGTCCGCGACCGAAATGAAGACCGTCCCGGACTTCGGAAGCGCCGCACTGGCGGCCAATTGACTCTTGGCGAACGCCACCGCGAACGAGTCATCAATGCCCATGACCTCACCGGTCGATCGCATCTCCGGCCCGAGGATGATGTCCACGCCACGGAATTTGCTGAATGGAAAGACGCTTTCTTTCACCGAGAAATGGACCGGGCAGGGATCGTCGAAGACCTGCAACTCGTCCAAGGTCTTCCCGGCCATGACCAGCGAGGCGAGTCGCGCCAGCGGAACGCCCGTTGCTTTTGATACGAATGGAACCGTTCGGCTCGCCCGCGGATTAGCCTCTAAGACGAAGACGGTGGGCTGCCCGGCTGTCGTCTGAATAGCGAATTGAACGTTCATGAGGCCCTTGACGTGCAGAGCCTCGGCCAGCAATCGGGCCTGCCGCTTGATCTCATCAATAATGGCCGGCGTCAAGCTGAATGGCGGGATGACACATGCCGAGTCGCCGGAATGGATGCCGGCTTCTTCAATGTGCTGCATCACTCCGCCAATTACCGTCCGAGTGCCGTCGCTGAGGCAATCGACATCGACTTCTTGGGCGGACTCGAGGAACTTGTCGATGAGAATCGGACGGTTGACCGAGACGTTGAATGCTCGCGTTTCCATGTAACGAACGATGGCCGACTCGTCGTAAACAATCTCCATGGCGCGGCCGCCCAACACGAAGCTGGGTCGCATCAACAGGGGGAACCCGAGACGCCGGGCGACATTGACCGCCTGGGCCACATCGACGGCCGTGCCGCTGTCCGGTTGCCTCAATCCAAGATCAGAAATGAGGCGCTGAAACTTTTCCCGGTTCTCGGCGACGTCAATGTCCTCGACGCTCGTGCCGATGATCGGGACGCCTGCCGCTTTGAGTGCCTTGGCCAGATTCAATGGCGTCTGCCCACCGAATTGAACGATGACTCCCCACGGATTCATGCGGTCGCAGATGTTGAGGACGTCTTCGGTGGTGAGCGGTTCAAAGAACAGGTGGTCGCTTGTGTCGTAGTCGGTACTCACCGTTTCCGGATTCGAGTTGACCATGATCGTCTCGAATCCGGCGGCGCGCAATGCGAACGCGGCCTGGACACAACAATAGTCGAACTCAATTCCCTGGCCGATGCGGTTTGGACCTCCGCCAAGGATCATAATGCGAGGCTTGTCCGTGAGAGGCCGCGTCTCATTCTCGACTCGTTCGATCAGTGAGCCTGGCCCAACGGGGCCATCGGCAATGGTGATGACGGGCGACTCGTAGGTTGAGTAGTAGTATGGCGTGAACGCTTCGAACTCGGCCGCGCAGGTATCGACGAGTTTGAAGACGGCTTCGACGCCGCGGGACTTACGCACGCGCCGGACCTCGGTATCGCTCGTCGCCCAGATATTGGCGAGTTGGCGATCCGAGAACCCGTTTTGCTTGGCGGTCAGCAACAATTCCGTCGTTGCCGCGTCGAGGCTCGGGCAGCCGCGCAGGCGATCTTCGATGGCGATCAACTGCTGAATATGGTGCAAGAACCACGGGTCAATGTGCGATCGCCGATAGATGTCCTCGACCGTGAAACCGGCCTTGAAGGCGTATCGCACGAACCAAATCCGATTGGCGTGCGGCGTCGCGAGCTTCGCGATGATCTCTTCACGCGTGGGTGCGTCGCGCCCACCCCAGCGATCGAGGCGGTCGCAGCCCAAACCGAAACGCCCTGTCTCCAGTCCGCGAAGCGCCTTTTGAAGTGCTTCGTTGAAGCACCGGCCAATCGCCATCGTCTCGCCGACCGATTTCATCTGTGAGGTCAGCGTCGGGTCCGCTTCAGGGAATTTCTCGAAGTTGAACCTCGGCACCTTGACGACGACGTAGTCAATCGTTGGTTCGAAACAAGCGGGAGTCTTCCGTGTGATGTCGTTTCGCAGTTCATCGAGCGTATAGCCGACCGCCAGCCTGGCGGCAATCTTGGCGATGGGGAAGCCCGTGGCCTTCGATGCCAAGGCCGAACTGCGAGAAACGCGCGGGTTCATCTCGATCACGATCATGCGCCCGCTGTCGGGATCAATCGCGAACTGAATGTTCGAACCGCCGGTTTCGACGCCGATTTCGCGGATGATGAGCTTCGCCGCGTCGCGCATCCGCTGATATTCCTTATCCGACAATGTCTGCGCCGGCGCCACGGTGATGCTATCGCCGGTGTGGACTCCCATGGGATCGAGATTCTCAATCGAGCAGACGATCACCACGTTGTCGGCGCAATCGCGCATTACTTCCAGCTCATATTCCTTCCAGCCGATGACGGATTCTTCGATGAGGATTTCATGAACGGGTGAAAGTTCAAGGCCCAGCTCGACGAAATGGGCAAATTCCTCGCGGTTGTAGGCAATGCCGCCGCCGGTGCCGCCCAGTGTAAAGCTTGGCCGGATGATGCACGGTAGGCCTATCTCGTCGCGGATGGCCAACGCTTCAACGACGGTGCGAACGACTTTGCTCTTGGGGACATCCAAGCCAATCTTGAGCATGATGTCCTTGAACTTTTGCCGGTCCTCGGCTCGGTCGATAACGTCGGCCCGCGCGCCGATCATCTCCACGTTGTACTTGGCGAGAACACCATTTTTGAACAGGTCCATCGCCGTGTTCAAACCGGTCTGGCCACCCAACGTCGGCAGCAGCGCGTCGGGGCGTTCCTTTTCGATGATCTTCGCGACGACCTCCCAGGTGATCGGCTCGATGTAGGTGCGATCAGCCGTCTCCGGGTCCGTCATAATCGTCGCCGGATTCGAGTTCACCAGAACGACTTCGTAACCCTCCTCGCGCAGGGCCTTGCACGCTTGCGTCCCTGAGTAGTCGAATTCACACGCCTGTCCGATGACGATGGGGCCCGAACCGATGAGTAGGATCTTGTGAAGGTCTGTACGTTTCGGCATGGTTGTTCCCAAGACTCGCGATGCGACTATTCTTGCTACATCGTATGTCAGTTGACCAATCCCACAAGGGGTAACGATTCCCTTGCGGCGAAACTAACACTATGAATCGAACGCCTCGTAAATATCCTAAGAGCGGTGTCGCTTCCTCTAAACCGAGTATCGCGAGGTGTTTTTCCCGTGAAACCGCATCGTGGCACATTGATTCTCGTTCTTGGCATCCTTGGCTTCGTCGGCTGCGGTATTTTTACCGCCATCCCGGCTTGGGTCATGGCAACAATGATCTCAAGCTGATGGATGCCGGGACGATGGACCCAGAAGGTCGGCAACTCACCCAGATCGGCAAGATTCTGGGCATGATAGCTTGTATTCTTACAGTCGTGGTAATGTGCATCTACGGCGTCATTATTGCGGGCGTCATTGGTAGTGGTGCCGCGACGGGCGGCTTCGGCAAATAATTGACTCTGTCAACAGCCGGGCCTGACCCGCGGCGCTTGGAATGCAACGCATTCACGCCGTCGGTCGGGCCTGGCCCACGTTTGCTGGTCTCGCATCAGCGGGATTTGATTCAAATGGCCAAGACTGATCCTGCCACCGAAATCGGCGCGCGAATCTTGCATCACTTGTCGCAGCGGCGCGATCACGGCGGCGACCGCTATCCGATGCCGTTGCACATTCTGTTGCGAGAGGCCGTCCCCCAAGCCGAAAACGCTCTGATCTTGAAGGCGCTCGCCAAGGCACCGCTCAAAGGGAAGATCGTAATCGGCGTCAAGTTTCAGCCGGCCTCGCCCGTGGCATTGTCCGATGACGAATCCTTACAGCGACTGGCCGAATCGCCCGAGCTGTTGCGAGTGGCCCTCATGGCGGCCACCGATGCCGGCCCGCCCCCATTCGGGGCCACGGCGCTCGCCAAGTTTGTGGCAACCTCACTCAAGAAGCCATTCAAAGCAGCGTTTGACCAATGGCTCAAGGCAGGGCATCTTCCCGAGGGCATCGAGGCGATTCAAGTAAAGAGAACCAAAGCCCTCTTCCTCCGAGACCATCCGCCGAAAATCGTCGCTTCGGCCGATCGCCTCCTTGCGGCTCTGCAGCACGCCAAAGCAACCGGAGCGTATCCGGCGACTGTTGAGAGTCTTATTCGGAGCCTCGACGAGGACCATTCCGCTCTCGGTGTGGATGCGATGAACTTGCCGCGATTTCGAGATCGCGTCACGGTAATCGGGTCGGGATCGACGGCGATCGTCGCCTTGTCTGAGGATCGCGAATCGGTCGCGGGCAGCGGGACATTCCTGGAGAGTTTGCTGCGGGCGGCGCGCAACGACTTGCAACAGGCGTTTGCGGCCAAGGATCTCGTGCCGGCCAAACTCAAGCTCGATAAACCCACCAAAGAGGCGTTTGTGAGCGCGTGGACCAGCGCGGCCATCGATTCACGCCTACCGGCTACGGTGGGCTATGTTCTGATCAAGGGGAATCGGCACTATTTTTTGTTAAACGACTTGCACGCAAGCCGGCCGCCGATTCCGCAACCGGTGCCCGTGTCAGCTTCCGTGTCGAGTTTCGCGGGGCGTTTCAAGGAGGCCTTCGAGCGATTGGACCGTCGCCGAGGGCATCTGAATTTGGTCAGTCTCGTCGATCTTCGGCACGAGTTGGCCGACGTTCCGCGTGAGGCCTTTGACGCCGGCGTTCTTCAACTGCGCCGCGAAAGGCTCTTCAGCCTGTCGAGCGCCGAGGGGTTGGACGGCCTTCGCCCTGATGAGCGGGAGGCCGCCATTCGCGACGAGGGCGATCTCTTGTTGAATGTGTCGAGGATTTCCCGATGAGCCTCGCTGAGATGTTCGCGGCCGGCAATCCATTTTCCGCGGAACGAGTCACCCGCGCCGGAAATCTCGCCGTGGATGTCGAGGAGATTCACAAAGAGCCGTTTGAATGTTTGTGGCGTCTGATCGGCCAGGTTCATCGTGATAATTCGGCTCTGGGGGTAGTTGTTTGGGGCGAGGCCGGCGCGGGAAAGAGCCATCTTCTATCGAGGCTCGAACGGTTGGCGCCGGAACGCAAGGTCGCAGTCGTGATTCAGCCGGCCGCGTTGCAAGTGGCGCCCGATCGCATGGCCCACACGATCATGCATTCTTTGATTGCCGCACTGACTCGCGGCCAAAGCGCCGGCAAGACGACGATGCCGCTCTATCGTGCGATGGAGCGATATCTCAAGCGATTCAGCATCGAGAACGGCCGCGACCCGCACCGGCCATGGATGCCGGACGAGCTGCGCCGGATGTTCGACGAGGCGATGGGGAGACTCGCGGCGGTTGTGCCCGGCATGACGGGCGACGATCCGTTGTTTCGCGTTCTTTATCGGGTCTTCTATGCGGGTCTAATTCACCGGACCGGCGGTGACGATCCGACGCTGCCCCTTGCCTTGCGCTGGCTTGCCGGGGACGACCTCGATCCTGCGGAGGCGAGCGCACTGGATCTACGGCCAACAACGGCCGTTCCCGATCAATCGCAAGTGCTGCGACTCATCGGTCTTCTTTCACAGTTGGTCGGCAAGTCCGGCCGCACGATGATTCTCGTCTTCGATCAGCTACATACCTTGCCGCCGCCTCAGTTTTCGGCCCTGGTTCGATTCCTGCATGAGCTTCTCGACGTGGCGGCGAATCTTCTGGTCGTCATCGCCGAGGTCAAGGACGAGATGGTCCGCATGGTGGAAAATCGGCTCATCAGCACGGCCGGGTGGGATCGCCTGGGCCAAGTGAAGATCGACCTTCACCGAATCAACCCGGACGAAGGACGCCGTATCGTGGAGGCGAGGCTCGACAATTTCCGTGGCCCGTTTCTCGATGAACCAACGATCCGACGGTGCTGTGAGGTTGACCCTCTTTATCCTCTCGGGTCGGAGTGGTGGGCGGAGCGGACGCGAAATATGGACGAGCAGCGGCCGCGTCGTTTTCTACAATTGGCCCGCGAGCGATGGGACGCCGTCGCACCCGCCCAGGGCCAGGGCGACGTTTCCCCGCCAGTGACCGCCGAAGAGAAGTTTGACATCGAGGTCGAATCAGCGATTCAACATCGAACGTCGGAACTCGTCGGCGGCCCGCTTTTGCTTCCGCCGAACATGATCGCTCTTGTCGGAATGATTCAAGCGCTACTGAAACAGTGCGAATCGGGCGCCGGCTCGGAACGTATTCACTTGCTCGACCCTGGCCCGCCCGCGGTCAACCCGCGATACCACGGTCTGATTCGACTCGGAGAACCGTCCGTCGGGCCTTGCCTGGTGACGGGGTGGGTGGTGGTCGTTACGGAAAGCGCGACGTCGGCGACCGGGGTCTTGCGGCGACTCGCCGAAGACCCGTCACCGCCGGATCGTGTCGTCCTTATCATCGACTCCCGCTCACCGATGCCTCTTGGGGGCCAGCCGAACGCGAAAGGCCGAGAATATCGCGAGCAGCTTCGCGCACGCGGGCCGGACCGATATCGGGAATACTCGATGCCCGTGGATGAGTACGCTCGATTGGAAGCGATCGAGTTTGTGGCGCGGCTAGGCAACTTCGACTTGCCGCCGGACCTGACGACTCCCAAACGAGACCTGGTTATCGCCTCACATCGTCGCAAGGGGCGCTACGGACAATCGGCGCTCTTACGATTGCTCCTCGGCTATCCGAGTCCCGCCAACTTAACAGCCACGGAGGCCATCGGAGCAAGGAACGATTGAAGCCCATCGAAATGAGAACCGATGGAAGTCGGGTAGGATCTGCGGCGGTGTCCGTCGCAGTGATTGTTTCCGCATAGTCAAATAGCAGCGGAAATGCCGGCGCCGGTTCCCGCGCCGACAATCAGGGGGAACGAATTGTCGCCCGTCACGGGAATGGCTTTCCGATGGCCCATCCATTGCGCTTTCGCCCGCGACTGATTCCGCTCGAACGTCGGGATACACCAACGACACTTCCGCCCGGATTCGTCGAGACCACGATCACGACGAACCTCGTCATGCCGACGGCGATGGACATTGCCCCGGACGGCAGAGTTTTCGTTGCCGAGCAAACAGGTAACCTGCGAATCATCGAGAATGGCTCTCTCTTGACGACGCCGTTCCTCACGGTGGCGGTCAATTCATCGGGCGAGCGAGGATTGCTAGGCGTCACCTTTGATCCAAACTTCGCGACAAATGGCTATGTCTACATTTTCTACACGATGCCCGATCTGAGGAGCCGGATCAGCCGTTTCACGGCGAATCGCAATGTCGCGGTGGCCAGCAGCGAAGTGGTGTTGCTCGAATTCGCCAATGCCAGCGGCGCCTCGAACCACAATGGCGGAGCTTTGCACATTGGCCCGGACAACAAACTCTATGCAGCCGTGGGCGACAATGCCGTGCGGGCTAATTCGCAGTTGCTTACGAACCTCTACGGCAAGATCCTTCGACTGAATCTCGACGGCAGCATTCCGACCGACAACCCGTTTTACAATTCCGTGACGGGAGATAATCGGGCCATTTGGGCATTGGGTCTGCGTAACCCGTTCACGTTTGCGTTTCAGTCGGGAACAGGCCGCATGTTCATCAACGACGTGGGGGCGGCGACCTGGGAGGAGATTAACGACGGAATTGCCGGCGCGAATTATGGCTGGCCCAACACCGAAGGCCCGACGAGCGACCCTGCCTTTCAGTCGCCCATCTTCGCTTACCGTCACGATAGCGGGACGCCCATAGGATTCGCGATAACGGGGGGCGCGTTTTACAATCCACAAACGCCGACTTTTCCCGCTGATTTCGATGGCGACTATTTCTTTGCTGACTACGTCGGTAACTGGATCTATCGTCGCGATGACGCCACGGGCGATGTGACCGCTTTCGCAACCGGGCTAACAGCTCAGTACCCCGTTGACATTGATGTCACGACCGGCGGCAGTTTGCTATACCTGTCGCGGACCTCACAACCGGCGAGCGGAACCGTGACTCGCATCGACTATGTGGGCGGGCAGGCGCCAGCGATCAGCCAGCAACCGGCGAACCAGTTCGTGTCGGCCGGCCACGACGCGACCTTCTCGGTGGTCGCTAACGGAACGGCGCCGCTTCGGTATCAGTGGCAGCGTGACGGCAGCAACATCGCGGGTGAGACATCAGCCGATCTTACACTCTCAAACGTCCAACTATCTGACAACGGCGCCCAGTTTCGGGTGATCGTGACGAACGACTTTGGCGTAGTCACGAGCACGACGGCGACGCTCTCGGTAACGGCTAACCAACCGCCTGTGGCGACCATCACGCTTCCGGCCGAGGGTACGACGTATCGAGCCGGCGACACGATCTCGTTTGCGGGGACCGCGACCGATCCCGAAACGGGTGACCTGCCGGCCATTGCGTACACGTGGCGCGTTGATTTCCACCATGACGCTCATACCCATCCGTTCGTGACGGAGCAAAGCGGCATCACGAACGGGACGTTTGCGATCCCGACCATCGGCGAGACGTCTCCCAATGTTTGGTATCGCATCCATTTGACCGCAACGGATCCGGTGGGGTTGACCCACAGTGTCTATCGCGATGTGGTGCCGATCACCTCGCAAGTCACCGTGGCGAGCAATGTTCCTGGTGCGGTGGTTTTCTTGGACGGCGTGGCGGTCAACTCGCCGGCGACGTTTACTGGTGTCGCGGGCATGTCGCGCCTTCTCGCGGCATCTCCGACCTTGTTCATCAACGGCCAAAGCTGGATATTTCAGAATTGGTCAGACGGCGGGGCCATCTCGCACTCGATCGCCACGCCGGCGACGGCGACGACCTATACGGCGACGTATCGACGTGGGGAAATTTTCGCGGTCGGCTCGGGCGGAGGTGGCGAGCCGGCAGTGGTCGTTTACGACGCGGTGAGTGGTGTCGAGCGAACGCGATTCTTGGCGTATGCCGCTGGATTCCGCGGCGGCGTTCGCGTGGCCACGGGGGACGTGACGGGCGACGGTGTCGAGGACATTGTCACGGCGGCCGGTCCGGGCGGCGGGCCACACGTCCGCGTCTTCGACGGCGTGACCTTCCAGGAAATCGGCGGGTTCTTCGCCTTCAGCACAGGGTTCACGGGCGGCGTGAATGTGGCCCTCGGCGACGTCGATGGTGACGGGCGAGCCGAGATTATCACCGGCGCCGGTGCCGGTGGCGGGCCTCACGTTCGAGTCTTCAACGCGCTCACCGGGTCGGAGATTCGCGGTTTCTTTGCGTACAATGTGGGCTTTCGCGGAGGAGTGACGGTTGCTGCCGGGGACGTGAGCGGCGATGGTCGCGCCGACATCATCACGGGGACGGGTGCCGGCGGCGGTCCGCATGTACGCGTTTTCAATGGCATGACGCTCGCGGAGTTTCGCGGTTTCTTCGCCTACGGCACGGGCTTCCTCGGCGGTGTGAACGTGGCAGCGGGTGATCTGAATGGCGATGGGAGAGCGGATATTATCACCGGTCCCGGCGCCGGCGGCGGCCCGCAGGTGCGGGCGTTCGACGCGATAACGAATAACGTTATCAGCGACTTCATGGCCTATCCGATTGGCTTCCGGGGTGGCGTGCGCGTTTCAACGGCCGACGTCAACGCCGATGGCCGGGCCGATATCATCACGGGCGCCGGCGGCGGCGGCGGGCCTCATGTGCGATCGTTCGCCGTGCCGCTATCGGCCGAAGATAGCTTCTTCGCGTTCTCGACGAGCTTCCTCGGCGGCGTTTTTGTAGGGTAAACGAGACGCGACAAAAAGACAGGCGGCGCATCGTGGACACTTCCCCGATGCGCCGCAAGGATGTTATCGGCACCTACTCTCGGTTGCCGCGTTTGGTGACGGTGCTGCCGGCCTCCACATCCCAGGCGCCGCGGACGTTGCCGGTCAGATCGCAATTCTCAACGGTCGCCGTGGCCTTGTTGTGGATCCAGATGGCTTCGTAAGTGTTGCGATTGATCTTGCAGTTGCGAACGGTGGGCCGGCCGCCTTCGCGAATCTCGATGCCGGCCTTCTGATTGCCGACAATTTGGCATCCTTCGAAGGTGGCCATACCGGCACTCCAAACAAAGACGCCGGTCCCCTTGCCGTCGCGGATACTGCAATTGCGGAAGACCGGGTTGCTCGTCTCCTTGACTTCGACCCCGGCGAGGGTATTCCCCCAGATTTCGCAGTTCTCGATGCGGCCCATCGCTTCGCCGCGGATGAAGACGCCCGACCCCTTACCGTCGTGGACTTTGCAACTTCGCATGGTCGGGTTGCTTCCTTCGGCGATTTCGACGCCAGCCAGCGTATTGGCGTAGATGTCGCAGTCCTCGAACCGGCCAAGGCCCTTTTCAAAGACATAGACGCCGCCCTGCTTGCCGTCGTGGATGCGGCACCCGCGAACCAGCGGGTTGGCGCCCATCTTCACCTGGATGCCGGATAGCGTGTTATTGAAAATATCGCAGTTTTCGACCAACCCCGAGGCTCCATCCCAAATGAACAAGCCGCTACCCTTACCGTCGTAGACGATGCAGTCGGTCAGCGTCGGCGTCGAATTCTTCTTGGCTTCGATGCCGGCGAGGGCGTTGGCGTAAATCTCACAACGTTCGAGAGTGCCCGAGCCGTCTTCGTTGAAAAATGCACCGCTGGCTTTTCCGTCGTGCAACTTGCACTCGCGGAGAGTCGGGCGGCCGCCCTTCTTGATTTCGATGCCAGCCAACGTGTTGGAGTAGATGTCACATCCCTCCAACGTGGCGTAGCCGTTTTCGTTGATGAAGACGCCGGAACCTTTGCCGTCGTGAATCTGGCAGTTTCGCAGAGTCGTCGTGGCCCCGGACTTGATCTCGACCCCGGCGAGCGTATTGGCCGTGACTTCACAATCCTCGATCAGTCCACCAGCACCGTCGTAGGCAAAGATACCGCTCTGCTTGCCGTCGCGAATGAGGCAGTTTCGGATGAGCGGATCGGCGGTCGTTCCGTGGATGCCGACGCAGGCCAGCGAGTCGGAGGTGATATCACAATCCTCCAACAAGAGCTGGCCCTTGGGGATATCGACGGCGAAGAAATTTCGACTCTTAGAACCGGATCGTTGCCGCAGAGTGAGACCGCGAACCGTAGCCCGATCCGTGTCCATGTAGACGCAATCGGTATCGGTCGGCTCGACGACGATAGCCTCGCGAGGCCCGTCGCCGATAATCTCGACGGGTCGTTCAATCTTGATGCCCTCGGTGTAGCGTCCGGGTCGCACCAAGATCCGTGCATTTGCGGGGGCGGCACGAAGGGCTTCGCCAATGGTGCGGTATTGTCCGGTGCCCTTCGGGCAGACGATGTATTCGTCCACGGAAGGGGCACGAGTCGGGCCGGGTCGCGGCGGGGTCGGCCGCGGCGGCGGCGAATCGGGAAACACCGGAGGCGGGGGAGGCGGTGCCACGGGACGAACACCGCCGGCAGAGAGCAACTTTCGGAAGGCTCCCGCATCGGCGGGACGTTCGGTTGGGTCGTTGTCCAGCGAGCGGAACAAGACCTCGCGATACATTTCCGGCACATACTTCGGACGGAACAGGTGAGGCTCGCGATGTTCCTCGTCGGCGAACAGCAGCGCGTAATAGAGTGTCGCGGCGAGGCTGAACACATCGCTGCGCTTATCGGCTACGCCCTTGCGTATCTGCTCGGGCGGTGCGAACAACGCCGTGTAGCCGGCAGCCTGTGTGTAGCCAGGCACACCCGCAAGGGCGGCCAAGCCGAAATCGACCAGAATGGGTCGTGGTTTCCCACCAGGCGTATCAGGATTCGCCAACAAGATGTTGTCCGGTTTAATGTCGCGGTGAATGATGTCCTTTGAATGGGCCTGACCCAAGCCGTCCGCCAGCGACAAGAACATTTCCTTGGCGGCGTCGGGTGGCAACGGGCCGTTGGTGCGGAGGTACTGCTCCAAGGTCGGGCCGTCAATCCACGGCATGACGAAGTACCAACATCCCATGTCGCCGGCATAACCGAAATCGGAAACCGTGATGACATTCGGGTGCGTGTCCAGGCGCATCAGGGTCATCAGTTCCTTCTTGAAGCGATCGACGAAAGTTGGGTCGCGAGACAATTCGGCATGCATGACCTTGATGGCCGCTGTCCGCGGGCCTTTCGTGGCTCGCATCACCATGCCCCATCCGCCTCGGCCGAGCATCTTCTCCATCAGCCAGCCGTCGAGGACATCGCCGGGTTGGATCGTCTTGGCCGGTGGCGCACCCGTCGCGCCGCCGCCCGTTCGCCGCGACCGAGCCGTGACCCGGCGATGCAAGTCGGCAAGGTCGGCGTCGTGTGGCTTGAGCCGGACGGCTTGGGTGAGAGTGCTGTCCGCATCGAGAAAACGGTTGCCGGCCGTTTGCGCGGCGGCCAGCGTGACGCGCACAGTTACCGAATCTTGCAGTCGGTCGGCCTGACGTTTGAAGACCTTTTCGGCGTCATCGACCCGGCCTTGGGCGAAGTGTCGTAAGCCTTCTTGAAAATCACGCAGCATCGTAGCAAAGACGTCGAGCGAGAAGCCGGCGGCCCGTTGCTCGGCGACAAAGTCCGCGACGCCCGCCGTTCGTTGCAGCAAGGGCCGCATATCGTCTTGACCGGCGAGGATTTTGTTGAGGTACTGCTCCTGTCGATCGGTGCGGCGGGCCAGCTCTTCCAATCGTCGTGCAGCGTCTTGGCACCGGGCGTCGGTCGCCAGCGCGGCTTCCAGCACCTGAGCCGCCACGTCGGGCAGCGTCTCCAGACGCGCCAACTGAGCCATCAGGTGGGGCATCTGAGTGTCCATCAAATCGAAGATCTGTTCAAGTTGCTTGAGATCTTTGTCGCTGGCGGCCGGCTGGCGGGTGTTGTCGTAGTCGTAGACGCCCTTGGCTGTTTCAACCGCGCAGTCGATGAGGGCACCAGCGAGGTCGATCACCGCCGGGCTTCCCGGCAGGTAGGCGTTGAGGAGGAATCGAGTCGCGAATTTGGCGGCTGGGCCTAGCTTTTTGACGATGCCCACCACTTTGACCGAGATGCTCATGGTTTGTGTTCCTTTTGCGAGGGTGACGATATTATCCGCACATAACGGGGCGGAAATCAAGATTCTCCTTCCGCCTTTTTTTTTGTTCTGTTTCCAACGACACCACAACGAGGATGTTCGCGCCTGAGTAAAGGGGACCTAATTGCGGCCCATCGGCTCGGGTGCTAGAATGCCGACGAGCATTGTTTATCCCCTTCGAGGATGTTCGGCGATGCGAGACCGTGACCCGATGAATTGGGCATTCCCGTTGCCGTGGCGGTCGCTGGGAGTGCCCGTCAAGGTCCACGTTTTGTTCGTTGTCGTTGCCATTGGCATTGTCCTTTGGGTGGGATCGAGCAACCAGTTCGCCCCGGGGTTGGTGTTTCCAACGCTCGGCGTGCTCGCGATGCTCTTCGCCTCCGTGATGTTTCACGAAATCGGCCATGTCTTCGCCGCGCGCCAAGTGGAGGGCGACCCGCGAGAGATACTGCTGTGGCCTCTGGGCGGGTTGGCACCCTGCGAGTTGCCGGACAGTCCTCGCGCTCATCTGCGCGTGGCGCTGGCCGGCCCCCTGATGAACCTGCTCATGGCTGCCTTCGCCGCCATCCCGTTGGTGGCCACCGGGTTTGTCCCGCCCCTCAACCCGCTGTCGTCGCCGCTGACGCCACGACTTCACAATTGGAAGGACGGCTTCCGGTACACCACCAAGTTCACCCATCCGGGTGAGGCCGACGAATATACTTACGAAGACCCTACGGCAAATCTTCAGCGAAAACCGGCGTGGGTTATCTACGAGAAGAAAAAGGACGGCGTCTACGATGTCCGCGACAGCGCTCCGTTGGCCGTCAATAAGGGCGACGGCAAGTCGAAACAACCGGCGTTGAAGGAACTGCCGTCCGTCAAATTGATGCCATCGCTTCTGGCTCCGTGGCAAGTCGTCGTTTCTCAGTTCTTCTCCGTGAATTGGCTGCTTTTCGCCCTGAATCTATTGCCGGCGTTTCCACTCGACGGGGGACGAATCGCGCGAGCGTTGCTCTGGCGTCGAGGTGACATGCGCTCGGCGACCGTGACGGCGGTCTTCGTCGGGTTCGTGACGATGCTTGTCATCGGCATCTACGCCATCGCCGTCAACGATGTGTTGCCTTTCATGCTGGCGATGTTTGTCTATCTGCTCTGCCGCCAGGAATTGGTTGAGTTGGAGCAAAGCGATGACAACGCGGCCTTTGGGTATGACTTTTCGCAGGGCTATTCGAGCCTCGATCGTGAGCCGCCGCCGCCACCGCCGCCGCCCAAGCCCGGCTTCTTCCAACGAATGCGCCAATGGTGGACGGAACGCCAAAGCAAACGAGCTCAGGAACGCCGCGAAAACGAGGAACGCCGGCTTGATGAACTCCTCGACAAGATTCATCGTGAAGGCAAACAGTCGCTCACCGACGAGGAAGTCCGATTCCTTCAGCGTGTCAGTCGCCGATCGACGAAGCGCTGATCGGGCAACCAGCCCCGTGATTCGTCATTCGCGGCGAGCGAAACATGTCAACCGGGTGGCAGTGTTGAAGCCGGATCGCCGTTGGCCGGAGTTTCCATGTCGTTGATCAAACCGCGCACACTCAAAGGGTTTCCTGATTATCCTCCGGCGGAGATGATTCCGCGCGAGGCGATGATGGAGACGGCTCGGCGTGTCTATCGTTCCTATGGGTTCGCGCCCATTGATACGCCGGCGGTCGAACTGGCCGGGGTCTTGCTTGCCAAGTTGAGCAGCGACGCCGAGATCAGCCGGCAGCTTTATCGGTTCCAAACGCCCGGACGTGACGATGTGGTGTTGCGGTTTGACCTGACCGTCCCGCTGGCGCGTTTCGCGGCGCAACATGTCGGGCCGAATCCGGGCCAATTGCCTATTCCGTTTAAGCGCTACCATCTGGGCACAGTCTGGCGAGGTGAGAACACGCAAGCCGGTCGCTATCGCGAGTTCATGCAATGCGACTTCGACACGGTCGGCACAACGTCAAATGCCGCCGACATCGAGATTGCCCTGGTGATTCACGACCTCATGGTCGCCCTGGGGTTAGAGTCGTATTCGCGACCGGGTGACGCTGCCTCCCAAATTGAACGATTCGAGATTCGTTTGAATAATCGCCTTGTCCTGAACGGCTTGCTCGAATCCGTTGGTGTCGCCGACAAGGCCGAAACCGTGATGAGGACGCTCGACAAACTCGGCAAGGCCGGTCGAGAAAAAGTGCGTGACGAAATGGTTCAGGTGGCCGCGATCACACCGGATCAAGCGGATCGTGTTATTGCATTGACGGAATTGCAGGGCGATAACGAGGAGATTCTTGCCAAGGTCGAACGTGACTTCGGTACGAATTCCAAGACAGCCGATGGTATTGCGAAGTTGCGAGAGTTACTAACCGCCGTCAAGATTTCAGGAATTCCCGACGGCCGCCTGCGAGTCGATCTGTCGATCTGTCGCGGGTTGGACTATTACACCGGGACCATCTATGAGACGTTCCTGGTCGGGACCTGCCCGGACGATGGAGGTGTCCGGCGACTCGAATCGTTCGGCAGCATTTGTTCCGGGGGCCGCTACGATAATCTGACGGCGCTTTATACGAAGACGCCGCTGCCGGGCGTCGGTGCCTCTCTCGGGCTGGACAGGTTGCTTGCAATCAAGAAGGCTCTCGGTATGTTCCCCGCGACCTCGACGATGGCGCCGGTTCTCGTCATCAATTTCGTCCCGGAGCGAATTGGCGACTATCATCGGATTGCACGCCGGTTACGCGCCGCGGGAATCGGCGTGGAGGTGTACTCCGAATCCAAGAAGATTGGCGCTCAGTTGCAATACGCCGAAAAGCGAGGCTTTTCCCTGGCCGTCATTGCGGGGCCTGACGAACTGGCCAGCGGCACTTGGAAGGTTAAGGACTTGGCTGCAAGAGACGAAATTGTCGTGACCGAGGCTGATCTTTGTGAGAGAATACGTCAAAAGCTCGCCGGCGTCGACAATACACGCCGGACATAGTTAATGACCAGCGGAATCCCGCGACTTGCATGGATCGCAGTAACCACTATGAATCGGCGTTTGAAGCCTATCTTCGGGCGAATGGACTTTGTTACATCGCTGTGGATGAAGCGAAACGGACGATGCTCGATGCGGAGCCAGTAAAGAACCTGGACTTCATCGTCTACGGTGATCAGGGTGCCAAATTGCTCGTGGACGTCAAAGGCCGGCGTTTTCCCGGTGGGCCGCCCGATCGGCCTCGGCGTGTTTGGGAGAGTTGGGTCGAGATCGATGACATCACTGGATTGATTCGTTGGGAAGAGCGATTCGGGCCTGACTATCGCGGGCTAATCGTGTTTGCCTATGACCTTCAATCGAACGTCGAACTGCCGCCCGACACGCCGGACATTTGGTCGTGGCGAGACCGTCGCTATTTGCTGCGAGCCATCCGAGCGGTGGAATATCGGCAACATATGAAGGTACGCTCACCCAAGTGGCAAACGGTCGATCTTCCCCACCAGCGTTTTCGCGAGATTGTTCGCCCTTTCAGCGATTATCTGCGGTCGTTCCCGGTTCACGTCGCAAAGGCCATGGCATGAAGATCGGCATCAGAATCGACCCTCTACGGCTGCCCTTGCGTGATGCGCTGACGTTTGCCGGAAAGGCTGGGGCAACGGGCGTGCAGGTTGATGCGGTCGGTGACCTGTCACCCCAGCGGCTGACCCAAACGGGCCGGCGCGAGTTGCGAATTCTGCTCCGATCGAACAACCTCGAACTCACTGCTCTCGGCTGCCCATTGCGATTTGGCATCGACACTCGCGAAAACCAACAAGCACGCATCGAGCATTTGGCGAACGCGATGACTTTGGCTTACGATCTTGGTTCCCGAGTCATCATCGTCGAAATGCCGCGAATCCCGGGGGAAGGCGATCTCGAGACGGATCGCGGCAATCGTTTGCGTGAATCACTGGTGGAATTGGGCCGACACGGTGATCGGATCGGAACGCAATTGGCTCTCGAAACGGGCTTGGATACGGGCGACAAGCTGAACGAATACCTGGCTACGTTCGAGTGCGGTTCGCTGGGGGTGAATTATGATCCGGCCAATATGCTTCTGAACGGGCACGACCCCGTGGCGAACTTGATCCCATTACATGAGCGGTTGGTGCATACCCATGCTCGCGACGCGGCACGGTCGCGATCGAGTCGCGGAGCTGGGGAGGTGCGAATGGGGGCCGGTGATATCGATTGGATGACCTACTTTGCGACTTTATCGACAATTCGGTATCAAGGTTGGGTTGTGGTGGAGCGTGAACCGGTGTCAGACTGCCAGTCCGACCTGATTCAAGGTATAGCGTTTGTGCGGCGTTTTCTGCCGGCTGCGATTCGCCTCTAAGAATTGATGGTGTTTGATGACAGGATCGTTCCGGGTGATTTCGGAAACGGTCAACTCCGTCAACGCCGATTTTTCCGGAAATGTCCTTGCGTGGCCGAGCGAGGGCCACTACAATCAGGTGATTATTGATTGGCATCGGCGAACGATTGGGTAGGGTAAAGGGCCGGGGGGACCGGCCTGTGGCGAGGCTTCAACGCATGGAGGTGTTGAAGATGACGCCTGCTCGAAAAACGGAAGATGGCACGCGAACCCGTCCGGCGTTACCACCGCGCAGGAACGGGGTTTCTATTTGAAACCGCTCCCCGGTAGCCTCAAGGCGTGACTGGTTTCGGGTAGCTGCCATTACCGACTGGGCGAGCATTGGCCCGCGACCGGATTATCGCCTATACACTTTGGGGATAGACGCGCATGAAGGCTTCTGTTCGGAGAAAGCGCCATTTGTCGTCTGCTAAGGCGACGACTGTGACACCCCTGACGACGTTTTCGTCCGATTTGTTGACCCCGGAAGAAGAGCGCGAGCTGCTGACCAATTTTTGGGACTGCAAAAGTGAGTTGGTTCGTGTCCTAATACGCCACTTCCCGGACTTGCGGGCCAACCGCCCGCCCCTGGAACCTTGGCCTATGGCGCAGTTCATTCGAGACAATTGCACAGACGCGGTTCGCGACGTTCCCGCGGTTCGGCGACTCCATGACCGGTATGTTCATTACAAGCACCGGTTGGCTTCCGCCAACATCCGATTGGCCGCGCACGTCGCCAAGCGTTTTCGGCATCACTCGCTCAGCTATTCCGACCTCTTGCAGGAAGCCGTTTGTGGCTTGATGCAAGCGATCGACCGATTTGACGTCAGCCACGGAACCCGGCTGGCGACTTATGCAACTTGGTGGATTCGGCAGACGCTTCAGATTGCGGTGGCCCGTCAGAGTCACCTCGTCAGCCTCTCGCCGCACCATCTCCAGGAACTGGGTTTGCTTCAACAGGAGTCCGAGGCCTTGGCTCACGGCGGCAAACATCTGCCCAGCCCCCAAGAGCTTGCCAACCGCACCGGAAGCAGCCTCGAACATCTGACCCACCTGCAAACCGCGACGCGAACTCCGGTCTCCCTCAACGCGGTTCTCGATGACGACAGCGACTTCAAGCTCACCGAAGCGATGCCGGACAACAACAGTTCGACCCTGCAACAGAATTCCGAACGCCAAGAGGCTTTGCGGTTCCTCATGGAGAACCTGCGGCCCCGCGAGCGGAAGGTCCTCGACCTTCGGTTTGGGCTGACCGGTAACGGTGCCCATAGCCTTCGACAGATTGGCCACCTCCTGCGAATCAGCAAGGAACGCGTGCGCCAGATTCAGAATCGGGCTTTGGAAAAACTCCGCGCCAGCGCCGAACGCGTCGGTTGGGAGCCGAATCTGTTGCTGGAGTAGGTTGACGCGATTTTGATGAAGCGATTCGGAGCCTGTGTACCGTCGAAGCCGAACACTTCGCCGGTTCCCAGGCTCCGGTCATTTCAGTCATATCGGCCGCTTGCCTCGATCGGCCAGAATGATTCGACTTGCCGCTTTCGAACGGCCGCCACTACTCGATGAAGGTTCATCGTCGCACAGCAATGGGCCGGAAACACCTCACGCTGTTCCCCGATGGCCGGCGGCTCTGCACACTCGACGAACGCGTGTTCTTCCGCAAGCTTGGTCAGCTTCTCGAGCGGACGCGACTTGATGGTCGGCAACCCAAAATCTTGGGAAATGGCTTTGCTGCCCGCGTCAAGAATGTACTGGCCTGACCCGCGACTGATGACCGTCGCCAAGATCGAAAGAGAACACGCAAACTCCGGGCGCACACGATGATAAACCGCATCCATCAGAAGAAATGACCCGGGCTGGATTTCGGTGATGGCTTCGTGGCTGGCGACCCATTCCCAGGTTCCGGTGCCGCCGCCGGTCACCATCTCGACGGCAATACCGGCCTCTTCAAGCCGTCGGCGAGTTTCATCCAAGGCTTGCAACGACTGTCGGCAACGTGACTCCCTTTCGTCGGGATCGTTCACCAACTGCAGGTGGCCGTCGTATCCCTGGAGACCGCGAAACCGCAGGCTGGGCCGCCGAGTGATTTCCCGTGCCAAGTCAACCGCAGGCATGCCGGGCGCGACACCGCATCGGCGCATGCCAATATCAACTTCAATGAGGACTCCCAGACGAACGCCTGCTTCGTCGGCCGCTGCCGACAATGCCGACACATTCCCAAGATCATCAACGCAAACCGTCACGGGCGTCCGCCGCGCCAAAGCCACAAGTCGCCTGATTTTCAGTGGCGTCACGATCTCGTTGGCAATGAGGATGTCATTTATTCCAGCGTCGGCCAAGACCTCGGCCTCGTTCAGCTTGGCACAAAGGAAATCTCGCACGCCCCGATGTTGGAGGTACTGAGCCAAGGAGCCGCATTTGAGCGACTTAAAATGCACGCGAAGCCCGATACCGAGCCTGCGACAGGCATCTTGCATTCGCCGCAGGTTCTGGTCCACGAGATCGAGGTCAAGGACAAGGTGAGGCGTGTCGAGGCCGTCGAGAGTCTGGGGGTGTCTGGATGTTTGGGGGGTCACGGTTGTGGTTTCCGGTCGGGACGATCCGCCAGCTTTCCCGGCCTCCCAAAGCGGGCTTGGCCTTGACGGTTCGCCAAGAATATGCCAGAACCCAAAACTGGGTCTGACCTCTGTCTCTCGCAGCCTACGGATGGGCTTCGGCCATGGCCACGCAGACAACGCCGAACTATATGGCGATCAACAAACCGCAACCGCGCCGTCGCACCGCCCAGCTTTGGCAACTGCCAATGTTCTTGCTGGGGATCGGTGCGCTAACGGGTGTCTGGTACGGGCGCCCCTATTTGGAGCCGAATGAAGTTGAATTGGCTCGACGCGACCTGATCGAGTTGCGCCGATACGTGGAAAAAGGTGTCGGCGATCGCGAGCGCGCGTTGCAATTGGCCAAGCGAGCCGTGGAACGGGTCAGGAACGGAGAGACGGCCGCGGCCGGAGAGGCCTATTTCCTCTTGGGTTGCGTCAACGTCCTAAAGGCCGAGGATCCGGACGCCATCGACGCCGCCGCGTTCTGGCAGGAGGCTCGCGCCAATTTTGAAAAGGCGATGGAGGCCGGGGTTCCCGATGGCGATAAATCTCGACTGGCATTTCGAACGGCGAAGGCTTTGCATCAACTAAACGAGGATCCCGCAACAATTCTGGCGATGCTCAAGAACACGCCGGATAACGTCTCGGATGATCCCTCGGAGCGTTGGGGACTCCTGGCGGAGACCTATCTGCGGATGCCTCAACCAGATCTGAAGGCAGCGCTCGAGGCGACTCGGCAGCAACTGGCGCAGATGCCGCAAGGCGCCGACCCGCGAGTGTTGTCGGCGGCCCGATTTCGTCTGGCGGACTTGCACCTTCTTCGGAACGAGCCGGCCGAAGCTCGCCGGGCGGTGGAGCGAATCGGATCGGACGCCCCCGCGACCACCTTCTTCAAGGCTCGGGTTGTGCAAGCCCGGAGTTTTCAAGCCGAGGGTGATTTCGCTCAGGCGGCTCGATGCTGGGAGCAAGCCAAGACGCAGGCCCGAAACACCGGCGCGGAAGTAAGCCGAATTCAATACGAACTGGGGATTTGTTACACGAAACTGAATCGGCCGCGGGATGCCAAGGACGCCTGGGAGACCGCCATCAAATCCGGCGGGGAAGGGGCCTACGCCTCGGCGTTTCGGTTGGCCGAGTTGCAGATTCGCGAGGCGAATCCGGCCTTGGCGGTGGCGACCCTTGACGCGGCCTTTCAGTCCGTTCGATCACCGAGCGATTTCCGCTCGTCGCTGTTGCCTGCTTCCGACGTTCAAAAACTCCTCGAAGGATTCGTTCAGACCTATCGCGCTGCGGGCGACTACACCAGCGCGCGCAAGACAGCCGACTTGTATGCGAAAGTGATCTCCGACACCCGTGGTCGGCAGTTGCTGGCGGAGTTGGCCGAAGCGCAAGCCCTGGCCTCGGCGGCCGACCCGAAATCACGCGATGAATCTAAGACTCTCTATCGCCAGGCTGCGGCCGATGCGTTGCGCGCCGCCGAAAGCAATGCCGAGGGCGACAAGCTCTCGTGGATTCGCAAAGCAGTTGATGCCTTCCAACGAGCCGGCGACCCAGAAGACTTGAAGCAGGCGTTGCAACTTCTTGAAAAACACGTGCGACCGGATGAAACCGCATCCCGTGACCTGCTGTTGAAGCGGGCGCAGATTCATCAAAAACTGGGCGATCGCGCGGCGGCACGCGAGGCCTTCAAACTCTGTTGTGGTCCCGGCAGCCCGTATGTGGCACGGGCAAGGCTGCACTTGGCCGCGCTGTTGCAAGAAGATCTGCCGACGGATCGAAAGCTGGCGACACCCGTCATGGACCAGATCGTCGAGGAACTAGAAAAGAACCTTGAACCCGCTGTCGCCGAGAGCGACAAAGAGGCCCATGAACAATCGCTCTATCGCCTCGGCATCGTCTTGTATTTGAAACAAGACTTCCTCAAAGCTCAGACGCGTTTGCAAGAAGCCCTGCAAAATTACCCCTCAAGCGTGCAGGCAAACTTTGCTCGATTCTATCTCGGGCGCTGTTTCTGGTTCCTCGCTGCCAAGGAAAGCTCGGTGTTGCGAGACAAGAAGCTGCCGAAGGAAGATCTCGACGTTTCGCGAAAGCGGTACAAGGAATATCTTGAAAAGGCTCGGCAGCCGTTTGAGATTGTGGAGTCCTCGTTGCTGGCCCAGCAACAGAAATCGGAATTGTCGCCGGCGGATGCCTCGTTGTTGCGGCAAGCCTCGTTTGCCGCGGCTGAATGCTGCTTCTATGTCGGCGGCGAGTACGAAGAGGCCGTCCGGCGTTACAACCTGTTGGCGCTTCGGTATCGTCACACCGTCGAGGAGTTAATCGCCCTGAGTCAGCTTTGGCAGTGTTACCAGATATATTTGCGGCCGGCGAATCCCGAAAAGGCGAGCGCCACGCTCGACCAATTCCGAGATTCGCTCGCCCAAATCCCGCCGGCACTATTCGATCGATCCTCACCGGCCCATGCTCGCGACCATTGGGAACGCTGGCTCAAGGATGTCGAACAACTCGTCGAGAAATCCAAAGCCGCGCCGTGAGCCGACGGCGTCAGGCTCAACCCATGTGGTGGATGATCCGTTCTGCGAAGGCCGAACTCGACGCTCCTGCCTTCTCGCCATATCCGGCGAACTGGCGCGCGATATCGTAAGTGACGTAGAGTTTGCCGCCCGGACCCTTGCGAGCGGTGTCTTCGCTTTCGGCGAATGTCGCTTCGAGGGCGCGATTGACCAGCGTCGCCGCTTCATTCCATCCCAAATGCTCAAGCAACAAGGCGCCTGAGAGCAACACGGCTCCGGGGTTGGCCATGTTCTTGCCCGTGTACTTCGGAGCCGTGCCATGCGTGGCTTCAAACATGGCTGCCCGATCGCCGATGTTCGCACCCGCTGCTAAGCCCAGGCCGCCCGTGAGCGCCGCGGCGGCGTCTGAGATATAGTCGCCATTGAGATTCGGCGTGGCGATCACGCTATACTCGTCGGGTCGCAATTGAATCTGTTGAAACATGCTGTCAGCGATGCGGTCCTTGAGAATGACCTTGCCCGCGGCGCTCGCACCTTTGCTGACGTCGTCTTCGCTGACGACATGATCGGCGAATTCGGCCTTGGCCAATTCGTAGCCCCAATCCTTGAAGGCGCCCTCGGTGAATTTCATGATGTTGCCCTTATGCATCAGCGTCACGCTGGGGCGTTTCTTGGCAAGGGCGTAGCGGATGGCCATGCGAATGAGCCGTTTCGATCCTTCTGGGGACATCGGTTTGATGCCAATGCCCGACGACTCGGCGATGCGATATCCGAATTCCTTGTTCAAAAACGCAATCAGTTTCTTGGCGCGATCGCTGTTGCTTTGGAACTCGATGCCGCAATAGACATCCTCGGTGTTCTCGCGGAAGATCACCATGTCCACCTTGTCGGCCCGCTTGTTGGGTGCCTCGACCCCTTTGAAGTAGCGAACGGGGCGCACGCAACCGTATAGATCGAAGCGGATCCGGAGGTAGACGTTAATGCTGCGGAACCCTTTGCCGATGGGAGTCGTCAATGGGCCTTTCAGGCCGATGGAATAGAATTCGAACGCCTTGAGCGTGTCGTCGGGCAGGTAGAGCCGGCGCTGATCGTCCTCGTTGAGTGTGTTAATTTGATCGTCCTTGACCTGGGGATAGTAGATGGCCCGCGCCGTGTCGCCGGCATGGACATCGAACCAATGAATCTTGCGCCGGCCGCCATATGACTTTTGCACGGCCGCGTCGAGTACCTTGACGGCACACGCGGTGATCCCCGGGGCATCGCCCACATCTTGGCCGATGCCGTCGCCCCGCAGCAAACAGACGATGGGGTCATCGGGAATTTGCCACTGGCCGCTGCCATCAACCGTGACGCGAGTGCCGGACGCGGGAGGAGTCAACTTGTCGTAAGTCGGCGCGGACATTGGCGGTTACCTCAACGGTGCGAAGGAAGCGATTTCGTGTCGTATGGTGAATCACGATATGAAACCGGCGACCGATCATCTATCGGTGGGCGGGGAAATCAACCATCCATGCTCGCCCGTGCCTAGGCCACGCGGAGAGCGGGTCGCGCGGGCAGCCGAGAGAGGATAGCCGTCGCGGCACGTTGGGTAGCTCCGCGTTTGAGGTGGTTGTCGCGAATCTCGTCGAGTTCAACGCACGCCGCCGTGTAGTTGACGGGGTTTGTCAGCCATCGGGTAAGCGTCGCGGCCATTTCGGCGACGTTGTCGTCACGCCGGCCGCTGCAATAGAACTCGGGCATGATTTCGCGATCCGCGATGAGATTGGGAAGCGACATGTAGCGACATTGAATGGCGAGACGGACGACGATGTCGGTTACAAGGCCGGGGCGGTACAGGATGACGGTCGGCGTTCGCGTCATGACCAGTTCAAGGCTAATGGAACCGGAAACCGCCAAGGAGCAGTGAGCTGCCTTGAGAATCTCGGGGGTCTTGCCGACCTCGAACTGCAACGACAATCTCGCGTCGGCAGCGGTAAGTTGTGCCCGGCACCAATCGCGAAAGGCCTCACGATAGCACGCGACAACGAAGTGGGCTTGCGGTACGGTCGAGCCGACTCGACGCATCACGTCGAGCATCAAGGGCCAGTTACGGCGCACTTCGCCAGTGCGTGAACCGGGGAGGACCGCCACGATGGGAAGCGCCGGCAAGCGGTTGGCGATGAATGATTCGTCATATTGGTACTCTGCGACCTCATCGGCAATTGGATGGCCGACGTATTCCGCCGTCAGGCCATGCTCGGCATACCATTTTGGTTCGAACGGCAAGGCGGACAGAACATGATCGACATAGCGGCGCATCTTGTTGACGCGCCAACTCGCCCAGGCCCAGATCTGCGGCGGAAGGTAGTAAAAGACGGGGATGCCGGCTTTCTTCGCGGCTCTGGCGATGTGCCAATTGAATCCGGGAAAATCGACCAGTACGACGGCGTCGGGCCTATGTTCGCGAAAGTAGCGCTCGGCATCATCGCGCAACCGAAAGAACTTTCGCAACAGAGGGATCACCGGCAACAAGCCCATGACGGCCATCTCTGTCATCCGACAAAGCAAGGAACACCCAGCCCGTTCCATTAACGGCCCGCCGAATCCCGCCGCACGCAACTGTGGAACGCGCCGGCGCAACTCGCCAATCAGATGGGCGGTATGTTGGTCGCCGCTCGGTTCGCCCACGGAAAAGAAAAGATGCATGCGATTCCGTCCGCAATACTCACGCTGATTCGACGCGGGGTCCCAACGTGGGAAACCGGCAGTCCGGCGAAGGTTAATTGAAATGGCCCGATGCCGTCAAGGCGGGGTGTCGCGAGCGACATCGAATCGCTTGAAAGCTCCCGCGATCAGCGGGATCGGGATAAGGGAAAAGGCCGCGATCAACACAAAAGGCACCGAGAAGGCGGCGACCCAACTCTTGTCGGTGGCGTAATACACTCCCGCGCCGATGGCAGTCGGCAGGCCAACCCCGATGCCGATGATGAGCATCTTGCCGAACATGAGAAGCATGTGGCGGCCGGCTTGTGAGAAGTCGCCGGGACCGGCTTGGACCATTCGCACGGGAAAGAGAAGAAAGACAAAGTTTTCAAACCCTATCAGCATCATGTTGACAGGGACCGCGAAGACAACCACCGCCGCGGCCAACGGGCCGATTGTGCCAAAACTGAGGTAGACCGTGATGGCGAGCGCCATTTGGATCGCGCTGGTCATGACCACGGGGGCAATGAGTTGACCAACGGCGATCCGCCAAGCGGGTATCGGCCATGTCTTCAGCACATCCAACCGATCGAGATCACCTCGAAAATCGAACGCGAGAAACATGTTCATCAGCGACGTCATGAATAGCCCCATGCCGCATAGGATCCATGGAAGCGCCTCCATGGCGTTGTCGTCCTTCCCGGAGATCGCGCCGATGATGGGACCCATGGCGCTCAGGCCGATGACCACGAGAAGAACCGAAAGGGCCTTCATGTTGCGCAAACCTGCGAGCAGTTGGCGCCACGCGATGGGTCCGATGCCGCCCCAATTAGGAAATGGCGGCAGCGAAAAGCGCACCTTGCCCTGGGGCTTGTCCGGCCCAAACTTCGACCCCGGCATGTTGCCGCGACGCATGCGCTCCAACGCAGCGTATCGGCGTTCGCTAACGGCCGCCGCTGTCTCCAGGAAACTTGCATCGAGCGCAAAGATGAGTATGAGCAAACCGAGGTTGATTGCAAGACCCACGCTGCCCCATATAAGCAGGTCTGGGAATAAACTCTCTGCCATTAGAGCCCACACGAACCAGCGGAACGGCGCGAGTATCACTTGCAAGACAGTCGACTGTTCAACCTGTTTCAGTCGTTCCATCATGCTGAGTGAGGGATCCTCGCCTGTTCGCAGCGAGAATGCGATGGCCGTCACGAAGACGGCTAGCAAGAGAAGGAGCGTCACTTGCCGGAGTCGTCCATATGCCCATTCACCCAAATAGCTGACCGTTAGCCCGACGGCGACGGCGAAGAGTTGGAGGAACAGAACGATATTCAACACACCCAAGAAGGACGACAGGATCGATCCGGAGATCATGCGTGTCGCCAGCATCATGAACAAGGTGAACGGGAGCGACAACAGAAACTGTTGCGTCAACTTGTAGGCCAGAATCTGCCGCCGCGAAAACGGGCCGGCAAAGAGAAACTGTACCTCGGGCGGGTTGAACACAACCGGCGACGTGGCGCCATTGGAGATGACCGTCATCAGGCAATAAAACAGCAATCCGACGGGGGCGAATCGCTCGACTTGCACTGGGTCGGCGCGGCTTTCCGGCTTAGTCGACGCAATCACCATGTTCATGACCATGCTCCCCAGCCACATCAGCATCATCAGAGCGAAAAAGATGACGGTGATCGCGCCGCGAATGGTCTGGAATTGACGTCCCAGTCGCCTGAGAAAGCCTTTGAATCGAAGCTTCAACAACAACCAGAGTGCTTGGTTCATGGGAAATCGTCTATGTGGTGGGCGAGCCATCGGCTGTCAGCCGGAAGAACAGATCTTCGAGAGTTTCAATGCGCCCGTCGGCAGCCGCTTGGCGGCGAAGGTCTTCCATGGATGCATGCAAAACCAGTTTGCCCTTCTTGAGTACGAGGATGGCGCTGCAAAGATCTTCGACGAGCGACAGCAGATGCGAGCTAATCATGACGGCGCTCCCGGCAGCCGCCCGTTGCCGGATCGAGCTTTTGATCGTGCGGATGCCGAACGGATCCAGTCCGGTCAACGGCTCATCGAAGAGAATGGCCTTCGGCTCATAAAGGTAGCCACAACAAATTGCGACCTTCTGTCGCATGCCTCGTGACAGGTCGCTGCATGGGCTATCACGCTTGTCGGTGAGTTCGAATTGACGGATCAACTCTTCGGCTCGCGATTGCCAGTCCTTCAACCGATAAGCCCCGGCGATGAACTGCAAGTGTTCCCAGATGGTAAGCGGGTCGAATAGTTTTGGCTCATCGGGGATATACGCCAGAGTCGCCTTGGCCGCGACGGGTTCCTTCGCGACGTCGTGGCCGTTGACGACAAGTGTGCCTCGTGTGGGAGTGAGTATGCCCGCCAACGCCCGCATCGTGGTGGTCTTTCCGGCGCCATTGGGACCGACAAGCCCAAGAATCGTCCCCGCGGGGATCGTGAAGCTCAACCCTTCGACGGCGACGGTGTCCCCATAGGCCTTGTGAAAGTCGTTGACCGCGATGATGTCGTTGCTCATGGATGCCTGATTCCTGACCTCGGGCTGTAGGTAATTCGCCCAACGGGGCCGCCTGTTGCGGGGCATTCGTGACAGACGCGGAGTAACAATCGTCAACGTTCATGCAACCCTAGAGTTGCGTCTCGGCCATTTCCAATGCCCGCAGAAGGCCCATCGCTTTGTTGACGGTTTCCTCGTATTCCTTTTCCGGGATGCTGTCCATGACGATGCCGGCACCCGCCTGAACGTAAGCGGTGCGGCCTTTGATCACCATCGTTCGCAACGCGATGCACGTATCCATATTCCCGCTGAAATCGACGTAGCCGATGGCGCCGCCATAAGGCCCGCGCCGGTGGGGTTCAAGTTCGTCGATGATCTGCATCGCGCGTACTTTGGGGGCGCCGCTCAGCGTCCCCGCCGGAAGGCACGAACGCAGGGCATCGAAGGCGGACTTCCCCGGTTGCAGCCGGCCGACGACTGTGCTGCTCAAGTGCATGACGTGACTGTAGCGTTCGACGGTTAACAAGTCCTGGCACGCGACCGAGCCAAAGGCCGCCACGCGACCCACATCGTTGCGGGCAAGATCGACGAGCATGATATGTTCGGCTCGCTCTTTGGGATCCGCGAGCAACTCGGCGGCCAGTGCCCGATCTTCCTCAACGTTGCTGCCCCGGCGTCGAGTTCCCGCCAAAGGTCGCGTGATGACTTCGCTGCCTTCCACGCGAACCATGATCTCCGGCGACGCTCCGACCAAGGAAGTGGCGCCCATTCCCAGGAAGAACATGAAGGGGCTTGGGTTCACTACGCGGAGTGCCCGGTACACATTAAATGGTTCGGCCGTGGTCTCGGTGGCGAATCGCTGACTGAGGACAACCTGAAAGATGTCACCGGCTTTGATGTATTCGCGGCACTTGGTGACGGCGGCCTCGAATGCCGACTGCGTGAAATTCGAACTAACTCGCTCCATCGTTGGACGCGGCCCGGCGGTGATGGCGATGTCCGTGATTCCAACGTCGGCGACCCCCTGACGCAATTGATCCACGAGTTCGTCAACGCGCCGGCATACGTCTCGATAGCTTCCCTCGATGTCTTGTCGATCGACATGGGCGTGAGCGACGACCGCGACCGTCTTAGTGATATGATCGAAAATCACCATCCGGTCGTAGAAACCGAAAGCCAGATCGGGCAAACCTCGATCGTCGGGCGGAGCGTTCGGCAGTCGTTCAACGTAACGGACCGAGTCGTAACCGATAAAGCCAACGGCTCCACCGCAGAACCGGGGCAAACCCGTCAGATGAGGAGAACGGTAAAAGGCGAGCCTCTCTTCGAGCAACGCCAGCGGATCGGGATGCTCGAACTCCAACGGGTCGCCGCGACCGGCTTCGGTCAGCCGAACGCGATGACCAAACGCCTCAATGCGCAGGAAAGGCTCCGCCCCAAGAAAGCTGTAGCGCCCGATGCGCTCGCCGCCGACCACGCTCTCGAATAGGAACGACCAATCAGCGTCGCGGACTTTGCCGAAGGCGCTCACGGGCGTTAGCGTGTCACTGAGAAGTTGCCGGTAGACGGGCACGAGGCTATGGGTTCGAGCCAATTCGGAAAATTCAGCGAACGACGGCCAATATCGCACGTTCTCCTCCGTTCATGGTGTCGCGTGTTGGTCTATGTTCGGAACGAGAATTGGCCACGCGGAATGAGGTCGCAACTCGGGGGAACCGATGGCGGCTCCCGGGGCGGGCCACCTGCTGGTGCGCATGGATTTTACACAGGCGTGAATTCGAGCTAGAATTCCATGCCAGTTATGCCGAAGGTGCCGGCGGTGCGTAACTCTCTTGGGGATAGTGCCTCCCGCGAGCGACTATGGCCGACGATCAACCGACCCAGGTCCTTGTTAATCGAAATCCGGATGCCGCGCCCCCGGCGACGGCGAGCGGCGACCGTCTGGATACCGCCCAACAAGTTCGGGCCGGAAACCCGCATGCGGCGCCCGATCCCGTTCGCCATGATGGATCGGCGCTGTTGTCCACCCTGGCGACGAACAACGACGATTCGTTCCTACCCAAAAAGATTGGCCCATTTCAGGTCGTCGGTGAAATTGCCCGCGGCGGGATTGGCGTCATCTATCGTGTTCACGATCCCGATCTCGGTCGCGACCTTGCTGTCAAGGTCTTGCAACAAAAGCATCTCGAACAGCCCCTGTTTCTTCGCCGGTTTCTCGACGAAGTGCGCATCAACAGCCGACTGCATCATCCGGGTGTCGTTCCGATCTACCATGCGGGCCGACTCGAATCGGGTCAGCCATATTTCGCGATGAAACTCGTCGAAGGCCTTACCTTGGCTTCACTCCTGACGAAACGCGGGGAACCCGTTGCCGATCGAGCGAAGCTGTTGAAAGTGTTCGTGCAGGCGTGCGAAACGATTGCATATGCTCATTCGCAGACGGTCATTCATCGCGACTTAAAACCGTCGAACATCATGGTCGGGGCATTCGGTGAAGTGCAAGTCATGGATTGGGGCTTGGCCAAATACCTACCGCTTTGCACCGATTCAAACGTTAATCCCAGGGCCAACGCAAATGGCCGTGACGGGCCCGTGTTGGCAGCGCCACCGTCGCCGACCGCCACGTCGATCATCGGCACACCGGCGTATATGGCGCCGGAGCAGGCCAACGGTCATGATCTGGATGAACGATGCGATGTATTTGGACTGGGTGCGATTCTCTGCGAGATTCTGACCGGCGCTCCCCCCTATGCGAGTCTTGATAACGAGCATGCATTTCAGGATTCCCGTCAGGGTAAATTGACCGATGCATTCGCGCGGCTCGACCGGAGCGGTGCCGATCCCGAGTTGATCCTCTTGGCGAAAAATTGCCTAGCGCCCGATCGGAGCAAGCGTCCGCGAACAGCCGGAGAGTTGGCGTGGTGGCTCTCCGAATATCAGGTCCGGCGCGAGGATCGATTTCGCGAGGCGGAGTTGCGGCGAGTCGAAATCGAGACCCGAGCTGTTGCCGAAAGAAAGTACCTCCGTCATAAGTCGCTGATGACGACCGCCTTGCTTATCGCGCTGATAATGGTCATCAGCGCGGGCGCTTTGAACTATCGCCAGCGGGCACGCGAAGCTGCCCAGGCGGTGCTTCTGCATCAAGAACGGGCCAATCACGAGGAAGAACGCGTCGCGATTCTGAGCGAGCAAGTGCAGAAACAGCGAGATGCCGAGTTGCGCATTGCCAAGGCACTTCAAGTTGCCAACCAATTGGAACGCAAGGCGCTGGACGATCCGAACGATCCGGCGAAGTGGGCGGAGGCCATGGCGGCCGCTAGGCAAGCTCGCGAGCTGCTTGAGTTGTTTCCTGGAGCCGGCGAACTTCATGTTCGCACTGCCGATCTGTTGCGCAAACTCGAAACAGGCTCAGCGACAGCCTTGGCCCGCGAAGCCGATCAGAAAATGCTTGCCAAATTGGAACGAGTGCGGCTCGACAAGGCCGAAGTCCGCGATGATCGATTCAACTATGAGCAAGCCGATGTGGCCTATGCCTGCGCGTTTCGCGAGTTTGGCATCGACATTGGGCCTCTTGATGTCGCGGAATCGGCTCGGCGAATTCGTGCGACGACAATTCCCGTGGAACTGACAGCCGCCATCGACGATTGGGCGACCATGCGGAAGCTCATGGGTCGTGGCGGTTTTTCTTTCAGTGCCCGACTCTTCAACGTGGCCCGTCTGGCGGACCCTCACCCGTGGCGAAATCGGTTGCGAACCGCCGTCGAAAAAGACGACGGACCGGAGTTGCTCGAACTGACAAGGAGTGCCCCCACGATGGATCCGTTGCCATCCACATGGGTCATTCTCGCCAACGGATTGGAATCGACCGGACAACCCAACGCTGCGGTGGATCTGTTAGTGCGAGCCCAGTCGAGATTCCCAACCGACTTCTGGATCAACCACGAACTTGGCATGGCCTGCATGAACCTCGAGCCGCCGGATTATGATCGAGCGATACGGTACTTCACGGTAGCCGTCGCGTTGCGGGCGACCAGTCCCGGCGCCAACGTCAACCTCGGTTTTGCTTTGGTGCGAAAGGGCAAATATGCGGACGCGATCGCCTCTTTCGACAAGGCGATCGCGTTGCAGCCGACCTATGCCCAGGCTCATGCCAATCGCGGCTATGCCTTAACGCAGTTGGGTCGATTTGACGAGGCAATCAACGCCGTCACCAAAGCCATCGAGTTGCAGCCCAAGAACGCTGGCTCACACTACTTGTTGGGGAAGACCCTCCAGGAAAATGGCGACACAAAGGGGGCTGTAGAACCGCTTCGCCAAGCGGTTGCGATGCGTCCCAAATCCGATCTTTACCAGTCGCAACTTGCAAAAGCCTTGAGCGACTTGGGAGACCATTCGGGAGCGGCCGCGGCGGCTCGCGAGGCGGCCCAGCTTGTCCCGAAAGCCGAGTACTTCACGCTGCTCGGCAACGCTCTGGCAGCGCTCGGCGATCGTGACGGGGCTGCCGACGCCTACAACGTTGCGGTATGCCTCTCACCAAACAGCGGAGTGGTTTACTACAACTTGGCGAATCTCTACGCGAAAGACAAAGACTTTGTCCGGGCCGTGGAGCTTTTTGATGAGGCGCTTCGCCATCGCCCGGATTATGCGGAAGCCCTCTGCAACCGCGGGTTGGCACTGCGTTATCTCGGCCGATTTCGAGAATCCGTTGATAGCCTGCGTCGAGGACACGAACTGGGATCCCGACGTCCCGATTGGCGATATCGGTCGTCCGCGTGGTTGGCGACGGCGATGCGACTGGCCAAGCTCGACGAGAGTCTTCAAGCCCACCTTCGAGGGGAGCAACTCAGCCGCAACGCCCTTGAGCTGATCGCGTTCGGTGATCTGACGTATGAATATCGATCACAACCTCACGGGGCGCTCCGTTTCTATCATGCGGCAATGGCCGTGCAGCCCGATGTGCTCCGTTCGCCCGATTCGTTCTTGCGGTTCAAGGCGGCCCGCGCCGCGATCGCTGCCGCCACGGGCAATGGCCAAGAACCCGCATTGCCGGCTCCCGAGCAAATCGAGCTATTCAAGGTCGCAGAAATGTGGCTCAGTGAACTCGCTTCCGAGTGGGTGACCGCCGTTGCCAAAGGCTCGATGTCGTCTCAAGACGCCGTGGCGGCCCTGGGATCCATTCGAAATGACCCGGTGTTTGCGGCGATTCGCAACGAACGCGATCTCGCCAAGCTACCGATCGAGTGCCAACACACTTGGCGGCGAGGGTCGGCGAACCTCGACCAGGCTTTGTCGCGAATCCGTGAAATCCCAGCAAAACCATGACGCCGGGCGGCCTTTGCTCACTTGCCCGAACTTGGTCGCCGGGTATACTTCAACCACCAGCCCCCGCGCCGCACGAATGGGGCTTTGAATATCGGCGCATCGAAAGGATGAGTAATGCCAAACTTCGCTACGCGATTGCCTTCGAAGCTGCCCGCCTGATGTACGAGCGGGCCGAGACCGAGTATTTCACCGCGAAACGAAAAGCCGCCAAACGACTCTGCCGCGACGGATGCAAACCCGAAGACCTGCCATCCAACGCTGAAATCCGTGACCTGATTCAGACGTTTGCCCGCATGCACGAAGGCGATCGGCGTACCGCCCACCTTCGCGACATGCGACTCCACGCGCTGCGACTAATGCGGATTCTTCGACGGTTTCGCCCGAGACTCATCGGCAGCGTCATGACCGGGCATGTTCGCAAAGGATCGGACATTGACCTGCACGTTTTCAGTGACAGTGCCGAAGCCGTCACCAACACCCTCGAAAGCGAAGGGTTTCAGTTCGAGGTCGAGCGCAAGCAGATTGTCAAGCACAACGAGGCTCGTGTCTTCACCCACGTTCACTTGCACGACCAATTCAATTTCGAGCTGACGATATATGCCGAAGACAAGGCCCACTATGTCTTCAAAAGCTCCATCACAGGAAAACCGATCGAGCGTGCGAGTATCCGCGAACTCGAAGAGCTGATCGCCCGCGAATACCCGGACGTCAACCTTGATGAAGAACTCGCGGCGCAGGAAGAGCGGATTGACCCGTACCAGATGTTCCGGCTGTTGCTTCAGCCGTTGGAGAAAGTCAAACAATCGCCGAAGTATCATCCCGAGGGTGATGTCCTTTACCATTCGCTGCAAGTGTTCGAATTGGCTCGCGATGCCCGTCCTTACGACGAAGAGTTCCTACTGGCGGCCTTACTGCATGATGTCGGCAAGGGAATTGATCCGGCAGACCACGTCGGGGCGGCACTGATGGCACTTGATGGCCTCATTACCGATCGAACCCGGTTCTTGATCGAGCATCACATGGATGCCTTGGCACTCATGAACGGAACTCTGGGGGCCTCGCTGCGGCGGCGGCTGGAAGCCTCTCCGGATTTTGACGACCTGATGTTGTTGCGCGAACTCGACACCGCCGGTCGCGTTCCGGGAGCCGTCGTTGGCACCCTGGATGAGGCCCTGGATTTCCTCAAGGAACTTGAACGACAGAACGGTTAACAGTCATTCTTGAATCTTGCCCGTGAAGTCGGCGTTCCGTGAAATGATCGATAAGGGCACCGGGCCGATTCTCTAGTTGCGGGGCCATCGTGGACCTTTCATTGCTCGCGGGCTTTCCGGTCGTTGTTGAACAAAACGTGGCTTGGGGCGAGATGGACGCCTACGGCCACGTCAACAACATTGTCTATTTTCGCTATTTCGAGAATGCCCGGCTGGAGTTTTTCCGGCGACTCGGTTGGCCCGTGGGCGAGAGACCCGGCGGAGTCGGGCCGATTCTGGCGGCGACTCAGTGTCGATTCCGAAAGCCGCTTTCGTGGCCCGATGCCATCGCCATTGGGGCGCGCGTTGCCGACATGAGCGATGATCGTTTCACGATGGAGCATCTGATTCTAAGCCAGAAATGGGGAGGAATCGTGGCCGAGGGAACGGCGCTGATTGTTACCTATGACTACGCGGCGAACGCGAAAGCAATGATTCCTGACGATGTGCGGCGTCGCATCGAAGCCATGCAAACCGCTACACGCTGAGACCGACGAATGAGTCTTGATAATCGCGCCGCGACATTCCGAATCGTGGTCACTTCGGTTGTCGTGACCGTTGCCGCCTCGTCGATCGGTCAGGCGCAAGAGCGTCAACGCTTTCGATTGCCGCCAGGATTCGAACTCTCCGAGTTCTCGGGAAGCGACCTGGCGAATGACATCACATGCATGACGTTGGATCCGAAAGGCCGAGTCGTGGTCGCCGGCCGAGGCTTCATTCGGCTTCTCATGGATGATGATGGCAACGGGCGGGCCGATCGGGCCATTGATATCACGCGCGATGTCAAGGACGCCGCTCACGGGCTGCTTTGCGAGAGTGATACGCTTTGGGCCATGGTTGATGGCGGCTTGTGGCGGTTTCGAATCGACGCATCCGGCACGAAACAGGTCGGCCGCAAGGAATTGGTCCGCAAGCTTCGCACCGGCGGCGAACACACCGCCCATGCCATTCGCCGCGGCCCAGATGGGTGGCTCTATTTGTTGTGCGGCGATCAAACCGGGATCGATTCGACATTCGTTTCATCGCCGACGTCGCCGATCACGGAACCGAACGGCGGGTGCATGGTTCGGCTCTCGCCCGACTTCTCGAAGTCGGAGGTCGTCGCTCACGGATTCCGCAACCCGTATGCGTTCGATTTCAATCTCGACGGGGCATGGTTCACCTATGACTCCGATAATGAGCGATGCGTTTCGCTGCCATGGTTTGAGCCGACTCGAGTCTATCATGTCGTCGCGGGCGGGCACCACGGATGGTTGGCTCCGCAACGGGCGTCCACTTGGCGTATGCCGCCGTATTTCCCCGATGTTGTTGCACCCGTTGCTACGCTTGGCCGCGGTTCCCCAACAGGCGTCGTTTGCTATCGTCATTCGCAGTTTCCCGTCAAGTATCATGGTGGTCTGTTTGTCGCCGATTGGACCTTCGGCCGGATTGAGTTTGTCAAACTCGAACGATCGGCAAGTGGCTATCGTTCCGTCACCGAGCCGTTCTTGCAATCCGTCGGCGAGGATGGTTTTGCTCCGACGGCACTGGCGGTGGATGCCTCGTCGGGCGACCTCTACGTGAGCATCGGCGGGCGCGGAACACGGGGCGCAGTCTATCGAGTCCGATACCCGTCTCGGCTACCCGATGCCAAGCCACTGATCGTCCACCCGATATCGATCTCATGGACAAAAGAATATCCGAATGACCTGACACGCGATCAAGTGACCTCGTTGAAGCGAGTTCGGCAGATTCAGGCGGCGATTGGAGACTTCGGGGCAAAGCAAGCTTTGGGCACCGTTTGGGAAGGATATTCACCGCGGGCGGCAATCGCCCCCGATCAATTCGCTCGCGAGAGGGTTGAACTGCGGCAGTTGTTTCCCGCCGGTCACGCGATTCTTGATCGTGAAGTGAGTCGAACCTTGGCGATGCTTGAGGATGACGACAAGGAATTGAAATCGAGAGTGGCGTCGCGTTGGTCGGCACAGTCAGATCCAATCGAAGATATTCACTACTTGATCGTCATGGCCCGATTGCGCGGTGAGCGGACGAGCGAAGTGACGCGGGCGACGGCCAAGGCGCTTCTGGCGCTAGATGCGAAGATCGCGGAGCGTCGATTGTTTCGCGATCGGAATTGGCCGTTGCGAATAGCTGAAACCCATGCAGCCCTGGCTCGCCATGACCCGCGATTGAACCGGATCATGCTGGATGACGCCGGCTTCGGTAGTCCGGATCATGCGCTGTTTTGCCGTTGCCCCGGTTGGGATCGACGTCGGGCTGCCGAAAGTTTCCTGGCACGTTCTCAAATGGATGCGAATTTCCCGTGGAACGCGGAACTTGTCGGATTGCTTGCCGAGCTTCCCGTGGATCGGTCGCTGCCCATTTTGCGAGGACTGTGGTCGCGAGGCGGACTTGAAGAGACGATACTCCCATATTTGGCTCGTCACGCTGCTTTCGAGGATCGCGAGAAATTCATCGCGGGATTGCGTTCACCGAGACTCGAGACGGTTCGTGTATGCGTTGAAGCGATCGAACGTCTCGGCGGCAAGGGAAGTGTCGTGGAACAAGCGGCCCTCATTCGAGCGATGGGTCTGTTGGGCGATGGGCGAACGGAAACGGCCTTGCGGGATCGGCTGGCCAAGCTGCTGACGGCCTGGACTGGCCATGCCGCTTTTGGCGCTGATTCACGACGATGGGCGGCATGGCTCGAGAAGGCGCATCCGAAGGAGGCGGCCATCACGGGCGAGGGTATCGATAACGTGGCGTGGGCCAAGAGACTCGCGTCGATTGACTGGTCGGCGGGGAGTGCGGTTCGCGGAAGGCAACTGTTCACGACGGGGAGCTGCTCAGTCTGCCATTCCGGACAACAAGCTCTTGGCCCCGATCTACGTGGCGTGACAAAGCGATTCTCGCGTGAGGATTTGTTTTCCGCCATCCTTCAGCCGAGCAAGGACATCTCTCCGCGGTACCGAACCACTCAGGTCGAGACTATCGACGGAAAGAGTTACCAGGGCCTTATCGTCTACGAGGCGGTCGATGGCATGATCCTCCAATCGGGGCCGACAGAGACGATCCGTATCGACGGCCGGCGCATCGAATCGAAGCGTGTTACCGATCGGTCGCTAATGCCAAGCGGGCTTATCGACAAATGGTCCGACCGTGATATCGCAGACTTGTACGCCTATTTGAAAGAGCTGGGATCATCCGCGGCGCCGTGACGTGCATCAGTTCGAAAGACCCTTCGCCCATCGATGCGCAGCTTCCCGGCGGCAAACAAACAAATGGCCTCGGGATACGCGATACACTCCTGCTCAAAGACTCGCGCCGCCAACGTATCGGCCGTGTCCGTGTCGAGTACGGGGACTGTTCGCTGGAGGATGATCGGGCCGTGGTCGTATTGATTGTCGGCGAAATGGACCGTGCAACCGCTGACCTTGGCACCGTAGTTGAGTACGGCCTCGTGGACATGATGGCCGAACATTCCCTTGCCGCCGAACGCCGGCAATAACGCCGGGTGGATATTTATCACACGTCCCAAAAAATCATGGGGAATCGGCAGCAGTTGCAAGAAGCCCGCCATGCAAACCAGCGTGGCGCCGGCGTCGCGGCAGTGCGTGAAAATCAGGTCCTGAAACTCGATGTCGCCCGCACACGATTTTCGTGACACGACGACGCTATCCAATCCCGCTCGCCGTGCTCGCTCCAATCCAAACGCCTTGGAATTGCTGGCAATGACAGAAACGATTTTCGCGGGCAGGGAGCCATCGGCGATGCGGTCGATGAGATTCTGCATCGTCGTTCCTCCTCCGCTCAGGAGTACCGCGATAGGCAACACGTCAGCCATGAAAAATCCCCATGCCGAATTCAGGCGAGTCACAGTGATTATCTGAGGTTGTTAACAATTCGCCGATGGGGAATGTAGGTCGGCGCCGGGGGGCTTGGAAAGGGGAGTTGCCCGGCAAAGCCCGCGAATGGATAGGTATCAGCCCGAATGGGAGACCGTGGCGAGATGGAGCCATCGGAAACTGCCTCGAATGTCTCGAACATGCCGATCTCAGGGTTGACCTTGCCCAATGGCTGAGTTATGCCGGGTTGCAAGCCAGATTAGGTCGGGTCCGTTCGTGGCGAAGGGGATCGCCGCCGGGGGAGTCATGCGCGTAGTGCGGCTGCTACTGACCGCGTTGGTAATCTGCGGTTGCAGCCGTTCCCATTATCGCGCGCGTTCGGATCGTGAGGCCTACACGGTCATCGCCGAGCGGATGAACAATCCGGCATGGATGCTGCCGCGCACCAGCATCGACCCGCCGCCGGAATCGCGCCTGCATTTGCCGGGCAACCCTGACCACTCCCCGATGCCCCCAGACGATCCAGCCGCCCGGCGATACATGGACCATCCCGATGTCCACCGTGGTTACAGGCACTGGGCCAAGGACGGATGCCTTGCCGCAATCGAATTCCCCGGTTGGAAGATGAGCCAGGAACTCGACGACAACGGGGCGATCGTGATCGATCAGCTAAATGCTGTCGAATTGGCTCTATTGCATAGCCGAGACTATCAGACGCAGCTCGAGGGACTTTATCGAGCGGCCTTGTCGGTTTCCCTGAATCGTTTCGACTTCGCGACGCGATGGGTGTTGCCGAATGCCACGGACTTCACACACTTTGGCAGTGGGCCGAACGAAAGCAACTCGCTCTCCTCGGCGACCAATTTTGGGTTCTCGAAATCGTTGGCAACTGGTGGTCAATTGTTGGCCGACTTCGCCAACAGTATCGTGGTCGAGTTCACCGGTAATCGCGTCACGGGCGGTTCCAACTTCATCCTCAACTTGATTCAACCGATCCTTCGAGGCGCCGGTCGCGAGGTTCGCTTGGAGGATCTGACCCAGGCGGAGCGCGAGATGCTGTATGCGGTCCGCGACTTCGCCCGGTTTCGAAAATCGTTCTGGGCTGACGTTAGTACGCGCGGCGAAGGGTTCCTTGGACTCCTGCAACAGCTTCAAGGAATTCGCAACGAAGAGGCAAACCTTGCCAGCCAAGAACAGAATCTACGCCTTCACGAGTTGCTGTACGCCGGCGGCAAGGTTTCGGTTGTTCAAGTGGATCGAGTGTTTCAGAACTATCAGCAATCGCGGTTGAGCCTGGCGACAGCGAAGGCCCAATACGAAAATTCGCTGGATCAATTCAAGATTCTGCTCGGTTTGCCGCCGTCGCAAAAGGTGTCCCTGGACGATCAACTACTGCGGCCGTTCCAACTCAATGACCCGGCTCTGACGACCTTGCAGGACGACGTTGAAAAGCTCTTGTCGGCTTATCGGCAGATGGCGGGGCCGCCGACGGTGGCTGACCTGCGAGGCGGTTTTCAGAAATTGGCCGGCTTTCTCGGCCTGGTGGAGAAAATGCAGGCCAAGGTCCAAGAAGAACTGGCATCGTGGACGAAAAACCTCGCTCGCGATGCCGCCGACGATGAGGAAAAGGAGAGGTTGGCACGCGACCGGCGCAACGCCGCTCAGTTGGCAGGCCCGCTGGCGATCGTGAAGAAAAACCTTCAAGCGATGGGGCTAGCCCTGGCGGGTGACGTGGCGGGCATTGCGGAGAATAGACGAGCCGAGGCAGCGGCGACCTTCGACAAACGCGGGCGGGAACTGGCCAAGCACATCGCCCAGTTGTTCGTCGTGCAAACGCAGATTCGGGTCCATCTCATCGAACTACCCCGGATCACGGAGAAAGAGGAAGAGGCCATCGACTTCGCGTTCCAAAATCGTTTAGACTTAATGAATCAACGTGCGCGGGTGGTTGACGCTTGGCGCAAGGTTACGGTAGCGGCCGACGGTTTGGAGCCAGGGTTAAACTTCGTGGCATCGGCGAACATCGGAACGGATCCCGATCATGCGAGGCCATTCCGGTTTGCCGCTGAGAACAGCCGTTACTCTGTCGGATTGAGGTTCGACAGCCCGCTGACCCGATTGGCGGAGCGCAATCGCTATCGGGCGAGTTTGATAGACTATCAACAGGCACGCCGCGATTTCATGGAGCGTGAGGATCGCATTCAACAGGCGATCCGGCGTGACTTGCGACTGCTGACGACGCAGAAGCTTGCCTTTGAAATTGCACGGTTGCGATTGCTTGCTGCGGCCCGCCGAGTGGAAGCGGCCCGAGACGAGTTGCTCCTTCGCGAGGATGCGAGCGGAACGACAAGCACGCAGGAAATCGTCGATGCTCTCAATGAACTGCTTCGCGCCCGCAACGATCTGATCGGGAGCTTCGTGGCGTACGAGACACTGCGCGTGCAGTTGCAATTGGACACCGAGAAGCTGCAACTGACTGACCGAGGAGTGCCTGTTGATGCTACCGCTAACGCAAACGCAGCCGGTGCCGGTTCCTCCAATTCGTCCGGCCCCCCTCGGTTCCTCCCGCCAGAGAGCCCGCCTCGCTAGTCGCGTCGCAGTCTGGACGGTTTCCCTGGCCTTCGTCGCCGGCAGCCTCTATGGCGCCAATCGATGGTGGCAGTCGATGGGTGCGAAACTCCCCGTCATTACCGCCACGGTCATTCGCGGCGATCTACCGATCACGGTGGTAGAACGCGGAGAATTGGAGAGTTCCCAGTCGATCGACGTGGCCTGCGAAGTCGAGCGCGAACAAATCAAGATCGTGTCCATACTTCCCGAAGGTACTCGCGTCACCAAAGGTACGGAAGTCGTCCGACTCGACACCGACGCGCTGTTGAAGGCGAAGTCGGAGCAGGAGATCAAATGGAAGACTGCCGAGGGCAAGGCCAAGGCGACAACGAGTGCGTTGGAGGTCGCCAAGAACAAGCGCGAAAGCGAGATCGAAAAGGCTCGCTTGGCGTGGGAACTCGCCGAGATTGACCGCGACTCCTACTTGGACAAGGAAGGCGACTATAAGGCCGAGGAAAACGATCGCCTCGGCGCTATCGAGTTGGCGAAGAAGCAGCTTCAGGAATCCGAGAGCAAGCGCGACTTTTACCGCGATTTTGTTCAAAAAGGATTTGGAACGCCCGAGAACCTTCGTCGGCTCGAGCTGGATGTTGCGGAAAAGCAGTTCCTGCTCACACGCGATACGGCCAAGTTGCTGGTTCTGCAGAAATTCACTCGAAAGAAGAAAGAAGCCGAGCTGAGGGGCAAGGCGGACGAAGCCAAACGCGAATGGAAACGCACCGAGAAAAGTCAGGATGCCGAAGTGGAGAAGGCGACGAGCGAGAAAGAAGCTGCCGACATTACCGCGAGGCTCGAAAAGACGCAATTGGAACGCCTCGAAGAACAACTCGGCAAATGTGTGATCAAGGCACCTCATGACGGCATCTTGGTGTATTCCAAGTTCCGATATTGGGACCCAACTTCGCGAATCCAGGCCGGCGCCATGGTCCATTTTCGGCAGCCGATCTTCAGCCTCCCCGACCTTGGCAAGATGCAAGTAAAGGTCAAGATCCACGAGTCGGTCGTAAAGAAAATCTCGCAATCGTTGCCGGCCGAGATTCAGATCGAAGCCCTACCCAATCGGATTTTGCACGGCACGGTCAAGAACGTGGGCACACTCGCGGTCACGGATGGATGGACGGCGGGCAATGTTAAGGAATATCTGACGATTGTTGAGATTAATGACTTGCCCTCGGACGCCGGCCTAAAGCCGGGCATGACTGCCGAGGTCAAGGTGTTGGCCCGCACGCTCAAGAATGTCATTCAGGTGCCGCTGCAAGCCGTCACGGAAATCGGCGGGAAGCACTTTGCTTACGTCGTCGATGCCGACAACGATGTCGAAAAACGGTCCGTGACACTCGGCGAAAGCAACGAACGATTTGTCGAAATCCGCGAGGGGCTTGATGAGGCCGAGAAAGTGGCCCTCGATGCTCGCGCTCGTGGAAGTGCCGAAGCCAAGAAAGCTACCGCGGATCCGCCGTCCCCGAATCCGCCTCCGGCCAAAGAGTAACGAGACCCGCCGCCATGCGATTGGGGCCGACAATCCGACTTGGCCTTCGCAGCCTTTTTGCTCACCGTCTTCGGTCGGGGCTGACGGTGTTGGGTATCGTTCTTGGGGTTGCGTCCGTGATTGTCATGTTGGCGGTCGGCGAAGCTGCCAAAGCCGAGACGCTTCGACAACTTCGCGATCTGGGGGCCAACACCATTCTCGTCCGCAGCGTCAAACCAATGGATGACAGAGATTCTCGTCGCAATGACGATTATTTGACATATGGACTGACGAATGCTGACTTACGCCGGATTCAGACGACGATCCCAACCATCGTGTCGGCCGTGCCCATGCGCGACTATCGCAAAGACCTTCGATTCATGAATCGCAAGATCGAAGGCCGAGTCGTCGGTGTGACGCCAGATTTTCATCGGCAAAACAGCCTTCGCCTCGAGCGCGGCCGGTTCCTGACCGAGGTCGATGACTCACGCATCGCGAACGTCTGCGTGCTCGGGGCAACCACGGCTGAGACACTGTTTCCGTATGAAGATCCGGTGGGCAAATCCGTGCGGGTCGGCGAAACGCAGTTCTTTCGCGTCGTGGGCGTGACCGAATCGCGGGCGGTGTCGAGCGGGGCAGGGGCCGCCGGCGCCACGCAAGATTTCAATCGCGACATCTACATTCCATTCACCACGGATCGTGCCCGCTTCGGCCGATTAATCATCAATTTCAAGGCGGGATCGTTCCAAGCCGAGCGGCTTGAGATTAGCCAAATCACCGTTTTGGTCGATCGCACGGAAAACGTTCGGCAGACGGCTCGCATCATCGAAAGCATGCTCGAACCGATGCACCCTCAAAAGGACGTTTCACTGTTTGTGCCGCTCGATCTGCTCGAGAAAGCTGAACAGACGCAGCGGCTGTTCACACTGGTCTTGGGCGCCATTGCGTCCATCTCGTTACTTGTCGGCGGTATCGGCATCATGAATATCATGCTGGCCACGGTGACGGAAAGGACTCGCGAAATCGGCGTGCGGCGTGCCCTAGGTGCCAAACGCCGCGATGTCGCCGCACAATTCCTCGTCGAGGCAGTCGCGCTGTGCGGTTTGGGTGGGCTCTTTGGTATTGGCCTGGGCATCGGGTTTTCTTACGCCGTTACCTATTTCTTCTCACTGCCGACGATCATTCGTCCGTGGTCGCCCGTGATTGCATTTGGCGTGTCGATCATCGTGGGGCTAGTTTTTGGCACGTACCCGGCGCGGCGAGCGGCGCGAATGGACCCCATTGAGGCGCTACGCCACGAGTAGATGGTGAGTCTCTATTTCACGTCGGTTTGCATGAGTTGGCGGAGCAATTCGTAAAGAACAATCGGGTCATCTTCGCCTTGTTGCAGGCGCCAATAGAGGTTCTCTCCATCGACGATCTTGAGCCGGCCGCGGCTGAATTGAGCCAGCTTTTCGGCCTTTTTCGGGTTCCGGTAGTTGAAGACCAAGTCGGGGCCGTTGCGATGAATGGTCGCGATTTGCCACTTGGCCGCCAGGATGCGAATCTCAGTCGATCGCAGGAGCCACTCGGCTTCGGGCGGCGGCGGCCCGTATCGGTCGCGCAATTCGATTCGGAAATCGTCGAGCTTTTTCACGCTCCTGACGCGGGCGAGCCGGCGATAAACCTCGATGCGCAGCTTCTGCCCCGGAACATAATCGCGGGGCAAGAACGCGGGCCAAGGGAGATCGACAGCCACGTCCAGCGGCGTCTTCACCGGCTGTTGCTTGAGTTGGCGGACGGCATTCTCTAATAACTGACAGTATAATTCGTATCCCACTGCAGCGATGTGCCCGCTCTGTTGCGTGCCGAGGATGTTGCCGGCACCGCGGATTTCCAGATCGCGCAAGGCAATCTTGAAACCCGCGCCCAGCTGTGTGAACTCCTCGATCGCCTTCAGGCGCCGGGCAGCGTCCGGCGTGATGAGCTTGTTGCAGTCGAGGAGCAAATAGGCATAGGCCCGGTTCTTGTGACGGCCAACTCGACCCCGAAGTTGGTGAAGGTCCGCCAAGCCATAATTGTCTGCCTCATTGATGAATATCGTGTTCGCGTTGGGAATGTCTAACCCGCTTTCAATGATCGTCGTGGCCACCAAGATATCGGCGTCTCGCCGCACGAATGCGACCATCGCCGCCTCGAGTTCATCGGCGCTCATTTGTCCATGGCCGATGGCGATGCGGGCTTCCGGCACGGCCTCTTGAACCTTCGCCGCGATCTCGCGGATGTTGTAAACGCGATTGTGGACGAAATAGACCTGGCCGTCGCGATTCAGCTCTCGCAGGATGGCGTGGCGAATCAGTGCCTTGTCCCAACGCGTGATGTGAGTCTCAATGGGAAGCCGATCCGGCGGCGGAGTCTCCAAATTCGATATGTCGCGCAACCCCAGCAACGAAAAGTGAAGCGTCCGCGGGATCGGTGTCGCGGAAAGCGTCAACACGTGAACCATGGCCCTCAGACGCTTTAGTTGCTCTTTGTGATCGACGCCGAACCGTTGCTCTTCGTCGATGATGACTAGCCCCAGATCCTTGAACTTGACGTCCGCGCTGAGGAGACGATGCGTTCCGATAGCAATGTCAGCGCCGCCTTCGGCGAGTCGTTTGACCGTCTCGCGTTGTTCTTTCCCGGTGCGAAATCGGCTAAGGCATTCAACGGTGAACGGGTATTCGCTGAGGCGGTCGCGAAATGTTCGATAATGCTGTTCGGCCAGCACCGTGGTTGGCACGAGTACCGCGACCTGTTTCCCGTTGTCGATCGTCTTGAACGCCGCCCGCAACGCCAATTCTGTCTTGCCGAATCCGACGTCACCGCAAAGCAACCGATCCATCGGCCTGGCGTTTTGCAGATCGCTTTTGATCTCGGTTAGCGACACGAGCTGATCGGGAGTCTCTCGATGAGGGAACGTTGCCTCGAATTCGCGTTGCCATTCTGTGTCGGGCGTGAGCGCGAATCCGGGCTGTGCGGCTCGAACGGCCTGCAGCTCGATCATCTCGGCGGCGAGGTCCATGACGGCCGCTTCGACCTTGCGCTTTCGATTTCCCCACGAGGTCCCGCCAAACTTCGATAGCTCCGGCTCCGACTTACTGCCGCCGATGTACTTTTGGACCAAGTCAATCTTCGACACGGGCACGCAGACGTAGACGCCATCGCGAAATTCCAACAACAGATGTTCCTCAAGCGGCGCGGCGGCGTCACGTGCCGCCGGATCGATCGTTTGGCTGCCTCGCGGAAGCATCTGCATGCCGTGGTATCGAGCGATTCCATGGCTGACATGCACCACGAAGTCGCCAGGCTCCAGATCGAGGAAACTATCGATCGCCCTTGCTTCGATTCGGCGTCGAGCAACCGGAGACGCATCGGGGCGCCCGTCTGGAACAAAGGCCTCGCGATGGAACAACTGCTGGCTGCCCAGCAGTACGATTCCCGATTCAATGAGACGAAAGCCGGCTCGGACAAAGCCCGTCACGAGGCGTAATCGTTGCGATTGGGCTAGTTGACCCGAAGCGAGAATCTGCCCGATGCGATGGCATTCGGCTTCATTCTGGCAGGCGATCAACACACGTTCGGTCGCGGCGACGGCATCGAGTTCCTCGCCCACGCGAGCCACGTTGCCGCTAAATCGCTCGACCGATTCGACGCGGAGATGAACTGCGGCCTCCACGGTTGCCCGCGGAAGGGCCGTGACCGTCACGCTCGGAAACTGAAACAATTGTTCGAACACGCCTGCCGGCGAAAACAACCCGACGGGATCACCCGCGCGGTCGTGAAACAACCGCGCCTGCGATTGAATCTCGTCTGGTTCGACCAAGACGACCCACAAATTCGGCGGCAGGTAGTCGGCGAGGTGTCCGCGAGGAATGGCAGGAATGGTACCGGCACCCGGCTCGGGCGGCGGGCCGCCAATTCCCAACACCATGATCATTTCAACGTCACCCAGGCTGCGTTGCGTGTCTGTGGCGAAACGACGGATCGACTCAATCTCGTCACCGAACATTTCCAATCGAATGGGGCAATCGGCATCGGGCGGAAAGAGGTCAAAAATCCCGCCGCGACGACTGAAATCGCCGGGATACTCGACGGCATCAACACGCTTATAGCCATGTTCGACAAGCCATGCCGAAAACTCGTCGATGTCGAGCGGGTCGCCTACCCGGAACCGGCGTGAGTCGCGTTCTAGGGTCTGTCTCTCCGGAACGGGTTGAATCAACGCGCCGACCGACGCCAGCAACAGCCGTGGCGGTTCGCTTCGGAGAGTCTGAAGGATGCGAAGACGCCGGCTTTGCGATTCGTCAATCCGACCATGGCGTTGTGACGGCTCATCGGCGATCGGAAACTTCAGCGGATGGGCCTTTGGACAGAGGCATTGCAATTCCTCGGACCAGGCATCAAGGTCGCCGGGGTGGGCCAGGACAACCAAAATGGTCGAGGGCGCTTCACGGGCGAGGGCGCCGACGGCGAGCGAAGCCGACGAACCCCAAGCGCCATCGATGGTCCCGCTGTGGCCATTTCGAAGCTCAGCAACCAAGGCGGCGAAGTCGGAGTTATCCGCCACCCGATGTGCGAGTTCCGCAAGCTCTTCGGAAACGGGCGATGCAGTCGGCATCGGCATGGTCACTCTCAATGAGGGAAGGTACGTCAGATTCTATGCCTTGGACCTTTGGTCAGGCGAGACCGTTCCGCAACTAGAACGGGTGAAACGTGGTCTTTTCTTCGCAGATGTCGGCAGCGACCCGAAACGGGCAGCGGGTGCCCCTTGACGTGACCGGCGACCGGTTTATCATACTAAGACGCAAGCCGAAGTGGCGGAATTGGCAGACGCGCCAGCTTCAGGAGCTGGTTCCCGTACAGGGAGTGGAGGTTCAAGTCCTCTCTTCGGCACTGAGATAGATTCGGCGCACAACTGGGCCGGATGTCTCCTCACGCCTTAGGTCGCGGTTTTGGTTTCTGAATGACCCATTTTTGACCGGCGATTCGAAGCGGCAGTTCTCTCTCGCGTACGAATCGATTCACCGCACAAATCACACCGTACCAGTGAGCGTGCCAATCATCGCCCGCCAAGACGCCACCCGGTTTGAGTAGCTTCCAATAGCTACACAGATCATGGTAAACGTCTTCTTCTTCGTGACTGCCATCGATATAGATGAAATCGGCCGCGATACGTTGTCGCTGAAGCCAATGAGCCGTATTGGAACTCGTGTTGGGGAGGGGAACAATCAACTGCTCGCATCCACCGTGAAGGACATTGGCCAGAAACGGGTAATACAGTCTCGGATAGCCATTGCGTAGAAATGGGCGAATGTCCCAACCACGAACCGACCCTTCCCAATGCTCGACGGATCCAAGCCAAGTATCAACGCAAATGACGGCCGCGTCCGCTCCCTGTTGCTTCAACAGAGACGCCATTCGAATCGCGTTCGCACCTTTCCAACAGCCGACTTCGATGAGGATTCTGGCTTGAGGTTCGTTGATCAGCTTCGCCAAGAAACCGTCGTCTGACCCGCCCTGAAGGTCTTGCGGAAACTCGGCGAGTGGAAAGTCGACGTAGGGATTGACCGGATGTAGTCGACGCAGCAAGCTCGCAGCCAGTTCTGACACGATGGCATTTCCTCAACTTGCTCAGGAACAATCGATTTGTTACGGATCGGCTCGGGTATATTTGCCTCGGCCTGGGATGGCCAAGCTCCAGCAATAGGCTCTGTAATAAATCGTCGGCGGATCAAGTTGGAGGCCCCAGTCGCGTCGCAGTTCAAATCGTTCGCGTTCGCTGCCGCGAGCTATGGGCCGGCTGACGCCCTCAAACGACCGATTCGCGGACAGCTTCGACTTGTTGAAGGCACCGCGTAGTTCTAACACCACGTTCCGGTGATGGATCATGTCGGCGACCTCAACGCCGCCTTCAACTTCGCGCCACGTTGATGAGGTGCGCCGAACATCGCCACCAGACTCATTGGCCGTTCCCGAGAGGATCCAACACTGTCCGTTTTCTTTGAACGTGATAATGAACACGCTGCCTGTGTAGGATCGCCATTCGTTCTGTTTGGCGTTGAACCAAAGGTGACGCCCACCCCAATTGCTACCGATGAGCCAGCGTGAGAATTCGGAGATGGGCGGGTCGAGCGGCTTGATAGTCAGCGATTCCGTATCCAACGGTCGCGACGATTTTAGAATGGCCAGAGCCTTGCTCAGAGAGTCTCCACCCTCCTGCGGTGATGCGTTGAGGCAAACGACAGCTCCAAGACTAACGATAACGACGACCGAAAACACCGCACGGGTCATGGTCTCACCTGAGTTATTGCACGAGTCCAGCACATGGAACGCATGACCGACATCGGCTGCGCCGGCTCTTCGGCGAAACGGCTTCAAGGAGCTTCCAGATACTGAGCTCCGTGAGCCTCTTTCAGCGTCTTGCCGAAGTGATTCGCGTAAAACTTCGTCTTGCGGAGGTCGTACTCGGTCGGCTTGGTTCGATCGATCCGAAGCACCTCGCCGACGAGGTATCTATCCATGGGCCGGCGCCATCCGCTGACGTAGTCTTCACGCTTGTAGCCGCTTCTCTGTTTCTCGAAACGATTAACCATGGTTAGATTCAGACGGACGCGACCGGCTTCATCAACAGTATAGGTGCCTGCCGTCTTCAAACTGGCGTTAAGATCCCGGTCGTTCAAAAAGTAGCTGGCCTGGCCATACTTGGCCTCAATGAATGCGGTCGCTGTAAACAAGTTCTCGAAGTAGGCGTATGTTCCGTCTTCATAAAAGACGAAAATCTCGAAGGCGTACATCCCAAATTGTCCGAGCCGGTAGCGGTGATGATACCAGGCTGTGCCTGCCAGCGGGTTAGGGTTTTTCAGTTCCTCGACGCCGAGCTTATCGAAATCGAGGGGCTGTGAGTTTTTCAACTTGGCGGCCGCACGGCTCAGGGCGTCGCCATTCGCCGGTTGGGCGTGTATCACGCAGGTAATCGCGACCAGGTGAACAAGGGCCAAGGCGACGCGAGGAGCCTTCATGGGTTGGCCTCTCCTGGGGATCCGGATCGTTCAATCGTCCCGTTTACGGTTTCTCTTCTTTTTTCTTGGTTTCGGCGTCCTTCTTTCGTTTCTCCTCGGCCTCTTTGCGTTCGGCGGCTTCCTCGTCGGCGAGGCGCTTCTTTTCTTCCTGCAATGCCTTCACGGCATCCTCTTTTGCCTTTGTTGCGGTCTTTGCTTGTTCCAGCGCGGACTGAGCTGTTTTTGCCATCATTTCAAGCCCATTGCGATCCTTTTCCAGCTCGGCGTGCTTGTCCTTCGCTTTCTTCTGTTCGCGCTGCAACTCGGCAATCTTCGACTGAAGTTTGGTCTCATCCATTGTGAGCATCTTGACGTCTTGACGCAACTTCTGCTCATCGAGATTATGCTTGCGGGCCTGGGCGTTAAAGGCGTCGATTTCCTTATCGTTCTTGCTGCCTTTGAGCCGTACCGCCATTCCTTCGAGGACCTGCTTTTGCTTTTTCAGTTTCTCGAGAGTCTTCGCGAGGTCCTTCTTACGAACTTCTAGCTCCTCAACCTTGGCAAGGATCCCGTCGCCCTCTTTCTCAATCGATTGGAGCTTTTCTTTGGCCATCATCAGCTCACGTTCGAGTTGCTTGGCCTTGTTGGCCGCCTCACCTGCCTCGTTCGTTTTGCGGTTTTCCTCACCCTTGGCCAATTGAAGTTCGCGTTCGGCCAAGACGATTCGAGCGTCAATGGCCCCATTCTTGGAAGCGAATTTCTTGGGAATGGTATCATCGAATACGATCCACTTTCGGTCATCCTTGCCGTTGCCGTCGGGGGGCGGCAGTGTTCCTTCCTTTGCGGGCAGGGGCGTCGGGTCCGGCTCGGGGATGTCCTTCTTCAATTGCCCGGGAATGGCCGGTTTCTTCTTGGCGAAATCGAGTAACGGCCCAGGCGGAACGGGTCGCTTGTTCGCGTTCAGCGCCTGAAATACCAACTGGCCCACGGAAGGATTGCGCGGCGAAGGGCGCCATCTGCCGATGGATTGCCGTGGTTCGATGTAGTCGCCGACCCGCACGTTTTGCGGATTGACTCCGTAAACGATAATCTGGCTCCCTCTGGGATCGACCTGAACCGCGACCTTGCCGGCCTGGGGATCGACTTCCGTCACTTTCCCGAAGACGCCGGCCTTGACCTCACCGGGGCCTTTGTCCGGCTCTTTCGATAACAAATCGACGCGAAGGTTGGGATCAACCACGAGGCGCTCATCGTTCTTCAGGGCACCGCCAAGAAACTCCTTCGGGTAGCCGGGCGGTTGTTGGTCGTCGGGCAACGGCTTACCCGCGGGGTCGGTTTTCACGATCTGCGTTTGGGGCGCCGACTTGTAGACTGCATCCGCTCCGGTGGCGAATCCATCCGGCGGTGGAGCGATGCGGCTCTTATCCAGCAGCAGGCTGTCCAGGGCGTTGACCTGCCGATTCACCGCTTGGTCAAGCTGCTCGCGAACGCTCTGTTGTTCTCGAAGTGGTTTGAGTTTCTCGTTGTAATCGACAATCGACTCTTTGAGTTTCTCCTCTCGCTGGGCCAAGTCGCCGGACTTTCGGCCGGCTTCGTCATCGAAAATGATCTTCTTTTGCTCGGCTGCGATCTCCTCTCGGAACGTCTCGAGATCAGATTGACGTCGGCGCACGTCGCGGCTGATTCCCTCGGCTTGGAATTGCATCCGCTTCGCTTCCGGCCAGTCACGAGAGTGTTCGTAGATGTATTTCGGCTCGGGCATCTTGAAGCGCGGCAAGGGCTGCGGTTTCCCTTTGAATAGCTCTTTTTCGAGTTCATCGACTTTCTGGTTGTACTTCCGATAGGCATCTTCGACGGCCTTGTCCTTGAGGGATTTCTCGACTTTGGCCGGGTCGGCGGGCTTCTCGGCAAGAACCTCTTCGGTCTTTTGGGCGGCATCTTCGTAAGCCGCTTTCACCTCGGCAAGTTTCTTATCGACTTCCGCCGATCGCTTGCGGGATCGCGTGCGGAAATCGTGCTCGACAATCGGCCAATCGGGTAGCCGTGGGGTTTGACCAGGTTTGATGTCGCCATTGCCGTCCTTGCCCTCGATTCGAATCTCGGCGACGGAAAGGTCTTCATCGAGGTCGCCATGCTCACGCTGCAAACGGTCGGCGATTTCCTTGGCAGCATCGAGACTCCACGCATGAGCGGCGCGGCCAAACGACTTCGAATCTCGCCCAAATCGCACGCGCACTTGCCAGCCGTTTCCAGCCGCGTCTTCATGCACAGAAACCGGCGCTGCTTTTGGGGTTTGGCCACGACATGGCGCCGTCACCAACAGAAAACCCACGGCCAAAGTCACTACGAACGAACCATACCGATTCATGCCAAACTCCTCGGAATCAGATTCTTACCTTGATTTGAGTGACAACCAGCCGTTTACGGAATCGGGACCTGTTCGACGAACCGGCGCCAGCGTGCCTCGATTTCACGAGCATCCACGTACTTCATCTCGCCACGATTCACCGGGTACTCAAGATCGAAGACCTCGGGCTTTCCAGCGACTGTTAATGTCAGGCTTAGCCGAATTACCTGCGTCGAGTTGCTGGAAGATCCAGAACGAATCTCGAAGCTGACGCGACTTGGTTGATCGGGCTTCATCGCCGGCATGTTCTTTTGCGTGCCCATGCTGTCAAATTTGACCGTCGCTTCCGCAGGCAAGAGAACCACCAATGCGACATCAGCTCCTTCCGGCGCCTTTGCGGGTCGTCGATATGACTTGCCGCGACGGAATAGGTCGCGTCGATCGCGCATGGCACGCACGGACGCGTAGCTCAAGTCGGCGGCCTTGAGTAGCGCTTGATCGGCGGCGAGAACGGCCTCATTGAAATCACCGGAGGTGGCATGGGCTGCCGCCAATGTGTCAAGGTAATTGGCGAAGCCATTGTTGGTAAGTTTGCAAGCCTTCAAAGCCGCCTCCACGGCCTTGGCCCCATCGCGGGCGCTGGGATCGGGTTGCGTCGCCCATTCCCAGGCGACATTATTGAGCACCCGATGGTCTGTAGGAGCCACTTGCATCGCTTCCTGAAAACTAGCGTGCATGAGCGAATAGTCGTGCAACGCGGCATGTGCCATTCCGCAACGGAATCGCGACTCGCCATCGGTGGGGTCAATGCGTGCTGCCTCGGAAAATTCGCGCAGCGCGTCGTTGTGGCGACCGGCGTCGGTGGCGAGGTACCCCAGACCACAATGAGCCGATGCCGCATCGCGAGCTTTCGCTTCTTTCGTGTTACTTTTCGCCTTGGCCGCATGAATCGCCAATGCACTTCGAAACAACCTGCCGGCTCTTTCAGCATCCTTGGCCGACCGCGCTTCGTTGCCGCGCTTCACGAATTCCGCGACCGAATCAAGACGGTCCAGGTCTTTGACGAATTTGACGAGAAACTCATGGAGGTTCAACGCCTGATCACTCGATGTCGGCTTGGTGTCCGCCTCCCGAAATGCCGCGCGAATTGCGTTTCGCAAATCCGGGTGGTCAGCGAGGGTCGTGGCGGCCTCTTGAAGCGACTTGATGAACACCTCCAGGCACCCTGCCGTGTCGCCGCCATTGTAGAGTTTGGCTCCACGCGCGCGGGCGTCCTTCAGTTTCGCAGCGACATCAAGTTCGGGTACCGGCGAGTCAGCCCATCCAAGCGGAATAGTTACGACCCCGGCGACCACCATGGGTAATACGATGTTCCGAAGCAATCGACGATTCACGGCATCCTCCGACGCTGATCGACTACCACAAGGGCGACCGTGGCTTGGCTGCAGCGAGATCACGACTTTAGAGATGAATCTACTCACAGGACATGGACCGTGCAACTGTTTTCACCAGGGCTGAGAGGTGATCGGAAAACCGGCAGCGTCGCGAGCCAATGGCGGCAAAACTCAGCGCTTCAGCAACAGCGACGCAACGAGGCAAGTGAGCGTTTACCCCTGATCGCGCTGCTGAAAGGCCCGGCCAAATCTCCGATTGTCACTTCCCGCCAATAGTCAGGTTTGCCGCTTCGGTTACGCGATTGAACGTGGCCCGATTGGCAGGGCGAACGCATCAAAATCTGCCTGAATTATGGCAGCAGGCTTGACAGAGAC
>CAZESP010000029.1:0-80975 GCA_964515185.1 uncultured Alcaligenaceae bacterium
GTCGATGCGATTTCGGGCGCGGCTCCGACCAAGGAGTTGTGGCTTCCGGTACTGCTTGGCGTTATGCTCCTGCTGATATTTGAGATCCTGATGACTCGCCGAATGGTCAAACATCGAACCTAGTGTGCCGGCTTGGCGGACTATTGCAAGGGCCGTTGACATGTTTCGTCTGAGCGTGCCGTTCACCGATACCCGGCTGGTATTTACCCCGCCGCTCGATCCACTTCCCGTATGGTTGCAACTGGGGTTGTTCGGTGGCGGTCTCCTGGTGACGATAGCCCTATTGGTTTGGCTTTACTCGTATGAACTTCGGTTGTTGTCGCGGCATACGGCCTTTGGATTGCTGGCATTCCGAATCGCGACGCTGGGATTCCTCTGGCTGCTTTGTTTGCAGCCCATCGTGTCGCGGCCATCGAACCAGCGCATCATCGGTCGCGTGCTCGTCGCCCTGGACCGTTCCGACAGCATGTTGGTCGCCGACCCGCAACGGGACCCCGCCGAAAAACTCCGTCTCGCTCGAGGGCTGGCCGTTGCCTCGGATTTGGTGCGGGAATCACAAGTCAACGACTGGTTGAAGCAATATGCGGATACCGGCCGGGTCTCGTTCCCAGCGACGCCCGCGGGCCAATCGGAAAGGGCATTGCATAATCAGGTCTGCACACGGATCGATCCCCTCACGCGACTTCAAATCGCGCGAGAGGTCCTCATTGGCAGCCGCATTCAGTTAATCAAACGGCTGTCCGAACATCACTCCGTCGAGTTGGTGGCGTTTTCCCAAGAATCGGCGCCCTTCACGGCTGAATCCCTGGTCGAGTTGTTGCAGTCGAGCAAGCCTGCCAATGCCTATACCGATCTTCGGTTGCCGCTGGCGCGTGCCTTGGAAACCGCGGGCACCAGCGAAGGTCGCATCGTCGGCGTGGTCGTCCTGTCCGACGGCCGCCATAACTGGGGGCCACCTCCCGCTGCCAAAGCCACAGACCTCGGCAAACTCGGCGTGCCGATATTCCCCATTGCAATTGGATCGCGAATCCCACCGAGCGACATTGCCATCACGGCGATTCAATCACCCACCTCCGTTTTCAAAGGATCTGAAGTTCCGATCGAGGTCCGCGTCCAAGTCACCGGAATTTCCAAACGTGAATTGGTCGTTCAATTGCAATTCCCCGGCCAAGAGCTGCTCGAGGAACGCGTGGCCCACGACGGTACGAACGCAACCTACACCGTCAAATTCACGCCGAAGTTGGATCAAGTGGGCACACAAACGTTGACCGCGACCGCAAAAGCTCAAAATGACGAGCTACGTTCCGACAACAACAGTCGCCCCCTTGTGGTCAATGTCGCCGACGATACCGCCAAGGTATTGCTGATCGACGGTGAAGCTCGTTGGGAGTTTCATTATCTGGCGAGCGTCTTGGCTCGCGACAAGTCGATCGTGACCAAGGCCGTCGTTTTCTCGCAACCGCGAATCAACAGCGTGCCCGAAGACGAGCTGTCACGGATCGGCTATCCGGCGCTTAAGTTGCCTGCCGAGGCCGACGCTTTCACGTCTTACGACGCCGTCATTCTTGGCGATGTGGCCCCTGATCAAATTCCCAGTGCCGACCGTCAACGGCTGGAGGCCTATGTCGCCGAACATGGCGGCACTTTGGTCATTCTCGCCGGCAAGCGAGCCATGCCGTTGGCGTTCGCCGTTAATCCCGCCGATCGCGAGGCCGACCCCATTGTGAAAATGCTGCCGATCAAAGAAGCCCGTGAAGTCCGCCCATTGGAGGGCTTTCAATTGGCTTTCACCGGCGAGGGACGGTTGACCGGGTTCTTGCAACTCGAGGCCACGGTCGAGCAAAGCACTCAGCGATGGAGCGAACTTCCCCGACACTATTGGGGCGTGGTGGGAAAGGTCAAACCGGGTGCGACGTCCTTGGCGTATTTCCGTGAGGCTCCCGCATCGACCCCGGCCGAAGAAACCGAACTCGAGAGATCAAACGCGATCATTTGCCGGCAGAACTATGGTTTTGGTCGAGTCATGTTCGTCGGCCTCGACAGCACATGGCGATGGCGATACCGCACCGGCGACACATATCACCACCGGTTTTGGGGCCAAGTACTGCGATGGGCTGCCTCGGATCGGCCGCTAGTCGCCGGCAACGATTTCGTTCGGTTCGGCACGCGAGAACCGCTCTATCGCACCGGCCAAGACATCGAGGTTGTCGCCCGACTGAGTGAAATCGCGCGTGCGCTTGGTCCGGGAGCCTTGGCCGGAGTCCGGTTGACGCGACACGCTGCCGACGGAAAGACCGAGCCGGCAGGCATGGTTCCGCTGACACGGCGCGACGGCCGGCCGCGAGAACGTGAAGCCAAGGTCCGTGACTTGGTTCCAGGCCGTTACACCATGGAGCTTGCTATTCCCGACATTGCGGATCAATTGAACGCCCCGTCGGGTCAATTGGACAAGATGCGAGCCGGCTTTACCGTTGACGCGCCGCAGAGTGAGGAAATCACCGACCTTGCCACCAATCGGACGCTGTTGGAAGATATGGCCGCGCGTACCGGAGGCGAAGTATTCGAGGCTGAAGACGCCGCTCGGTTGGTCGAAAAGCTCACCAGCCAAGTTGTCGAGCGCCAATTCCGTAACGAGACACATCTCGGCCGATCTTATTGGACTCTGATCGTCTTCGTGCTATTGCTCAGTGTCGAATGGGTCGTTCGCAAACTCAATGGCCTTCCCTAGGAACCGTCAATAGCTGCATGTTACGGTGACGCGAACGGTCAGTTCGAGTTCTCCGGCGATTTCGCGAAGGCTGACGTTGGAATAGTAGTTTGGATTGGATTCAGGCCCCGCTGACGAGGATTCGGTAACGGTCAGCGTATCCGCAATTTTCACACCTGCCCCTTCCGCAAGCGCCTTGGCGTTCGCAATGGCACGACGCGTCGCGGATAGAATGGCCGATTGACGCAATTCCGAATCATCCTCTCGCATGAGCACAACCCTCGGGCCGTTGCCGGCTGCACGTCCCGGATAGTAGACCTCGGGATCAGGCGGCGGCGAGCCACTGGTATTGCACCCGTTGTCGACGGCAATCTGAACGAGCTTGTTGATCTTCTCCTTCAGTCGCTCCGGATCGCTGTCGCGAACAGTGGCGGTCAACGCCTGCGTGACGATGAACGGTAATTGCGGCGGCGCCTGGACGCCACCGGCAACCGGCACGGCGCCGAATCGGGTCTCCGCCTGTTGCACCAGATGCACGGGCGAGGTTGACACTTCGAAACCGTCTATCTTTTGTTTGAACATGAGGTCGGTCATGTTCTTGACGGTCTTGCGATTGAGTTCGCGAGCCGTTTCGGAGACCGGGTCTGTCGTTCGCACGCCGAAGTAGATTCGCGCCATGTCCGGTTTCATGCGAACGGTGGCCGTGCCGCTTGCCGAGATGATGCGGCCGGGCTTGGCGGGAACATCCGCGGCTGCCAGAGTCGCCGGCATCAGCGCGGCGACGATGGTGAGAATCCTTGACATGCGCGATCTCCGAACGATGAGAGTCACGTTCTGGGAAGCGGCGGCGGGCCAGCGATCAATAATGGCTGCAACTCAGCCACCGCTTCAGCGGCGATCCAATTCGCCATGCCCTGCTTCCACACCAACGTGTCGCGAGTGAGAACTCCTTCGCGAGCCTTGGCGGAAAGGGTGGCGAGGTCGAACGGCCCCGCCGGCGACCCGTTGATAGCGACATGATAGGCAATTGATGACGGTAGAGGAGGTGGAATCACGGGAGCCGTCGCGCCGACAGCTGCCCCCATCTGCTGGCCGATCGCAACTGCCGCGCCCAGTCCCGCGCCAATCCCCGCAATGCCGCCCGGGTTCTGAGCCGCGTCGCGAATCGCATCGGCTGTCTGGAATCGGGTATATTCTGCGACATCGCCGATAACCCCCATTCGCGTCCGGCGATCGACCGCTTGTTCAACTTCCACCGGAAGTGAGATGTTTTCCACATAGAAACGAGTCAACGCCATGCCCATCGTCGCGAGATCAGGGGCAATACGATCGAGGGCTAATTGGCTTAGTCGGTCGTAGTTGCCGGCAAGATCAAGGACCGGGATTCTGGCCTGGGCCAGAACGTCAACGAAGCGGGAAACGATCGCATTGCGCAACTGATTCACGACTTCGTAAGCCTCGAATGCCGGATCGGTGGCCACCAGTTGTTGCAAGAACACCTTCGGATCAGCCACCCGAAACGCGTAAGTTCCAAAAGCCCGAATCCTCACCGGGCCGAATTCGGTATCCCTCATCATGACCGGGTTCTGCGTTCCCCATTTTTGATCCGTCCATTGGCGCGTTGCGACGAAATAGACCTCGGCCTTGAATGGCGATTGAAACCCGTATTTCCAACCCTGAAGGGTCGTCAGAATCGGCATGTTCTGGGTTTCGAGAGTGTGCATGCCCGGCGGAAACACGTCCGCGACCTGCCCCTCATTGACAAAGACTCCCGCTTGGCCCTCACGGACGGTGAGCCGGGCGCCGTACTTGATCTCGTTCCCCAGTCGCGGGAAACGGTAGGCCAAGATCTGGCTCTCGGCAGGTTCGGTCCACTCGATGATATCGACAAACTCGCCCCGTATCTTGTTGAGCAACCCCATGACAACTCGCCTCGCAACTAGGTGAGAAAAACCCGTTGCTCATCTCTAGGCGATGGGGGCACGAACGCAACAAAAACCGCGCGTTGCGATGAGGCGTGATTCGCTCAGAATTGAATTTTATTGCCGCAGCTTAATACAACGCCACATGACGGTACAACTCGAAGGCCGCGCGCCAGGCATCTCTCAACGAGTCGAACCCCGCGGAATCGGCCATCGAGTCTTCGCCCTCAGGAGCATTGGCAATCGAGGGAATCCAACGACCTTGGTCGTTCTGGCGAACTCGAATGTAATAGGGGTCCAGCAAGGGCGCCGTCAACTTGAAGCAATTGTCGGCAGCCTTCTCAGCTTTACCTTGGCGGTAACGAAACCAGGAGGGAATATCAAGTTCCATCGGTCACTCACGAAGGTCACGCACCAAAAGGTTGATGCGTTTCATGATTTCATTAGTTCGCTTGGGATCCTTGGCCCGAGCGGCCTCGACGAGATCGCGGGCCGATTCCTTCAACTGGCCGGACTGACTGGCAATGGCCAAAGCCCGGGCGACCGGAACCGAATCGGCGTTGGCCATGCGGGCAGCCGTCAATTCTAAGCCGCGAGCCGATGATTCAACTTCGGTCCAGTTGTCGACGTAAAATGCCTCATTGGCCGATGCGGCAAGGGTTCGGGCACGGCGAACCAAATCCGCGTAGGCCGCCGGTTGGTTATCGGGCAATGGCTGAGGCTTGATGGGTTCCGGCGCAGTTTGACAACCAGCAACAACGATCAAGCCCACGAGAATGCCGCGGCGCATGAGCGACTCCCTTGCTCGAGGCCACGCTACGGTTCAGCGACCCGCAGGCCCAAACCCCTCGATCCCTGACTTGGGACCGTTTAGGTATGCATCGTCGGGGCGGGCCAACCGATCACGCCCGAAGCGTTTCTGATCTTCAATACTCAGCGTTGGGTCATCGGGGCGAGCCCGTTGCAGATTGGCAAACGGGCCCGTCGCGTTTCGACAACCCACCACCCCTAATACTAGGCAGATGATCCACAAGTGGCGCCACATATTCTCACCCGCACATTGAGATTCGCACGATCAATCGACACCGGTTCTCAGTATCGCACGATCACCCACCGCGGAAACGATCCGGTTGGCCGGAACTCCAATCTGGCGCCGACTTGTCGTCGCATTGTCGAAATAGCCGTCAAGGTTTACGCGGTTTTCGGCCATGTCTGTGCGACTCAACTTGTGACTGTTTCCTGCGACCCGTAGAATCATCCCAGTCACGCAGTCACCGGCAACGCCGTTGAACACGCCTTCTTGCTTCATTGGACCACGCGATGTTCTTTTGGAAGAAACGCAAACGAGAGGTATCGGAGGATCTGTTCGAAGACACTCGCATGCCGTTCGGAGAGCATATCGAGGTTCTTCGATGGCATTTGATTCGAGCGATCGCCGGTTTGTTGTTTTGCATGATCATCGGATTTGTTCTCGACCTCGTTGGCTATGCCGTCGGCGACCGCCGCATCGGTATCGGGCGACCCGTAAGCGATATCATTAAGGCCCCCGTGTCTGCGGCCTTGGAAGAGTTTTTCGACACACGTGTTAAGCGCCTGGAAGAAGACGCGGAACGTAAGCGGGGCGATGCACTCTTCGCAACCGCGCCCCAACTCATCACCATTACGATTCCGCAAACCGAACTCGAGAAGTTGCCGGGAATAAAAGGAGACACCAGCGCCGAACCGATCAAGCTCAACGTTCAGATGAGTCCGCTTGATATTTGGCGCCTGACCAATCGCGTCGAAACCCGCGTTCGACCAAGGGAACTGGTGACCCTGAGCGCCACTGAGACGATGATGGTCTACTTCAAGGTCAGCTTGCTTTGCGGATTGATATTGGCCAGTCCTTGGGTCTTCATCCAAATATGGTCGTTCATCGCCGCGGGGCTTTATCCTCACGAGAAATACTACGTCAACACCTTCCTACCGTTTAGCGTCGGCCTCTTCATTACCGGTGTCCTGGTTTGTCAGTTTTTGGTGATGCCGCGTACCGTCAGCGCGTTACTTTGGTTCAACGACTTCTTGGGTTTCACCCCGGACCTGCGGCTCAACGAATGGCTCAGCCTGGCCATCATGCTTCCCTTAATTTTCGGCATCTGTTTTCAGACTCCGCTTGTGATGCTCTTCTTGGTGCGGCTCGGATTTCTCGACATTGATGCGTTTCGCCGCAAACGAAAGATCGCCATCATAGTGATGGCGATCATTGCCGCTATTGTTACGCCAACACCCGACATCATCACCATGATGTTCCTGCTGATCCCCATGACCGCTCTCTATGAACTTGGGATTCTGCTGTGCAAGTACACGATCAAGCGCGAGCCGGATGAAATCGAGGAACCCGACAGCGAGGAGTGGATTGGTGTTTGATCGACGGGACGTAGTAGATCATGACTGAAGGCGGCTTTCCTCGGGTGGCCCTCGTCGGTGCCGGTCCTGGTGATCCGTCACTGCTCACCGTCCGAGCCGTCGAATGCCTAGCTCAAGCCGATCTAATTCTCCATGACAAACTCGTTTCGGCACGAATCTTGGATTTGGCATCCGTTCACGCGGAGCGAATCTGTGTCGACCAGTTGCCCGGTGAACATCCGCATCGTTGGCCATTTGTCCATGGCAAGATGATCGAGGCGGCTCGCCAGAACAAGCGCGTCGTTCGGTTGAAAGGCGGCGATCCGTTTATTTTCGGTCGCGGCGGAGAGGAAACGGCCGCGTTGCGTGCGGCAGGGATTCCCTACGAGATCGTGCCCGGCGTAACGGCGGCACTCGGTGCGGCGGCTTGCGCCGAAATCCCATTGACTCATCGCGCCACGGCGAGCGCCGTCGCGCTCGTAACCGGTCATGAGAATCCGACCAAGGTTAACGCCAGTCTCGATTGGGCTGCCCTCGCCCGATTCCCCGGGACCCTCGCGATCTACATGGGGATGGCCCGGCTGGACTTGATCGTCAAAGTGCTGATTGATCACGGCAAGGCGCCGAACACTCCGGCTGCGATTGTGCAAGCGGCGACCACGGGTTGGCAGCAAACCGCCGTCACGACTTTGGAACGCCTCGAAGTCACCGCTCGCGATGAAGGGCTCGCGGCGCCGGCCATTGTCGTAATCGGGCCGGTCGTCAAACTACGCCCCCAGACTTCATGGTTCGAGCAACGCCCTCTTTTCGGAAAGCGCGTTTTAATCACTCGTCCTCGCCACCAAGCCGATGAAATGACCCGTCAGCTTTCGTTGCTGGGGGCGATTCCGTTCGTGCTGCCGGCAGTCGAGATTTCCGAGCCACTCGATTGGGCGCCTGTCGATGACGCGATTGAGCGGATCAAATCATTCGATTGGCTAGTATTCACCAGCGCGAACGGTGTTCGCTATTTCTTCAGACGGCTGCTTGAGCGTCAGCGAGACCTGCGTGCGATTGGCGCCATCCAGATCGCTGCCATCGGTCCGAAGACAGCCCAAGCATTGGCTGCCTATCACCTTGTTGCGGATCTCACACCGAGCGAGTTTCGTTCTGAGCAGTTAGCGATGGCATTGAAGCCAATCGTGATCGGCAAGCGAGTATTGCTGGCTCGGGCTGATCGCGGCCGAGAGTTGCTTCGAACGGAATTGGCCTCGGTCGCCGATGTCGAACAAGTTGCTGTCTATTCACAACGCGACGCGATCGACCTTCATTCCGACACATTGTTGGCTTTGAGTCGGGGTGAGATTGGTTATGTGACCCTAACCAGTGCCAATATCGCTCGCGCGTTTCTGAATTCGCTGAATGAAACGGGCCGGAATCGAATACACGAAGGCGTCGTGAAGCTGGTGAGCATTAGCCCCGTTACCACGGAAGCGATTCGTGAACTGGGTTTCGACGCGGCGGCGGAAGCTCGTGAATTTACAGTAGACGGTGTCGTCGCAGCCCTCGTCGATCTCGCCCGACAAGCCAACGCCGACGCTTCCGTGTTTCCGTGACTCAACGGACTTCGAGATAGGTCGCGACCGACATGTACAGGAGTACGCCTGCGGCGAGGATACCGACGACGTCAATACCCACAATCGCGCCGGCCCCCCCAAAGGGGATGCCCATGATGATGTCGATCAAGAAGACGAGTAACATGAGTCCGGCAACGCCAATAGAGCCTAGACACAGCTTTTTGTCCATTACCCAGCCCCGGGTCGCCGACACAATAATTCCTCACGGCTCGGGCGGCCCCAAGCGGTTTGGATTGTCCGTAGTTATGATTCCTATGCGATACTCTTGCCTATTGTAATGCCGCGACGCCGAGCCGCAACGGGTGATCGCCACAGAATTTACCGATATTCGCCAGTTTCTAGAGTACGACGGCTATTCCTAGAATAATCTGTATCTTTGCAAAACGCGGAACTTCGGGCCACTCGATTGATGTCGCTTCTTCTTGTCGCCTCGATGGTTACGGAATCGCCCGTTGCACGAACATCGCCCTGACCGGACCGATTTCACAAGGAACGACGATTCCGTTCGGGCGCCTGATTCCGGTTTGCGTCAATCGTCAAAAACCGTTAGTTTGTCCACTGGAATCGCACCCATGCCGGAGGTCTCCACTGATGTTGGCCCAATCCAAGAATCCCTATGTTGTCAAGCTCCGGCCGGAGGACAATGTCGCGGTCGCGGCTCAAACAATTCCCGAGGGCACCGCCTTCGTCCTTGATGGTCACGCAGTCACGCCCGGCACGACGATCCGACTCGGCCACAAGATCGCCTTAACTGCTATCCGCGAAGGCGACCCGATTATCAAATATGGGCAAGTGATCGGATTCGCGGGGCGGCTCATTAGTGCGGGTGAGCATGTTCACGTCCACAACTGCCGGGCCGATCATTTTGAACGCGACTATGCCTATTGTCGCGATGTGCCGCCGCCACTGCCCGCGACCGAAACCCTTTACTTCGATGGCTTCGATCGCGGCCCGGACCGGCCGCCGCATCAGCGCTATGGCACACGCAACTATGTCGCGATCATCAGCACCGTCAATTGTTCGGCGAGCACCAGCAAGTACATCGCCGAACGCATCCGGGCCGCGGGACTATTAGACGCATTTCCGAATGTCGATGGGATCCTCCCAATCGTCCACAAACAAGGTTGCGCCATGCAGTATGACGGAGCCGATCACCGGCAACTCGATCGAACACTCGCCGGCATCGCTCGTCATCCGAACGTGGCCGCCTACATTCTCGTGGGGCTCGGGTGCGAGACGGGCCAAGCGATACATCTCATCGAGAACGAGGGCCTCGAACTCGTGCAACTCCATCGCCCCAAGCGGAGACCGATGGTCTTGTCGATCCAAGAATGTGGCGGAATTGCACGGACGGTCGAGGCTGGCGTCAAGGCTGTTGCGGAACTCCTGCCATCGGTTGATCAGATTCGCCGAGTGCGTTTGCCGGCGTCCCATCTGATCCTCGGCACGAATTGCGGGGGGTCTGACGGAAATAGCGGAGTGACGGCCAATCCCGCGCTGGGCATCGCCTCGGACTTGATCGTTCAACAAGGGGGTACCTCGATCCTTGGTGAAACACCCGAGATTTACGGGGCCGAGCATCTGCTGACTCGCCGTGCCGTCACCCGCGCCGTGGGCGAGAAACTCGTTGAACGTATCAAGTGGTGGGAATGGTACACGGGAGTCTTCGGTGCGGAGATTAACAACAACCCGTCGCCGGGCAACAAAGATGGCGGCCTGACCACGATCTACGAGAAATCACTCGGGGCTATCGCCAAGGCGGGAAGCACCGCCATGGCGGACGTTGTCCATTACGCCGAGCCGGTAACTGCCAAGGGATTCGTTGTCATGGACACACCCGGATACGATCCCGTCAGCATGACCGGCATCGTCGCGGGCGGCGCCAATGTCCTTGTCTTCACAACCGGCCGAGGATCGGTGTTCGGGTGCAAGCCGGCACCATCGATCAAGGTGGCCACTAACTCCCCACTTTATCGGCACATGATTGACGACATGGACATCGACGCCGGTGTGATCCTCGAGGGCACTCCTGTGGAAGTGGTCGGCCGGCAGATCTTCGAGGAGATTCTCGCGGTCGCCGGTGGCAAAAAGACGAAGAGCGAAATCAACGGGGTCGGCGAAGAAGAATTCGCGCCCTGGCAGATTGGGCCAACTCTCTAATCGCCGACTGTTTCCAGTGCGGTGTGACGGGTGACTCGAGTTCGATGGCGTCATGGAGGACGCATGGCAATCATTCCGTTTCTCAACCGCCGTCCGGGACTGATCGTAGTCACCCTGGCGACGGTGATTGCTCTGGTGAGCGCGCGAAGCTCTGTTGGCGGCTGGAACGACGGCAGCCGGCTGGCAACCGTCGAGAGCCTCGTCGATCACGGGACGTTGGCGATCGATCGGTCCATCTTTACGCCCTTAACGTGCGACAAGCTATTCATCAACGGTCGTTTCTACTCCGACAAATCGCCCGTGCCCGCCGTTGGGATGGCCGGATGTTATTGGATTATTCAAAAGCTGACGGGACTGACCGCGGCCACTAACCCGCAACGGTTTTATTGGACCATGACGCTCTGCAGCAGCGGGTTCGCGTTCGTGGTCGCGGTCTTCGGCATTTGGCGACTATCGCGCCGGCTCGATCTGCCATGGACTCGATCCGTGATGCTGACCGCGAGCTTCGCCGTCGGAACCTTGGCCCTACCCTACTGCTGCCAAGTCAACAACCACATCTTGCTGTTAGCGGTTGCCACCTTGTTGGTGTATTTTCAGATTGCTTTGGCCCTCGATGAAACTAGGGCTTGGTGGACCTTCGCTGTCATCGGTGCCCTGACGGGGCTTGGCTATTCGATCGATTTGGGCATCGGTCCCCCCCTTATCGCCGCGACTTCGGGCCTCGCGCTGGTTCGGTCCGCACCCGGAAGCCTTTGGAAACGTCTCGGGCGGCTCACGACCTTCGGGGTGGGGCTGATCCCATTTGTCGCGCTTCACCACGGACTGAATTTCGCCGTCGGCGGCTCGATCGGCCCAGCGAACGCCGTGCCCGAGTATCTCTTCTGGCCGGGAAGCCCATTCACAGCCGGAAACATGACAGGCAAGGTCCAGCATCAAAGTGCCGTGGCGTTCCTTGGATACCTGTTTGACCTTTCGTTCGGAATCCGGGGAATCGTCGGTCATAACCCGACGCTGTTTCTCGCCGTGTTGCCCATCGGCCTTTTGATTTGGCGTGTCCCGCGATGGCGACCCGAGATTCTCGCCGGTTGGAGTTGGTGTCTGGGGAGCGTTCTTCTCTACGGCATTACGTCAAACAATCACTCGGGACTGAACGCCTCGGTCCGATGGTTCGTGCCATTCTTGGCTCCGGCATACTTCGTATTGGCGTTGAGCCTCAAGCACGTTTCCCATTGTTTGGCTGAATTCTCGATTCTGGCACTGTCAGGCGCGGCGATGGCAGTCATCATGTGGTATCGCGGCCCGTGGCAGCCGATTTGGCTCACAGGTTACTGGATCTTGCTTGCGTGTGGATTGGTGTCGTGGGGATACATTGCCTTTCGACGGCAGCGAACATATTTGACCATGAATGACGGCAATTCGCATGCGGCGGTCCAGGTATCGCGGATTCGACTTAATTTTCCCGATACCGTTGCGAATAATATAAAGACCGGACCCCCATCTGAAACTCCGTGGAGGGAACACCATGTCCCAACTCAAGAAGATCGTTGAGCCATTCGGCGAAGTAAACGTCCGCCCAACAGGGGGCGGCAAAGTACGCGTCACCGCGACAATCCTCATGGAACCCCATATCGAGGGTGCTCAGACGGGCATCGCCCTAGATGGTTCCGGTTCGATGGCCCAACTGTACGGCGTGACGAGCGGCGGCGCCCTGTCGCCGATTTTCGGCCAGCATCAGGCGACCAATGTCATCACGCCGGTTGCGCAAAAGGTCTGCGCCCATCTGGCACGCAAGGTGGATGCCGATGGCGGAACGACGGTCATCTATTGGGCCGTCGGCCCGGGTGGTGGTCAGGTTGAAGAGATTGGGGACTTCACAGCCGATCAGGTTGAGCGCCATATCTTCGGCCCTCCGCGACAATTCGGCACCGGCACTCAACTCCTCCCCGCGGTAAAGTATTTTGAAGAGCGTTTCCGGAGCGCCCCGTGGGGTTTTTATGTCTTTATCACCGATGGCGAACTGCACGACCTCGATGATGTGAAGCAGTATTCGATCCGGCTGGCGCGGGACGTCGCATCGGGTCGCAGACGGCCGCTCAAGCTCGTGCTGGTCGGTATTGGCGGTCAGGTGAACGAGCGCCAGATGGAAGAGTTGGACGATCTCGAAACCGGCACGACCATCGATCTTTGGGACCATAAACTGGCGTCGGAATTGCGAGTCGTCGAGCAGATCTTTGCCGAGGTCGTGTCGGACAATGTGCGCGTCGCCGAGCGGGGGCGGATTCTGGATCCGTCGGGGCGTGTCGTTCGCGACTTCTCCGACACGGGACTTCCCGCCTTTTTAGACTTCGAGATGCCAGCCAGCGCGGCCTACTTCTCGCTGGATGTCAACGGCAGTCTTGTCCATCAGGGGCTATCCGACACTGCAACTGTTCCCGCCTCAAAGTACACGCCCAAGCAAGCGCCGCGTAGCTTCGATGAGATCCAAGAGGTCGTGCCCGTCGAACCGGTGAATCTCGACCCGAACGAGCTTGCCAAACCACCGGAAGCCGCAAAACCGCCCGGCGACAAGAAAGACGACGACTGGCTCGGCTTCGAACTGAAGTTCGAGAAAGACCGGCCAAACGTTGACCTGCGCAATGACGACAAGTAACGAACTGCCGCGTGCGCCGGCAAACTCCGGCGCTCGCCACTCTTGGGCAACATCGTCTGGAATTAGTTTCGGCAAGCGGTTAGTATCGCAGCATAGACTTCATTCCCTCACGGCATGGAAGCCGAATGAAACGCCACCCTCTTTTCATTCGAATCGTTGCGCTATTGGGCGCGATGGCCATCAAGTTTCTAATTCACTCGGTGCGACTGAAAATGTACTCGCCCGAGGGCTGGAAAGGCCCCCCACATCCATCAGTGGCCCGATGTATCTTCGCGGTCTGGCATGAGTCCGTAATGACCTTTTGCAGGTTTCGCACCTACGGGCGTGTCTTGATTAGTCGTCACAACGACGGTGAGATGATCGCCCAGGCATGCAAGTATTTTGGTCTGGAAGTAACGCGAGGGTCGTCGCGGCGCGGAGGCTCGGCGGCTCTGCTCGACCTCATCGAATCGAGTCGTCGTCACCTCATCATCACGCCGGACGGCCCTCGGGGACCCCGGCGCCAATTGAATCCGGGAGTCATTTATTTGGCCTCGATGACCGGGTTACCTCTCGTTTTGCTCGGAGTGGGATTCAGCCGCGCCAAACGACTGCGCAGCTGGGACCGATTCGCCATTCCCTGGCCGGGAAGCACGGTCTGCGTCTTTGTGCCCCCCGCGATTTATGTTCCACCAAACCTCGAGCGCGACGACTTGGAGCATTATCGCGTCTATGTCGAATCGGTGTTCCATCAAGTGACCGAAGCGGCCGAGCGATGGGCCGAAGGCGGACCGCATCCTTCCGAAGCGACGCTGCCCATTTTCCCGGCAATGATCTCACCACCGACTGCCGACGCCCCCCCACACCGAGGGGACTCTCACGAAACCCGTGTCGCGTGATAACCTGATCGTAGAGGAAAGGGCCACCGAAGGAATCGACTTCACCCTATCGCTGGGGGCCGTCGCGGATGCAGTTCCGTTCGTTGCACACTTGGAATGTGACTCCCGTCGAAGCGGTGCAAATTCAGCGTCAACTGGCCACCCAGGTCGACGTGCGCAGCCCCCTATTGAAATGGGACATCGTCGCCGGCGCGGATATCTCGTACAACCTGCGTTCGCCGATCATGTACGCAAGCGTCATCGTGATCGACACACGCGACTGGCGAATGATCGAGACGGCTGATGCCGTTGAGACGGTGCATTTTCCGTATGTGCCGGGTTTGCTGTCCTTCCGCGAAGCGCCGGCTCTTCTGTCGGCTTTTCAGAAGCTTCGGACCGTAACCGACGTCGTGATGCTCGATGGACAGGGCGTCGCACATCCACGTCGGCTTGGCTTGGCGTGCCATATCGGACTCTGGCTGGATGTTCCCTGTTTCGGATGCGCCAAGTCGCTCTTCGTCGGCAAGTTCAGACCACCGGGTGTGACCGCGGGAGCGTTATCGCCGCTGATGGATGGTGACGAACAGATCGGCTACGCGGTGCGCACGCGAGCCAAGGTTCAGCCCGTGATCGTTTCCGCCGGCCATCGCATCGACCTCGCGAGTGCCGTTCGAGTGACGCTGGCCACCGGGCGAGGCTACCGAATTCCCGAACCGACACGCCTGGCCCACCTTCGCGTGAACGAGTTGCGACGAAAGGCAGGTTGTTGAAATCAAGCGATAGACCTATAACGCTCGATAACCATCGAAGACCCGCACCCAGCGCGGGTAGCGAACAATCTGGGAGTAGCCCGCGATGGTTCCGGCCGAACGCCCCCCATTCTCGCTCATCCTTCCTAGCGAGCTGTCGCTGCTGCCGCTGGCTCGGGTGTTTGTCGAAACCGTCTGTCGCTGCGCCGGTCTGGATGACCCTTTGTGCGAAGCAGTCCTGCTGGCTACGAACGAGGCCCTTCAAAACATCATTCGCCACGCTCACCATGATAACCCGCTGGCGCGATACGAGATTCAGTGTCTGCCCAGGCCGGACGGTATCGAGATTCGCTTGCTCGATGAGGGGCAGCCATTCGACGTTGCGAAAGTGCCTCACTATGATCCTGGCGAGTTGCGAATTGGTGGTCGTGGCGTGTTCCTGATGAGACGTCTGATGGACGAACTGACAAGCGAACCGCGTTGGCCGGCGGGAAACGTCTTGAGGATGATCAAGCTTCGCCATCGTTCGGGAACCACCTCGAAGCGCCATCCGGCCTAGTCCCCTGTCTCGATGAAAGCAATCGCGACTTAACTCCGTTGACCACCTTTCCTCCTTACCTAGTCGACCCGAGCGGAGTGCAACAGCTTCCATTCTCCCGATCGGTGTCATTGCGGCCCTTGTCTTTTCGTGCGCGATGAGCGTAATGTGCGTGTTGGGAATCTGGGAAAGGTAGTCCGTCGAGATCCCTCGCCAAATTGCCTCATCCTGGAAGTCAGTCGCGACGATACAATGAATGCAAACGGGGATGATGCTTCGCAGGTGTGCGTCACCTCGGTCGGCTCCGAACACTTGTCACGGCCCGCGGTCGCCCGTGTCCATGTCCCCCCGCGACCGCACGAGGGGTTGTCTATGACCCCGTGACGAACCTGTTGGCGGCTCCCCCGAGTTCACCGAATTCGGCCGTCGTCCGCAGGGGAGAACGGTTCCTATGCAGAAGCACAGATCGGATTCATGTTTGAAGGGTCCGCACCTTCCGGCTCGGTTGCTGCGATCGCGACCGGCCAAACCACGCAAGGGAATGTGCCAGCCGAAACCGCCCCAAGCGGTACCAGGGGATCCGACCATTCGGTATGAGTTGGTAGCTCGCGTCCGGCGAGAGATTGCCGCAGGAACGTACGACACACCGGACAAATGGGAGAAAACGCTCGACCGTCTCTTTGCTCAATTGGATTCGGATTAGCGGGTCATCCATGGGCACCGCGGGTCAAGAATCGGAGTTCCTGACCCGCATTTTTGTATAATGTCACTGTGAAGGCGTTTTTCTCATCGACGTTGGTCCAGCGGTCCCTCACGTGACACTACCGTCCGTACCTGTTCGGCAGTCTCCCGAAAACAAGTTTCGAGAGTACCTCACCAGTCGCGCCAAACAGCAGCGATTCACCAAACAGCAACGCGACCTCGTTCGATTGATTTTTTCGCGGCATCATCATTTTGATGCCGATGGACTGGTCGACGACGTCAAGGCCGCCGGGTTGCGGATTAGTCGCGCCACGATCTATCGGAACTTGTCTAAACTCGTTGAGGCAGGCCTATTGCGGCGACTTGAGATTGGGGCACGTACGTTTTTCGAGCACGATTACGGATATCCCCACCACGAGCACCTGGTGTGCGAGCATTGCCAAAAGATCATCGAGTTCCAGAGCCAAGCCATCGAAACGGCTCTGCGTGACATTTGTTCGGAGCGCGGGTTTCAAGCAACAGCGCACACGTTGATCATTCGTGGGGTTTGTTCCGAGTGCAATCGCGCCCGGGCCACGAAGCGACGCCTTGACTTGATCTGAAGCCGCGGCCTCATTCGCATGCCCGAATCGCCATGACCGCAAACGCGCTGCCGGCGTGGGTCATGTAATGCGACCCGTCACGGTTGAGCGACCGAGTAAACCAACGTCCCGATTCTGTTTGGTGTGACTTGAGCCACTCGACGCCGCGACGAATCGGCGCATCGCTTGATTTCACTCCAGCCTGACGCAACACGTATACAACGAGTCCAGTGGCGTATCCATCGCTGGGGCCATTGGCGTCATTGGCGCTCTTGTCGTGCCGCATCCAGTTACCCAATGAAGCCAATGTCCACCCGCCGTCGTCGCGTTGTTTCTGGAGAATCTCCGTAATAATCGATTCCTGAATCTTCTTGTCGAGAAGTCCATCGACCCGCTGCGAGGCCCACAGGAGCCATATTCGATGATGAAGATCCGGTGCGGGATTCGTCTTCAAGAAAGACGTCACTCGGCTCAATCCCTCCTTGGCGGTGGGCGTATTCCGATAATCGTCCGGGGCGGTGCCCACGCCCACGGCCACAAAAACCGCGCCAAAGTAGTCGTCGTGCTCCAACGGTGGCCAGTTACACTTCAACCAATTCCACTCGCCGGTGGGTTTCTGAAGTTTCCAAATCTGATCGAGCGCCTTTCGGCTCAACGGGTGCAACTTGCCAGTCGTTGCGGCATCGTTGAGCGCTAAGGAAACAGCCGTGGCAACAACCTCGGTATCCCAGCGAGGCTTGTGCTTTTCCCCTTTCTCCCAATTGGCGGCGCGATCCTCGAAGAACGTTCGCACTTCCTTCAGAGCGTTGGCGTCGCCCGTTTTCATCGCGGGTCGCGCCATGAGGTACGGGTAATTGGTATGGCATGCACCACATTGGCGATCCCGAGTCCAATTCAGGCTTGCCGAATCGAGGAATTCGGCGGCCTTCTCGGGCGACCATTCTTTTCGCAAAGGCTCATTAGGCTTGTTCGGAGCAGGTTTCGGCAATGAGACAGCATTCGACTCGCCTGCGAAGGCCCAGGCATGCCCCACGCAAAGAACCAACAAGGTACCACAAAGCCGGTGCATGATCGCCTCGTTCGGAAAATCGCGACACGCCGAGGCCGCCGCGACCCGTAGGATGCGCGACGGTTCGGCGTGTCGTGAACACTCAGCTTACACAGTCGCGGGAACCTCAAACCCCTTTCGATACTCACGGAACAGGAGGTTATCTGCTTCCTTGTCGTTCTTAAACGTCTCAGCCTTGGGATCGATGGCAAGCTTGCGCCCGATCATTAAGCGTGCCGCGTCCATCGCCTTGTTCGATTCAAGGTGCTCGGCCATGCGCTTCATGGCCTCCGAGGCGTCCTTGTCATCGCCAAGAGCGGAAACGGCCTTGTCGAGCGGCCCGACCGACCCGAGCCGGTAGCTGATGTTGCCCAGGTGGCACAGGGCACTGGAGAGGTGTCCTTCCTCGATGTCGGCATTGAGGTCGCTGTGTTTCTTGCTACGAACAGCCTTGATGAAATTGCCGAAATGGTCGCCGCCGCCGCTGAATTTCTCGACGACTGTCTTACCCTCCGGATCAAGAACCATACCGCTGCTGTAACTGGGGCAGACGACGATCCCCTTGTCACCGAACCAGATGTTGCCGACGAAATTGTCGCCGCGTTTCCCGTTACCGGCACCCGCTGGGTACGGGCTAATGGTTGGCAGGCCGCGAACTTCAAAGATCAACTCGGCATCGCCGTAATCGAAGATGCAAAGCTGTGTGTTGGCCGTCTCGCCATCATCGTCGTAGCCGAACCGGCCTCCGATGCTGATGACTGAAGTCGGCAGCGATTGCTTGCCAAGGCCCCAACGAGCCTTGTCCATTTCGTGAATACCCTGGTTTCCGAGGTCGCCGTTGCCGGTGTCCCAGACCCAGTGCCAATCATAGTGCAGGTTCTTGCGCATGAGAGGTTTCTTGGGGGCAGGACCGCACCACAAGTCGTAATCAACGGTCTTGGGGACGGGTTGCGGACCGGTCACTTTTCCGATGGACCCGCGACGCTTGTAGCAAGTGCCGTAACCAAGTCGAACCTTGCCGATTTTGCCGGCATGGATGTAGGCAATTGACTCGCGCATGCCCTTTTGGCTTCGGCTCTGGGTCCCCGTTTGGCAGATCAGCCCGTGCTTGCGAGCGGTGGCCACCATAATGCGGCCTTCACGAACGTTATGGCTCACCGGCTTTTCAACGTAAACGTGCTTGCCGGCTTGAAGTGCCCAAATGGCGGCGAGGGCATGCCAATGATTCGGTGTGGCAATGCTGACGGCATCGATCGACTTGTCTTCAAGAACCCGGCGAATGTCTTGAATGTATTTTGGCTTGTAGCCCTGGTTCTTTTCGGCGGCTTCCATCGGTCCACCGATCACACCTTCGTCGGCATCGCAGATGATCGCGACTTCGGTGTTGAGTCCGTTCTTGGAACCGGCAGAATAAGCGCCGACGTGCCCGCGTCCTTGACCACGAACGCCAATGCAAGCGACACGAATCCGGTCCGCGGCGCTGCCTTTGCGAGCCGGCTTGGGGGCATCGTCAGCGAATAAGCCACCGCTCATTTCAGCGGCGGCGGCCGCCATGGCCGTTGCCATCGAGGTCCGCAGAAACCCGCGGCGGTCGAGCCAAAACATGGGATTGTCTCCGAAAGGAAGAATGGGGGAGGGCTGGCTTTGAGGGATAGTCTACTGTCTCCTTGGGGAATCGGTCAACAGCCTGACACCGATTGTCTGCCGATTTGTGACAAGTCCTCGGCGAGATCGTCGACGAAAGCCAATCATCGGACGCCGGGACGTCCCTTGACTCATGCTTTCCAACATCTAGAGTTGACCACGGCACAAATTACCTCAGGGTGAGAAACTCGTTCCATGACTGCAACCGGTCCGGAACTTCCCTTCGAGCCGACGTGTACATGCGTGGTTGGACTACAGTGGGGTGACGAAGCTAAAGGGAAGCTCGTTGACATTCTCGGCGATCAACACGATTATGTTGTTCGTTACAACGGCGGGCCCAACGCGGGTCACACCGTCGTTTGGGACAAGCGAACATTCAAGTTGTCGCTGCTTCCCACGGGTGTACTCAAGCCGCATCTTCGATCGGTCATCGGCAACGGCGTTGTTGTTTATCCTCCGAAATTCTTGGACGAGATTGAACAACTTCGCAGTGCGGGCATCGCGGTCGGCAACAACCTTGTCTTGAGCAGCCACGCCCACGTCATCTTCCCCTATCACATTGAAGAAGAGCGCCTCGTCGAACAATCCGACGATGGCGCAATCGGCACAACCGGCCGGGGAATTGGTCCATGTTATCAGGACAAGATCGGCCGGATTTGCGGCATTCGCGTCGGCGATCTAATTGACCCGGCCTATTTGCGCGAGCGACTGCGGTTCATTGTCGCTCGCAAGAACCGGCTTCTGGCAGCCCTTGGAGGAAAGACTTTTGATACTCAGGCCGTCGAAGCTGAGTATGTCGCCCACGGCCAGAAGCTGAAGCCGTTTGTCACCGACACGACGCACCTACTCCATCATTCGTTGCGGCTTCAGAAACGCCTTCTGTTCGAAGGCGCACAGGGAAGCCTCCTGGACATCGATCACGGAACCTACCCCTACGTTACGAGCTCGAGTTCGTCGCCGGCGGGAATCTGGAGCGGAACGGGCGTGCCGACACGGTATCTCAAACGGGTGATTGGCGTCGTCAAGGCCTACAACACGCGTGTCGGTCGCGGACCGTTTCCCACGGAACTTAACGATGGGCCAGACGGTCTTGGCGAACGCATTCGGAAGACCGGACGCGAGTACGGCACGGTTACGGGTCGCCCTCGGCGGGTCGGTTGGTTCGATGCCGTTGCCGCGAGATACACAGCCACTCTAGCGGGGGCCAATGAAATCGCGGTGATGCTGCTTGACGTGTTAGGATGTGTACCCGAGATTTCGATCTGTACAGGCTACGACGTCGAAGGCGAACCCATCACCGATTTCCCATCGGACGCGGTACAATTAGAGAAGGTGACGCCCCACTTTGAGACGTTGCCCGGTTGGAACTCGGATATCTCCGGGGCGCGAAGAGTTTCCGACTTGCCGGACAGGGCGAGGAAGTACGTAGACCGCATCAGCGAACTGCTGGGATTGCCGGTGACCGTAATTTCCGTGGGGCCAGACCGCGAGCAAACGATATTCGTCTGATCGTCAGAGGGTTCAACTCGCCGCACTAGTCGCCGGCGGCGATGCCATTGCGAGACTTGCCATGACGGCCACACTCACCCGCGACGCCGACACCTTGAGCCGCATTCAGGCCGCAGGGCTATGTCCCGATCGTCTACCGCGGCACATCGCCATCATTATGGATGGCAACGGGCGCTGGGCCCAGGAAAAAGGCCGCCCTCGATATGAGGGACACTTGCATGGCGTTCAGAGCGTTCGCAATACCGTTGAGGAATCGTGCCGGCTTGGGATCGAACAGCTAACTCTCTACTGTTTCAGCTCAGAGAATTGGAAACGCCCGCCCGCGGAATTGGATTTCCTGATGGCCCTGCTCCAGCAATATCTCATCGAGGAGCGGGCCGAGATCATGCGAGAGAACATTCGTTTCACCACGATCGGTCGTCGCGATGGACTACCGCCGGACGTGCTTCGCGAGATGGACGAGAGCATCCGAGTGAGTTCGACGAATACGGGCCTGACTCTTTGTTTGGCGATCAATTATGGCAGCCGGCAGGAGTTGGTGGACGCCATGCGAGACTTGGGTCGGCGTGTTCAACGAGGCGAGATCGGTCCGGACGAAATCACCGAGGACATGGTCGCCGATGCCCTTTACACTCACGGGATGCCGGACCCGGATCTCCTGATTCGCACGGCGGGTGAAATGAGGATCAGCAACTACCTCCTGTGGCAAATATCCTACGCGGAGTTTTGGGTCACGCCGGTCTGCTGGCCCGATTTTTCGACGGCGCAGTTTCATCAGGCGTTGCGCGATTATGCCGCGCGTGATCGCCGTTTCGGCGGCCTCAAATAGATCAATCGCATGCTCAAGACTCGGCTTTGGATGGGCGCGATTATGGTCGCCCTGGCAATTGGCATCGTCGCGCTCGATGCATACCTTGCCGGCTGGGCGCCATGCCTACTCGCGATATCATTGATGCTCGCCATTGGCGGCGGCGTTGAACTCCTGGGGCTGATCGCGCCCGAACGCCGTCCAACCCCAGTGATTTGCCTCGGTGGGCTCATCCTCGTAATGGCAGGCAACTGGATTCCATATTGGTGGCCTGCGGCCAATGTCTGGCACCTTGTGTTCTTTTGTTTCGCGGCCAGTTTTCTCGTGGCATTCTTGATCGAGATGGCTGGCTATGGTCATCGAAACAACCCCGTCGAGCGCATCGCCTTGACGCTGCTCGTGGTGGCTTACTTGGGAGTGTTGCCGACTTTCTTGATTCAGATGCGCTGGTTCGCCTCGGTAGGTTCGACGGTGAGTCGTTCGACACTCGCGCTGTTGCTGACGATCTTCGTGCCCAAATGCGGTGACATGGGCGCTTATGCGACGGGAAGACTCATTGGCCGCCATCGAATGACGCCAGCGCTCAGTCCGAAGAAGACCTGGGAAGGCTCAATTGGCGGAGTCGTGGTCGCGATCATTATTTCGTGCGTCATTTGCTCCTACGGCCCACGACCGGGGCAATGGTTGACGAAGGCCCTCGGCTTTGGCCTCGTCGTGGGAATCGCGGGGATTCTCGGCGACCTTGCAGAGTCATTGATGAAACGAGAAAGTCAGAAGAAAGACGCATCGGATTCGGTGCCAGGATTTGGCGGGATACTTGATGTCATTGACTCTATCCTGTTCATCTCGCCTATTTCCTATGGCGTGTTGGCGCTGCCGATGATTTCGCCGATTGGGTAGAATTCAGGTGAACTTGGAACTTGCCGGGTTTGTCTGTCCGGCATGATCCGACCACAAACTCCATCGTTGCCTCGAAAAGGCCCCTTCAGGATGCCTGAAAAACCCACGACATCGTTGAAAATAGCGTTGGCAAGTCCGGACGAAGCGCTCTTGCTTTTTGGGCAACGGGATGTGTATCTGCGAATGATCCGCGACGCACTAGGCGTACGGCTGATCGCCCGAGGCGAAACGCTTCAGATTGAGGGCGACGAAGCAGCCGTTGCTAGAGCTGAGCGCGTGTTTCTGCAGTTTCGGCAGGTATTGAGCAAACAGGAGCGCCTTGAGCCTGAAGAAGTCCGAACGATCCTGAACATCGTTCAGCAAGGTGGCGACCCGGCGGCCGTTTCGAACATTGCGGTTCAAGGCGCCGGGCGAGTGCTGCGACCTCGAACAGATGGCCAGGCGAGATACGTTCAGGCGATGCGCGACAACGACATCACTCTCTGTGTCGGCCCGGCCGGAACGGGGAAAAGTTACCTCGCGGTGGGCATGGCTGTGAATCTGCTGCGTCAAGCCGCGATCAAGCGAATCGTTTTGGTTCGGCCGGCAGTCGAGGCGGGCGAAAGGCTTGGGTTCCTTCCCGGAGATCTGACGGCGAAGATCAACCCTTATCTTCGCCCATTGTTTGACGCGCTCAACGACATGATGGAGCCTGAGCAAGTGCGGCGTTACTTGGAAAGCGACATCATCGAGATCTGCCCCCTCGCGTATATGCGTGGGCGAACCCTATCCAACGCTGCCATCATTCTCGATGAAGGCCAAAACGCCACCGTTCCCCAAATGAAGATGTTTCTAACCCGCATGGGGTCGGGTTCGAAGATCATCGTCACCGGCGATATCACACAGACCGACTTGCAACGCGACGTTCGCAGCGGACTGATCGATGCCATCCATCGGCTTCGAGGCATCGATCGTCTGGCAATCATCTATCTGAATGAAGCCGACATTGTCCGGCACCCGTTGGTCCAACGCATTGTTTCCGCGTATGAGGAGAAGGAACACGGGAAGGGTCGCAAGAACACTTCATGATATTCGGCTGGATCCTCTGGCGTAGCTTCCGTCGTGCGCCTTGAATGCGCATGTTTGGTAGCGGGAAAAAACGATCGAGACTCTACGGTTGGTTCGAGCGCAACCACCCGTCGATGCCAATGCTCGGTGCCGGTTTCGATCGCCGGTTCATCATGCATCGTGTCGTACTCGCGGTTGCGACGGCCCTTGCCCTAACCGGGGTTACCGTTTGTGCTCGACCCGGATTGCCATTTCGGGTCGGCGAGGTATTCGCGCGAGACTTGCGGGCCCGAATCGAGTTCGAACTTCACAATGTCCCCGCTGCCGACCACGCCGGCGACGACTCGGAAGTGGATTCCAGCCCAATCGTCAAGCGATTCCCGGCCGGAACGCTCCTCGCCCGGCGAAAAGAACCCATCACCGAAACGCAACTGGCCATCCTCCATGTTGAAGCCCAGTCCCTGCGCAGCAGTCTGCGATTCATGGACCACCTGCGTCGTGCTCTATCACTGCTCATGATCCATCTCTTGCTCTGCGCGGTTGTGGCCATTTACATTGCCCGATACCAAGTCGCCGTCGCGAAAAACCTACCGCGGCTTATTGGTGTTGCGGGACTAGCCGTGCTAACGCTGACTCTCTCGCTCCTCTTGGCTCACGCCCCCTGGCATGCGGCCATCATTCCGCTTACCGTCGCTGCCATGGCTGTCACAATCGTCTTCAATCCGCCGTTTGCGCTACTGCTTTCGTTCAGCCTCAGTTTGGCGACGACTTTGGCTCTCGGTCAGGGCACCGAAGCACTCCTGATTCAGACCGGCGGCTGTGCCACCGCGACACTCCTATTGCGCGAACTCCGTAGTCGCAGTCAATTATTGCGCGTGGGGATTGGCGCCGGCGTCGCGTTTGCCGCCATGAGCACCGCAACCGGGATACTCACCGAACAGCGACCCGGGATGATCGTTTCCGATGCGATGCGTAACATCGTTTGGGCATTCCTTGCGGGACTCGTCTTGAATGGCTTGCTGCCGCTTTTGGAGCGCATCTTTGGAATTGTTACTAACGTGAGTTTGCGTGACCTTGCGGACACAAGCCATCCCCTGCTTCAAGAATTGATTCGGCGAGCTCCAGGGACCTATACGCATTGCGTCACCGTCGCGACGTTGGCCGAAGCCGCAGCCGAAGCCATCGGAGCCAACGCTTTGCTGACACGGGTTGGATGTCTCTTTCATGACGTCGGCAAGATGGTTAAGCCCGAGTACTTCATTGAGAATCAGTGCGGTACGAATCGGCACGATCAGCTCGAGCCTGCGCTGAGTACGCTCGTCATCGTCGGACACGTCAAGGATGGAGTGGCGCTCGCCCAGCAGTATGGCCTACCGGAGTCAATCACGGATTTTATTCGGCAGCATCACGGAACCACGCTGGTCGAGTATTTTTATCGCGAAGCCATGAGGCTCATGAAGTTTCAGGGGCACGCTGCATACGAAATCGAGCACTCGTTCCGATACCCGGGTCCAAAACCTCAGTCGCGGGAAATAGGAATTTCAATGTTGGCCGACGCGGTCGAGAGCGCCAGCCGAGCCTTGCCCCACGCGACGCCTGTGAGCCTTCGAAAACTCGTACACGACCTCATGATGAAGCGACTGCTCGACGGGCAATTCGAAGAGAGCGGTCTAACGCTTACGGAGTTGACGCGTGTCGAGGAGAGCATCAGCCGAGGATTGATCGCACTTCACCATGCTCGGGTCCGTTACCCGGAAGAACGACGATCGCTCGCCTAGAAACACGATTGGCGTGGACACGAAGTGCCCACGCCATCGAGAATCCAGGGCGGTCAACCAAAACTATTGCGGCAGCAACACGGTGTCGATGACGTGAATCACACCGTTCTTTGCACCAATGTTCGCCTTGATCACCGTGGCCTTGCCAATGGTGATACGACGACCGTCGAGCTTGACCGGGAACTCACTTCCGCCGGCGGTCTTTGCATTCTTGCCGTCGAGTTCTGTCACTTCCTTGGACGTCACCTTACCCATGACGACGTGGGCCATCAGGATCTTGGTCAGTTTCTCTTTGTCCTTCAGCACGGCTTCGATCGTCTCTTTGCCAAGCTTCTCGAAGGCCTCATTCGTCGGTGCGAAGACGGTGAATGGACCTTCACCGCTCAGGGTCTCGACGAGGCCGGCCGCCTTGACGGCTGCGACCAGGGTCGAGAAGTCCTTGTTGGCGACGGCGATTTCGACGATGGTCTTACCTTCCGTCCGATCATCGGCCTTAACCGCCGAGGCCAAGAGGCCAACGCCAAGAACCAAGGCCAAGGCAACCCGCACTTTCGCGAACTTCATCTGACGTACTCCAGTAATCTGAGTGTTCTAACAACAACGATTTTCAAACCGCGAACGATTGATAGACGCCCGCCTCATCGAGTCAAGTCGTTTTTTCGTTCGATGATTTCTGACATGAATTCTCGATTCCTACTGGACTCATGTACCTCGCGGTGCCTATCATACGCCCCTGCACTCTTGATGACGGGAGTTGACGAATTTGAGCGGCCTGTTTCGATCGGCGTTCACGGGTTTCGGTCCGGACTATCTGCGACCCGACGGCAATGATCCGGGATTCGATGCCGTCACGTCCTCGAAACGAAGCCTTCTGCGCAAGCGAATTCGCGATCTCTGCCCGCGACAACCCGGCGTCTATGGGATGCTCGACCCGCGCGGGGTCCTGGTTTACGTCGGCAAGAGCAAGGAACTCCGAAAGCGATTGCTTAGTTATTTCCGCGCCGGCAGCCAGAATGAGAAGGCCGGTCGCATCATCGACCACACTCGTACCGTCGTTTGGGAATCGGTGCCCAACGAATTCGCGGCATTGTTGCGTGAATTAGAACTCATTCGCCGTTGGAGACCGCGTTTCAACGTTCGGGGCATGCCCGGCTATGAGCGACAAGTTTACCTTTGCCTGGGGCGCTCGCCGGCTCCGTATGTCTTCGTGGCACGATCGCTGACCGGCAAAGAAGTGGCAGCCTATGGACCGCTTCGCGGGGCGGGAATGGCCAGAGAAGCCGCACGTCGCCTCAACGACATGTTTCAGCTTCGCGATTGTTCGCGGTCTCAGACAATGCACTTCGCCGATCAAGGCGACCTGTTTCCCATTATTCGGACGCCCGGGTGCTTGCGGTTTGAGCTAGCCACCTGCCTTGGGCCTTGCGCCGGCGAAACGACGCGGGCAAGGTACAATCGCCAACTGCGTGCCCTTCAATCGTTGCTCAACGGCTCAGATGTCACGCCGTTAATCCGAATCGAGCATCAGATGGAGCAGGCCGCCACGGCCATGGCCTTCGAGCGTGCCGCGGCATTGCGCGACCGTGTTCAGCCAATTCAATGGCTTCGCGAACGCCTCGGGTTTCTTAAGCAGGCGAGAGATGTTCACTCGTTTGTCTATCAGGTAGCCGGATTTGCGGGAGAAGACATCTGGTACGTGATCCGGCAGGGACGAGTCGTCATGGCGGTTCCCAAACCGGAAACGGTCACGCGGAAAGTCGTCGAACAGATTCGAGACGTTTACGCGAAACCGATTGTGTCATCATTCCCAGTTGATCAAATCGATCATGTCCTACTCGTGGCCGCTTGGTTTCGCAAATACCCTGCCGAATGGTCGCGAACGCTGACCCCGGAGCAACTCGCTGCCCCGGGGTCGTAGCATCGACCGTCACATCAAGGCAGGTTTACGACTTCGCCACCACTTCGAGTGATGATGCCTCGGAATGTTGCGTCGGGAATCGGTACCTTGACCGACTGCACCGAGCCATCAGCAAAACCAGCGAGGAAAAGGTTACCGCGGAATTTTCCAACCGACGGCAACGGCCCGTTCGGGTTGTACTCAATCTCTTCGGCCTTCGTCCAAGGGACACTGTCATCTGCTTCGACGCACAAGATCGTATTCGCCGTTCCATCGCGAATTCCGACATATTTTTCGTTGTCGCCGCCGCTGAATCGCGTGAGCCGATCCTTGTCAAACAACGCCCCGCCGCCCACGAAACAGCGGTATCGCGTGTTGGTCGTGCCCGGCGGATCCTTGCGTGAGACGTAGACATTCGGGATGCTCTGAAGCAGCGGGAGATTGTTGGGGCTATCCCAGGCCTCGTCCAATTTGAACATTCGATAGAGGTTATCTTGTTCGACATAGGGCAACAGGTGAACTCTCCAACTCAGTCCGACCTTTCCATCCTTAGTTTTCGTGGCCACCGGCGGCAGATGACCCAAGGAGTCGTGGTAATTGTGGAACGCCAACGCGATCTGCTTAATGTTGTTGGTGCTGGTCATGCGTTCGGCAGCATCGCGCGTCTTGGATACTGCGGGAAGGAGCAGCGCAATGAGGACTCCGATAAGCCCGACACCGCCGCAAACTACCAGGCCGACGACGATGAGGATGATCGGCATTGACCCGCCTGAGGACGAGGCTGACCCGCTGTCAACCGCATCGTCGTCCCGTTCGAATCGGCGCCGGCGACCTTCGTTGGATGTAGACATGAGATTCTCCTGTTCGAAATAGCCCTTGCTTATTTCCGGAAGAAAACAGAAACGGCAAGTGGAACTCGCGCAATTCGCCGGTTACACTACTTCTCTCCGACCGGCCTCGCGAGACCCACCGATGAACCAAGCCTTGATCGAAACGACCCGACGCCCATCTCACAAGTGGCTCGTCTGCGGGCTATTGCTCTTGGCCACCATGGTCAACTACATGGATCGGTTGACCGTCAATCAAACGGCCAAACGATTGATGGCGTCGTTCACGTTCGACGAACAGGGCTATGGCCGATTGGAAGCCAATTTCGGGATGGCTTTTGCCATTGGGGCTTTGTTCTCAGGCTGGCTCGTGGATCGAGTGAACGTCTATTGGGTTTACCCCATCATGGTCTCGCTTTGGTCGCTCGCCGGAGTGGCAACAGGCTTTGCCCGAGATTATTCAGAGCTGATGCTGTGTCGCGTCGCGCTTGGATTCTTCGAGGCAGCCAATTGGCCTTGCGCGCTGAGAACCACCCAAAGGCTCCTTCGCCCCGAAGATCGCTCGCTCGGAAACGGCATCCTTCAGAGCGGGACGGCCATTGGTTCGGTCATTACGCCTTTGGTCGTGCAATTGTGCCTCAACCGCTATGACGATTGGAGGCCCGCGTTCATCATCATCGGAGCGATTGGCTTCATCTGGGTGGCTGTCTGGCTTTACCACGTCCATGCTCAGGATCTGTCATTGACCACTCTTCCGCCATCGACGAAGGGCGGCGACAGCATTGGCGGAGCCATCGCGACGATTGTGTCGGATCGGCGATTCTGGGTGTTGGCCGTGGTGGTCGTGTCCATCAATTTGACCTGGCATTTCTTTAGGCCTTGGGCGCCGTTGTTTCTGCAAAACCAGCATCACTACTCCGAACAATTCACGAACTACTTCTCTTCGGGGTACTACCTTGCTGCTGACGTAGGCGCATGGGCCGCCGGTGGCATGGCCTTGTTTCTGGTCGGCCGCGGATATTCCGTTCACGCGAGCCGCGTTCGGGTCTTCATGGTTTGCGCCTGTTTGACCCTGTTGAGCCTAGCGACAGCCGTTCTTCCCGCAGGTCCGCTCTTGCTAGCAACCCTTCTCGTGATCGGTTTCGCATCGCTGGGATTATTCCCGAATTATTACTCGTTCAGCCAGGAAATCACCGCTCGCCATCAAGGAAAGGTTACGGGACTGTTGGGATGCACGTGCTGGCTCGCCGTCTTCTTCATGCAACGGGCCGTCGGTGATTATGTCAAACAAACGCAAGAGTATTCGCGCGGAATCGCACTCGCGGGAATCCCGCCGATCATCGCTTTTGCCGCCTTGGCGATATTCTGGCGTGAGTCCGATCGATCGAAGTCCGACGTGGAGCCGTCGGCAACGCCCGCAGATCGCGCCTCTGCCGCTGAGCCATCGCCAATACCTTCGAATCGATCTTGACATCGCGGCGCGGCGTTCGATACCCTTTCAAGATCTCCTGACACGCACGGACGCGAGACACGCAACATGGAAGTCGTCATCCTCTGCGGCGGAATGGGCACTCGGCTTCGCGATGTTGCCGAGCACCTTCCCAAGCCCATGGTTCCGGTCGGCCAACGCCCCATTCTTTGGCACATCATGAAAGGCTACGCCCACCACGGGTTTCGCCGATTCGTTCTCTGTCTGGGCCATCTGAGTTGGGTCATCAAACGGTATTTCCTCGACTATCACCTCGCTGGCTCGGATTTCTCCTTGGACCTTCTCGCCCCCGAACGCGTTCAGCTTCACGAACCGCACGCGACCGAGGATTGGCAGATTACCTTCGCCGAAACCGGCCTCGATGCGCAGACTGGATGCCGCATCAAGCGAATCGAGAAATACCTAACCGGCGACCGATTTCTCCTCACTTATGGGGATGGTGTTTCCGACATCGACATAACGGCGCTACTCGCGTTTCATCAAGGCCACGGGCGCACCGCCACTGTCACCGCCGTGCGACCACCGGGACGATTTGGCGAAATCGAACTCGATGACCGGCAAGTGACCGAGTTCAACGAGAAGCCCGTCGTTTCGCGAGGGCGAATCAACGGCGGATTCTTCGTATTCGAGCGGCGATTTCTCGATCGCTTGCGTGACGACCCCCAATTGGTCCTGGAACAGGAGCCTTTGATTCGTTTAGCTCGTGATAACGAGTTGATGGCATTCCCGCACGATGGATTCTGGCAGCCAATGGATACCAGTCGCGATTATCGGTATCTGAATGATCTCTGGGATTCGGGGAAAGCGCCGTGGAAAACCTGGGCGGCGCCTCACTCCAACGAGCTTGAGCCTGCATTGATCGGTAACGGGCCGAGTGTCAACGCCGAGACCGATTGGCCTCCTCGAAAGCCCCGATAGTGCTCCTCGGCATTCTACCTGAGAGGTTTAATCGGCATTCCATGCGTTGCCTCGTCATCGGAGCCTCTGGTCAAGTCGGCTGGCAACTTCTGCGATTGTGCGACGAGTTGCAGTGGCCCGTTCTTGGAACGGGTCACCGCAACCGGCGTCCAGATTTGCATTCTCTTGATCTGCTCGATGCCAATGCGACTCGCCAACTCGTGCGGCAGTTTCAGCCCGACGTGACGCTCCTCTCAGCAGCCTACACCCACGTCGATGCGGCACAGCTCGATCCGCAATCGTGCATGGCAGTCAATGTCGATGCCGCCGCCGTGATCGCCGACGCTGTGAGCTGCCAGCACGGCTTACTGGTCTACTTCTCAACCGATCATGTATTCGGCGAGTGTGCCGAACCTGTGACGGAAACGGCCTCGACCCACGCGATTCATGTCTACGGTGAAAGCAAGGTGCGAGGCGAAGAGGTCGTCCGACAGTCGCTCCCAAATCGGCACCTGATTCTCCGAACCAGTTGGGTCTATGGGCCGGATCCTCAGGGGAAGAACTTCGTGCATCGAGTCGTTCGAACGCTTCGAGCCGGACAACGGCTAAATGTACCAGGCGACCAGTACGGTCAACCGACCTTTGGTCCCGATTTGGCAAGAGCCGCGCTCGACCTTTGCCGGCTTGGCCATACCGGGACGTTTCACGTTGTCGGGTCCGAGGAAATATCACGATATGACCTGGCATGCCGAATCGCGAGGGTTTTTGATCTCGATGCGTCGCTGATTGATGGCGTTCCGAGTTCACAACTGGGTCAATCAGCCCCGCGACCGTTAAGAGTTAGGCTCTCCAACCGAAAGTTGCAACTCGCCTTGGGACGCCATCCGATTCGCGCGATCGACGCGGGCCTCGTCGAGTGTTTGGTAAACACGAGTCTCCAGACCGTGCCATCGTAGTTCGTACAATGCTGAGACATGACACCATGATCTCGGAGTTGCACGATGACGACACTCGCGGAACGTTTTGCCAACTATTCGGTAAACCTTCGATTCGAGTCGCTCCCAGCCCCCGTGATTCACGAAGCCAAGCGGCGTTTCATCGATTCGTTCGCGACCGCGGTCGGAGCGATGCCCTCGGAGGCGTTCGCAGTAGCTCGGCGATGTGCGGCGCGGGTTGGCGGTTTCCCAGGTGCGACGCTCCTGGGCGGCGGCAAGAGCAGCCCGGAGTGGGCCGCGTTCGTCAATGGCCTCTTGATCCGCTACCTGGACTTCAATGACACCTACCTCTCATTGGAGCCGGCTCATCCGAGCGATAACCTTGCCGCGGTGATGGCTGTCGGTGAAGCGATGGGCGCCAGCGGCAAGGAACTGATCACGGCCGCCGTCCTCGCTTACGAGATTCAGTGCCGGCTCTGCGATGCGGCGAGCCTACGCAAACATGGCGTCGATCACGTCACCTATGGCGCCATCTCGTCGGCCATCGCAGCATGCAAACTGATGAAGCTCGACGCGGCGAGAACAGTTCATGCGATTGGGATCGCGGGCGTTTGTAACGTCGCCCTCCGCCAGACGCGATCCGGCGAGTTGAGCGAGTGGAAAGGGTGTGCATTTGCAAATGCGGCTCGTAATGGCGTCTTCGCGGCAACCCTTGCAGGTGAGGGATTGTCAGGGCCGTCGCCGATTTTTGAAGGCGACCTGGGATTCATGAAATTGGTGACCCGAACCACTTTCGAGGTTGCGCCGATGGGCGCCGAAAATGACGTCGCGACGCCATTCATGATGCCGCTGACTTATATCAAGTTCTGGCCGGCGGAATATCACTCACAAAGCGCCATCGATGCCGCCTTGCAGCTTCGGCGAGAGATTGACGACGTATCGAAGGTGACATCCGTGGACATCGCCACGTTTGAGGCGTCCTACAACATCATCGGCAAATATCCCGAAGCGTGGGCGCCGAAGACTCGCGAGACCGCTGACCATAGCTTGCCTTATTGCACCGCGATTGCCTTACTCGATGGCGAAGTGGGTTTGAGGCAATTCGATCCGGATCGTTTCACATCGCCGGACGTTCTCGATCTCCTGAAGAAGGTAAAGGTGCGGCTCGACGATTCACTGACTCCGCGATATCCGCACGGCATTCCGAATCGCATCACGATCACGCTGAATGACGGCCGCAGCCTTGTCAAGGAAGTCGAATTCCCCCGCGGGCACGCCGGCAATCCGATGACCGACGATGAGGTCGAGGCCAAGTTCCGCTCCATGGTGGAGCCTCGTTACGGCAAGGATCGCGCGGATGCGATTCTCGCCGCGTGTTGGGGCTTGGACGAGAAGCCAGGCATCGCGGAGATTCTCGGGATGTTTGCGGGGTGATCGCCTAGGGCTTCGGCGGCGGCACTCGATAGACCACGACCAGCGCCTCTTCCGGCGGCTTGTTGGTGGGCCAAGTGAAGACGATCTCGCCGCGGGAAGCAAAATCGCGGGCCAAGGGCATGGTCGGTAGCCGGTTGTGGGCACTCTTGGAGCGATCCATGACAACATAGTGCCATCGCCTTTCCGGTGGCGCCGGCGTGCTCGTACCCTCTGCAAAGACGAGTCCGGCATAAAAGTGCGACCAACAAAACGGATCGATGACGACGTCGTCGCTGTGAACCTGATTTCGAAGCCATTCGCCGGCAGCACGGAAGCCGACGCGGTTTAGATGCGGCGGCTTCAGACCCGCCGGTAGGCCGGCAACCAGTTGAGCCGTCAGTAACCCGGTTGCTACGCCCGTCGCGCTCACCTTGGCCGGTAACCCAGCTTGCTTTACCCACATCGCGATGATCGGCAGGGCCGATGCGGCCCAGAGGCAACCCGCCAAAGCCACGAGCAAGGTGTGCCGTTCGGAGACGTACCCCACGATAAGGCTCATTCTCAACAGGATCAGAAGGTGCAGACACGCGACGACAATCGGCACCCAAAGGCCAGGCTCAACGAGTAATCGACGCCGATAGGCCCACAATCCGATCAGCGCAAATGGGACGCCGCTGTACAGGAGCGTTTTCGCTGTCTCGTTGGCGACCGCCTTCGCGCCCCAGACCGGCTTGGGCAGCCCACTGGACTTGGCATCCACCCACCATTCGCTCAGGATGGCCAGTGGCCGATGGCCGCACGACGCGCTCGGGTAGCCATTGGGTAACTCGCCATCCCAGATCGCTCGCGACGTGGGCTTGTTGGATAAGTTCCCTGTCGTCGCGACATAGGGAGCCACAAAGATCGCCAGCCCGGCGCCTATGACGGCAAGCCGCGTGGTGCCGGCTTTCCACCCCCACGCACGAAAGCCGTGGCCCACGATGACGAGTCCCGTCGCGATAGCGACCTCGCCGCCTTCGGGCCGCGTCAGATAAGCCGCACCGGTGAAGAGGCCGACCAGACCAAACCGCCACGCCGACGGAGTTCGGAATCCGCATGCCGCCGACCAAAAGGCCGTGGCCACGAACAGCAAGAACGGGCCCTCGGAAAGACCGTCCGTCGTGGCATGCAGACACACCGGCCAGCATTGGAATATCGCTGCCGTCGCGAATCCAACCCAGCGGCCAAAGTACATTTGACCCAGAAAATAGAGTGGGAATACAAGTAGAACACCCGCGAACGAGTTTGCGAGTTGGGCGCTAAGCACCATCGCATCGCAGGTCATTCCGCCGGATGCCGCACGAACCGGCACGGACGTCACCAGAGTCAGCAACGGAAATAGCGGCATCTGCGATTGTTCGCGAAGAACCTTGGTCCACGGAAGCCGTTCCAAGTCGATCGCGTAGCGAATAAAACCGATGCTGTCACGGGCAGCAACTTGAGTATGGGATATCAGCCAACACCTCAAGGCCACCGCCAAGACACACAACACCAACAGAGCGAGGAGGTCGATTCTCCAGCCCGTCGAGACGTGCAAGCCCGTGCGATTTGTGGGCGCGGAGACGTGTCCGTCCATGAACGGCCTCGCGATGGATGGCATTAGGTCCTTCAGACTACGGTTCGAATGGTAGGTTACGAAGGCCAGGTGAGTCAAGATGGGAACTGCGGCAACAATCGCAGGCAGCCGGCATACCCGTTGATTCCCTGGGGAAGTGTTACGTCCTTCCTGGAACCAATAGATCGACCGGATACAACACGAACTCACCACGACCCGCAATGGGATGCGGCACCCGGTGATGGAAGCCGTAGCCGTGTGATCGTGGCGTTGGGGGCCACGATTGTCGTCAGCAAGCGCCGAACGGGTCTCTCGTCGGGCCAGTGGCCCTAATCTGTTGCGTCGGTCAAGTGGCCGGGAACGACACCGGGGCAAGGCAGGTAAACCATGGGGTGATTCATGAATCCGGTAAACGGGTGATAGTTGAGGAACTCGCGAACATAGGCAGCGCTGATGACGGCGAACCAGATGAAGAACAAAGCCGTGAACAGCACACGTCGGCCGATCCAACTTCCGCCGCCGGCGACAGCCGCCCCGAACCCGACAGGGGCCAACGTCGGCGTCACGTCAAGCTGTAACCGGTCGATCCAGCGGCCGAGGACACGGTTCAACTCAGACCGAGTCACGACGCCCCGCCGCAACGCCGTCAGCACAGCCGACGCATAGACGCGGGCCATTAGGTGGCGGCATACAAAGAAGGCAACAAAAAAGACCATCGCCGCCCAGAAATAGTATTGCCGCAGTATCTGGGCATATTGCGCGTCGCTTATTGACTCGAGCGCCGGATTAAGTTGCGGCAGATACTGGGGCATGATCATCAGGATTTGCAACGGAATGCAGGCAAGACCAATGACGGCAGCGACGCCGGTATAGGCCAACAGCCGCGTTCGAACGAGCTTCCAGATGAAGCTCACTTCGACAAACGACCTCAATTGTCCGGTCAGGGCGAAATGAGCCTGGGCCATCGGAAGATAGAACATGGCTGCCACGAACAGAAACACGCCGCCCAGACCCGTGAGCGGGCCAAGATACGAAATCTCGTAGCCCTTATGAAACGAGTTGTACCAGCCGAATTGCCAAGAGAAGGTCATGAGCATGTTTGCCCATCCCGCGATGAGGAATGAGCCGGCAATCATTTGCACGCCAATCAGAACATTGCGATAAAAAGAGTGAATCGGCACGCCCAGGCCTCGCCAAATCAAGCGACCGGCGCCGGGCGACTGACCATTCGGGTGCCGGCGAGTCACCGACGCGCGGACTCGCTCGCGCCAGAACCATCGAGGACGGGCGGTCGGGGCATCCGGCCCAAGCGAATCGCAGAAAGCATCGAAGGTGCCGAGCTTTTGAAGCGGGCTTTGCTTCCACCAACACCGTATCGCCAGCCCTTGCATGTGGCGCGTCATCCAACCCACGACGGCGACGGCCAGGAAATAGTTGGTGCAGAGAACCGGGCCGATGACCAGTCTCCAGATCCAGCCGAGACCAATGGCCAGCGTCGAACCGAATGAATGGCCTGCCGCTGCCGGAGGTCGCGCGGCATGAGCCACGGCTGGAGTTACGGGCAGGGCTTCGAGCAGTCCGGCGTCGTTCATGCGAACACCTCCTCAAGCGGGCCGGTCTGAGTATGGGGCGTCGCAAAGCCCATAATGCGGCCAATGGTGGCGGTCACTCGAATCTGTTGTCGGGTCTTGTCGACAATCGTCGGCGTGCGAACAAATTTCTTCGGGCCGGCGACAACCGCGAATATCTCCCGCGACGACTTGGAGTTGAAATGGTGCTGAAACGGCACCGCGACTCCTCGGGAATTGTCGCGCCCACAATCGGGGACGATAACGAACACCGTATTGTCGCGATAGGCTTCATCGGCTTGGGCGGCATGCCATAATTGCCGAATGCCGTCGTCGATGATCGATATGCCTCGCGTGTAAAAGGACGGCGGCCCCCAATGAACATAGTCGGGATCGTTGTAATTAATCATCACGAGCTTCGGGCGGAGGTGCTTCATGGCCCAGGTCGTCAGCTCGGTCAGGAGCCGGTCACCGCGAGGATTGACCAAGCCGGTCTTGCCGTAATAGCCGCACCATCTGTCCCAGAATTGATCCAGATGCTTACTGAAGAGAAACTCGTCCTTGGCGACGCTGGCATCGGATCGGGGTTGAACGCGGTAGTCAAGCCGTTCCATTTCGCGAAGTTGTTTGAGTTTCTCTACAAACTGCTTGTCGCTCAAACGGCCGTCCTTGAGTTCGCGCCAGACTAGATACGTCTTGTACCGATATAGGCTGAGGACCGTGGAGCGATAGTTGACACCGAACAAGTGGTGATTGCTGAACGTGTAGAACTCTTCGTCGATTCGATCTTCGCCATTAACAATGATGGCTTGATGCTCGGGAACGTCATACTTCTTGCGGAAGTACTCGAAGAGCGTCGGAACTTTGGCTTCGAATCGCTGGCCAAGGAATTTGTGGCCGACATCCTCATATTTTTCATACTGACCCGTGAGCAAGTATAGCGTGCCCTGCCCGTGACTGGTTTCGACTTTGTTGTCGTGAGCCATCTCGACTTGCGGATAGAGGACGCCATGATGGGCGGCCAAGTCGTGAACCAAAAACGGGCAATAGGTCGTGTCTGGGTGTTGAACGGTCTCGGTGCGTCGAACTCCGCCGCCGAAGCGAATCAAGAAGACATTGGGCCCGTTGTAAGTCTGCAGCGGCGCATCCGGCAATGGCGGCGGTTCCGGTTTCGGTCCCAGCGGATCGAGGTCGGCGATGGCACCGGGATGGGCTGGCATCCCGCACCCGCCGGCGATACCGGCCGCGAACATTCCCAGGCCGGCAGTGCTCGTTCTTAAGAAGCCGCGACGATTGACGAATTGAGATTGCATCGTTGGTTACTCGGCAAGAGTATCGGTGGGCCTCTACGAACTATACTACTTCACATTGGCCCGGGTTTCAGAAACAGGACATGCCCCCTTGAATGGAGTGGCCGGACGATGTTGATCGTTTCCGATGATCTGTGCATTCCCGACGACGAATTTGAGTGGCAGTATGCTCGATCGGGCGGTCCCGGCGGCCAAAACGTCAACAAAGTGGCATCCAAAGTCTTGCTCCGCTGGCGTCTGTCGGCCAATACAACGATCCCGGCGGAGATCATGTCGCGGCTTCGGTCTCAGGCCAAGGGTCGCATCACCGCCGATGGGGAGTTATTGATTCAGTCACAGCGATACCGCGATCAGGATCGCAACCGGCAGGATTGTCTCGACAAGCTCAAGGAACTGTTGCTTCAAGCGTCGGTCAAACCGAAGAGCCGGCGCCCAACTCGACCGACGCGAGGATCGAAGGAGCGTCGCCTGGCCGAAAAGAAACACCGGGCCAAGCAGAAGGCTCGACGCAGGCCCAGCGCGGACTAGATCGTCGGTTTGGGCTTGCATTGAACTTTAACTTTTCCGTATAGCCCCGTTCCAGGGCGAGGTCTCGCTCCGGGGGATGGGGGAATTGGCCGATGGCGGCGAAATGGCGACGCAATTTGGGCCGGCTCGTACAATCCGCCGCGTTGGTGGCGATTGCCGGCTGCCTTCACGGCGGCTCTCAGAACCCCAGCTACTTCCCGTATCTACTGCCGACGGGCGACATTGTTCGCACCCACGCCAAGCCGCCGGGCCGAGGGTATTTCGCCAACTTCGACCCGCACGCGGTTCGCATCGAAGTTCGCCCGCTTCGTGCGACCAGCCCGGTTCGCACGCAATATCTGCTCGTCGCCACGGTCTATGACGAGGACGGCCAGCCACGCCGCAAACGCCGTGTTGAGTGGATGCTCGAAGGTGTCGGCAATATCGTCGAGGTCGACGAAAGCGGCTTTCTCAACGGGCGCGGATACAAGGTCGATAATCGTTACGCGGTGAGCTATACCGATTACCTCACCCACACCGTCACGCGGGGCAACGACAACCCCGCTGACGATTTCACGATCTATCCGGGCCAAACGTGGTGCATCATCACATCGGCAACTGAAGGCGATACGCACGTAACGGTCATGGCGCCGGAGGTTCACAACTGGGACAAGCGCGAAGTGGTGGCGACGGTCCACTGGGTCGATACGGGTTGGACATTCCCGGAGACAGTATCGGCGAACGCGGGCGGGCAAGCGGAATTGACGACGAATCTCTTCCGCCATTCCGACAAGCGCCCGGTGGCAAACTACGGCGTGCGCTATCGACTGATCGACGGTCCGGCGGCAGCATTCAGCGGCACCAATACAGCCGAAGCGACAACCGTCACGGATCCGGCCGGCCGCGCGACCGTCGCCGTTCGCCAACTCGGGATGCAACCGGGGACAAACCGCGTCGAGATCCAGGTATTCCGCACGGATCCCGAGAATCCCACCGGACCGGGCATCGTCATCGCTCGCCAAGAGACGAATATCGAGTGGCAAGCCGCCGAGCTGGACGTCAAAGTAAGCTCGCCCCCAACGGCGCTCATCGATCAGGACATTCTGACGACCATCAATGTGACGAACCCGGGACGAGCCGAGACGCAACCAGGGGGTTTGCGAATGCCGATGCCGCCCGGCGCCCAGGTGGTCCAAACGGATCCGCCGGCGCAGGTCGAGAACGGCTACTTGATCTGGTCGCTGCCCAGCCTGGCGGCCGGTCGCCAGCAACAGTATCGCGTGACCTTCCGTGCCGGACGCAGCGGCACCATTGCGTCAACCGCTCAGGCCTATACCGCCGGGGGCCTCCGATCCGAGAGTCAGTTCGCCATAAGGGTTGACACCTCGCGGGTGAAGCTCGAACTCACCGGGCCGACGACGGCCATCGCCGGTCAAACTCTCTCCTACATGATCGGTGTCACCAATCCCGGTACGGGAGCCGCACGCGGAGTCCGCTTAAAGGCGACCCTCGGCGCCGGGTTGGAACATGCCACGGGCCAGAACCCCTTGTGGCTAACCGTTGGCGAGTTATTGCCCGGGCAATCACGACGCGCCGAGCTTTCACTGGCTGCCAAACAAGTCGGCCGTTTTACGATACGTGTCGAGGCGACCGGAGAAGACAATCTTACCGACTTCGCTGAAATTCCCGTCGAAGTCCGGCGCTCGCCATTGGAAATATCGATGCAGGGGCCGAATCAAAGATTCATGGGGCGCGACGGCACCTGGCGCGTCAACATCCAAAACACTGGTGACGTGCCCGTCGCCGGCGTCGTCGTTCGTAACCAGTTGCCGCCAGAACTCATGGTCCGAAACATGAGCAATGGCGGGCAGATGGGAGCTTCGAACGACGTCGTTTGGCAAATCGGAACCATTCGGCCGAACGAGACGCAAACGGTCGCCTTTACTGCTAACGCGACTCGCTACAACCCCAAGACAATCATTCGAGCGGTGGCCTCGACCGAAGACGGCCTGGAACAGCGGCGCGAGATGCCGGTGGAGATTCTCGGTACGGCAGCGCTTCGAATCGAAGTAATCGGCGATGCCAACCCGGTCGAATCGGGCGGCCGGTTCGGATACGTCATTCGCGTGACTAATCGAGGCACAATGGCGGCTGACCAAGTCGAGGTCGCGGCCATGTCGCTCACACCGGCGCAATTGGCTATCGTGGGCGGTCGCGGCCCCACGGCGCCGCGACGGGACGGCGACCGGCTCACCTTTCCGCCGATCAATAACCTGCAACCGGGGCAAGTCGTCTCGTATCGTGTCGAGGCCCAGTCCAAGGAGCCGGGTGACGCTCGTTTTCACTCGATCCTGAAAGCTCCCACGCTCAACGACCCGCTCATCGCCGAAGAGGCCACCCGCGTCGTCCCACGGATTTCGCGTCAAGCCGGCCGATAACTGATTGCAACCCCTTTCTGCCTGCGGTAGCATCCACTTGTCCTACCCTGAGATTCCGAACGGATTCGCACGACGAGCCATGAAAATCGGCGGATAGCTCGGCGTTATACTTGCGGCTTGGGCACGCTCAGACCCCTCGCGATCGGGGCGGTCCCCAAACTCGCCGACGCAACAGTTTCCCGCTCCACTTGTGCGAAGGACGGTCAGCCGTGGATACCGTGTTGTGCCTAGACACTTCAGGCAGTATGAGCGGCAACAAGCTCAATCAATTGAAGAACGCTGTCAAGATGTTCGTCGATCAGGCTGAGAAGATTGGCCTGGGCGAACGAATCGCCATCGTCGAATTCGGAAACCACACGCGCTGCATTCAAGGACTGACGAACAACTACACGTTGGTCCGAAACGCGGCCAAGTCGCTGACAGCCGGCGGCACGACGCCCATGGCCCAAGGGTTGTTGATCGCCCTGAAGGAAATCGCCGACCATGGCAAAATCACCACCATCAATAACTCGGTACGGCTATTCCCGCGAATTATCATGATGACCGATGGCGAACCCGATTCCAAGGACGAGGTCAAGGGTTGCGCTGCCTTGTTCGCTGAACTGAAAGTGGCGATTGCCTGCGTCGGGGTGACGGGCTGCGACAAGCCGTTGTTGGAACTCATCGCTCGTGGAACCGGCGGCATGTTCACCATGTCCGACCATGTGGAGGGTCTCTCGACGTTCTTCGTTCGCCAGGTGATGTTGTCGCTCTTCATCGCCCAATTCGCGCGCGACATGGCCCGACTCTATTCCTTGGAGCAACTCCGGCAGTTCATGTATGAACAGACCGGCGAGATGCTGAACAACGCCGAGTTGGAGGCGTTGTTGTTCCTGATTCAGACAATGACGCAAGGCTCCGGCGCGGCGCCCGCGCCGAGTCCGGGTGCCGGGCCGGCCCGTCGTGCCTTACCGCCGCCCGCTCCGGCTCAAGTCCGCCCCCGACCGGCACCGGCCCGAACAAAAGGCAGTCCCGGCACCCAACCGCAAGGGAATCCCGTTCTTGGTTGCGGCTGCCTCTTGGTCCTCTTGGCTGCCATCAGCGGCGGCTTATGGGCACTTGGCAAATACGCCTTGGGATGGTTTTGACGCGGCGGGCGCCGGGTGGCACAAAACTTGCACATTCTCTCTGGTGTTTCTGTTGCACCTGGCGTACAATCGGGTCGATTTCGATTCCTATTTACGAAACGACTGAGATGGTCAACCCTGCCGAATTGTCTGTCCGACAGATCATGACTCCCGACCCAATCACGGTCGAGCCGGAACGTCCACTGCAAGACGTACTGTGCTTAATGACCCAGCGACGGATTGGGGCGGTGTTGGTCGTAAGCGACGACCGCTTGGTCGGAATCTTCACCGAACGTGACTTCCTGCGAAACGTCGCTGAGTCCCCTCCCGGATGGCGGAAAAAACCGGTTGGCGACTGGATGACTTGTGACCTGCACGAGATCGCGCCCGACACGGGTTGGGAAAACGCCGTCGCCATGATGGAGCGGTTCAGCGTTCGCCATTTGCCCGTCGTCGAGCATGGCAAAGTCATCGGAATCGTTTCTTCTCGAGGTCTGATGGCGTGGCGCACCGAACACCTGAATCGCTTGGTTGAGGAACGGACAGCCGAGCTGCAACGACTCTACGACTTAGTTTCGGCCCGAGATGCCGAGATGCGGCAGAACATGGTCATTGCGGGCCGGCTTCAGGCACGGTTGTTACTGCCCAAGGCGCCGCCGGGATGGCCCGAGTTGTCATGGGGAATCCACTACACACCCCTGGACCCTCTTGGCGGTGATTATTACGACTTCGCGACGGCCGAAGATCGCTACCTGGGTATCCTGATTGCCGATGCGGCCGGCCACAGTATCGCGGCCGCCATGGTGGCGATCATGGCCCGTTTTGCGTTTGCCGAGATCGTTCGCCATTCGGTTCGCCCCGCCGAGGTGCTCGGCTTCATGAACCGGCGCCTTCAGGGGCTGACCGACGAGCGATTCGTGACCGCTTTTTACGGCGTTCTCGATCGCAAGACGCGCGAGTTTCGGTACGCCAACGCGGGCCACCCCTACCCGTTGCGATTCAATCCCGATCGGGTGGGCATCGAGGAACTTTCGGCCAAAGGATTGATGCTCGGCATCATCCCCGAGGCTCGCTACGAAGAGCGATCCATTACCCTTCAGGCCGGCGATCGGCTGTGCTTCTATACCGATGGCTTGACGGATTGTCGAGACGCCGCGAATGAGCCTTATGGCACGGAGCGATTGGTAGCCTTCCTCGAACAGAATGGCGCCCTGTCGGCCCAGGAGATGGTCAATCAACTCGCGGACCATTTAAAGGGATTCCGCAGCGATCGGCCGGCCTGGGACGATCTAACGGTGATGGTGACCGAAATCGCCACCGTTCCCGAGCCACCGGCCAATCACACGCGTGGGCCGGCAGCCCGAACCGCCTCGGGCGCCTGATCCGCGTATTTGGCGAAATTCTCGCGAAACCTTCGGGCGAGTTTGGTCGCGAAGACGTCATATTGCGCCCCATCGGGCCATGTCTGCCGCGGTTTCAACACGGAATTCGGCACACCGGGACACGTCTTTGGCACCAGTATCCCAAATACCGGATCGGGTTCGAAAGCCGCGTTGTCCAAAGCTCCCGATAAGACGCCGGCCAACAACGACCGCGTATGGGGCAGCGACATCCGGCTCCCCTCACCGTAAGGGCCGCCGGTCCACCCCGTATTGACAAGCCAAACCGGCGTGCGATGACGCTCTAATTTCTGCCGGAGCATCTCGGCATACTTGGTCGGGTGCAGCGGCAGAAACGGGGCACCGAAACAGGTGCTGAATGTGGTCTCGGGATCAGTAACGCCCGCCTCCGTCCCCGCCACTTTCGCGGTATACCCCGACAGAAAGTGGTACATCGCCTGTTCGGTGGTCAGCCTCGACAAAGGCGGCAGCACGCCGAAAGCATCGCATGTCAGGAAGAAAATGTTCGACGGGATGCCGCCTCGCCCGGATGGTTCGCACCCGGGAATATGCTCGATCGGATAGGCCACTCGTGTGTTTTCAGTCACGCGCACGTTGTTGTAATCGGGGATTCGCGTCACGGGATCGACCGCGACGTTTTCGATGACGGCGCCGAACTTGATCGCATTCCAAATTTGCGGCTCACCTTTGACCGAAAGTCGAACCGTCTTGGCGTAACAGCCGCCCTCGATGTTAAAAACGCCATCCTTGGCCCAACCGTGCTCGTCATCGCCAATGAGTCGGCGGCGCGGGTCGGCGGACAGCGTCGTTTTCCCCGTGCCGGACAGGCCAAAAAACAAGGCCACGTCCTTGCGGGTGCCGATGTTCGCCGCGCAGTGCATCGGGAACACGCCCTTGAATGGAAGCAGGTAGTTGAGCGCGGAAAAAACGCTCTTCTTAATCTCGCCGGCATATTCGGTGCCCACGATGAGCACGCGTTTCATGCCAAAATCCAGCCCGATAAACGCCTCGGTCCGAGTCCCGTCTCGAGCGGGATCGGCGCGAAACCGCGGAGCCGCCAAGATTTTCCATTCGGGTTGAAACAGAGCCAATTCGGAAGCCAATGGCCGGCGGAACAGGCAGCGAGCGAACAAGGCATGCCAAGCAAATTCGCTGATCGTTCGCACCCGCAACCGGTGAGCGGGGTCGGCGCACGCCTCGCCGTCGGAAACGTAGAGAGTCTTTTGACGCAGGTACTCCGCGGCCCGATTGTACAGCCGGTCAAACGTCTCCCGATCGACCGGCTGATTGACGTTTCCCCAATCGACATGCCGCTCAGTCTCGGCGTCGCGAACGACATATCGGTCTTTGGGCGATCGCCCCGTTCGGGCGCCGGTGGATACCGACAACGCGCCCGAATCCGTAAGCACGCCCTCGCCATTGGCAAGCGATTGTTCCACAAACGCCGCGGGCGAGAGATTTACGAACACCTGTGCGGTGCTGGCGATCCCGGATGGGGACAACTCAACAAATGGCAGCAACGACATATGGACGATCCCTTCCCCCCGACATGATCCGCGAGCAATGCGGGTTCAACGAGATTATATGGCGATGCCGAAACAAAGGCAGGAATCGCGGCTCGGCACGGGCATCGAAGGGCCAGTGCCTACCACGTGACCAGGACGCCAAGATATTCGTCTTTCCGTTTGAGCAACCCATCATAGGCGCTCCCCATCGCGGCCGGCTCGATCCGGTGGGAGATTAGCCCATCGAGGCTGAGTCGCCCCGCGGCAAGACTCGCCAGCAGCCAGCGTTGTGCTTTGTTGATGTCCCAATGGCCGGCGAGGCGGGTATGGGCCGGCTCGAACAGCATGTTGCCGTGTGCCCCGGAAACCTCGATGTAGCGCCGATGCAGGTCGTCGTAAAAGTTGACGTCCTTGGCCAGCCCGCGAGGACTTCCCACGACAACTACTTGCCCCCCGTCGACAGCCAGAGACATGGCGACCGGCACAGCGTCGGGGATTCCCGTCGCGTCGGCAACGACTTCCGCGCCGCGCGATCCCAACAGCGAATGAAGCTGATCGCGGACCGGCCCCGCCCCCGGATCGATGACGAAATCCGCGCCGGCGGCCTTGGCACTCTCACGACGCATCGTCACCGCGTCGATCCCAATAACCGGATGGGCGCCGGCTGCCAATGCACACCGCAACGCGAACTGGCCGATGATTCCCAAACCGAGAACCGCAAACGACCGACCCAACGTTATTCCGGCACGAATCGACGCCCCCATGCCATAGCGCGAGATGCACGCCACCGCCGCCTTGTCAAAGGCTAGATGGTCGGGCAGGTGCCATAGGCGCCCGCGCTCATGGCCGATCGTGAGCAACTCATGCGAGGCGTGGTTGCCGGGATAGCTCACCCGATCGCCCGCCTGCCAACCGCTGACGTCGCGACCCACGGCCACGACCACGCCCGCCGCACTGTAGCCCGGGCGAAACGGGAATTTCCAATCGGTCATCTTCGGGTCTTTGAGCCATTGATGCGAGCCGGTCCATACGGCCAACTCGGTGCCGGCGCTGATTGCACTAACGGACGTCTGAACGAGAATCTGATTCGGCGACGGGTCAGGCAAACGGACTTCCCGGACCTCGACGCGATACGGCTCGACGATGACTACTTGGCGTGCTTGCATCATTTCAATTCCCAACGAGGATTCGATTCGCGATACCGACATCATAGGAAAGTCGCCGCCGTCAATGACGTACCCGAGTCGCCGAGTCACGCCCGGCCGTTGCCACGAGAACGATTGTCGCCGGTGCGGGGGTTGCCCTAAGATAGCGGGTAACCTGCCGGTTGAACTACATCCCGCACCCATACTGGGGCCTCGATGCGTATGGCTCGTCGATCGATTGCTGCCCTTATTCCATTTGTCGCCCTCACGTTGTCCGTGGTTGTCTCCTCAGGGGATGAGCCGCGCGCCAAGCCGTACTCTCCTCATGTCGCGGGGGCGTCCGGCGAGGGCGAAAAAGCCATGCGGCGGTTCCGGGTGCCGGCCGGAATTCACGCCAAGCTCTGGGCCGCCGAGCCATTGTTGGCCAATCCCGTTGCCTTCTGCTTCGACGAGAAAGGCCGCTGTTTCGTCGCCGAGACGTTTCGGCTACACCATGGGGTCACTGATAATCGACACCACATGAATTGGCTCGAGGACGACATCGCATGTCGGACCGTCGCCGATCGCGTCGCCATGTATCGCAAATTTGCCAAGGAGAAGTTTGCCGCTGACTATGAGACGGAACACGATCGGGTCAAACTCGTCTGGGACAGCACTGGGCGAGGCGTCGCCGATCAATCGACCGTTTTCGCTGACGGCTTCAAGACAGCGGCCGAGGGCTTGGGGTCCGGCGTGTTGGCTCACAAGGGCCACGTCTATTACACCTGCATTCCCGACCTTTGGATGTTCAAGGACCCGGGCAATGGTCAACCTGCCGCCAACCGCAAGTCGCTCGGAACCGGCTTTGGTGTCCACGTCGCATTTTTGGGCCACGACATGCACGGGCTGACCATCGGCCCCGATGGACGCCTCTACTTTTCCATCGGCGACCGCGGGCTTAACGTGAAGACCAAAGAAGGCAAGCACCTTTTCGTGCCCGATTGCGGAGCCGTATTGCGATGTGAACTTGATGGCTCGCATCTGGAGGTCGTCCATACCGGACTCCGCAACCCCCAGGAGCTGACGTTCGACCGCTTCGGCAATTTGTTCACCGTCGACAACAACAGCGACAGCGGCGACCAAGCGAGATTGGTGCAAATTGTCGAGGGCGGCGACAGCGGCTGGCGCATGTTTTACCAATACGGCAGCCCCTTGAGTGATCGCGGAGCATGGAACGCCGAAAAGCTCTGGCATCTGCCGCACGAAGGCCAAGCCGCCTACGTCATCCCGCCGCTCGCCCATATTTCCGCCGGCCCATCAGGGCTGACCTATCATCCCGGCGTTTCGATGCTGCCCGACAAGTACCGAGACCATTTCTTCCTCAGCGATTTTCGCGGTTCCGGCGGCGGCAGCGGAGTCTGGGCGTTCCAACTGAAGCCGAAAGGGGCTTCGTTCGACATATCTCATCGCGAGCAGTTCATCTGGTCCATCCTTGCCACGGATTGCGATTTCGGACCGGACGGCGCCTTCTATGTGAGCGATTGGACCGACGGCTGGAATTGTACGGGCAAGGGGCGCATCTATCGTTTCGGCTCGTCGGCAGCGGAGACCGACGCGGGCGTTGCCCAGACGCGGAAGTTGATCAGCGAAGGCTTTGATAATCGTCAGAACGACGAGTTGCTGTCACTGTTGGCCTATCCCGATCAGCGCGTGCGGCTCGGGGCGCAATTCGCTCTAGCCGCGAAAGGCCCAGCAATGGTCCCGGCCCTGGCGAAAGCAGCCAAGGCTTCCCCAGATCAGATGGGCCGGCTGCATGCCTTGTGGGCTCTCGGGCAACTGGCTCGGACTCATCCCGGCTCGACATCAAACCAGCTACTTGAACTGGTTCAAGATCCTGACGCCGAGATTCGCGCCCAGGCCGTGCGGCTGGTCGGCGATTGCAAACCCGCGCCGGCGATGGCCGGCCAGGTCCTGGCCCACGCGACCGCTGACCCCGATCCACGCGTACGGCATTTCGCGGCGTTGGCGCTGGGCCGTGTCGAGCCAGCCCCCCAACAGCTCCTGAAAATCCTGGCCGACGATGGCGACCGCGACCCGTATCTGCGACACGCCGCCGTCATGGGGTTGACGCATCAGCGTGATTTCGTGGAAAAGCTCGACCCCGCGAAGCTAACTTCGCCCGCTGTTCGATTGGGTGTGGTCCTCGCGCTACGTCGGTTGCGAAGCCCTAAAATCGCCGATTACCTTCAAGATTCGGAACCACGCGTGGTCGTGGAAGCTGTCCGCGCGATTCACGATCTTCCGATTGCCGAAGCCCTGCCAAAGATCGCGCCGATGCTCGATCGAATCAGCAGCGACGAGTCGTTGCTGTGGCGGGCACTCAATGCGAACTACCGGCTCGGCGAGTCGTCGCACGCCAAGACCGTGGCATCGTTCGCGGCTAATGTGTCAGCGCCCGCGAAACTGCGAATCGAAGCCGTCAAGATGCTCGGCGACTGGGAAACACCGGGGCGCCGCGATCGAGTTCTCGGAGAATTCCGCCCGCTACCTCCGCGAGGGAATCAAGACGCCGTCGCCGCCATGCGAACGGTGTTGACGGGGATTTTCAGCGGCCCCGAGGCGCTGCGAACGGCTTCGGCCCGCGTGGTCGCGAAGCTGGGGATCAAGGAGGTCGGCAAGACCCTCGCGGACATTTGCCTCGATCGAAAACAACCGCCCGGCGCCCGCGCCGCCAGCCTCTCAGCCCTCGGCGATTTGAAGGACAGTCGTTTGAACGAAGTTCTGAGCGCGGTCTCCAACGATGGCGAACCTTCAGTGAGAGCCGTCGCTCGTTCGATTAGCGTGAGGCAGAAGCCCGCCGAGATCGCCGCTATTTTGGAGCCGGCATTGGACAAGGGCGCTACCATCGAGCGCCAGTCCGCGCTGGCGATTCTCGCCGAAGTTAAGTCGCCGGAAGCCGATGCGTTACTCGAACGATGGTTTGAGAAACTGCGTGACGGTTCGGCACCGCCCGACGTGCATCTGGAGATACTGGAAGCCGCCCAGGCTCGTTCAAAAGCCGAACGCTGGAAGCGAAGACTGGCGGCATTCGAGGCCGGGCGCAACACCTCGGATCCGCTGGCGAAATGGACCGAGTCCATGGCCGGCGGAAACGCCGACAACGGCCGGCAGCTATTCCTTACGAAGTCGTCCGTCTCATGTGTCCGGTGCCACAAACTGAATGGCGTCGGCGGCGACGTCGGCCCGGAACTAAACGGCATTGGTTCCAAGCAAACTCGTGCCTATTTGCTGGAGTCGATCACGTTGCCCGACAAACAGATTGCCAAGGGGTTCGATACCGTCGTCTTGGAACTGACCGATGGCAAGACCGTCACCGGCGTGCTGCGAAGTGAAGACGATCGCGAGCTGAAGATCGTGACAGCAGACGGTACTCCGCTCACATTTGCGAAGGCAACAATCGAGGAACGCCGTCGTGGCCCGTCGGCGATGCCCGCGGACCTCGTTCAAAAGCTGACGCCTCGCGAACTTCGCGACCTGGTCGAGTTCCTGTCCCAGCTCAAGTAGACGTGGCGACCGGCTGTTTCCGCTCGCTGAAAGGAGTTATCGCGTGTATATTTGAAGAATCGTCGCCATAACGGGTCGCGTAATTGACGACCCCGTCGAGTCTGCGAAATAGGCGAACGCCGTGACCGAATCGGGCGGTTTCTCGGCTGAGCGAGAATTAATGCGTCTGGGTCTGGCCCAGCGACGCCTACTGCCCCCCATGGCACCGATCATTCCTGGATACGAATTGGCCCTGCGCTATCGACCGGCCTGTTTCGCGACGGGCGACTATTACGACTTCTTCCCGAGGGAGTATGGCGGATCGGTTTTTATCGGCGACGGCTCCGGGCACGGACCCACGGCTTGTGTCCTCATGGCTATGATGCGCGCGATTTTGCAAACACACCCCGAAATTCACGCCGACCCGGGACAGACTCTGGCGAGTGCCGGCCAAATGTTCAAAACACTGATCGCCTCTGATCTGTTCATGACCGGGGTCTATTTGGAATTGCGCAGCGACGGAGTCGCTCGTTGGGCCTCGGCAGGCCACCATCCGCCGATTCGCGTTGATCGCCACGGGAATGCGTCTCCACGCGAGACGGCAGCGATTGGTCTGCCGCTGGGTGTTGAGCCGGACGAACAATACCAAACGGTAGACTGGCGATTGCAGCCGGGCGATCGCGTCGTCTTGTTCACCGATGGCTTGGTTGAAGCTCGCAACGACGCCGGTGTGCCGTTTGGTCGAAATCGGGTCGAAACGGTCGCCTCCGAGTTGATCTCTCGTCCCCTGGATGAAGCGATTGGGGAGTTGTTGGCTCGTGCCGAGGGCCACCTTCGCGGCGCCGATTTTGAAGACGATTTCACGTTGATCGGCATTGAATACAATCGTTGAGGAATTGATGATCAACACCATGGGCCGGTATTATGTCAGTTGCAATCCGCACCCTAAAGTCTTGGTGATTCGGTTCATTGAGCCGGATTTGAGACGGGAATTGGACGGCGAGCCGATTGAGAATTGTGAACTATACCGCGACCTCGTCCCAGCGCTCACGCGACTGTCGAAGGGTGACGTTGTGGTTATCAATTTTGGATTGATCGCACGTTTCCCGACGTCGTTCTATCAATTACTGTTTAAGGTGAAAGAGACTGTGGCGACTCGCAAGGCCTCGATGATGCTTTGCGGATTCTCCGCCGACATCATGGAAGGTCTAGAGATTTTGTGCGCCCGCAAGGTGTTTGAAATCGTTCAGTCCGAAGATCATGCCGTGTTGAAGGCAACCGCCAAGGTGTAACCGGATTGTGACAGGAGTAACGGCTATGGGGAGCGACAACCCGTTAATCGAGCGCACACGCCGGCACTTCTTTCATGATTGCGCGGTGGGTCTCGGTTCGATGGCGCTGGCGTCGATCGCGGGTCAAGATACGCGAGCTTCGACAGCTGCCGCTCTCCCGTTGGCCCCGCGCCCGGCGCATTATCCGGCTAAGGCCAAGGCGGTCATCTATCTCTTCATGGCGGGGGGCCCAAGCCAATTTGAGTTATTCGAATCAAAACCCCAGCTTCAAAAGTATCATGGCCAGCCGATCCCCGACTCATTTCTGAAGGGCAAGCGATTCGCGTTCATGGACACGTTCGCGAAGGAGCCGCCACGAGTTCTCGGCACTGTTCGCAAGTTCAAGCGCCATGGCCAGGGCGGGGCGACCATTTCTGAATGCCTGCCACACTTGGCTTCCGTCGCTGACGATCTGACGTTCATCAAAACGATGCAGACGAACGTCTTCAATCACGCGCCGGCGAAGGTGTTCATGAACACCGGCAGCCAGATTTTCGGCCGACCGAGTCTGGGGTCATGGGTCACCTACGGGATTGGCAGCGAGTCACAGAATCTGCCGGGATTCGTCGTGTTGATGTCTGGCCCTCGTGGCCCGCGCGGTGGGGCGGCGATGTGGTCCAGCGGGTTCTTGCCGACGACTTACCAAGGCGTTCCGTTCCGAAGCGTCGGGGAGCCGATTCTGAATCTGACGAACCCCGCGCGAGTTTCATCTTTGGATCAAAGGCGCGTCCTGGATGCCGTGCGTGACCTGAACCGCGAACGCCTTGCTGACGTGGGCGACCCGGAAATCGCGACTCGCATCGCCTCCTACGAGATGGCGTATCGCATGCAGACCGCCGCGCCGGAACTCATTGACCTCAGCCACGAATCACGATCGACACTGGCCATGTATGGCGCCGAGCCGGGTAAGGCATCGTTTGCGAATAATTGTCTTCTGGCACGCCGGCTCGTCGAACGCGGTGTCCGATTCGTGCAGTTGTATCACACCGATTGGGATCATCACGGCGACAGCGTCAACAACCTCGGCCCGGGTCTGGATCGAGTTTGTCGAGACGTCGATCAACCGTGCGCCGCCCTTATTCGCGACCTCAAGGCACGCGGGCTACTCGATTCAACGATTGTCGTCTGGGGCGGCGAGTTCGGCCGAACACCGATGGGCGAAAAACGTGACACCATCGGGCGCAATCACCACATCGACTCGTACACGATCTGGCTCGCCGGCGGAGGCATCAAGCCGGGCCTATCCGTCGGCGAAACCGACGAGTTCGGCTTCGCAGCCGTTCAAGATAAGGTGCATGTCCACGACCTGCACGCGACTCTTCTGCATTTGCTGGGCTTTGATCACACACGGTTGACCTTCCGCTTCCAGGGCCGCGATTTCCGGCTAACCGATGTTGCCGGCGAGATCGTCACGAAAATCGTCGCTTGACGATTACTGGTCTTCCGTTCACTACTCTCGGCGAACATGTTCATCGGCGACCGATACGGCAAGTTCGTCGATCCCTTCGGCCACCATTGGTCGATGGCGACGCCCATTCGCGACGTCCCACGCGCTGAGACGATGGAGGCCGCCAAAGCCGCGTTTTCACAGTGACGGCGTCGGCTCGGCGTTGAGTGCAAACTACCCTGACACAGCGGATGGGCTGGGGCGCGACCGGTGAAAATGGACATGACGCCACCGGCCGCCCTGACGCTGCCAGACGCGGGTCTCTTCCACCGCGACGGTCGCGAAGGAGCCATCAGTCATTTCCATTTGATTCAACCGAACGTAGGCAACAACGGCGACGTCGGCCATGACCCGGACATGGGGCGAAGCCATCGTCACTTCGAAGCGCGCCGGCTTGCCGACGAAATAGAAGGCATGAAACGCTAACCCCTCGACAAGATGCCCGGCGGCCTCCGGCTCGAAGGCCGTCAGCGTCGGATCGCACAGTTCGACGTAGGTTTGATAATCGCGTTCCATGATCGCTCGGAGGAGCCGATGATTCAGGGCGATCAACTCGTCTGCCGTACCGTCGTTCATCGAGGAATCTCCGGAAACCGCCGTGGCAACTCGCGTCGAATGTCGTCACAATAGCATCGTCACCCCTAATGGAAACCCCGCCGCGGAGTTCGCGATGCTTCGTCGTAGTCTAATCGTGGTCATTGTGGTAGTGATAAGCGTCTCACAACTGGAGGCTGAATCGCCCAAGGATTTGTCCGTTGAGGAGATTGTTCAGCGACATCGCGACTCGATTGTCGTCATCACGTCGGCTGGTCGCGACGGCAAACGGACGGGGCTGGGGACAGGCTTCGTCGTGTCAAACGATGGTTTGATCGCGACGAACTTCCACGTCATCGGCGAGGGTCGCGCCATCGCTGTCGAGATGCCAAGCGGAACAACTCATGAAGTTGTCGCCATCCACGCTACCGACCGTCAGGCTGACTTGGCAATCGTCCGAATCGAACGCAAGGGATTGCCGTCACTGACGATCGCCGACTCAAACGAGTTGAAGGACGGCCAATCGGTGATTGGACTGGGCAATCCTCAAGGTCTAAAAAACAGCGTGGTGAGCGGCGTGGTCTCGGGAAAACGCACTATCGACGGCCGCGAGTTGATCCAGTTGGCGATCCCCTTGGAGCCGGGCAATAGCGGTGGGCCGTTGCTCGATCGTCAGGGTAAGGTCCGCGGCGTGTTAACGATGAAGTCGGCGGTGACGGCCAACCTTGGCTTCGCGGTCCCATCCAATGCGTTGCGCCCGTTACTCGCGAAGCCGAACCCCATTCCCATGAGCCGATGGCTCACGATTGGCGCTCTCGACCCGGATGATTGGAAGCCGGTCTTCGGCGGGCGATGGAAACAGCGAGCCGGGCGAATTCAAGTCGAGGGTGCCGGTCAAGGTTTTGGCGGCCGAGCACTCTGCTTGTGGCAACACGACGTGCCGAAGCTACCGTTTGACCTGTCGGTTTCCGTGAAGCTCGACGATGATTCGGGTGCCGCGGGCTTGGCCTTTCATGCGGACGGCGCCAACCTCCATTACGGCTTCTACCCAAGCGGCGGCGAGATGCGTCTGACCCGATTCGACGGCCCGGACGTGTTTTCGTGGAAGATCCTCGCCCAAGTGCGTAGCGACCATTATCGCTCGGGGGATTGGAACCAACTGCGCGTTCGATTCGAAGCCGGCAAGTTTCTTTGTTATTTGAACGATCATCTGATCGTCGAATCGAGCGACCAGGGTTATACCACGGGGCGAGTCGGACTGGCGAAATTCCGCGAAACCAAGGCAGAGTTCCGAGGTTTCCGCGCCGGCAAGCCGGTTGCTCCCGTTACGGAATCGGCTGCTCGCGTGGCCAAGGAAATGGAAAAAATCGAGATTCGCTTGCCGCCGCCGGCGGACCTCATCGACAAGTTAGCACCGGACGCGGCGGTTGGGCTGCCGATTCTGCGCGACAAGGCTCGACAACTTGAGCGGCAAGCCGCCCAGCTACGGGCCGTCGCAGCGGCCGTCCATCAAAAACGGGTGCGAACGTTACTACTCAAGGCGCTCTCCGGCAATGACGACAAGATCGACCTGATTCGAGCGGCAATCCTGGTTGCGATGATCGACAATGAGGATCTCGACGTCGATTCCTATCGAGCCGACGTCGATCGCATGGGGCGCAAACTGCGCGATTCCATCCCGAGGAACGCAACTGAGTTGGAGAAGTTGACACGACTCAACAAGTATTTCACTGAGGAACGGGGGTTCCATGGTAGCCGGGGAGACTATTACCATCGTGCGAACAGCTATTTGAATGAGGTGATCGACGATCGCGAGGGAATCCCGATAACGTTGACGATCCTCTACGCCGATCTGGCGCGGCAGATTGGCCTTCGCGTGGAGGGCATCGGATTGCCCGGCCATTTCGTGGCGCGACTGATCCCCGCCAAGGGTGAACCTATGCTCATCGATGTCTTCGACGGTGCCAAGCCGCTGTCACGAGATGACGCCGTGAAAAAAGTGGAGGCGATTGCGGGAATCGCACTGACCGACGACCACCTCAAGCCGGTCCCGAAACGCGCGATCATCGTCCGAATGTTGCAGAACCTCTTGAATATCACGCGAGAGGAGCAAGATGTCGAGGGAGCCTTGCGCTATCTGGACGCCATGATTGACCTCTCCCCCGACTTGGGCCGCGAGCGATGGATGCGAGCCGTGTTGTCATTCCAAACTGGCCGTAAAGAGCAGGCTCAAAAGGACGTCGAGTGGCTTCTCGAAAACAAGCCGGCCGGAGTCAATCTTCGCCAAGTCGAGGAGTTTCAACGGCTGATGGAGCGCGGCCTCTAATCGCTTGTGGCGTTGCCGCCCGCGGATTCAATCGACTTTCGAACTTAAGGCGAATCGATGACGGGCCACGAGTTCCTCCGCTTGGACTTGATTGACCATCACTCGGCGAATCGCGGTCGCCATTCCCGATTGGGGATCGGCATCGATAATGGCACCCGCCAGTCGATCGTCACCATTGGCAACGGCGAAATTGCTGGGCACAAACGAAAGGGTCGTCGGTAAGACGCGGTCGATCCTGCGGCCAAGAATGCTGTTGTAAGGCCCAGTCATGCCGACATCGCAAATAAACGCCGTTCCCTCGGGAAAAACCTGTTCGTCGGCGGTTTGAACGTGGGTATGGCTTCCCATGACAGCGGTGACGCGACCCTTGAGGTGGTGGGCCATCAGATACTTGTCGGCCGTCGCCTCGGCATGGGCATCGACGAGAATGATATTTGCAGATCCTTTCAAGTGTTGCAACACACGATCAGCGGCGCGGAATGGGCAATCGACGGGTCGCATGAACTGCCGGCCCAGCAAACAGAGAACGGCGACCGTGACGCCACCGGGCAACGTCGTCAACGCGAATTCTTGCCCGGGAGCCTCGAGCGGATAATTTGCCGGCTTGCACAGCGTCGTCTCTTTTTCCAGAACCGGGATAATCTCTGCCTTTTTGTAAACATGGTCCCCGAGAGTGATGAGATCGACGCCGGCCTGACGCAATTGCCGATACAAAGCCGGAGTCAGCCCCGACCCGTTATAGGCGTTCTCGGCGTTGGCGATGACGGCGTCGAGCGCCTCTTCCCGCCGTAAGGACGGCAGCACTCGATGCACGAATGCGACGCCCGGCGGCCCAACGATATCGCCAATAAACAGGATTCGCATGGAGGCTACTTCGCGAATTCGATCGCTCGGGTCTCTCGAACAACCGTCACCTTGATCTCGCCCGGGTAATCAAGTTTTTCTTCGATGGCCTTGGCGATCTCACGGCAAATGCGGATGGCATCACTATCAGACGTGCGATGCGCATCGGCAATCACGCGAATCTCGCGCCCCGCTTGGATGGCATACGCATGCTCGATTCCTTGGAACCCGCACGCCAAGGCTTCGAGCTCCTCGAGGCGCTTGACATATTTTTCGAGCGTCTCGCGCCGAGCCCCTGGCCGGCTTGCACTCATGGCATCGGCGGCGGCCACCAGAACGGTGTAGATATTGTCGAGTGTCACATCGTCATGGTGTCCAGCGATGGCGTGAAGGACTTCCTTGCTGGTCTCGCCGTATCGTTTGGCGAGTTCGGCGCCGACTTTCGGGTGCCCTCCCTCCATCTCGTGGTCGGCGGCCTTGCCGATGTCGTGCAACAGCCCGCAACGCCGTGCCAGCCTTCCATCCAGCCCGATCTCCTCGGCAATCAGGCCACACAGATACGCGACTTCGAGGCTATGTTGCAGAACGTTTTGGCTGTAGCTCGTTCGGAAACGGAGCCGGCCCAGCAGTTGGCAGAGCTTGTCGTGGAGCGGCCCAACATCAGCCTCTTGCGCGGCAAGGCGACCGATTTCAAGAACCGTCTTGTCCATCTCGGATTGCGTTTCCTTGACGACTTCCTCGATGCGCGACGGGTGAATTCGGCCATCCTGAATCAGCTTCGTTAGGGAGAGCCTTGCGACTTCGCGCCGGACATTGTCGAAAGCACTGACGATCACGACGCCGGGCGTATCGTCAACGATCACATCGACTCCGGTGCACTTCTCGAACGTGCGAATGTTACGGCCCTCGCGGCCGATGATGCGCCCCTTCATATCGTCGCTTGGAATATCGACGGTACTCACGGTTGTGTCGGCGGTGTGGCCCGCGGCGTATCGCTGAATTGCCGTGATGACGATGTCGCGCGATCGACTCTCGGCCGTGGCTCGGAAATTGTCTTCAGCGCGTGTAATGCGGCGAGCGATTTCATCGGCCAATTCTATTTCGAGCATCTCCATCAGTCGCGATTCGGCGTCGGCTCGCGTCATGCCGCTGAGTTCGAGCAGTTTTGCCGTCTGCTGTTGGATGAGATTCTCAAGTTCGGCCGACCGTTTCTCAATCTGATCGCGACGATCGTGAAGTTTCTGCTTGACGTTGTCGAGGTGACGTTCCTTCTTGACAAGGGTCTTGTGCCGCTGTTCGACGGCATCCTCGCGTTTCTCGATGCGGCGTTCTTGCTCGCGAAGTTCGTTGCGGGCGACCTCCATCTCGCGATTGAATTCTTCTCGCTTGTGAAGCAGATCGTTCTTGGCGCGAATGTCCGCTTCACGCTGAAGCGTATCCGCGTCGCGTCGGGCGTTGGCAACGATCTCCTGATTTTCGGCAAGAAGCTGCTCGCTCCGTAACCGGCTCTGCTGAAGCCGTGCCCGGTTCAGGAGATGGCAGGCAACAAACCCGGCGGCCAGGCCGACCAGTGCAGCCAAGCCGTACCAAATGGGTTCCAAGGGGGCCACTCCTTTAGTGTCGGATCGCGGCCCGATTGTTGCGGCGTGCCGGCGGGGCACCAGGGCAAGAATCGCTTGAGCTGAAACGCATCCATCGAAAGGCGACAAACGAGTTGATCTCGATCGACTTCATGAAAACCGGCCGGAACCATAGCCGATGCCACCTGCGACCAAGCATCGGACCGCCCGATTGCACCGGAGCAAGCCACCGGCGATTGGACAAAGTCCACCCGCGGCGACCCTGCGACGCCTAATGACACCACGAGGAAAACGATCAAGATCATGACCAAATGCCGCCGACACGGGTTAGCCGCGCCGGTTAAATGGGTTCGTTGACGGCTTCCAAAGTACAACAGGAGTGCGGGAAGCTTCGGACCACGATTAAATGTTCAAAGGAAAACACGCCAGCCGGGTGTTCGACGCGGCTAACGCGAACGACCTCACATTGGTCGATACCAATGTGCATTATCGCCGCAACTCCCCAAGAGGGTCAACGGAAAAGCACATCACTTTTCCCGAAAATGTCCGCGAATGGTGACCCTCCAGACCGTCGGGTCAGGTCCGAGCACCAAAATAGAACGCAACGATTCCGGTCAACACCGCTTCCCAATTGGCCAGCCGCATCTCTTCCTTTAACCCTGGATTGACGAAGATCACCAGAATGGTCTCGATCACCAGCCCGAACATGCCGATCATCGAGACCCAGGCCAGAAGATCCTGAAAGATGTACGAATGGTGCCACGGGCCGCGCCCGATAAGCCAGCCCAGTGCGAAGCCGCCTGCGAGTGCCACCATCAGCCGAGGCCATTGCGCCAGTTGTTCCGGCTGGAGATTGAGACGCTGGAGCGGGTCATCGGGATGTTTGTAGATGCTCCAGCCGATTGCCGCGATACTCCCGACAACCAAAATGAACCGGAAAACCCCGCGAGGCAAACCCCACGGTGACGGTTTATCGTGCCCGCCGATCGTCTTGCCATGAGAGAAGAAGAACAAGAAAACCAACCCCGTCAGAAAGTAGAGGAACAACGGAACTGGGTATTTGTCCACGGGCAGCAAAACCATCGCCCAAAATAGTCCCGCGATCATCAAGGAAAGAGCCGCTCGGATGCTGCCGGCGGGCAGGCCGAGCGGGTGTCGCGCCGCTTCGTGGGTCGGTGGGATGACGTTGCTCATTCGGTTTCTCCGCGAATCGTGGTGGAGACTTTCGTTTCATTCATCGTATGGTTGACCACGCCCATCGCTCAGCACACCCCCGGCTATCGCCCCTTTGGGAGTCTCCAAAATGCCATCGGACACGTTTCGGGCCGGCAACCTCACGGCAATCATTGGCGACAACGGCGCCCAGGGCGAACACCGCGCCGGCTACAACGGGCTTTGGAGCCTGACACATACTTCGGAATCTACCAATTTATTCGTCCCCACGGTCGCGGGATTGAACTTCGAACACATTTTCGATGGTGACAAGCGCGATACCGACGGCAGCCGCCGGATCTTCTTCGAGCCGCGACATGCACCGATGGCCTTTCGACGAATCTCAGATACGGAAGCCGAACTCCACCAGCCGCCAACGCCAACATTTCACCTCGAAAGTTGGACAACTTTTAAACTCACAGCGCCGCACTACGTGGACATGGCGTTTCGGTGTGTCCCGACTCAACATGCCTTTGCATACGGTTACATCGGCCTGTTTTGGGCGAGCTACATCAACGCCCCCGAGGATAAGAGCCTCTACTTTCGCGGCGGCAAAGTTTGGAACCAACTCTGCACACCGCAGCACAACAATCAAAGCACCGTTCGCCACCGTGACGACAAGGTGGAACTCAAATTCAGCGAGGGTATCGGCGACGCTCTTTTCCGCAACTTCTCGCCTTTGCGATTCGACGAGCCGTTCTACTATGGGAACTTCCGAAACATGACCTTCATCATGATGTTCGACCGAACTGCCGGGATTCGATTCACGCATTCGCCCAGCGGTGGCGGGTTGAACTCGCAGCTTCAGACGACGAATCCTGCTTGGGACTGGCAGTACATCCTGCCGCGATACGACGTGAAGAAGGAGTATGGATTCCGCGCTCGGGCGGTCTATCGCCCTCGGTGTAGCCGCGACGAGATCCTACGGGAGTACGAGAGTTGGCGGCCGGCTTGATAGAGACGGTTATCGGTTCAGTATCTCGACCATTCCGCGCCGGCCGTCCAATCGAACCCGGTCGCCCGTCACCGCCGCCGCATAGATCCCCGCACAGTTGACGATCGCGGGTTTGCCGATTTCTCGTAACAAGATCGAGGCGTGACTTAGTTCGCCACCCATCTCTGTTACCACTCCTCCGACACGCGGGAAAACAACTGCCCATGAAGGCTCAAGGGTCGGCACGCACAAGATGGTGTCCTGAGTGAATCCGCCCTGGCGGAGCAGGCCGACGAGATCGTCGGCCTTGCGGACGATGCCCTCCCTGACTGCCGCTGAAAGTGCTATCCCGAAAAAGACGCGTTCGCCCGCCGCTGTCGCCCGTTTCGCCGTCGCGAGTGCGATTGTTTCGTGAATGCGGTCGCGCGTTGCCGTGTCGGGAACGGGAATCCCGCGGACGGCTTCGTGCCGGCCACGGTTGGCATTAATCGCTTGGCGCAACGCTTGCCCGTTTGTCAGGTCATCGCCCCGAAGCCAAAACACGTCGTCGTCACGGTCAATCAGGCCCTGATCGGCAAGTCGCCGCGCCTCGATGAGGATCGCAGAGCGAATGCGTTGCCAGCGTTTCATCAGTTCGTTGCGGAACCACTCGCGGCGTTCGTCAACCCAGAAGAACGGGCGCCAGATACCGGGACCGGATTCCGTGGGCGTATCGGTCGGAAGAAGGCTCGCGAGGTCTTGTCGCAGAACATCACGCAACTCTGCAAATCGCGGGCGCGACAAGTCACTTTCAAATGGCCCACGGTGCCCGTATCGGCGAAGCCACTCATCGAGGCCGGCGTCTCGATGCTCGTCCGGCAATGTGGCCAATCGGGCATACTCCTCCATCATCGTGCGAGTCACGACGCGCGTTGATCCGGGCACACGCAGGAATCGCCTTACCTTGATCCAACCCGAGAGAGCCGCGTTGATCGCAAAGTTGGCTCGCAAGGCAAGCTCTAAACCGCGCACGGTCTGGCGATGTAGGTCGCTTAACGACCGCGCCTGTCGAAGCGCCGCATCATATCGCTGAAACGCTTGCTTCAACTGGCTGATCGTCACCAGACAGATTCCCTGAAACCAAAAGAGCCTCGGGACCGCGGGCGCGAATCGGCGCCAGTTGATGCGCTTATCGGCTTGGCGGTTCTCGATGCCGCCAAAACCGTCCGTGAACATCGACCGTGGCAGCCCAAAATGATCCATCCAGCGGAGCCAAAACGAGACGTTGACCCAACCCCGCTCAGCCGCTTCGACCGCGTACTCTTCTTCCCATTCGAGGATGGCCCGATCGGCATGAGCCATGAATGAAAGGTCTCGGCCCGCCGTCACCATCGCCGATGTTATCCAAGGGCTAGGCAGGTCGCCGAGGATTTCTTTGTGGTTGGAAAGGCTTAATATCGGGTTGCGCTGAATCGGAAATAGGGCAGGCCGTGATTGGAGGAGGACATACCCGGCGTCGTCGCGGGCGAATTCAATATCGATGCGCCGATCCTCGCGAAACGCGGCAAACGCCTGAGTCAGGAATTGGGACCAGGGATCGTCCCGGGCGATGTGCCCCCGGACAACCTGGCCCCGTTCGTGGCCTGACGTCAGCAACTCGTTACCGCCGCGCATGACGGTCCGCTCGAAGTAGAATCCATCGAAGAATGCAACGCCAGCCTCCGACGCTTGTACCAACGGCTGAATGAAGACGACGCCGAGTCGGCGACCGGCGCCATCGACGGGCAACGCCGCCGCCACGCGACCCAGGGCATTGGAGAGTTCCGACGCGCCGTGAACCGGCAGTGAAAGGAATTGGCCCGCGTTCGAGGTCTTGTTCGTGTCCTCGGACGGTGACCCGGAGCGAATGATCCAAGGGGGCGGGCCGAGCATTTGAACCGGAGATTCGCAGGCCAAGTCATCCGCCCGGCACCACACGGTCAAGGGAACGCGAAGCCCTCGCTCGGCGGCAACTCGGAGGTTATTCAGCTTGGGGACCGTTCGGTCGCGGAATTGCTCCAATGGTTGCCACGGCATCGTTCACCTCTTTCACCCACTCACCCGGCGAGTCGATCATCGGATAATGTCCCCATTCGGCGAAAACTCTCGGCGAAAACGATGTCCTCAACGCCTTATTGGACACGCTCAGTTCCTCGAGTGAAACGACGCGGTCGCGGGCGCCCCACCAGAAATGAACATTGTCGAAAACCGCCGGCGTTTCCGCGTGGCGTCGTTCAAGGCTGCGTAGCAACGCAGGCGTGAGCCAATCGAAGAAATCACCTCCGCATCGACATTGCGCAAACCCACCGAAAAAGGCCTTTCGCATTTCAGGACTTAGCGGCTTCAAGAATCGTGTCCGAGCGAAGTGGTTTTGCCAGACTCGGGCGGAGGTAATGCGGTCGTAGTAACGGGCCAGCCCCAGGCGCATGATTCGCGGCATAAGGCGCCGTTCCAAGCCCCAGAGTACCGGGGCTTGCAGGAGCAACGGTAGCGATTTCCAGATGCCCCTCGCTCTGAGAGATAACGCAATGAGTCCACCGATGCCCGTACCGTAGATGATTGTCGGAATCGGAAGCAGCGTTAGAGACGCTGTGACGTCGAGGAATTCTTCGAACGAGCCGACCCTGGGACGGTTCTCGAAACCCGGATAAGGTGCATCGTCAATGACGAGCGGTAACCCCAGTTCGTTGATGGCGCGTCGCGCCGGCTCGAGCCGCTCTGTCGAGTGGCCGTTGCCCCCAAGGAACACGACTCGTCGTTGCAAAATAGGCTCCTATCTGCCGCCATTAACGACCGGGCGAGAGTCCTTCATCTCTTGGATCCGCTGATGGTAGCGCTCATAAAGTCGTGTCTGCTTGTTGGTGATTTCGATCGGCTTGCCATCGATGAAAAGACCCACAACTCGCGTGGTGGGCTGGAGAATATCGCCGTCGGCGATAACCAGATTCGCGCGCTTGCCGGCATCGAAGCTTCCCAACTGATCTGCAATCCCCAAAATCTGAGCCGGGTAGATCGTGATTGCGTTGAGGGCTTCTGCCGGCGGTAGCCCATAGCTGACCGCCATGGCCGCTTCGTAGGGCAGGTTCCGCGTATTGGCGACCCCCGCCGAACGAATGCAGTAACGCACGCCTGCTTGCCGGAGTTTCTCCGGCGCAGCGAACGGCGAGTCGTAAGGATCATGAGATTCGGCGGGCAAGGTCATCACCGGGCCGAAGATCACGGGAATGTCACGCGCCTTCAACTGCCCCGCGACTTTCCAGGCATCGAATCCGCCGCTGATAATGATCTTCAGCTTCAACTCATCGGCCAATTTGATGGCATCCACGATCTCCGTCTGTCGAAACGCCTGAACGACGATCTGTCTCTTGCCGCGGGCGTAGGGAATCAGGGCTTCGAGTCGCGGATTGACGGGCAGGTTAGCGTTTCGTGATCGGGCGTCTTCATAGCCAATTGCCTGTGTGAATAGCTCCTTCAGGCGCCGGATCTTCTCCTCGCGTTGCTTCTTGGCGACGGCTCGACCGAGGTTCGGCCAATTGGGATCGTTGACGAAATATGGAGTCTCCGCGGGGAAATCGACATGGAGAGCGAATGGATCGCGCACAACCATGTCGGCGGCGGTCCAACCGGCGAGCTGAATGACGGCGCTTTGGCCAACCACGAAACCACCGGTCGGGCGTGTGACGACCGTGAGAACTCCATTGGCGCGAGTCACGGGAATCAGTTCGGAATCCGGGTTGACGGCCACGCTGGCCCGAAGATCCGGTTGAAAGTCGCCCCCCTCGGCGTAGTCCTGTGTCTCCTTCGCCGAACCCAATTCCGTCAGACCTAGCACCGTACCGGCGTCGATCAGGCCCGGAAAAACATGGGCGCTCTTCAAGTCGATCTCGGTTGCCCCAACCCAATTGTCATTCTCAAATGCGGCAAACTTGCCGTCGATGATGAGGGTCGACGCGGGCCGCAAGGCCCGACCATCGGAGGTATGGACCACCGCGTTGCGCAACACGTACTTGCCACCTCCATTGGCAGGAATCGGTAGACTTCGCAAGCGTTCCACCGATGGCCGCCCAAGGGCAATTGCACTAGGCACGAGATTCGTCCCGCGTTGGAAGTAGACTTCACCCTCTACGAGCGTCATTTCGCAACGTGCGAATCCATTGAGCGGATAGCCGTTGAAAATGGCCAGGTCAGCATCCTTCCCCACTTCGATCGAGCCTATCCGCGCATCGAGGCCGAGTTGCTTGGCGGCATTATAAGTTATCGTCTGCAGGGCCACCGTCTCGGACAGGCCACCATACTTGATCGTTTTGGCGGCTTCTTGATACAGGTGGCGCACCAGTTCGTTGCTATCGGATTTGAGGCAAACGGAAACGCCGGCCTCGTGCATCAGCGCCGCAGCAAACGGAATCGCGTCGAAGGCCTCGACCTTGTAGGCCCACCAGTCGGCGAAGAGCGAGCAACTGGCCCCATGCCGGGCAATCTCGGGAGCGACCTTGTAACCTTCAAGAACATGTTGGAGCGACTTGATTTTGATGCCGAAGCGATCCGCCACTCGGAGCAGCATCAGAATCTCATCCGAACGATAGCAATGGCAATGAATCTTTAGGTCGCCGGCGAGAATGTCGGCCAAGGCTTCGAGTCGAAGGTCTCGCCGCGGAGGTAACGGCCGCTCCGGCATGCCATGGGTTGCCTCATATTTTTCCCAAGCCGCCCGATACGCGGTCGCCTCGGAAAACGCACGCACCAAGACGGCCTCGACTCCCATGCGCGTGTTGGGGAACCTGCCATCGGAACGCTTGACGTTTTCCCCCAGCGCAAACTTGACTCCGCGAGGGGCGTCCGCCACGAGCAACTCCTTCGCCGACTTTCCGTATTTCAGCTTGATAACCGCGTCTTGTCCGCCGATGCAATTGGCGCTGCCATGAAGCAGCCTGGCCGTCGTGACGCCGCCCGCAAGCGAGCGGAAAATCTGAACGTCCTCACTATTGATGACATCGCGAACGCGAACCTCGGGCACCACTGACAACGAAAATTCATTGACTCCGCCGGAAATGGCGAAGTGGGCGTGAGTGTCGATAATGCCCGGCATGACGAACATGCCCTTGGCGTCAATCTCTCGAACTCCTTCGGCTGCCGGCAGGTTCGGTCCAAGGCCCGCGATCTTGCCTTGGCGGACGAGAATGTCGCATGGTTCGATCGTGGTCCCCCGACCCGTAAGCACGGTGGCCGACCGAATCATGACATTGCCACCCGTCTGGAATCGAGGCTTTCGATCGGCGTCAATCTCCGAGGCCACATCCGCAGCGTTCGCCTTGGGAGCCTCCTCGGGCTTCGGCGGCTCGCTGAATTTGCGGTCGTTGGCGGCTCGAGGCTGGGAACATTCAAACCGATTTCCATCAATAAAGGCCCAACAGAATCGCGTCGCCGGATCGTGGAAATCGCCGTCAGCCACGACAAGGTTCGCAGGACGTCCCTTGGCGATGCGTCCCAATTGCGTGCCGGCCCCGAACCAGTCAGCAGGCGCCGTGGTCATGGCTCGTAGAGCCGCTTCGGCCGGCAATCCTGCGTGGATCGCCTTCCACAGATTGGCCCGAAACTTCTCGGCAGGCTTGTCACCCGTTTGGCCACCGGCGCTTAATGCAAATGCAACTCCCTGTGCGTGAAGTTTGGCCGCGTTCTCGACCTCCTCGCGTCGTTGCCGAATCAGGTCGCCACGGACCCTGGCCGGTTGGTTCTTCTCCTTCTCGACATTCGGCTCGGCAAAAGCCAATCGCACGATGACAGGGACACGTTCCTGCTTGAGTCGCGTCGCTGTCTTCCAGGCGTCGCGCCCGCCGGCGATGATCGGCTTCAAATTGAACTCGGCAGCGAAATCGAGTGCTCGATGGATTTCATCGGCGGTGTCGGCCTCGATTACGATTGGCATCTTCTTCGCGAGGAGCGGCCCGATCGATTCGAGGGCGGGATCGTGAGGTGGCCGGCGGCCGATGCCTTTTTCAAAGGCAAGCCGCAGGCGCTGATGATGGCCCGCGTCGAGCAGGAACTGCCGCACATGAGCGACGTGCCCCATCAGCGAGCGTGGATAGTCGCCACCGCCGGCATCGCGAAAGGACAAGTGCATCCCTACCTGCGGACGAACGATGTTCTCGCGCGACGATGGGCCGCTGAGGTTGACCAGGGCGCTTTGGCCCGTGAGAAACGCCCCGACCGGCGCGATGAGGCGATTCGTGAAGCCCGACTTGCGCCAGGCATCCATTTCGTTGTCATCTTGTTTGATCGCGGCGGCGACGACAAAGTCCGGCATCAGTCCCTTGCGATGGTCGGGCTTCGTGGCCGCCAACGATTCCGAGGCGAGGTCCTCGGGCGACGGCGCACCCACCGAAGTCTTCCGCGACGCCGCGTCGTGTCCGGCGTGGCTCAACGCATCAACAAGGCCGGGGTAAATGACAAGACCCTTGCCATCCATGACTATCGCGTCGGGCGGAATGGAAACCTCTGCCCCAACAGACTCGATCACGCCATCGCGAATCACCACCGAAGCAGCCGGAATCGACTTGCCCGGCTCGATAACGACGCGAGCATTGCGAATCGCATAAGCCGTCGGCTTCAACCCCGATGGTTGTTGTGCCATCGCCACTGCAAAGGCAATCGCGAACGAGATCGGCATACCGAAATACCATCGCGGTTGGAGACGCATTGAAACTCCCGTCGTGATCGTTCAAGAGATACCAATGAACCGTTAATTTCCTTGGCGCAGGCCAACGCTAAGTCGATAGAGGCTTTTCATGTCCTTACCTTGTCCGCGAATTCGCCAAAGGCGATCCACTTCGCGAAGGGCGTCCGACACCTCCTGCTTGCCTTCGATGGCCGTCTTAACCTGACCAAGAAGGTCGTCGCGATACTCACGTTCATCGGCCAAACGCAGCCGATAAACCGGATTAACAATCTGTGGGCTAACCGCCTGGGAGATGGCGACGATCAACTGGTCAGTGGTTTCCTCGCCAAGATTGTAGCTGAACCAATTCGATCGGGCTGCCGGTTCAAAAGCGGAAAACCGAGTGGGGCCACCGCCCCAGTCAGGGTTGAAGCAGATCTCGAGGCTGACGAGCGGGCCGCTGAGATAGCACAACAGATCGAGAGCGGCGGCCGGATGGGCCGAAGTTGGTTCGATTCCGGCAAGCCAACCCCCGGAGCCGAGGTACGGAACGAAATTCCCGGCCGGATCGGAACTAGGCGCGGGGCTACCGGTCTTCGGATCAATGACCACGGCGCTTCCAGGGACGCGGCAAATAGCGAACTTACCACGGACTGGGCAGTTTGCCGATTGAAGCTCCGCGAGGTCGGCTAATGTAACGAGGGCAAACACCGCCTCGCCCGCGGCAAACGCCTCCGCAGGGCGACCTGTGCCGACTTTTCGAAATCCTTGTACCGCACGAAACCAATCGAGGGCGGCTTGGACCCCAGGTCCGGCAATCCGCGGATTCCCCGTGCCGAGGTCGAAGTGAAAAGCCAAGCCTTCCTCGGCGGCGGTTTTCCGCTCATCAAATTCCTGTCGGGTCATTGCGCGTCGAACGAAAGTACCGGCCACGGAGAAAAACTCGCGATCGAGGGCATCCGCACCGGAGGGAATTGGCGGCAACGACGGCTTTCCGAGGGCCTTGGCGAAATAGTCGGCGACATGTTGGACCTCTTGCCACGTCGATGGGCCCCGACTGGGAAGGTTCGCCGTCTTCAGCGTGCGGTAGCCTTGCTGATGATTGGGATCCGCGAACAGATCACGCCGATACACACCGAACGACGAATCGCCGACCAGCGGCACCGCATAGATCTTGTCGTTCCACATCATGAGCGTCGTGGAGTAAGCTCGCAGAAAGCCGTGAGAGTCGAGGGTCGTCCCGCGATCGCGGGGGAGTTCGTTCAACGGAGCCAATCGTTGGGCCGAGACGAGGCGTCCCATGTCGGCTGGAGAGAAAACGCGAATGTCAGCGGAGCCGTCAATCGACTCGGGTCTTAGGATCTCGAGCTTAACTTGATGGCGTGAGGCCCATGCCTGACCGAGGCGCTCGAAAACTTCCGTGGGAACGCCCGACGGCGCGGCGACCTTGATGCTGATACCGGCAAAGGGGGGCGGTGGGACCGGGACATTCACCCGCGGGCACCCGGTCAACAAAGCAACGCCGATGATCGCGACAACTCCCGGCAACGCGCGCGGGCCAAGGACAGATGCCGGGCAAAAATCCGCCCACGGACATCGGCATTCTGGTTGCATAGTTTACCCCTGAACGAATAGAATACATCTTAATGAGGTTCTGTCGTCAGAATTGTACCGCACGCGTTGTCAATGATCGACAGGCGGCGACCTCAGTATTGGCCCACAGTATTGTTTTTCGCAAACCCGACGACGTACGCAACCTTGGTCGTGTCAACCTCTTCGCACTTGGCGATTTTTGAGGACGTGAAATGAAGTTGAGTTTGGTGGTTGCTGAAGGCGTCCACAAAGGGAAAGTGATCCCAATTCCCGTACCTGAATTCGTGATTGGGCGCGACGAAGACTGTCAGTTACGGCCAGCCAGCCCCGCGGTCAGCAAGAAGCACTGCGCGATCACCGTTCGTGGCGGTAAGGTCTATGTGAAGGATTGCGGCAGCACCAACGGGACGTTTATCAATGGCGAGAAAGTCGAGATTGAGATCGAGGTGAACGACACTGATCTGCTTCGCGTTGGCCCATTGGCTTTCAATCTGAAGATCGAGAAACCCGCGCCTGCGGCCGCGACGACCAAGTCTGATCCCAATGCCCGTGCCCTGGGCGCCAAGACTCCGCCGCCACCGAAGCCCGCGGCCCCACCGACCGACGACATCGAATCGGACAAGATCGCGGCGTTTCTTTTGGGCGATGCCGCTGATGAGCCGGCAGGGACCGCGCCTCACATTCCCGACGGCACAACGGCAATGGATATCCCCGCGATGAGCGATCCCGATAATCCAGACAAGAAGCCCACCGACAAGCCGAAAGAGCCGCCCCCGAGTACCTCGAGCGCTGCCGAAGCCATCCTTAAGAAATACATGCGCCGACCGCGTACCTAACTCGTTAATTCGCCGTCCACCAGCCCGCGCTTTTTCGCGCGGGCTGTTTCGTTCCTGGCTCGAGAATCGTGCACATTCCAACTCTCCGACGCAGACTCTTGACTTGGTTCGATCGCCATCAACGCGACTTACCCTGGCGCCGAGATCGTGACCCGTATCGTATCTGGGTTAGCGAGGTGATGCTTCAACAAACGACGGTGGCAACTGTCAGACAATATTATGAACGATTCCTGGAGACGTTTCCGACAATTGCCGCCCTAGCCGCGGCCCCCGAACAGCATGTACTGCGCCTTTGGGAGGGACTGGGCTATTATCGGCGCGCGCGTCACCTGCATCAAGCGGCGCAGGTTCTCAACAACGAACATGATGGCCGACTCCCCGACGATCCCGCAATCGTCGCCGGCCTTCCCGGCGTGGGGCGATATATCCTCGGCGCCACTCTCTCACAAGCATTTGATCGACGTCTTCCCATTCTTGAAGCCAATAGCCGGCGCGTTCTTTGTCGCCTGTTCGGCAAGAGCGACGATCCGACCACCGGGCCGATGCAGCGATGGCTTTGGGACACAGCCGAGAGATTCCTCCCCACCCGTCGAGTTGGTGATTTCAACCAGGCATTGATGGAACTGGGTGCCACCGTTTGCACTCCGACGACCCCGAAATGCGATGGTTGCCCTCTCGCGTCGATGTGCGTTGCCAATCGAGACGGGCTTCAAGCAAAGATTCCAGCGAAGTCGCCCCGCGCCCCGATCACGCAAACGATCGAAGTCGCGGTGGTTATGTGGAAAAACGATCAACTGTTGATCGTTCAACGTCCCGCCCACGAACGTTGGGCGGGTTTGTGGGAATTCCCTCACGGTGAGGTGCATCCCGGAGAGCCGCTCACCGATGCTGCCGCGCGAATCGCTCGCGAATTGACGCAGTTATCGGTAGCCGTGGAATCAAAGATTCGAACGATTCGCCACGCCGTCACCCGTTACCGCGTCACGATGCACTGTTTGATCGGCCGGCACGTCAGTGGTACTTTCGGCTCTGAATTCTACCCCCGCGGCATGTTCGCGAGAATGCATGACCTCGCCCTAATGCCACTCAGTTCGCCACATCGCCGACTCGTCCGCGCTCTTGGCGGCGACGACCCGCGAGCAAGCATGGCAATTGCCAAACTCCATACACTACCGAAGCACGACTGACCGATGAGATTTCGGAAGACCACCCCATGATTCGACGTGTCCCGGCGCTGGGATTCATGACACTGTTGGCCCTCGGCTGCGGCCCCAGCCAGCCGCCCCTTGGCCTTAACGTCGGACTGACGGCACCAGATTTCTCGGCCAAGGACCTCGCGGGCAACGAGATCAAACTGAGCAACTATCGGGGCAAGATTGTTATCGTCGATTTTTGGGCGACGTGGTGCGGACCATGCGTCGCCATGATCCCTCACGAAAAAGAGATGATGAAACGATTCGCCGATCGACCTGTCGTTATGATCGGTATCAGCGCCGATCGAGAAGAGGACAAGCTCCGCGAGTTCGTGAAGATGCGCGACATTACCTGGCCAAATGTCTTCGATGGGCAATCCGGCGGGTCGTTGGCGCGCATTTATCAGATTGAAGCATTCCCGACGATATTTGTCATTGATAGCCGCGGCGTCATCCGTCATCGATTCGTGGGCGTTCCCGGCCCGGAACTTGATGGCGCGATCGTGCGTTTGCTCGACGAAATGTAGCCGGTTATTTGAGCCATCGCTCGAACCAGTCGAACGCCATTTGGCGCTGGCCGTCTGTCACGCGATGCCCGGTGTTGGCCGCGACATCGATCTTCAGCTTGTCAAGACAATTCGCCGCGCGATAGGCGCGTTCCGCTTCGGCGAAGGCGGTTTTCGCGCCTTCCAACGGGCAATTGGGGTCGTTCTCACCGCTCAGTATCAGCAACGGGCGGCCCGCGAAGAGTCGCAACATGCTCGGGCAATCGTAACGATCCAGGATTCCCGGAACGACTTTGGTCCAAAGTTCACGACACACACGGGCGTTGACCTTTGGTTCGCCAAGGTCGCGAGCAGCCGTTTCATGCGCAAGGCGAATCGTGTTGGCCCGAGCCTGCCAACGATCGTTGTCGAGGCTCCATCGAAAACTCTGAACCGCAATGGCCGGCACCGCAACAGCAACGCGCTCGTCGACCGACGCCGCCAGCCAGGTCTGGATTCCGCCCATACTGAAGCCAATCATTCCGATCTTCTTCGGATCAACTTCAAATCGGGTCACCAGATAATCGACGGTACGCCATAGATCCCAGCAAGTGTCGTAGTAAAATGGATGCTCGTGCCGGTTCGATTTTGTCGTCCAGGCTCTTGCAATGGCCTCGTTGTAAGCTTGGGAACCGACCTTGAGCTTGGTTCTTTCACCGTGATATCGAGCATCAATCGCCACGCCAACGAATCCTCGCTTTGCCAACTCGAGCAACACCGGTTTCATGGCTTCCTTGGTCCCACCCGTGCCATGCAACACGATGACCGCCGGCCTTTTCGCGATACCCGTTGCGGGTCTCACAATCAGGATCGGCACTCGTTCGATCGACCCGTCCGGCCTTTTTTCCGATGCGAAGCTCAGAGATTCCGTCAGCAAGCCCCCAGGTTCAAGACGCGATTCATGCAGCCGCTGGTCCGGGGATACCCTTGGACGATCAAGCATCTGTCGGAATGAGTCGCGAACTTCCGCCGGAGGCGGATAGACAATGGGCTGAGACATAGCTGCCAACGGTGCCGCAATGACGATTACAAGACTGGCCCAATGTTGAAGCATCGCTCAGTACCCGCTGTGCGTTGTTGGAATCCCCGGCGTTCATCATAGTGATGATATCGACATCGCGCTCGACGCTGGACGTTGTTGTGGATGTGAGCCACTATGCTTTCGACTATTTCGCGACTCCTGTTTCGCCTCGTCCTCGGTTCAAGGCGTGCACGACTCAACGGGCAACTTCGCGTCCGCGGTGTGCGGGGCGAGGTTGTGATTCGCCGCGACCGATTTGGCATTCCGCACATCGAAGCTCAATCGGAAAATGATGCCTGGTTTGGGCTCGGCTTTTGCCACGGTCAGGATCGGGCCTTTCAGCTTGAGTTACTACAAAGGATCACGCGCGGCACCCTTTCGGAATTGATTGGTCCGAAGGGAGTTGGCATTGATCGCATGGCCCGGCGTGTGGGATTTCACCGCTGCGCCGTTCGTCAAATGGCCCAGCTAGCGCCCGATGTACGCGAGGTCCTGACGAGCTTCGCCAACGGCGTGACGGCTGGCGGTGACGTGGGACTGTCACAAAAACCCCATGAAATGGCGTTGCTCGGCGGGCGGCTCTCGCCGTGGACCGCAGAAGACGTGGTCGGATTCGTCAAGCTTCAATCATTCTCGTTGCCGTCGAACTGGGACGCGGAACTAGCCCGGCTCCATCTGTATTTGGAGGATGGTTCGGACGCAGTGCGATGCATCGATCCGATTCCTGAGAGTGCGTTGCATCGTTTAGACGACGATTTGAATGCTCTCGCAGCGGTCCTGCCCCGCGGGGGTGGCTCCAACAATTGGGTGATCGGCTCGCAGCGCACGGAAACGGGTCGCCCGCTCCTGGCCAACGATCCACATTTGGCGCCGATGCTTCCGGGGCAATGGTATCTTGCCCATCTCCGAACCCCCGCCTGGGAGGTTGCCGGGGCGACCTTCGCAGGCTGCCCGGCGATCGTTGCCGGCCACAATGGATTCGCCGCGTGGGGCGTGACCGCGGGTCTGACGGACAACTCAGACTTCTTCGTTGAACAGATTAGCGCCGACGGCCGCATGGTTCGCGACGGCGACCAGTGGATCGATTGCCCAAGCGTGACGGAGACCATCAACGTCAAGGGAAGTCAGCCGATCATCGAGCAGTTCATCGAAACTCCGCGGGGGCCGATCGTGACGCCGGTGTTCGGCAACGGACCGGCGATTTCCCTTCGAGCGGTGTGGCTCGACGCGCTTCCGATTCGAGGCTTTCTCGCGGTCCATCGGTCGCAGTCGTTCGATGAGTTTCGTGAGTGTTTCTCGGAGTGGCCGGTCTTGCCGCTCAACATCGTTTACGCCGACACAACGAACCGAATCGGTTGCCAGCTCGTCGGGCAAGTGCCTCGCCGAACTCACCGCAGCGCCGCGGTTCCCGGCGTGGGATGGGACCCAAGCCAGAGTTGGAAAGAACTCGTGCCGTTCGATCAAATGCCTCACGTCGCGGACCCATCAGCGGGATTCTTCGCGACGGCCAACAATGACCCCGATCCCGATGAAACTGGCCCATTTCTCGGACTTGATTGGATGGATCCATTTCGCTTTGAGACGATTCGCGACAACCTTTCCGCGCGAACGGATTGGAATGTCGATTCATGCCAAAGGCTGCAACTGAACCAACACTGTCGGGCGTGGCCGGCGATTCGCGAGTTCGTCTTGAGCCTGGCGATGCCCGACCATGATGGTCAAACGGGACAGCAACTGTTGCGGGATTGGGACGGTCATCTATCGGCGGATTCGGCGGCGGCCCTGGTATACGAAGTCTTCATCCACGCGATGCACCAGCGAGTCGCGCAAGCCAAAGCTCCGGTTGGACATCGTTGGGCATTGGGGTATCTCCCCGTCATCCCCGGCCGGAGCCTCTTCTATCTTCGCCGCATGGACCGTCTGGTTCGCCTCATTCGCGAACAACCTTCGGGATGGTTTGAGCAACCCTGGACGGAGATTCTTGCCGAGGTCCTATCTGCCGCCGCTAAACGATGTCGCGAGGAACTCGGTCCGTCAACAGCGCGTTGGTCGTGGGGCCATGTCCATCGGCTGACGCTGAAGCACCCTCTGCTTGGGCAAATTGCCCCGTGGCACCGGATCTTTAATCGCGGAGGGTTACCAATCGGGGGCGACGCCGACACGGTTTTCCAAGCCGCCGTGCCGCTGGATTCGCCATTCCGGGAAACCGACAACATCCCCGGAATGCGAATGGTCATCGATGTCGGTCACTGGTCGCGGAGTCGGTTTGTATTGGCGGGCGGCCAATCCGGTAACCCGTTCTCGCCTCATTTCGTCGATCTATTTGAATTCTGGCAACGAGGTGAAGGCGTGCCCATCGCTTGGACTCCGACCGAAGTTCGCGAAGCGGCCACATCGGAACTGCTTCTTCAACCGCATGCGGGCATCGAAGGATCGTGAACTGTCGCGAGGCATCGTCAGTCGCCGTGTTTCTGCCTGAGCCTTGGAGAGAGTCGCAGGATCCACTGGACCCGTTCGAATTCGTTGAGCCAGTCCTGACAAACCCGTGTCAGCAACGGCTCGGTCCCCGCGGGAATACCTATCAGATTGCGATAGGCGCTCACCGTTCGCTCTCCAAAGCGCGCGACTTCGAAGCCGTCCTCACTGAAAAAAACGGCGACGGGAACACGGTTGCCGCCATTGATTTTCAAAACGGTTTGAACATCGGCGTGATCGTCGCGATCGAGAAAGCGCAGTTGAATGACCGGCGCTGATAAGGCGAACCGAGCGAAGATGGGGCATTGATTCGCGCAGTCGCCGCACCAAGCACCGGCCAGACACATTACTTTCATTTCGCGTGTAAACGACCCCAGGAGTTTGACTTGGTCCGCCGATAGAGCAACGCGATCGAAGACTTGCTGCCAGCGCCCGCGATCGCTCGCGGTGCCATACTTCTCAAGAAACTCCGCATAGGAAATCGCGGCATTCCAGTTGTCGAAGAGATTCACGACAAGCCCTCGTTCATGAGTAGGCCAGATTGGGTTCGGCATCGAGGTCAAGCGATGCGAACATCCCGCGGCGGAACTTCTCAACAGCCAATGCGGCCATGGCCGCATTGTCGGTACAGAGCGTCATGGGCGGAATAAATATCTCAACATTTTCGCCGGCTGCCATGGATTGCATCGCTGCGCGAAGCGCTCGATTGGCCGCGACACCACCGCCGATCGCGAGTCGAGAGCGCCCAGTCTTTCGGATGGCCCGTCGGCACATCTCCACGAGAACATCGACGACTGCCTGCTGAAAACTCGCAGCGACGTTGGCTCTCAATGGACCGGTCGGCGGCGCCCCCAACACCTTCGCACCTTGTCCATAAACGGCATACCGGACGGCTGTCTTGAGGCCGCTAAAGCTGAAATCGAGGCACTTCGGCTGATCCAGAAACGCCCGCGGAAACTCAAACGCATGCGGATCGCCGTACTCCGCTTCGCGATCCACAGCCGGCCCACCCGGAGAGCCGAGGCCGAGTAGCTGGGCCACCTTGTCGAAGGCCTCGCCGGCGGCGTCATCGCGCGTCGACCCGAGCAATTCTAGATGCAAAGGACCATGACAATCGAATAAGGCTGTGTGACCTCCGCTGACGACCATGCCCACGCAGGGGAAAATATCGCGCCCCGCGGCTACCCGCGCCGCGTAGATGTGCGATTCGACATGGTTGACCGCAATCAAGGGCACTTCCAGCGCCATCGACAGCATCTTCGCGGCACTGACGCCGATCAGGAGCGCCCCCACGAGGCCGGGGGTATTGTGGACGGCAACGCAGCCAATATCGCGGAGTTTGATACCAGCTTGTTGAAGCGCTTCGTCGATAACAAGCAGCAATCGCTGTAGGTGCGCTCGGGCCGCAATTTCCGGAACGACGCCTCCGAAATGGGAATGAAGTTCCGTTTGCGACGCGATGACGTTGGCGAGGATTCTGGGTTCTTCGGTAAAGACCGCCGCCGCTGTCTCGTCACAGGATGTTTCAATGGCAAGGTAGTACATCGAACAGTTGCACTAGAGTTTGACCGTCACGCGACCAGCTACACTTGCGCCGCCCACTGACTGGGCAAACGGCGGTTCCTTCCAGTTGTTGGCCTGCCGCCAGAACGCGAGGGGATTGTCAAAGACGATCTTGCGAATGACCGATTCCGAGTGGCCGCGTCGTTTCATCTCCTGAATAAACGCCGGAACGGCGAGAGGGTCCGACTTTCCCCAATCGCCCGCGGAATTGACCATGATCCGTTCGGTGCCCACCATCTCGATGATGTCCACAGCCCGTTCCGGTGTGCATTTGGTCGTGGGATATAGTGTCATGGCGCACCAGAATCCGCCGTCGAGCGCCGGCCTCACGGTATGCTCCTCGACATGATCGATCAACACGCGATGCGGTTTCACACGCGGGTCATTCCGAAGCATGTCGATGATCATGCGCGTGCCTTTGTACTTGTCTTCGAGATGTGGCGTGTGAATCAGAATTAGCTCGTCGGTCTTCATCGCCAGATCGACGTGCTCCTGAAAGATCGTCGCTTCGTTCGCGGTGTTCTTGTTGAGGCCAATCTCGCCAATGCCAAGCACGTTGGGCCGCGACAGAAACTCGGGGATCATGGCGATGACTTCACGTGAGAGGCTGACGTTTTCAGCCTCTTTGGCGTTGATGCAGAGCCAGCAATAGTGCTGGATGTGAAACTGAGCGGCTCGCTTCGGCTCGTATTCGGTGAGCTGGCGGAAGTAATCATGAAATGCGACCGCCGAACCGCGATCGAAACCCGCCCAAAACGCCGGTTCGCTGATGGCGACACATCCGCATTTCGCCATGCGGTCGTAGTCGTCAGTCGTTCGCGAGATCATGTGAATATGCGGATCGATATAGAGGGACATGGCAATCTCTCCTCGCGTCATCGTCGGCGGCTCAAATCCGGGCGTCGTTTGCTACAACGTCATTGTGCCCGAAACCGGATCATGGGGCAACCGACCCCGCGACTTTTCAGGAACATCACGATGCGAACCACGGCAGTAATGGTGGCTTCATTTTTTGGCATCTCCCCATGCCTCGGCGCCGACCTGCCGCGGAGCAGCCCGGAGAAACAGGGAGTCGATTCCACGGCGCTACTCGCGTTCATCGAGTTGGCCGACACCAAGATCGAGACCATGAACAGCTTCATGCTGGTTCGCCACGGTCACGTCGTCGCCGATGGCTGGTGGGCGCCGTACAACGCCGAATCGCCGCACATGCTCTATTCGCTCAGCAAGAGCTTCACCTCAACGGCGGTCGGCATCACCATCGCGGAAGGAAAACTGAGTCTTCACGACGAGGTGCTCAAGTTCTTCCCCGATGAGGCTCCGAAGGACCCGAGCAATAATCTCAAATCGATGCGAGTGAGCGACCTGCTTCGCATGTCCACGGGCCATCAGACCGAGCCGCCGCGAACGCCCAATCAGTCGTGGGTAAAGACGTTTCTCGCCCATCCGGTGCCGTTCAAACCCGGCACGCACTTTCTTTACAACACATCGGCGACGTACATGTGCTCGGCCATCATCCAAAAGGTCACGGGGCAGACATTGCTCGACTTCCTCAAGCCGCATTTGTTCGAGCCGCTGGGCATCACGCACCCGACATGGGAACTCAGCCCGCAAGGCATTTCGACCGGCGGCTATGGTTTGAGCGTCCGCACGGAGGATATCGCGAAATTCGGCCAACTTTATCTCCAAAGGGGTCGGTGGAATGGCAAGCAACTCGTGCCCGAGGCCTGGATCGACGCCGCCACGGCAAGGCAGACATCGAACGGCAGCAACCCCAAGAGCGACTGGGATCAAGGCTATGGCTACCAGTTTTGGCGTTGCCGGAATGGCGCATACCGCGGCGACGGTGCGTTCGGCCAGTATTGCATCGTGCTCCCGGAACAGGACGCGGTCATCGCGATTACGAGCGGCGTCCGCGACATGCAAGCCGTGCTCAATCTCGTGTGGGACAAGTTGTTGCCCGCGCTGAAATCCGACAAACTCGGCGACAACGACGGCGCCCAATCAAAACTCGAACAGAAGTTAAAGAGTCTATCAGTATCGCCGCAATCCGGTTCGGCTTCCGCCCCGAAGGTTGCGGGTAGGACATTCGCGTTTTCGATGAATGAACGCAAGCTCGAGTCGATCGCATTCGAGAGCGATGAATCGTACGGCACGGTCACACTCGTGGCCAAGATCGATGGCATGGAGCAGAGAATCGCCTGCACGCACGGAAAATGGCAGAAAGGAAGAGCGGGTTGGGGGCCGTTAGCCGTTCAACCGATGGCCGCCAGCGGGGCTTGGACGGCCGACAATACCTTCACCGCGAAGCTCTGTTTCTATGAAACGCCGTTTATCGTCACTCTTCGCCTGAAAGTGGCTGGTGACGAACTCCAATTCGATGCCGAATCGAACGTCGGATTCGGGCCGACGAAGCAACGACAACTCATCGGCAAGACCAAGTAGTTCATCGAGGCGCCGGGCGCTTCCAGGACGGGTCATAGTCGAGCGAAAAGACTTGCTGAATGCGTTCGGCGCGGCCGCCGCTGGGATCGCTGAGCAGTTCCAGGGCTTGATGAATCCGGGCCATGCGCGGATCGGTCTCGACGCTTCCATTACCGCGACCGATTCGATCAAGAATTGCCGCCAAGTCCAGGATCTTGCTTCGAGCCTCGAGGTAATAGGCTTCGAGGGCTTTGGCGGCGGGCAGAGGAGACGTAGACATCGTGATTTCTCTCAATCCGCGTTGTTCGCATAGCGCCGGCGAACGCTGACGTCGATTAGCTCATTCATGCTTCCCGACCGCAAACCGGCAAGATCCATAGTCACAAATCGGAAGCCGAGTCGTCGAAACTCGTGTTGCAGTTCTTCTCGGGCCGCGATGCCAGCCATCTTCTCGATATCGGCGGGCAACAGTTCGATTCGAGCGAGGTCCCCCTCATGAAGCCTAACGCGGCAATCGCGAATCCCCAACCGATGCAGGTAAGCTTCAGCGGCTTCGATGCGCGCCACTCGGTCGGGAGTGACGGCCAACCCCGGGGCCAGTCGGCTGGAAAGACAAGGCGACGCCGGTTTGTCCCAAATCGGCAATCCCCAAGCTCGCGCCAAAGCTCGTACATCGGCCTTCGTGAATCCAGCCTCTTGGAGAGGATGCCGGACATGATGCTCGGCGGCCGCTGTCAGACCTGGCCGGTAATCGCCCAAATCATCGAGGTTCGCCCCGCTGCAAACCACGGCGACTCCTAATTGCGGGATCAACTCTTCGATCCGCGAGTAGAGTTCGCTCTTGCAATGGTAACAGCGGGAACCGTCGTTGCGGAGATAATCGTCGTTGAGGAATTCGTGAGTTGGAATGACACGATGGTGGATGCCGATGAGGCGAGCCATGGCAATGGCGTTTTCCAGCTCCGCTCGCGGGACACTCGGGCTATCAGCCGTCACCGCCACGGCTTGGTCGCCGAGCGCTTGAAAAGCCGCCATCGCCACCACCGTACTGTCGATGCCGCCGCTCACGGCGACCGCGACTCGCTGCATGGCCCGCAAAGCGCCTAAAAGCCGCTCGCGCTTGTCAGCAAGGTCGGCCGGCAATGAATCGTCGATCGAATGTAGAGTTGTCGGCATTACGATCTCGTCACGGCTTCTTCGCGGGAAGGACTTTGTCGAGAGCCGCTATGACGGCATCCACATCGGCTTCCTTCATCGGGGACTCTGCCGTGAAAGCAAACCTCGCGGCAATCTTGTGCCGGTTGTAGACCAACACCGTAACGACGTCCCCTTTACCAATTCCATAGGCCGCCACCGGCTTGGCGCCGGGATATTCGATCCCCAGGGGTATTTCCTTGAGCTTGAGTTGCGCCGCAAAACCCTCGATCGCGCCGATTTTCGTGAGCCGCGTTACGTCGAGTAGCAACTCCGTATCGAGAGTCAGGAAAATGCCGAATCCGGCAACGCCGGCGGCCTTGTGCTTGATCGCCGCGGATTCCATCTTTTGGAATAAGTTCGCCAACGGTGCGGTTGGCTGTTCCGGGAGCGAGCGGGCAATGACAGCGATCGTCGGGCGCAGGTCATATTGGCAAACGAAGCAATGTACATTCTTGGCATGGTCTCCGGTGACCGCGAAACTCGGGAACGGCCCCGGCAGTTTTTCGCCAACCTGGGCAGTCGATTTGGCCGGCTCAGCGTCCTGGGCCATAATCGCCGGCGCGACAAGTGTGAGAATGCTCAACGCAATAAACCATCGGCACATGCCGGATCTCCCCTTGGGCATGAAAACGGGCGGATATCATTAGCGTGCGGTCTTCGCGTCACCTCGTCAAGCCGGATTGGCCGCCCGACGGTTGACATCTCCTTCACGAAATCCGCATAATGCCTGCGTAGACTCGAAACCGACTTGCCCAAGGCGACTCCAACGGCCGGACAACCCGAGATGAACAACCATAAACTTCGGATCTTCAGCGGCCGGGCCAACCTCCCGCTGGCCGAACAAATCGCCCATTCGTTGGGGGACTCTCTGGGTCGGCTAACCGTTGCCGATTTTCCCGACGGAGAAACTCGGGTCCAAATCGACGAGGACGTTCGCGGACGCGACATCTTTGTGGTCCAACCGACCTGCCCGCCCGTGAACCACAATCTCATGGAAATGCTCATTATTCTCGACGCCTTCAAGCGTTCTAGCGCCAGCCGCGTGACCGCCGTCTTGCCCTACTACGGTTATGCCCGGCAAGACCGTAAGGACGTCGGCCGAGTGCCGATCACCGCGAAGCTCGTTGCGGACCTGCTTTCCAGTGCCGGCGCCGATCGCGTCTTGACGCTCGACCTTCACGCGGCTCAGATTCAGGGGTTCTTTGACATCCCGGTTGATCATCTCTATGCACTACCGGTCATCGGTGAATGGGTACGAAACCTCCGCATCCCCGTCGAGGATTTTGTCATCCTCAGCCCCGATGAAGGCTCGATCAAAAAATCGCTGCTCTTTCAAAAGAAACTGGGCGGTCTTTTCGCCGTCGTCGATAAGCGCCGCATCAGCGCTACAGAAACCGCTCAGGAAAACGTCATTGGGGCATCGCTTGAAGGCAAATCGGTGTTTATTTTCGACGACATGATCTCAACAGCGGGAACTGTGGTTGGCGCCGCCAACGTCGCGAAGAAGAAGGGTGCCAAGCACATCTACGTTTGTGCCACGCACGGTGTCCTTTGCGGCAACGCCGTGGGTCGATTGCGCGAGGCTCCATTCGAATTGGTCGTCGTGACGGATAGTATCCCGATCCCCCCGGAGAAGCAGCTCCCCAAACTGAAGTTGCTGAGCGTGGCCCCATTGCTGGCAGACGCGATCAAGCGCATTCACCGAAACGAATCTGTGAGCAAGTTGTTCGAGTAGCCTTGCGATGAACCGGCTGGAGGCGTAGAATCTTGGTGCACGGGCCGTGGCGCAGTTTGGCTAGCGCGCCTGAATGGGGTTCAGGAGGTCGTGGGTTCAAATCCCGCCGGCCCGACTTGACGTAAAACCCCGCAAGATAAGCTCTTGCGGGGTTTTTTCGTTCGAACCGAGTTTAGAGCTTATCGGCTCTGTTGCCACGAGCGTTGCCACCAGATACGGCAGCACCTTCAATACCTTGACCGCATGAGTTAACGCTGTCTTGAGCGTCACCGAGACCGCCTTGACGGTTGCTGGCGTATGCCCTTCACCCGGATTATTCATGCTGTCATTCTGGAGGATAGCGGTGATCGGTGTTGGGGGCC
>CAZESP010000030.1:0-12767 GCA_964515185.1 uncultured Alcaligenaceae bacterium
CTAGGGTGACGTCGTAGTGAATGGAGTGGCCGGACAGTTCCCAACCTCGAACGGCCGCGGGCGTCACACTGAATGTGGCGCCCTCGACCTTGTACTCGAACGGCTTGTTGGAAACCGGATCGACCGGCACGGGGATGCCGGAGAGGTCGGTCCAGCTCGCGGGTAGTTTGCCACGATGATTGGCGGTGTACAACCGTATGGCCTCGATGGCTCGCAGTTGCGCCAGCCGGCGTTCGAGACGGGTAACCGCCATCTTGGTGCGTCCAATCGCCGGCAAGGCATCGACTGCGATGCCAAGCGTGTTCTGGGCCAGCTTCGCGTCCTTAATGAGTTGATCGGCGCGTTCGATGCCATCAACGGCTTCGTGGTACGGCAAGGTGAGCCAGATGAAGACCTCGTCGCGAAGCCGGATGTATACGCTCATTGAGTGCAACAGCAAGACCTGAGCGACGGGCATCTGTTCGACCTCGCCGCGATCACGCCCGGCCGCCACGAGCGCCGCTTTCGCCTTGGGGTAAACGCCGAACTGCTCGGCGACGCGAGCCACGTCGTTGGTTTGCGTTCCGGCATTCCCGAGCCGGCCGTTGAAATCGGCGAAGATCTTCTTGGCCCGTTCCTGGGAAACGGGTCCCTTGGTCAGTTCGTCGTATTCGGGCAGCATCCAAACCGCCGCCAGAGCCTCACCCGCGATCGGTCGCCGCATGTCGATGAAAGGTCGGGGCACGTTGGCCATCGCCCAATACAGACTCGGGCATTTGGGATGGGCGATTAGTTCTTCGAGCTGTTTGACCATCGATTGAGCGATGGCAACGCCGACGAGCATGTGAATCAGCGTCGGCCCGTCGCCTAGGTGCCGCGCCAGTCCGAATCCGGTTTGGAGCGTGTAGAGGGCGTTGTCGATCTCGCCGGAGGCCAGCTCGTAGCGACACCGCAGGGCGAGGAACCGGCCGTAGTTTCGCATGGCTTGCACGTCCGGCAACAGGGTACCGAAGCCGTCGGCCTTGAGCTGCGGGAGCATTTCCCAGTCGCAGTTGGTCCGGCGGGCGCCGCGATCAATCTCGTGCAACATTCTCCAATTCTTGAGAAAGGCGTATTCGCTCGACAACTTGGAGAGCGGCGCCGTCGTGGTCTCCTCGGCCTTTTCCCACCAACTGTATGGCTGGCGTTGAATGGCGCCCCACCACTCGGTGCTGAATCCCTTGTAGTAAGCCGTGATGGCGTTGCCGGGCGCCAGTTCTTCGACGCGCGGCAGGAGGACGTATCGCAGAGCCGGAACCGGTTTCGGTTGCGGGCGAATGGTCAGCCGCACCACTTCTCGTTCGGGGGGCTGGGCCGGTGCGGGCAATGCCCATGCAAGCCCGATGACGCCGATAATCAAGCGCTGGTTCATCTGTCACCAACTTGAGTAAGAGTAACGATTGGAGAATTCGCGGAGGCTTCCGCGAGGCAGGCCAAGCTCACGCTCCAATGGCGGAACCACGTAGGCCGGGCCGGTTGCCGGCGGCAGTTTCACGTCCGCGTTCCAGCCGTGGCGATAATGAGACGGGACGTCGATGTCCGTGATGGGCCAATCGGGTTCGCCGGTGTCGGTGGCCGGTGGCAATGACGGCTCGGGGACCACCGCCGCGGGTGGGGGCGCCGGCAGATAAACGACGCGCTCCACCACTCGCGGCGGGCGAAGGTACGATGCGCCAGCCAGAAAGAGCGCGGCCAGGGCACCTGCGGAGGTCGCCAGTCGCCATCGCCGGCCCTGGCGTCGGCCGGCCTCCATCAGAATCACGTCGCGGCTGGCACGACAGGGCGCCGGCGAAAGGCGTTGCAGGGCCGCTTCGAATTCGCTTAGGTCGCCTTCGGTGGACATGGCTGGCTCCAGTGAGTTCGCAAACGCGCCAACCCGGCCGCGTATAGCCGATGAGCGCTGGCGGCGGACGTGCCCGTGACCTCGCCGATTTGAGCAAATGTCAGCCCACCCCAAAGGCGAGCCACGATCACCTCGCGTTGATCGGCGGGTATTCGGGTGAGGGCCTCGGTAACGGCGCGGGCATCCAGGGTGGCGTCCTCTGGCTCGACGAACGACGCGCGGCGAGCGGCTGCGGATTCGTGGAACAGTCGCCGGCGAGCGGAACGGGCCGCCGTCAGAGAGCCGTTGCGCACCACGCGAAAAAGCCACGCCACCGGGTCACGCGGTTCAATCGTTAGAGTCGCCAGTTTCAGAAACGCCTCTTGGACGACATCTTCGGGAACGTCACACCACTGACCCGCGTAGAGTTGCAGCGCGGGGGCATGCCGGTCGATCAATTCGCCCAGTCGCTCGGCGTTCATTACCGACAAGACTCCGGCCGGGGCATTCGGTTTCAGGAAAATGGCGCGCGGTTTCAGAATAGTCTGTGCGGAACAGCGTCATTTGCCAGCCCCCGCAGCGATAACACGGCTCTCTCGGTTGCCGACGAGGACAAAAACCATTCGCGAATCCAAGCAGGAGCGGGCCGGCGCCGGCGTCCGCGACCTCCTTGGCCCGCGATTTGCAATCAGCTTTGTTATCGCCCAAAGGATGGGAGGTCCCACGATGCGATCGATTCGAATTATCGCCGTCCTGGCCATCGTTGGCGTGAGTTTTGCCGTCGGCCACGGACAGGAAAAAGAGAAGAAGCTCACGCTGATGCAGCGGAAGTTGGTCCACGCTCAGAAGGTCCTCGAAGGGATTGCTCTGAACGACTTCGCGGAGATCGTGACGCATTCAAATGCACTGCACGACATCGCGAAAGAGGCCGCGTGGAAGGCCCTGAAGACCCCGCGCTACGAGATATACAGCGCCGATTTTCAGCGAATCACAGAGAACATAGCCAGGCAGGCCAAAGGGAAGAACCTGGATGGCGCGGCGTTGGCCTATGTCGATCTGACGTTGACGTGCGTGAAATGCCATCAACACGTCCGCGAGGTTCGGATTTCGAGGGCGGGCGATGCGGCCGCGATCGGGCAATGACAGCGACTTCTTGCGGGCGCGGTGTGACGGTGTCACAACTCCTGCTTGACGCGCCAGGCAGGCGACCGCTATACCGAGAGGGACCACAGCGGCGGTCGGTCCGCCGCGCCTGCACGATCTGTCAAACTGCGGTTCGATCATGGCTCACGATCATGTTGAAATGCCGGCGCTGCCGTTCCACGAATCCGATTACAAGGCCATGCGTGGCGATGACGTTCATGCGGCCAAGGTGATTGGCTCGCTGACGGGTGGGATTTTCACCGCTGGGTTGGTGCTTTATCTGATAGTATTCGTTTCGGTGTGGGTCCAGACACCGATCTATTCGCTGCGGTAGAACCCGCCCCTGGGACGGGCCCGCGGCGGGAGCCGACGTCCCATGGCCGAAGTGTCGCACAACCACGCTGCGAGCGAGAGGCAAGCGCGCCTCAACTTCTTGGGCATCATCTCGGGCGATTCGGCCAACCTTCATTCGCTTCGCGAACCGTTCATCGCTCACGCGCGCGAATTCGCCGATCGCTTCTACCAGCATCTGCTCAACGATCCGCACACGGCTCCGTATCTTCACGATCCCGTTCAGTTGCAGCGGCTGAAGGCAATCCAGGCGAATTACTTTGCCGAGCTTCTCGAAGGCGTATTTGATGAAGCGTACTTCGCCGCTCGCACCCGTGTCGGCGACACGCACCATCGCGTCGGCCTGGCGCCGCAATGGTATCTCGGTGCCTACAACCAGTACATTCAGATATCTTTCCCCATATTTGCCCGTGTATTCGGCCCGAATCTGGAGGCCGTTCTGCCTCGGCTTCTGTCGCTGGTGAAGGTGATCTTCCTCGATGTCGGGCTGGCGCTCGAAACTTGGTTTCGGGCCGCCACGGAACAGCTCGAACAGCGTAATCACGAACTGCAACAGGCCCTGCGACTCTATTGGCAGGCCCAACGGCGTGAGGAGCAATTGCGGCACTTGGCCAGCCACGAGGTTCGAGGCGGGCTGGCGGCTGTCATCACCACGATCGACGATCTGCTTGAACAGGCGCGCGGCATGGCCAACGTCGATGGCGCGGTGGTCGAGGAACTGATGGGGGTGTCGCAACGATGCTGGGCATTGTCGCATCTGCTGCGCGAGATGCTAACGGCTCGCGAACCGGGGGGGCCGGGGTGGGTTGATACAGCGGCCTTGTTCGATCAGTTGCCCGCTCGCATGGGTCTTTATGCTGCCGGTCGCCAAGTCCAGCTTCGGTTGCCCGACGACCCGCCCCGAGTCTGGGCCGATCCGGTTCAATTGCGCGAGGTATTCGCGATCCTGGTCTCCAACGCCGTCCGGTATCTGGACAAGGACCCCGGCCATATCGACATCAGTTGGCGACGCGACGGGGATTTCGTGCGTTTCGAAGTCGCGGATGACGGCCCGGGTATTCCGGCAGAGCTTCGCGGCCGACTGTTTGAGCCGTTTGTTCGCGGGCCATCGGCGCCGGGGAGGCCTGCCGGGACGGGCCTGGGGCTGTATTTCGCCCGTGACATGATCGAGCAAAACGGCGGCCGGCTTGGCGTCGAGAGTGCGCCTCGGCAGGGCGCTTGCTTTTGGTTCACCGTACTCGCCGGGCCGGTCGCGCCGGCCTGATGCAAGGAGTCGCCATGGCTACCCTCATCATCGTCGATGACGATACCCAGATGCGGCAAACGCTGGCTCGCCGTTTCACACGCCAGGGGTTGTCCATCATTGAAGCCGGCAGCGCTGAGGAGGCCTTGGCCCGGGTCGCCGACACCCGCGTCGAGATTGCCCTCATTGATCTGCATCTGCCGGGAATCGACGGCATCGAACTGCTCGCCCGACTCAAACAGCAACAACCCGACCTCGAAGCCATCCTGCTCACCGCTCACGGGAGCATCGACACCGCGATCCAGGCCATGAAACGCGGAGCCTACGACTATGTCACCAAGCCGTTTCACCTCGGCGAGCTGGATATTCATGTGCAAAAAGCGTTGGAGAAAGCCCAACTGGCGCGGCAACATCGGCAGTTGCTCGATCAGCTGCGTTATGAATCGCCACGGTTTCGCTTGATCGGCGGCAGCCCCGCGATTCGGCGCGTGATGCAACTCATCGAACGCGTCGCGCCGACCGGATCGACCGTGTTGATTCGCGGTGCCAGCGGCACCGGCAAGGAACTGGTCGCCCGCGCGCTTCACGCCAACAGCACAAGGCGCGATCGCCCCTTGGTCACGATCAACTGCGCCGCGTTGCAAGAGACGCTCCTGGAAAGCGAGTTGTTCGGCCACGAGAAAGGGTCATTCACCGGCGCCATGGTTTCCAAGCCCGGGCTGTTTGAATTGGCTGAGGGCGGAACGCTGTTCATCGACGAAGTCGCCGAGATGGCCCCGGGATTGCAGGCGAAGCTACTGCGGATTCTCGAAGACGGCACCTATCGACGCGTGGGCGGAACCACGGAATATCACTCCGATGTCCGCGTCATCGCCGCCACCAATCGCCCGTTGGAAAACGAGATTCTGGCCGGCCGATTTCGCGAGGATCTGTTCTATCGCCTCAACGTCTTCACCATCCCGTTGCCGTTGCTCAAGGATCGGCGCGAGGACATTCCCGAATTGGTCAACCATTTTCTGAACACGCGCCCGGTAGGAGGCGAGCGTTGCCGGATCGACCCTGCCGTTATTGAAATCCTTCAGCGACACGATTGGCCCGGAAACGTCCGCGAACTGGCGAACGTCCTGGAGCGCGCCCAGATTCTTTCCGAGGGCGGCCACATTACGCCGGCCGATTTGCCCGAGAGCCTTATCGCCGCGTCCGGTGCCGAGTCTGTCGTTAATTCCTCGCCCGAGAATCCGAACGCCCTTCGCGTCATCGAACGGCGGCATGTCGCTGAGATCATGCGTCGCTGCAACGGCAACAAGGTGCAGGCCGCCAAGCAACTCGGCGTCAGTCGCCGCGCCCTTTACAGACTGCTCGCCAAGCATGACTTGTTGGGCACTCCCCAACGGCGAGGGAGGTAGTCGCCAGACCCCGTTACGGACACGATGGGTTCCGGCCGAGTTCAGACACCGCGCCTCGGGAGTCAATGACTCGACCAGATACCACTAAGAGCAGCCTGAATCAATGGTCCGTTGCCATCACGATGCGGAATTATGGTGAAGACAAATCTACAATCCAATGCTCGTCATCATTGCGCCTTTCCTCGCGACCCATCAGTCGTCACAATATCCGATTGCGATACCCGATCGGGCGGTTGCGGGACGTCGCGGTCGAAAGCACCTCTGGAGACTGCCTTGGTTCCTGTTCGGAGACTCAATCTCATGCGGCGAATCGTTGCGGTTTTGGCGATCGTGGCTCTGTGGCCCCTGGCCGTTGCCTGGAGCGACAACGCGAAGGACAACGGCAAGTCGATGGAGGGGACTTGGCTTCCCATCGAGGCGGAGTTGGCGGGCCAGAAATTCCCCGACGAGCAACTGAAGGTCATGAGCCTGACCATGACCGGCGGCAATTACACAGTCAAGGTTGGCCCGACACTTGACAAGGGAACCTATAAATTCGACGGCAAGGCGAAGCCGATGGCGATCGACATTACCGGCGTCGAAGGGCCAAACAAGGGGAAGACGCTTCTGGCCATTTGCGAGCAGTCCGGGGACATGCTTCGGGTCTGCTATGACTTATCCGGCAAGAAACGGCCGACCGAGTTCAAGACAGAGAAGGGCACGCTCATGTTTCTGGTGACCTACAAGCGAGCGAAGCCTTAGCAACGGCCGCGGGCGACGCGGCGCTACAATGCCAAGGGCGGAACGATTTCCAGGTCAGAAGCGACGCTTGCAATTGGCCGTTCCGCCGGTGAGAATAACGGCCGGTCTATCGTCGCGTCGCTGGTCGTGAAGCCGAATGGAGAAGCACGCCATGGCCAAGCACGTTTATCTCGTCAAGGATAGTGACGATCTAGTGAGCCATTGTCATTGCAAGGAGGCCCACATCACCTTTCCGCCGCAAATGGGCTGCCCCTGGTGCGGCTGCGGCTGGCTCTTCACGTGCATCGAGTGCCGCAAGGCCTTCACCTTCGCGCGCGGCGTGGAGGTCAACGAGACATGGGAAGAGACAGCTCGTCGTGATTTGACCAATCGTTGGAATGCCAAACCGAGCAAACGCGAGGTGACGAGCTGGGTCCTCGCGATGCAAGAACTGCTTGCCGATGTCGAGGTGGGCAAGAAATACGTCTGCCTGGACGGCGCCATCATCCCCGCCGACGTCGACGAGTTGGATATCGAGGGGTGGCACTCGCATCACGAATTCGCGTTTGTGCCGCAGGTTGCCGCCCTCACCGATCGCTCGATCATCGACAACTATCTGGCGAATCGAGAATACTGGCTTAAAACGGCAATCGACGACGATGACGATGACGATGACGAGGAATAAGGCGGGGCGATTGCCCAACGGCCGCCGTTATGGGCCTTGTCGGCAATTCGGGTCGTGCGCGTCTGCGCTCCCATCGTGTCCGAATCGACTCTCGGACTCCATGAAGTTGATTCCGCCATTTCACCAATTAGGACCCGAAATGAAACGCGCCATGCTCGTAGTCGCGGCAAGCCTGTTCGTCGCTGCCCAGATGCACGCCGACGATTGGCCGCAGTGGCGAGGGCCGCGGCGCGACAACATTTCGATCGAAACCGGTGTGCTCAGAGAATGGCCCAAGGAAGGATCGAATCTGCTGTGGATGGTCGATGGAGTCGTCTCAATGGCTGTTGCCAACGGGCGATGGTTCGTGAGCGGCATCCATTAGCACCGGCTTGCCCGTCCGTAGCACCTCGTCGATGGCGTCGCAGGCGACTCGCGCGCCGTCCTCGTTTCGGACCAACTCACCCACCTCCGCGGCTCGCCGTCCATAGGCCGGGTCGTCGAGCAGATATCGCAACTCAGCGGCTACGCCGGCTGGCGTATAGCGACGTCGGGCAATCGTTCGAGAAACTCCCAGCCGCTCCGCACGATCGGCATTGTCGGGTTGGTCCCAAGCGCAAGGCATGATGAGCATCGGTCGCCCCGCTCGCATCGCTTGTCCAATCGTGCCAATGCCGCCATGGTGGACGATGGCGGCGACGCGCGGAAACAACTCGGAGAAAGGCGCGTAATCGAATGCTGCCATGCCCTCCGGTAAATGGGGGAGACGGTTGCGGGCATCGCTCAGCAGGAGAACGGCGCGGCGACCAAGCAAGCGGGCTGCTTCGATGCTGATGTCGTAGAACGTGCCGGGGTTTCCCGTCACCGCTGTGCCGAGGGTGAAGACGATCGGAGGCGGCCCCGCGTCCAAGAATTGGGCCAACGCCGGATGCAACTCTGCGCTTCGGTCGTGGTCAAACCACGGAAAGCCGGTGACAAGAGTCTGCGGGGGCCAGTCGGGCTGTTTGTTGAGGATCCATTTCGAAAACGGAGCTAGATGCAGCAAAGGCGAGTGCGAGTCACTCAGCGGATTCGGTCCCAGGGCAGGGGGTAGGCCCAACTCCTGCCTCAGACGATACCAAGGTTTGGCCAATGGTCGCGCCCACCATTTGAGGAAGCGATTGAGCGGTCCCCAAAATCTGGGGCCGAAGCGGCGCAGGCTCTTCGACAGGCCGGGAAAACCGGGTATTAGCGGTGGATCATAAGCCGAGACGTAGAGCGATAGATTATGCATGACGGAAACACGAGGGATTCCTTTCATCTCCGCGACCAAGCCTGCGGCGTAGGTGGCCAGATTGCCGACCACCAGATCGACACCCTCGGCCGCCGCCAGCGTGTCTTCGTAAGAATCGCGCAGCGCCAGGAGGACCATTTCGGCGACGCGGACCATGCCCCAACGCGGGTGTGAGAGATGGCGTAATTTATCGGGGTCCGCAAGCCAAGTGCAGTCGGGGCGCACCGCGCGGAATCCGAGTCCCAGCGATAGGATTTTCTGCCGGTAACATTCCGCCGCACCGACAAGAACGTCATGCCCTCGTGCTTTCAGGCCCATGGCGATGGCGAGGTAGGGGTGCAGATCACCGAGCGATCCCCAAGATGTGACGAGAATTCGCCGAGCGGGGAGTGTCATTTTCGCCTCAGCCCTCGACGTCAGCGGTTCCATGTCCACCCCGGGAGAACTGGCGAGCGTATCCGGTCCGGCTCGTTTCTGCCAGCGACGATCGCGCCTCGGCAATCGCGATCTTGCCGTGAGGAGTGCCATGTTCGCCATCGTGGCCGGCCGCATAGGAGCGCGGACGTCACGGCCGCATCGGAATCTCTCTATTGCCCGCGGTTCGCCAGAGCCAGCGCCAGCGCCGCGCGGAGTTGCGGCGCCCGTTTCGGGCAAACCATGCACGCGAAGGCGACGCGGCCCTTCAGATACGCCGCGAAATCGGGGCGGGCGTCGCGGTTCTGGCTCGCCAGACCATGACGGGCGGCGTTGTGCAGGATCGCACGCAACTCTCGCAATTCGCGTCGATCCAACGTCGGTCGAACATTCACCGTCACTCCGGTCACCTCTTGCCGATTTGACTGACGCATCACGCGCGTCTTGCGCGGATGCTCGGCGAAGCCTTCAGCGGCGATGATCGAGCGTACGCTCTTGAGCAGTTTGCCAACGGCCTTGGCGTCGCCGCCGGACAGCGTCAAGTCGTCGGCGTAGCGCGTATAGGTGAAGCCGTGGCGTTTCGCCAACCCCGCAAGCCGGCGATCGAGGCGGCGGCACAGGGCGTTGGTAATCGCCGGGCTGGTACAGGCCCCTTGCGGAAGCCGGCGCGATCCGAGCGAGACATGATAGACCTTGCCGTCGAATTCCGTGGCGACCCGCGGCGGTTCGGTGCAGAGCAACGCCAACAAGGTCGCGACGTGTTCGCTGTAGCCGAGTTTCGCGAACAGGCCCTTGACGCGCCGAAACGTGATCGACGGAAAGAAGTCCGTCAGATCGACGTTGATGACGATGGCCTTGCCGGCGTGAGGCTCCGCATTCGAGACGATCGACCGGCCGGGGACAAAGCCATGCGCCGTGGCTTCCACCTCGAGCTTTGCCAGGATGTTGTCGAATACCCAGCGTTGAGCGGTTGCCAGCGCCGTCTTCGGAGCCGAGATGCAGCGAACGCCACCGGATTTTTTCGGGATCGAATAGCGATGATAATGCACGACGGCCGCAGCGTTGCGGTGATAGGTCAGCCAATGAAGTGCCGGGATCGAGATGTCGAGATGGGTGGCCAAGTCGGCGGCGGTGTGCATCCATGGCAGACCGCGCCGGTCGAGTTCGTCGCCATTGCTCTCGATGCCTTCCAACCCACAGCTGACACTAGCGCCGACGTGGACGATCGTTGTGCGGCGGAACTCATCCCATTCGGCACGGCGACGGGCAAGGGCGGCCTCTTTCTCCTTCTTGCGTTCGGCGCGGCGTTTCTTGCTTTCATCCCAACGACGTTTGCGTTCTTCGGCCAGGGCCTTGTCGATGTTCTTGACCTTGATCTGCATCCGCTGGAGCTGAGCGAGTTCGTTTTGTAGGGCGGCTCGTTCGGCGGCCTCATCGGCAGGATCGGGCGGCAGCGGCTGGCGTTCGGGCCAAAATCCGTGGCGACGCATCAGGTCGAGCAAGCGATCGTTGGGCACACGCTGCACGACTTGGTGATACAGTTTCGCCTTCGGGTCGCCAGCCATAGATGGGTCTCGGGATCACGTTTATCGTTTCGCGCTCGCGGTCACCAACAGAGCGCGAAACGTTAAACTGCAAAAGGTGAACGGTGGTCAGCCCCAACGAGGCGGGAGGCAGTCGGGCCTTACGTACATCCTTCGGACGTGCTCGATCCACTTAAGCGGTCCCGCACCCATAGGTGCGAGCCGGACTCCAGTGGAGTCGTCCCAGCGGCTCCCAACCTATGGGTGCGGGACCGCGTGTGACGAGCGAGCGCGTGACGGTTGTGGGGCGCGGGTGCCGGCGCGGCGTAACACCGCACAGATGGCTAAGCGCGGCCGCTGCCCCCCGCCTCGTCGGGGTCATTCCAGCGATTCATCCTCCGTCGCCAATCGGCTCATGTGTGCAAGACGCAGGGCCAAAATATGCTCGCACGGGCCACGGGTCAATTGATGCTTGCGGCAAAACTCGCAGGTGCATTCGGCGCTCTGAATCGCGCCGGAATGGGCGACGTGAAGCAAGGGCCGCACTCGCGCCCCATTCGTGCCCTTCACGCTGCCGGTGAGCTTGAACCCGTCGGGCACCGGGCGCCGCGAGGTCAGGCGCGCGTCGCCGCGCTCGAAAATGGCGCGGGCCGCCTTCTCCTGCGGCGTGGTGTCCGCGACTGGCGCTACGACCGCGGCCGACACATCGAGCGGTTTGCCAAAAAGGTCGCGATGCCGATAAACCCCGCCGGCCAAGTCGTACATCGCTCGGCCCGTCTGACACAGGTGTGTCACCGCACTGCGGCATTTCTCGATCCCCAACCCGGTGCCGGTCGCCAACTCCGCATCGGTCGCCCGCCGCGCCGTTCGCAAATGCTCATTCACCGACGACAACTCGGCGGCCGTCGTCGTGAGCCGCCGCGCCAGCAGATCGAATTTCGCCCCGCCGGTCCAGTCGTTGTCGGTCCAACCCGATAGGGCCATCGTAAACACGATTCCGCCCAAATCGAGGACATAGATACTCGGCAAGCCATAGCCCGCGAGGTAGACGTCGGCCTTGATGCACCCCGGCAACAGGCGCCCAAGGTTCATGAGGCGATCGCGACCCCAAGTGCGGAAGCTCACCGGCTTCGGCCCTTCGTAGCGCCACGAACCGGAAAGCTCAATCTCGACGTTCCAAGGTTCGAGGACGGCCCGCGCCTTTTGGCCCGGCGTCAGTTCATAACGCAGCGCCCGCGGCGAAGTTCGCGTCTTGTGACGGCGGAGGTAGCGGCAGATGTTGTAAAGATCGACCGGCGTCAGATGCACACGGGTCAGACCCAGCGACATCGTGCTATGTACCTGGAGGAAGCCATTGACCCAGCTATCGGGCAGGTCGATCTTTTTCTCGCGATGGGTGTCCTCGCCCTCGACAGCCACGCCGAAGCCGTCGGGGTCAACCGTGAATCGTGTGCGACGATAGGTGCGGATGCGCTCCATCTCGTTGTGAAGTTTCGCGCTGAAGTCGATGTTCGTCGTGCCGCAATCGTTGGCGTAAACCTTCTCGAACAGGTCGAACTTGGCGGCGACACGGGCGTAGGTGCTCTCGTCCTTCGAAAACGCCTCGAACGCAATCTCGTCAGGGTGAACCGTGATGACTGGGTCGAGCAGTTGCCGAAAGTCAAACTCGCGTACGTAGAGGTAATTGAACAACGCCAGCCGCGCGGTTTCGAACGGCTTGAGGCGTTCCATGCGGCGTTTGTCGAGTTCGCGGAGGCGATCTTCAATCTGTTTGATGCGATCCCGCGCCTTGGCACTCTTGACGCCGAGCGACAGAAGAAACCGCCGGTCCTGCTCGTCGAGCCAAGCGAGGAACGCAACGCGGTCGCGCGGCCGGTATTTGAAGTCGCTGACCACGACGGCATGGAGCGCCGCGAGCGCCTCACGCAGCACGAGCGGCTTTGCCAGTTCGCCGTCGAAGCGCACCGATTCGCGAACCGTATTCGTAGCGAAGCCGAGCCGCGCCTGGTTGAGCCGGTTGAGAATGCCGCTGCGTCCCTGATAGCGATATTGCACCTGCATGAGCTTCCTCGCCGCTCCCGGACTGCTAATCTTCGCCGCCGAATTTTGGTAGCCGCAGGCTTTAGTCTGCGTAATTCGCCGCCGAATTTTGGTAGCCGCAGGCTTTAGTCTGCGTAATTCGCCGCCGAA
>CAZESP010000030.1:12867-80513 GCA_964515185.1 uncultured Alcaligenaceae bacterium
TTCGCCGCCGAATTTTGGTAGCCGCAGGCTTTAGTCTGCGTAATTCGCCGCCGAATTTTGGTAGCCGCAGGCTTTAGCCTGCGTGAAGGCGTGAACTCCGGTGATCGCGGGCTAAAGCCCGCGGCTACCAATACGCGGCTACCCAGACTCATCCCGCGTCGACAACGTCACGACCGAACCCACGGCAGGATATGTCAACCTCAACCGAGCCAAGCCCTCAATCGCCCGCTCGAAGTCCGCACGCCCTCGCAATCGCACCACGTTGCCTAACAACTCCACCGCGACAGCCGCTTGGCGCGGGTCGCGCAAACCGCGCTCCGTTACAAAATCTAGCACCCGCCGCTTTAATGCCCGACTCGGCCAAAGATCGAACAACACCGACCGGCAAAAGGTCGCGACGCTCGCCAAGGCCTCGGCATCGTCGGGCAGAAACCGAATCATCAGATCGACCGCGAAACGGCGGACGTTAACATGCGGATGCTGCACGGCTCGCTCGACAAGATCGACAACGGGCAACTCGTCCAGGTGCCGCAAAATCAAGTCGCGGGCGTGATCCTGAACGTCGGGAAAGTTCGAATCGAGGAGTCCGACGAAGCCATCCAACCCGAGCCGGACAACGTCGATGGACGCTCGCATCAGTTCCAGAACGCAATTACGGGTGTCGGCCCAATCGCACTCGGCCAGGGCGAACAGGAGCGAGGGGTCCTGTCGCCACAGTTCGATGTTCGCACGAATGAGAGAGTGACCGGCGGCCCGCACGGCGGCAAGGTCGTGCAAAGCCAGCGCCGCGACCCGTTCTGCGCCAAGCTCGGCGGCCGCGCCCGGCTTGACCGCCAACACCGCGCCGGCGACCGTCTGGGTTGCCGTCGAGCCTCGGACGAGCATCTGCATCAGATCGACGAAAGTTAGAATCTCGGCAAGCTCCGCCGCGACGGCCTCCCGTGCGACCAGGGCCGCGGCGTCATGGGCGCCCTCGATTGGCTCTGGCTGCCGCAGCGTCGCCAAGACACCGGCTGCCACCACGGGCCGCGCGGCAGCGCCGATGTGCGCCACCACCAGTCGCGCCGCCGAGTAACGAGTGTCGAGGTCCGGGAGCTGGAGCAATCGAAGAATACGCTCGCCATCGCCGGACCAAGTCGCCGCCGAGCGCTCCAGCCAAGCCAACCCGATGGCACGGGCCTCGGCAAACGTGGCGCCGAGCGCTGATTCGAGCAGCGCCCAATCAGGCCGAGCCGGGTCAAATCGCCGGTTCAACTCCGCAAGAGCGAGGCGAACGGTTGGCCCGTGAGGGGCGCCGAGCATGCCCAACAATTCGACTGGCGTGGCTTGTTGCAACAAGTTTGGGTGCCGGTCGGCAATCGCCCGCAACGCGAACTCGTGGGCGAGCGGCAAACGGGCGGCGGCCAGCAATCGCAGATACGCTCGCGGGTGCGCGTCCCATACCTCGGGAAACGGCTCGTCGCGCCGGCCTGAAACCAACACGCCAAGATTGGCGGCATCCCAAACGATGCGCGTTCGCGGCGAGAATCGTAACTGTGGCGAGCGACCCAAGAGAATCTGATAGAGGAGATAATGGCGCGAGTAACTCCCGCCGGCACTCTCATCCTCATTTGAATATGGGACGATGGCTTCGACAGCGGCGGCGGGATACGATTCGGGCCGGCGCCTCGCGATATGCTCCAGCCAGTGCCAGGACGCCCCGCGAAGAAATGCCTGCGTGCGCCGGCTAAAGATGCGCGTCGTCCGTTGCTGACCATCTAAACCCGATTTGACTAACGCCGTCGCTCCACGGCTATCGCTGCCCTGAATCTCGATCTGGTGCTGCAACCAGCCGAACATCTCGTAATCGTGTCGCAGCATCGCCCGTTTGAAGATGCTCTTGATGTAACGCCACAGGTACGCCTGGGTGAAGGTGCTGTCGGCGAGGAAGGCGCGAATGGCGGCGACGGCCCTCGGCGACGGGGTCTCGTAAAGCACGTCGATCGCCAACCCGCGTTCGTGGGCGGGCAATTCGTTGAGTGCGGCAGTGAAGGCCGGCGTGTCGCCCGTCAGGGTCGCCACGGCGCGGACGCCGGCGGGCAGTTGGGGCAACAGTTGCAGCCGCGCTTGATTGATCCCGTCATGGTCGCCGAGGTTTCGCAGCGCCTCCATCGCCGAGCGACGCCGCGACAACAGCTTCCGAGTCGCAAACGCTCGTACCGCCGGGATCGCGCGCGGGTCGCCGATCATGCCGAGAGCGTCGAGGATCGCGCAGGTGTCATCGGTGGCCTGAGCGAGTGCCTCCAGCAACGGTTCGAGCGCCGCGGGGTCGCGACGCCATCCGAGCCGTTGGGCCGCGTGTGCCCGAACCGCGGAGCGTTCGTCGGTGAGTGCTTCCAAGTCGGCGTGCATGCCGGCAGGAAGATAGCCGTCGGCTCGCAAGGCAACAACGACTGACGCCACGGTCGCTTCGACTTGATCGGCCGTCAGGGGACTCGTGATTGTGATGTCGTGAAGGAATGACGATTCGGCCCCGCGAGACGTGCGCACGACGAATCGCGACGGGTCGCTCGGCGCCGGCACGACCATGACGTGTGCCACGCGATAGTCGTCCGACGATGGGTTGAACAGAAAAACGACGCCGTAGGCCATGGGGGGAGTATATGCGCCCAGAACGGCGTTCGTCTCTCCTTCGCGAATCAGGTTGGGGTCAGCGTCCGCGGCCGAAGTATTCGGCGACCTCGCGTGCATGCTGCGGCGGGATGCGGTCGCCGGGCTTGGCCGGCGAAGCCACCATCTCGATCGACACACCCAATGGGGCGCGGCCGGGGCGAGCGCGTCGCGTCAGCGGGCTTTCACCCCAATGGTCGCCAACGGCGGTCAGGTCGAATTGCTGGAAACCGCCTGCCTGTCGATCGTAGATCCATTCGCCGCCGATTTGCACGTCAAAACCTCGGGCGGCCTTTGTGGGATCGGGGTCGGTGGTCATCAGGGCGCTACCCTCGAATCGGCCTTGCAGCCTCTGCGGGGTCGCCGATTCCACCACGAGCGACAGGGTCGCCTTGCGGACTTCGTCGCGGCGCCACGATGGCGGCTCGCCTCGAGTGTTGTCCAGAAAATGGAAGCGAGCGATGCGTTGAAGAACTGCGGGGGGCATCGGAACGCGGTCGCCGGCCTTGGCAACGGCCGGGAAGATGCTCTTAACCTCGCCGGCCGTCACCCACAGGTGATCGCGTGCCGCGCGGTCGCCGCCCAGGACTTCGCAGGAGCCTTTTCGGAAGGCTCCGCCGGCATCGCTTTCGAGAATGCGGGTGTAGACGACGGCAATGAGACCGCCTTCGGGTGGGGTGCGGCTGAATCGGGCGTCGGCGTTGCCGGCGGGCTGAACCTGAACGGCTCCCGGTTTTCGGCGACCCTCCGGGAGTCGGTTCCACGCGGCGAGCGCCTGTTTGAAAACGTCGCGCATGACGTCGGCGTTCTGGCCGGCATTCTTATACGCGAGCAACTGTCCATCGGCGGTGAGGCAGTAAATCCCCTGCCGCGTTGAGCCGCCTTCGCCCTTGCGAGGCCCTTGGCTGGCGACCTTGCGGAAAAACTCGCCGGCGTCGTCGTTTCGGCGGCGCTCGTACCAGTCATCGGCGGCCACCGGGATGAACGACTCATTGGCCATGCGGATGATCTCGGCATCGGCAAAAGCGGACACACGGCCCGCGACGCCGTTGTTTCAGGTGCAGCCGAGCGGGTGGCCATCCATCTCCCAGAGCAAAATGGGGCGCCCCTTGGCGGCTGCCTCGGCCCGGGCCTCCCAAAGATTCGTGCGCCAGGCAACGTCGTCCCATTTATCCTCACCGGCGTGGGGTCGAATTAGCTCGCGCAACTTCCGGGCCTCGTCGCGAGTCAGCGGCTCCCCGCCGCGCGGTGACTGAGCGGCCGGCATCAACGCGAACGCCAAGAGCAACCACGACCGTTTGAGCCAATACATCGCCGATTCCTCAACATGGGTGCGAGGCAGGTGGGAGACAAGGCTATTTTGGGCCGAAAACCCGATGTTTACAAGTGGCGAGCGGCGCCGGACATGGGCGCGTCGAGCGGGTCTACCTGGCTCGGGACGGCAACTCCAACAGGAAGCAGCCGGCCGGCCCGATGCCTGCCGCAAGGGTCGCGCCATCGGGTGACAGGGCGGCCGAATAGGCTTGCCCCGGAAAGCGGTGCGTGTGCAATGGCTCACTGATGGCCGCGTCCCAGACGACGACAAGGCCGCTGGTGCCGGCCGAGACCAGCCGACGCCCGTCACGGCTGAAGCTGAGCTGATAGACCGGATCGCGATGGCCGGTGAATTGACCAATCTGCCTACCGCCGGCGGCGTCCCACAATCGGGCCGACGCATCCTCGCCGCCGGAGACCAGACGCCGACCATCCGGCGCGAATGCCAGCGTGTAGACCGGGCCGGCGTGACCGGTCAACGTTTTCTCGATTGTCAGATTGTCCCGATGACAGATGCGAATGCTACCGTCGCCGCCGCCGACGGCCAACCGCGAGCCATCCGGCGACATGGCGAGCGAATAAAGCGGGCAGGGAAACAATTCGGAGACCCGAATCGACGTCCCTTGGGTCGTGTCCCAAACTCGCACGCGCCGATCTTGCCCGCAACTGTAAAGAGTTCGACCATCGGGGGCGAAGGCGAGTGAATACGCGCACAGGGCGTGGCCTTCAAGGCGACGAGCGCCATCGTCCAGACCGGGTCGCCAGAGAACGATGGTGCCGGCGGTGTCCGACGACGCCAGCATAGAGCCGCCGGGATGGTAGGCCAGAGCGGCCAATTGGGCGTGATGGCTTGCCAGCGTGTGCCGCAGTTTTCCGCTCACGGAATCCCAGATCCGAACGGTTTGATCGAAGCTGGCGGTCGCCAACTGCCGGCCGTCAGGGTGAAAGGCTAGAGCAAAGACGGCTCCACGGTGGCCATCGAGCGACTTGATCGGCTGAGCGGCGCCTCGCAACGGCACGCTGACCAAACACAACAAAACGCCCAGGACACCGAATCGCGCCATGTTCTCCCCTTTCCGCGTTCAATCGCGGGGCGGGACTGTGGCCAGACGAGGCGAGCCTGTCAAGTGGAAGTGTCACCGGTGTGGAAGCGAATATGGGAGCGCGGCCGTCCCGGCCGCAGAGGAGGAAGCGACCGAGACGGCCGCGCTCCGGTGCGGAGAGCCGCCTAGACGGCCGCGCTCCGGGGTCGCCGTACCTCGCATAGTCGCCCGAATGCTCGAGTATGTCCGCAGAATGAGATAGGGCTTTCATTCAAGCGCGGATCTTGATAACATGATGCATGAGATAATCCTTCCCGACCGCTTTCAGGGAACCTCATGCTCGGATCGTTTGAACGAGCCACTTGGGAAGTCGAGCTTTTCCTGAAGCTCTTCATCACCACAAGCGGCGGCTGGTAGGTCAGTTCAAGCCTTTGCGTGCGGCGGCGCGCGCATTCCGTTGTCGCCCCTTCATCATGCCTCGAGATTGGTGCCTCGGTCTGTTGCGATGAGCGATGTCTCGTCGCGCCTTTGTCGGCGTCAGACCGAAAGCAAAGCCTTGGTCCGTTGCGGAATCTTCCGTGGAAAGACGGGAAACGCACCCATGGCCTCCGGCACGGCTTGCGGCTGATTAGTACGAATCGACGGGAGGCTCTGAACGATGACACCTTTCTTGGTGGACATGACCTGCTGCGGCCCCGAATGGGGCTTGTGGCTGGCGGCGTGGATCGGCGAAGCCGGCCCCCATTCGGCGACCGATGGTTCGGCATCGCCCGAGGATCCGCGTTGCAGTCGCGGGCTTCGCATGGACCCGCCGGCTGGCGAAGCGGATGGAGAAGCGGCCTAAGCTCGCGCGGCCATCCGGCTGACGGCACCGACTCGAACTCAAGGAACCTCGCATGATTTCCGTCATCATCCCCGTGCTCAATGAATCCGAGACGATCGGGTCGGTGGTGGCGCTGGCGTTACGCGACCCATTGGTGACCGAAGTGATCGTGGTGGATGACGGCTCGATCGACGGGACGCCGGCACTTGCCGAAGCCGCGGGCGCCAAGGTGGTGACGAGCACGCTGTTGGGCAAGGGCGCCTCGATGGAAGACGGGATGCGTGCGGCTCAAAACGAGATACTGCTCTATCTCGACGGCGACCTACGCGATCTTCGAGAGGATGTCGTGTCGGCCATGACCCGGCCGATTCGCGAGGAAGGGGCCGAATTCGTCAAAGCCAAGTTCAGCCGCGCCGCGGGGCGCGTGACGACGCTGACGGCCAAGCCGCTCATCCAAGTCTTCTTTCCCGAGTTGGCCGGTTTCGATCAACCCCTGGCCGGCATCATCGCCGCTCGCAAATCGCTATTGAAGCGACTGCGATTCGAGAATGACTATGGCGTCGATGTCGGGCTGTTGATTGACGCATCGGCGGCGGGCGCCAAACTCGCCCAGGTGGATATCGGCCGCATCGAGCATGACAGCCATCCGCTCGAGGTCTTGGGTGACATGGCCACTCAGGTTATGCGGACGATTCTCGAATGTGCCGGCCGCTGTGGCCGGCTCCGGCTCACACACATGCGCGAGGTTGCTGAAGTCGAACGCCAAATGCAGGAAGAATTGGCGATTGCCATTCAACGCATGGGGAAGGTCGATCGCCTGGCAATCTTCGACATGGACGGAACGTTGCTCGATGGCCGGTTCGTCGTGGCGCTGGCCAAACGCGCCAATCGCATGGGGAGCCTCACGGAACTACTGGACAACGACGCCATTTTGCCGGACGATCGCACCAAACAGATAGCCCGGCTGTTTCGCGGTGTCCCCCGCGAGGTTTTTGAAGAGGCTGCCCGATCGGTGCCGCTGATTCCCGGCGCGGCGGAGACGGTGATCGGCTTGAGGCGGATGGGCTATCGCGTGGGCATCGTGACGGATAGCTATCGAATCGCGGCCGAGACGATCCGGCGGCGGATCTTCGCCGACTTTAGCATCGCCCATTTGATGCGATTCCGCCAAGGCAAGGCGTCCGGCGAGGTTACGTTGTCACGCGCCATGGCTCATCCCCACGGCTGTCCCCAACACACAATTTGCAAGGCCAACGCCGCCCTGCATTTGATCGACAATCTGGGTATTAACGCCAGTCAGGTATTGGCCATCGGCGACGGCGACAACGACGTCTGTCTGCTCCGCAACGCGGGGACGTCCATTGCCTTCCAGCCGAAAACGCCGCGGGTTCGGGCGGCGGCACACCACTTGGTCGTTGGTGATCTCCGGCAGATTCTCTCGATCATCGAACCCAACTCCGCGAAAGTGACCGTTTGATCGGCGCCGGTGGATCGTCACTTCCTTCCGTGAAGCGCCGTGGCGGCCATTATCTCGACGGCCAGTCGTCGCATGTTGAAATTGTTGTTCGCGAACGATCGCCGTAACTCGTCGAGGGTGCCGGCGCCGTAGGCTCGTGCCGGTTGCTGAACCAGGTGATGGAACATCTGCTCGACGAACGCTTCGTGGGCCTCGTCACTCGTCACGACAAATCGTGCCAGTTCGCCGGCGCCTTTGAGGGTCACGGTTTTTCCAGAGCGGGTGCGGTAGCTTCCCGTGGCGTCCACGGGCTTCTCGTGATCTCGGTCCCGATAACGGCCGACGGCGTCGAAATGCTCCAGGGTGAAGCCGAGCGGGTTGATGACGGCGTGGCAGGTCATGCACGTCGCCGGCTGAGTCTGGACGGTGACTCGTTCACGGGTCGTCAGATTGGGGTGAAGGTCGGGGGCCAAGGGGGCCACGGCTTCGGGCGGCGGCCGCAACGACAAGCCCAGCACGCCGCGAGCCAAGAAGACCCCGCGATGGATCGGCGAGCTTTCCTTACTGTGGGCAAAACTGGTCATCAGATACGGGTGAGTCAGAACACCGGCGCGTCGATCAGACGCTCGTTTGACTTTGGTAAAGTCCGCCTGAGCCGGCAAGTTGATGCCGTAAAACTTGGCCAGACGCCCGTTGACGAACCATTCCTCGCCCAAAAGCAACTGGCGGAAGTCAGCCGCTTCCGTCGCCAGCGATTGCTCCAAAATCAGTTCCAACGATGTCCGAAGATCGGCGATGAGAGCGGCATCAAAACCGGGAAACGCCTTCGGGTCCTTGGCGAGATCCATCGCGACGTCGGCTCGGAGCCAGGTCAGCAGGAAGTCGCGCAGCTTCGCCTTGGCCCGTGGATCGCCGAGCATGACCTGAGCTTGGCGGGTCACCTGTTCCCGATTGGCGAGCTGGCCGGCGGCGGCGGCCGACAGCAACTCCGGGCTGGGAATCGTATCCCACAGGCCGAACGACAAACGCTCCGCAACAGCATAGGCGTCGTTCTCGCGACCGGCTTCGCGATACAGAAATCGAGGCGATTTCACGGCAATCAACACGGCTCGCTTGACAGCCGACTCGATCTCCTGGGTCGCCTCGAATTGGCGATCAATCAATGCCGATTGTTCGTTGTTAAGCGGTCGCCGAAACGCGCGTTCGGCGAATCGACGGCTGAAAGCCCGAAGCTTCGCGGCGCGATCGGGGGTGTCGTCGCGAACGCCGGCGAGTTCCGGGAGCCGGCGCGCGATATAGTCGGCCAATTCCAAGGCGCCATCTGTCGTGGCGCTGTCCCAGGCCTTCGAGACCGTCGTGCCGCGTTCCCAACCATAGCTGCGATCATCCGGCGGAAACGGCGTCGAGCAGACATACGACTCCGGCGCCCCCAACGGCGACAGGCTTCGCGAGGGGATCGGCTCCAGGGGTCGCTGCGGACGCCTCCAAAGCAGCGCGATGGATGACTTCACCGGCGGCGGTTTATCCTTCTGCTTCTTCGAGTCATCGACGCCCTGCTTCGCCTTGGAGTATTCCAGCCGCACGGGATAGATTCGGCCCGCGATGAGGTACAAGGTGGCGCGGTATTCGGTGTCCTTGCCCGATTTGACCCAGGCGTCGATCAGGGCGCGGCCGGCATCGTTGACCCAGAGCCTCGCGGCGTGTTCGGTGCGGACGACGAATTCATACTCGCCCGTTTCGGGCGCCATCAGGGAGCCGGTCCAACGGATCGAGAATTCGTGAGCTTCAATCTTGCCGGGGACGGGCGAGTCAGTGCCGAAGTCGATAGCCACCTGGGGATCGACCCGATCGACGACTCGCCGATCGCCGCGGAAATTGCGTGCGGCAAAATACTCGCCCTTTAGGCCGCGGGTGTCGCCCCATTTGGGCTGGGCGCGGAAGCTGCCGACGAGATCCGCCAGGGCGTTGCGGTATTGCTTGACGGTGAGCCGGCTCAATTCGACGCGTGCGGGTCGATTGCGCTCCTGGGCGATGGGGGAATAGAACTGCTCGAAGACATATTCGGCGACAGCGGCGACTTCCGCGGCCGGCAACGAGCCGGGGTTGTCTTCGGGCATGGTTTTGCCGATCAACCCTGCGAGTTGGGCGGCGGATCGGTCGCCTTCGAGTTTCTGGCGAACCTTGTTCGACCCCTCGCCGCGTGGGCCGTGACAGCGAGCGCAGACCTCGCGGAAGATCTTCTCGCCGCTGGGTTCGCCGGCGACGGCAGGGGGCATCAGAATCGCGATGACCGTCAAGGTGAGTAAATGGCGATAGAGTCTCATGATTAAGGCCTTCGGCGGGGGCATCGACCGGCGGCATTTCGACATCGTGCCGCAAAGCAGGAGGGCTAGTGATGATTCTACAAGATGGCGATTGAAAACGCCCTCTCCCAACTCCGAGCGGCGGGCGTCAGCTCCGAGCGGCGAGCTGACGCCCGCCGCTCGGGTGGGTGGGGGTGATTGTCAATTCCCGACTCCTGACATGACGAATGCGGCCCAGAGTTTGATGGGCGTTAACTGCGAGGGGCGGGCATCAGCCCGCCGTGGCTCGCCGGCGGCGCCGGCCTGACGCCCGCCGCTCGGGTTGGGTTTTACCGCGACCGCTTCCTTCAGCTTCGGCGCGCCGCGCTCACCTGCGAAATCCGCGATCAAATCGGGCCGGCGGTAGATCGTCAATTGCGCCTCGCGCAACGCCTCGATGGGCGGCTTCTTGGTGATCCACAACTCGTGATAGAACTTCGCCATCAGCGCCGCCGTCGCCTTGTCGTTAACGTTCCAAAGCGTGGCCAGGACATTCGGACACCCGGCTAAATGAAAAGCTCGCTGCAATCCCTGCGTACCTTCGCCGCCGGTCAGCTCGCCCAATCCGGTTTCGCAGGCGCTGAGCGTGACAAGTTGTGTCTTTGCCAGCGGCAGATCGACAATGGCAAGCCCCGTAATGACCTCGCCATTCGCCAGCACCAAGCCGACATAGCCCAGCGGATTCTTTGCCGCGATCCGGCGCGATTCGTCGCCCATCACCCGCGACGCCAGCGCCTTTTCGGCACGCTTCTTTTCCGCGGCCAGTACGTCGGCATTGAAGAACCCGTGCGTCGCCAGATGAGCCACCCGCGATTTCGGCAGAAGCTCCGCGACCTTGGCCGGTGTCGCCGTCAACCCGGTTAGGATGTCGCGCGGACTCGGCGCCACCGCGTCGATCGCATTAATTTCGACGACGGTCCCCGGCAATTTCGGCCAAACACCCATTCCGTAATCGACTCCGCCCGCGAGGAGGATTTTCCCCGGCTCACGCGGTTGGTTTGCCGTGGAGCTTCGCAACTGATCGAGCAGAAACGTTCCATGAGGCACCATCGCGACGGCGTGGTCTTCGAGTAAGATTCGCCCGTCGTCAATCGGCAACGCCACCCACGGCATTCGTGCCAGGTCGCCATCAAGTGCCAAGTAAAGCGTTGTCCCGGCAGGAATTGCGGGCGCGAGTTTGGCCCAGACGCGGCTATTCAACTCGCTGAGCATTTTCGGATCGTCGCGCCGATTCTCGATGTCGTGGCGCCATTGACGTACCGCATCATCAATCGCACTCGCCTCGCCCAGCTCAACCCGAGTGATCCGAATGCCCGAACTGTCAGCGAACTGCTTTCCTGCCACCACAAACGCCACATAGCGCGCCGTTCGTTTTTGCGTCTTGTTCACGTACTCGACGTGTGAGTAGCGGATCACGTCAACGAAAACCGCCTTCGGCGGAAGCGCTTTCGCAAGATCGACCGGCCCGAGTTTGTCGAGATCCTGCCATCGTTGAAGCGAGGGTATTCTGTCGAAGACCTCGCGTTCGAGCTAGTCGCGTTGGTTTGCCATTTCGACGAGGAGTTTGTCGCGATCCGCGGATTTCATCGTCGTGTCTTGCAGCCCCCGATCGAGCCGACGTCGCAGGTCGCGGAGTTGATCGAGTTTGTTGCCGAGTTCGGTCCCCGCGGTGCGAGCGTTCGCCTGTCGCTGTTCCAACAAACGGGTGACGATCGACCGCGAGGGCCAAACGTGCGCAAAGACATCAGCGGCCGGCGTCTTCGTGTTCTGCGTGACACTCAGATAATCATCACGATAAGCCGGTTGCGTGTGAACCTTGTCGAAAGCCGCCTCTTCGGACGCCGATGCCATTTCACGCCGCAAGAGTCGTTATTGCATGATCAGGGCATCGCGGAAGTTCGGTAACGCCTGCTCGGCTTGGCCCATCGCCATTTGCACGAAACCCAGATTACTCAGGCTCGTGGCGAGGTCGGTGTGTCCCTCGGGGAACTCTGTCGCCGGATACAATTTCCGCTGCATCACCAAGGCTTGTTCGTGGAACGGTAGCGCTTTGGACGATTGGCCGATGGCATTCAACAGGAATCCGGCCGCATTCAGGCTGTCGGCCATCGCCGGGTGCGAATCGTCGCCATGAAGCCGTCGCCGGATCTTCAGTTCTTCCATGAGTAATTTCAACGCCTGCGCGGGCTTACCCGCCTGAAACTCCTTCACACTGCCGGCGAACAGTTTCTGCGCCTGTTTTTCGAGTTCCTTTCGCTCTTCCGGGGTGGGCATCGGCGGATTCTCATCCCGGGCGCGAATCGCGGGCACGTTGAAGAGCAGCAGGGTGAGGGGCAGTAGGAGAAGGAACGGGCGCATGGTTGGGCCTCTGGTGGGATCATACCGCCTGTAATGTCGCGGTGACGGGGGGACAATGCAAGGGAAATCTCGCGGCGGCTGCGGCGAATGTCGTATCCTGTGGTTAGCCGCGTGGTGTGCCGGCGCAATCCAAATCTGTGGCCGGCTCGTCGGTATGATGGGTGCTTATTGCCCAAGACGATTTTCTGGTGCCTCCACCGAGGTTGACGATGAAACGACTCTTAGCCTGTCTGGTTGGGATCATGATGTCGGCACTACCCGTGCCGGCGGGGGAAATCGGGTACATCGAAGACTTTGCCCTCGCCAAGAACCGCGAGGAAGCCCTGAAAAAGCTGATCCCCGGCACTGAAGATTATTACTACTACCACTGCCTGCACTATCTCCACACCGAGCAATTCGAGAAGGTCGAGCCTCTGACCAAACCGTGGCACGAGCGGTTTGGGCAAACGCAACGCCTCTGGGAGATTCAGACTCGCCATGCCTTGCAGACTTATGAGAAAAACCCCGAGCGAGCCTTGGCCTATCTCCGCGGCCGGATGGGGCTGCAATTCAATCATCAAAAGGCGATCTTGGGCGGGGCGCCGAATCTGCCAACGGCCCTGGATCAACAGCGAATCGCCCGAGCCACGTTGCTGGCCGACACGCTGCGCCGATGGTCGAACCTCGACAACTTCGAGGACTCAGCCCTCGATTGGCTGGCCGCCGAGCCTCTCAATTGGGAACGCCGGCGCAACTTATTGCAGCGGCTTCAACGCCCCGATGTCCCGAAACTGCCGCAACTGATCCTCGAGGACTTTCGCTCGCCGCACGCCCAGGAATTCGGTGCTTGGGGCATCCATCGCCAATTGACCATGGCCCAGTTGCAAGAGTTGCTCACGCTCAAACCCGATCTGCTCAATCAAGCAAACTTTGTCCAAGCCTGGCTCACGAAGCTGCGCCCCAACGACGACGAAAACTGGCGCCGCGACCCCGCCAAGACGCTCGCCTACCTGGATCGGTTGCTCGAATTCGCCCGCAAACTCGCGCCGGTTCACAACTCGTTGAAGGCCCATGTGCTCTACCATCGCCTGCTGCTCGATCGCAGCCAAGGCAAGCATGACGCGGCCCTGTTCGAGGAATACCTGAAGCTGCCGCGACGCCAAGGGTACATGTCCAAGGTGATGCTCGAATCGGTCGATTTGAACCGCTACCCGGCTGACCTCAATGCCGACTACAGCGGGTTCACGCTGCTGCCGATCATCGGCAGCGACGAGCCGCTCGTCCGCAGCTACCTGGAACACTACTTCCTGACCGCCGACAGCATCAAGGCCTATGAGCCGTACATCAACGACATCTATCTACGGCACCTGTTCGCGGAGACCAAGATCGTCAACGGCCTGGGTGACTCGGAAACGTGGGCGTCGCAGTTGCCGCCAGAGCTGTTTCGCGCGTTGAAGGAGCGCATCGACATTGACTTCGCCCACACGAACAAGACAGCCTTCGGCGCCGACGAGCCGGTGAAACTCGATATGTTCGTCAAGAACGTGCCGACACTGCTGGTGAAGGTGTTCGAGATCAACACGCAGAATTACTATCGCACCTACCTTCGCGAGGTAGACACGGACATTAACCTTGATGGGTTGGTGGCAAACTCGGAATTGACGTTCACTTATGCGGAGCCGCCGTTGCGGCGTCATGGCCGGCGACTTGAGTTCCCGCAACTGACGAAGCCCGGCGTCTACGTCGTCGATTTCATCGGTGGGGGCAAGAGCAGTCGGGCGCTGATTCGCAAAGGCCGGTTTCGCCCGCTCGTGGCCGCCAGCACCGCCGGGCACAAGGTCGCCGTCGTCGATGATTCCAATCAACTTCAGAAAGACGTGATCCTCTGGCTCGGCGGTCAAGAGTTCAAGGCCGACGCCGACGGATCGATCCTGGTGCCGTTCAGCACAAGCCCCGGCCGGCAGCCTATCGTCCTGACCCGCGGCGATTTCTCGTGTCTGGATTACTTGCAGCATCAGCCGGAAAACTACCATCTGGCGGCCGGCATTTACGTCGATCGCGAAGCGCTGCTGACGCAACGAATGGCCACCGTACTTATCCGGCCCGGACTGTACCTCAATGGCGTGCCGGTGTCGATCAAGCTACTCGAGGATATTCGGTTGCGCATCGTCGCCACCGACCACGACGGCATCGCTACCTCCAGCGAGATCGCCAACTTTAAGCTGTTTGAGGATCGCGAGACGACTCACGAACTGCGGGTACCGCCACGGCTGGCCTCGCTGAACATTCAGCTCACCGCGAAAGTGAAGAGCCTCAGCTTGAATAAGAAGGTCGATCTGGCGGCCGGCGAATCGTTTGCCCTCAACGCCATCGCCCGTACCGAGAAAATCGAAGACCTGTTCCTGGCGAAGTTCGGCTCGGAGTATGTGTTGGAGTTGCTCGGCCGCACCGGCGAGGCCAAGCCCGATCGCGCCGTGCATCTGTCCATCAAGCATCGCGACTTCCGCGAGCCGGTCGTGGTGACGCTGAAATCCGACTTGCTCGGTCGCATTCGCCTCGGGGCGTTGGCCGACATCACCACCGTCTCGGCGACCGGCCCCGAGGGAACCGCGCACTCGTGGGTGCTGTCGAAAGATCGGCACACGTATCGTCAGGTCATTCATGCCCGTGCCGGCGACGGCGTGAACTTGCCATATCTGGGAAGCGCCGAAGCGCCGAGTCGGGCTGAGTTAGCCTTGTTCGAGATGCGCGGCGGCACGATCCTGGCCGACCGATTCGATTTGATGGCCATTCGCAGCGGCCGGCTCGAGATTCGCGGCCTATCACCCGGCGACTACGATCTTTGGTTGAAGGCCAGCGGTGAGCGGGTGCGGATTCGGGTGATCGACGGCCCGGCTGTTTCGGGTCATGCCTTGGGTCAGCTTCGCCATATGCAGTTGGCGGCCTTGGCGCCGATTCACATCACCAGCGTCAGTGCCGACGCCGACGTCGTGACGATTCGCCTGGGCGATGCCTCGAATTTCGCCCGCGTCCACGTTTTCGCGACCCGCTATCAACCGGCGTATTCGGCCTATGCCAACCTGAGCCGTGTCCGCGACGCCGAGCTTTCCGGCGTGTACCCTGCCCATGCCGAGGCCGCCTACCTAACCGGGCGCAACATCGGCGACGAGTTTCGCTATGTCCTCGATCGGAGATACCAGCGAAAGTTCCCCGGCAACATGCTGGCCCGGCCGGAATTGTTGCTCAATCCGTGGGTCTTACGCTCCACCGAAACCGGCGAGCAAGCGGCCCACGGCGGCGACGCGTTCGTTCCGAAGGGCGAACCCGCGCCCAGTCGCATGGAGAGTAAGCCCGACTCGAGATTCGCCGCCGGCGTGGCGCCGGGCGGCGATTTCGCCAACTTCGATTTCCTCGCCGAAGCCAGCGCGGTCATCCTGAATCGAGTTCCCGACAAGGACGGCGTGGTCAAAGTCAGCCGCAAAGAAATCGGCTCGCACGCCATGATCCACGTCGTCGCCGTCGATCCCCTGAATACGACCTATCGCAGCATCGCCCTGGAAGAAAAGCCGGCTCAGTTCGTCGATCTGCGTCTGCACGCGGGCCTCGATCCGGCCGCCCATTTCACCCAGCAAAAACAGGTGAGCATGCTTCCGGCCGGTCAGCCGTTCACGCTGGCCGACGCCGCCGCAAGCCGATTCGAGATGTACGACAGCTTGCCCAAGGTCTATGCCCTCTACGCGACCCTGACCAATGACGCCAAGCTCCTGGAGTTTTCGTTCATCCTGAATTGGCCCAACCTCAAGCCGGAGGAGAAGCGAACGCTTTACTCCAAGTACGCCTGCCACGAGTTGAGCTTCTTCCTGTCGAAGAAGGACCCCGAGTTTTTCCGGACTGTTATCAAGCCTTATCTAGCGAACAAAAAGGACAAGACGTTCCTCGATCGTTGGCTTTTGGAGGAAAACCTGGCGGAATTTGCCGATCCGTGGAAGCACGCCCGACTCAACGCGGTCGAGCGGGTGTTATTGGCGCAGCGATTACAAGGCGAGCCGGCGAAAACGGCGCGGCATCTGAACGATCTGCTGAGGCTGCAACCGCCCAACGTCGAGCGCCTGCGGGTTCTTTTCGAGACCGCCATCAAGAGTAGTTCCTTGGGCGACGACAGCCTGGGGTTGGATCGGTTCAAGCAGGAGCAGAAGCTGAAAACCTTGGATTCGCCGACGCGGCAACCGGCAGCCGCGAAACCGGCGGCGCCTCCGGGAATGCCGCCGGGCGGCGGTCGCGCCGGGGACATGGATGGCGCCGGTATGGGCCCAGCCGGACCCGGCGCAGCCGGCGGCCGTTTCGGAGCCGGCAAGGGTGGAGCCGTGCCCGAAACCGCGGCCGCCAAGGAGGCTCTCGGTGAAGGTAGCGCCGAGTTTCGCGCTCGCGACGGGCGAACGCAATTGAAGGATGCCGCCCAGAAACTCGCCGAAGAGCAAAGGCAATCGAAACGCGAGCAGGACGAGAAATTTTACTTCAACGAACGGGAGCGGCTCGGCGTTTCGATTCGCCAATTCTACCGCAAGGTCGATCCGACCCAGGAATGGGCCGAGAATAACTATTACAACCTGCCGATTGCCCAACAGTTGGCATCTCTGGTCACGGTCAGCGAATTCTGGCTCGACTATGCCAAGCACGACGGCAAGACGCCGTTCCTGTCGCGGCACTTGGCCGATGCTTCACGCAACTTTACCGAGATGATGCTTGCCCTGGCGGTTCTCGATCTGCCGTTCGCGGGCGGCAAACACGAGGTCAAGTTCGATGGCGGCAAGATGCAACTCAAGCCCGCCGGCACGATGATCGCCTTCCATGAGGAAGTGCGGCCCGTGGATGGCGCCCCACCCAAGGTTCAGATTCTCGTCAGCCAGAATTTTTACCGTCACGGCGACCGGTTCCGCGAAGAGCAAGGCGAGCGCTTCGACAAGTTTGTCACCGGCGAATTCGTCATCCACACCGTCTATGGCGGGCACATTGTCGTTACCAACCCGACGCCGTCGCGCCAAAAGCTCGCGGTCCTCATTCAAACACCCGTTGGATCGATTCCCATCGCCAACGGCCAGCCGACCAAAACGGTCATGCTTGATCTTGAGCCGTACCGCACGCAGACGCTCGACTACATGTTCTACTTCCCCAGAGCCGGCAAATACGCCCATTTCCCGGTCCACGTCGCCAAGGCCGAATCGCTCGTCGCGTCGGCGGCGCCGTTTGTTTTCAACGTCGTTGACAAACCCTCGCGGCTCGACACCGAATCTTGGGACTACATCTCCCAGAACGGCACACCCGAAGAAGTCTTGGCCTATCTCAATCGCGAAAATGTCCACGGCCTGGACCTGTCCAAGATCGCGTTCCGCATGAGGGACAAGGCATTTTTCGCCGGCACGCTGCAACTACTCCGCGAGCGTCACGCCTACAACCACGTTCTGTGGTCGTACGCAATTCATCACAACGCCGTCGAGCCGGCACGCGAATTTCTGGCCCATGCCGACCAGATTGTCAATGAATGCGGCGGCCCGATCAGCAGCCCATTGCTGACCATCGATCCGGTGGCTCGACACCATTACGAACATCTGGAGTACAAACCGCTGGTGAACGCCCGCGCTCACTCGCTCGGTCAACGAAGGCAGATTGTCAACGATCGCTTCCACGAACAGTATCACCGATTTTTGAAAATGATCGGCTATCGCCCGCAACTCTCCGACGATGACCTTCTGACCGTGACCTACTACCTGTTGCTGCAAGATCGCATCGAGGAAGCGATGGCGACCTTCGGCGCCGTTCACCCCGAGAAGATCACGACCCGTATGCAATATGACTATTGCTCGGCTTATCTCGACTTTTACGGCGACGATCCGCTGAAGGCACGGGCCATGGCCATGAAGTATGTGAACCATCCCGTGGATCGTTGGCGGAATGCCTTCGCGTCGCTGGCGAATCAGTTGAACGAGATCGAGGGTGGTGGGCCAAAGATCGCCGATGCCGACGATCGCGACCAGCGCCAGGGGCAGTTGGCCGCCAAGGAACCCAGCGTCGAGTTCACCATCGAGGCCAAGGCCATCAACCTGACGTGGCAGAATCTCGACGCGGTTCGGGTCAATTATTATCTGATGGACGTCGAACTGTTGTTCAGCCGCAACCCGTTTGTGCAGCAGTCGGGCGGGCAATTCTCGTCGATCCGGCCGAACTTCACGCAAGAGGTGAAGCTGCCGCCGAACCAGAACAAGCTGGCGATGAAGCTGCCGGAGAACTTGGTGCGGCGCAATGTCCTGGTCGAGGTGGTGGCTGCCGGCAAGGTGAGATCGTTGCCGTATTATGCCAACGCCATGGAAGTGAAGATGATGGAGAATTACGGCCAGGTTCGAATCACCGATGCCGCCACGGGCAAGCCACAGGCCAAGGTTTATGTGAAGACCTATGTGCGGTTAGCCGACGGCACGGTGAAGTTCTACAAGGACGGCTACACTGATCATCGCGGGCGATTCGATTATGCGTCGGTGAGCACCCCGGAAAAGACTCCGCCGATGCGATTCTCGATCCTGGTGTTGAGTGACGAGCACGGCGCCACAATCCGGGAAGCCGTCCCGCCGCAACAATAGGAGGCAGTTGTCGTCTCACAAGCCCGAAGCGCGAGCGAGAGTTTTCGGTGAGCCCGAAGCGCGAGCAAGGGATCTTGTTTGGAACCCTCGCTTGCGTTTCGGGCTTATGAGAAACGCCGCGCGGAACGATCACTTCGTCAGGTCGAAACAGAACAGCAACTCTTGATCGCGTAGATAGAGCTTGCCGTGTGCGATGACCGGATGCGTCCAGATTCCTCCACTCTGGCGGCGTTGCGTCGATTCTCGCGGCAGTTTGAATCGGCCCTTTTCGGTCCAGCCGGCCGGCGTGGCGGCCACCAACGCGACGGCTCCGCCCATCTCCGCGCAACAGATCAAATGCCCGTCGGCGAAACTAACCACGCCGCGGCCGAGCTTGCGCTTTTCCTCCCACTTCACCTTGCCGGTCTTCATCTCGACACAACACCAGCCGCGATTCTCCGAATGGCCATACAGATGCCCCTCATGGAGAATCAGCCCGCCGTCGCGATTCTCGATGGCCTTATTGGAATAGACCATCTCGGCTCGAAACTCGTTACCCTGACCCAAAACGCGTATCAGGTCGCAGCCCTGTTGGAAGCCGACCGATGCAAACACGAGTCCGTCGGCGGCGATGGGCGACGAGATGACGACGTCGTCATACGCAGGTTGACGGTGATAAGCCCAGAGTCGCTTGCCGTCTTTGGCCGACACGCCGACGATGCCCGAATTCACGACTTGCACAATCTGCCGAACCCCACCGACGTCGATAATGATCGGCGAGGAGTAGCTGGCTTGGTCCTGAACTTCGGCGCTCTGCCAGAGCAGCTTCCCGGACTTCTTGTCGAGGGCAGCAATCAGGCCCTTCTTGCCGCCGGGCACGACGATGAGCCGATCGCCATCGACCAAAGGCGACGAGGAATATCCCCATCCAAGCGGCGAAGGTTCTTCCAGCCCGCCGCCGATGGGGTTGACCTCGCCGCCGAGATCGCGGGGAAGATTCACGCGCCACAGTTCCTTGCCGGTTTCCGTCTCGACGCAGACGAGGTCGCCAAACCCGCCGAGAACATAGACCCGATTGCCGTCCACGGTCGGCGTGACGTTCGGCCCCATATTCCAATTGTTGCCTTTCCATTGGAATATCGGCCCGATGCGGGTGGCCCAGACCTCTTTCGGCTGGCCGGCGAGGTCGAGGGCGAAGATGAATTCGCTGTCGCCGCGGCCGCCGGCCATGTACAACCGATCGCCGGCGATTGCCGGACCGGAGTACCCCACGCCGGCTTTGTCGAAAGTCCAGACCATGGCAGGTCCGGCGGCCGGCCACTGCTTGAGGAAACCGGTCTCGCGCGAGATGCCGTCGCGACCCGGCCCGCGAAACTGCGGCCAATCATTGGCCAGCCCAATTGTCGCCGACACCAGAACAAGGAACAACGCAACGGAATAGAATCTCAGTTTCATTCGACACCGTGGAAAGAGCCGAAGGGCCGATCTATGGATTCGATGCACAACCGATTGTAGTCATCGCTTCGAGCGATGTCTCGGTTGGCATCTCGATGGCCCCGCCCCTTGTGGAGACCGACCATGGCGACGACCGCGCCGGCCCCTGATTCCCACGTCGTGCTTTGCGACGATGCCGGCCGCCCGATCGGCACGGCTGACAAGTCGGCGGCGCACGATGGATCGGGGCAGCTTCATCTGGCATTTTCGGTCTTCGTCTTTCGGCCCGACGGTCGATCGATGCTCATTCAACGCCGCAGCGACCTGAAGCGGCTTTGGCCCATGGTCTGGGCGAATAGCTGTTGCAGCCATCCACGCCAGGGCGAGCCGATCATGGAGGCCGCCCAGAGGCGATTGCGCGAGGAGCTAGGGATGAGTTGCGAATTGACCCGGGGGCCGGAGTTTGTCTATCGCGCTATCGACCCCAACGGTGCTGGGGTCGAATATGAATACGACGTCACGATACTCGGTTTCTCGCCGGCGGACCCGCGACCGGATCCCGCGGAAGTGGCCGAATGGCGCTGGATCGACGTCGATACCTTACAATGTGAAATGACCGCGCACCCGGAGCGATTCGCTCCGTGGTTTCACTTGGGGCTGCCGCGCGTATTATCGCGATTGGAATCGGAGATCCGATCGCGACTCTAAATTCAACACAAGCGCTGAGGGTCGTCGATGGCCGATGAAATATCGCGTCGCGAGGCACTTCGACTGGGATTGGCGGGCGTCGCCGCAGGTCCGTTAATGGCTGCCGCGAATGAACCGGCCGCGCCGGCGCCGGCGTCCCCGCCGCTTCTCACGCCGGCGAGCAAGTTCCGCGATGTGTCCCGCAGCCGCCCGCACCCCACGAAGCTATCAACCGACGATCTTGCCAAGGCGCGACTGACCCCCGAGACCTGGCGCCTTGAGGTCGTCTCCGATGGCACCACGCAAATCGCGAATCCTCTCACCGGCGATCGTGCCCTGTCGCTACCCGCGCTTCGCGATTTGGCCAAGACTCAGAGCGTGAAGTTCTTCAAGGCGATGCAATGCCTGAACATCTCCGAGCCTCTCGGTCAGGGCCTATGGGAGGGTGTTCCCTTGCGAGCGGTGCTGCGACTGCTTGGAAAGATGAATAACATCCGGCGATTGTATTATTGGGGCTTTCATAACAACGACGCCAAGCAGATGTTTCGTTCGTCGCTGACATACACGCAAGCGATGGAGACTCCGCCGTGGGAATTACCGGCGTTTCTGGCCTTTCGTCTCAACGGCGAACCACTGACGCTGGAACGCGGCGGCCCGGTTCGCATGCTCGTGCCGTGGGCGCATGGCTTCAAGTCGATCAAGTGGCTCCAACACATCGTGCTGACCAACGATTTCAAGGCGAATGATACCTATGCCGAGCAGAACAACGACCCGGAATCACACCTGAAAACGGCGGCCTATTTGACCGATGTCCCGGCCAAGGTTGCTACCGGCGCGACTGTAGTCATTCGCGGAACGGCCATTGTGGGCCTATCGGGGCTGCGCCATGTTGAAGTGTGGATCCGGCCCAGCTCGAGCGACGGGGATTTGGCCGATGATGACCCGGCGTGGCAGTCCGCAACGTGGACCCGCGCCGTGATTGACCCGGCTCCGAGCGATTGGGCCGCCGCACTCCCCCGAGGCGTCAACGCTCGCGACATCTGGGGCTTCGACGGGAACGGGCAGCCGAAAGATTGGCCGTTGCGATATAGCATGGCCGGTTGGTCGGCGTCTGTGATGGGGTTGGCGCCGGGCCGATACGAGGTGCGCGCTCGAACCGTGGATCTCAACGGTTTCGCTCAACCGGAGCCGCGACCCTATCCCAAATCGGGCCGCAACATGATCCAGGTGCGCCGATTCACCGTCGGCGCTTGAGCGTGTCGCATTCGCGGTTGTTTCATCGGCTACACTGATAGCAGGGCCGCGCGCGAACGACCGGCCATTGCGGAAAATAGTCACCGCTCGCTTGGATTCATCGTCATGGCGGATTCAACGCATGAGTTGCCCTTGTCGGATTCGGACTGGGATCGGCTACAGGAGTTGGCCGATGCCTTTGCTCGCGCCCGGCGTGAAGGCCCCGTCGCCGACTGGGAGCGATTCCTGCCCGATCGGACGCACCCATTGAGGCGGCACGTCGTTCGCGAGTGCGTGACCGTCGATCTCGAACTGGGCTGGCGCGGTGGCCAGAACCCGCGCCTGGAATCGTATTGCGATCGGCTGCCGGAACTGGGCGGCCGCGATGGCTTGCCGTCGGACCTGATCTTCGAAGAGTATCGCATTCGGCATCGGCACGGGGACAAACCGAACGTTGATGAATACCGCGAGCGGTTCCCATCGCAGTTTCCTGGGTTGGAGTCGCGACTTCGCACCGAACCGGCGCAAACACTGCGGCGTCCGAAGCCGACGCCGGCTCCCGCGCCGCCGCCGATGCCCGAAGGTCCCAGTACCATCGTCTTTCCGGGCGGCTATCGGCTAACGGAGCGAATCGGCAAGGGAAATTTCGGCGAGATTTGGCGAGCGGAATCACCGGGAGGCGTGCCCGTTGCGGTCAAGGTTGTACCCCAGGCCGAAGACCATGACGCCGCCCGGCGCGAGCTCCAGGCTCTGGAGTTGGTCAAGCGAATCCAGCATCCGTGCTTGTTGGAGACGCAGGCGTTTTGGACGCATCAGGGGTTTCTGTACATCGCGATGGAATTGGCTGACGGCAGCTTGCGCGATCGTCTGAAGGCGTGCCGTCAAGCGGGCCTCGAGGGCATCCCGCCGACGGAGTTGCTCAGCTACATGCGTGACGCCGCTGAGGGGCTGGACTACCTGCATTGGCAACAGGTGCTTCATCGCGACATCAAGCCGGACAACATCCTGCTGAAGAAGGGCCACGCCAAGGTGGCGGATTTCGGATTGGCGCGGCTGCAAACGCATGGTGCGGTGGCGGCCAGTTTCGCCGGCACGCCGACGTTCATGGCGCCGGAGGTTTGGCGAGGCCAATGGTGCGAGCAGTCGGATCAATATAGCCTCGCCCTGGCCTACGCGGAGATGCGCCTCGGAAGGCGACCCATTGCCGGCGAGGATTTCGCGGAAGTCATGCGCTCACACCTGGAAGGCAACCCGGATTTGGGGCAGTTGCCCGACGCCGAGCAAGTGGTCTTGCGCCGGGCCTTGTCGCGCGATCCGCAATCGCGATTCGGCAATTGCATCGAATTCGTGGAAGAGCTGGGTCGAGCGTTGAATGCGGAGCCTCCGGCGCGGCGCCCGCCGGTGAATCTGTCGCATCCGCCGGGCAGCGAAGCAGACGACACGCAACCAAGTCTGGTCGCCCGACCCGGCTCGGTGGGCACCGCCCGCGACATGACCGACGCCACGCTGCAACGGCTGTCGCTGGTGCTTCGCCGGCGATGGTTTTCCACTTCGGCGCTGGCGGTCCTGACCGTCATCGTCGCAGGGTGGACGGCGAGTCACTTTCTGCGCGGGCGAGGGTTGCCCGACACGGCGCCCCACGGTGACGACATTTCGTCGCTCGAGGGCATTTGGTTTCCGCCGCGATTCACGCGACACGCCGACGGCAAGCGGGTCACCATCGCGGGCCGCGATTTTCTCGATCGCATCGACTTCGTTCTGCCGGACAATACCGCCGCCACGTTCCGGTTGCTCCAGCCCGAGACGATGCCGCCGTTCTACATCATGGAAAACAAGGTCTGGAACGGGTTGTATCGCTGGTATCGCAAGGAGAACCCCGAGGCGGCGGCGAAGTCCGCATGGGTCGATGACAACGCCGACGATTGGTTGCCGGCGGTGTCGATGCCCATCGACGAAGCGGTTGGGTTTTGCCAATGGATCGGGGGCAAGCTGCCCTCGCGACCGCAATGGGACTTCGCCGCCGGTTACCCGCAATTTCGCGACCGCATCGGCACGACCGACGCCGTCGTCGGCCGTAGCCCGCGTTCGGTACGCGAGGGCAACGATGTCACCCCCTGGGGCATCCGCGACATGTACGGAAACGGGTTCGAGTTCACGCGCGACCTGACCGATGGTCGTACCGCTCCGATTCCCTTCCCCGTGGGCGACGAGATGATCGTGTTGCGAGGCCGTGCCTGGATGATGAGAACGCCGCTTTCAGCCGACGACTTGGACAAGGAGCCGATCAATTACCGCACGCAGCGTTACCGGATCGGCGGCGGCTACACCTCGTTCCGAGTGGTGATTGACTTGCCGAACTGACGGGCCATCTACTCCCCCTTTTTCCAGCCGAGCAACAAGACGGTGGCGTGAGCCGGTTTCGCCGACGGGTCCAGTTCCAACTCGTTGGTCGCCGGCCTCTTCTCGACATGCTCCTGTTCGTCGAGGAATTCGTCCGGCGGCAGCAGCTCATCGAAGGCCTTCGTGCCATAGTGCATCGGCAAAACCCACTTGGCCGGCTGAAGCTGAGCGACAACCTTTTTCGCCAACGTGCCGTTGAGCGTGTAGATGCCGCCGATCGGGATCATCAACACATCCGGCTTGCCGATGGCTTTCAGTTGAGCGTCGCTGAGTTCATGGCCGAGGTCACCCAAATGGACAAAGCGCATGCCATCGGCTTCCACGACAAAAACGGTGTTCTTGCCGCGCTCGATTCCCATGGCTCGATCGTGATAGGTTCCGACCGCGAACACTTTGACGTCGCGAAACGTCTCGTCGATCGGCATCCATTCTTGTTTGCGGGGCATCGTTCCGGTAAGCCCATACAGGATCTTGGCCTTGGCGCGGTTTTCCAGTCGATCGACGGCGGTATGATCTAGGTGCATGTGGCTGACGAGAACGAGATCGGCGGCGACGACGGGCCGGCCGTACCCTTCAATTTGATGAGGATCGAACACGACCCGAGTGCCGCGAGTCGTGACCAGTTGGAAAAAAGACTGGCCATACCATCGCAGCACCGGTTTTTGTTCTTGAGCGAAGGCCGGCGTCACGCTCAGAATCGCTCCAACGATGACAAGCAGCATTCGCGACATCGACAACCTCCGGCGATTGGTGACCGATCATGACGTGAAGTTTATCAAATGCCGCCGGTCATGGCGTCCCGAGCACGTGGCGCGAGCAGGTGTTCGTGGGTGACACTTACTCGCGCGTCGTGCTCGGGTGGACGCCCGAGCACGCGGCGCGAGCCAGTGTTCGCCGGCCGCGGTTGGCGAATTACGGTAGCCTCTGGTCAGTACCGGACCCCCTACGGTACAATTCATCACGCGGACTCGTGCCGCCCCATCATCAGGAGGTAACCCGATGCCAAGCCCCTTTCCGGGTATGGACCCGTATTTGGAAGATGACAAGCTCTGGCCGGCGTTTCAGCATCAACTCGTCGGTTGCCTGTTTCAGATATTGCTTCCCGGACTTGTCGATCGGTATCGTGCTCGAATCGTGACGCGGCGATATTTCACCGAGATGCCATTGTTCACGTCGGTCATTCGCGAGGAGCATAATGAAGAGTATGTGGAGATTCGCCAGCGTACCGACAATCGCTTGGTGACGACCGTGGACATTGCCAGCCCATCGAACAAGCTCTCGCCGGAGGGCCGAGCCGCCTACACCGACACGCGCCGCCAGAACAAGTCTCAGGGCGCCAGCCTGGTCGAGATTGACCTGATCCTGCGAGGCCAACCGCTGCTCGATTATCCTCGCGACGGCCTGCCCGAGATGGACTACGCCGTCACGGTCTCGCGCAGCAGCATGCCCGATCGTTTCGAGATCTACACCACGACGCTGCAAAAGCGACTGCAACGATTCAAACTCCCGTTGGCCGCCGACGACCGCGACACGGTGGTCGATCTGCAAGTGGTGTTCGCACGTTCGTTTGACCAAGGATCGTTCGCCGGCCAAATCGACTACAAGAAAGACCCCATCGCGATTCGCGACGAGGCCAAGTTGCGTTATGTCCACGAACTGTTGACCCTCGCCAAAGTCCGATCCTAATGGGGCGCCCCTTTGAGTCGCGGGCGTTGTTGGTGGTGGCTTGCTTCAGTCGCCATGCGGCCGCTCTTGAATGGGGCCGGCATCGCCTGGAAGCCTCGTTCGGCCCGGTAGCCCTCTGCGGTGAGCCGTTCGCTTTTCATCACACCGCGTACTATGAACCCGAGATGGGCCGCAGCCTCCTCAAACAGTTGCTGGCCTTTCGCGACCTTGTGCCCCTCGATCGTCTCGCGACGATCAAACGGGCGACCATCGAGATGGAAGCCGAACTGATCGCCTCACGGACTTTTCCCGAGGATCGCCCGCTCAACCTCGATCCCGGCCTGTTGACTTTGGGCAAATTCCAACTCGCGACGACGAAGGATCAATCGCATCGCATCTACCTGAGCGATGGCATCTTCGCGGAAGTCACGCTGCGATTCCGCGACGGTGAGTACGAGCCGTGGCCTTGGACCTACGCCGATTATCGCGAGCCGTTCGTGCGAGCCTGGCTTGGCGAAGCCCGGGAGTATTACAAGCGGCGACTGGGGCAGGAGGACTCGATGCCTTGATTTGTTGCGATGGCAATGACCGAAGCCAGGCCGCGCCGGTCCTCGCGGCGATCCTTGACTATAGTATCTTAATCCCGATTGTACCAAGAAGTCTTATCCCGTTGGCGCACGTCTATCGCGGGCAACGCTCTTCGGGTGCGGGTGATAGGAAGCCGTCGCAGTGTCTCGTCGTCGAAAAGAGAATCGTGACTCCGTTGAGGTGGCAGGCCGTGACCTGTTTCGGCGGGTGATGCTTGGCGCGATTACGGCGCTCATGGTGGCGCGTGTCCAGACCGCGGGCGAGGATCCCGGGCGGTTGTTCTCGCGCGAGTCGTCGGGCGGCTTGACGCTCAATCTGCTTTGGCTGGTGGTGGCGACGGCCGGCGCGGTTTGGCTGGCCCGGAGCCGGCGCCTGTTTCGGCCCGGCGGTGCCGTCGCGCTCGGCTTGGGCGGGGTCACGCTCCTGACGCTCGCTTCCACCCTGATGACGCCTTGTTATCGCAACCCAGCGACGCTGATCGTCTGGGAATGGGCCGTGTTGGGGCTGATTGTCGCCCTGGTCCGTGAGCTTGCGGCACCGACCGTCGAGGGCGATCGCGGCGCGAGCGGGTTGTTCGCGGCCCTAATGGCAACGGCCGCCAGCGTCGCGGCCGTTGCGGCCTATCAGGCCCTGACCCCGGCGTTGGGTCTGATGCCATTCGAATTCGGGTATGACCTCGCGGCCCACATACCTCCGGGGTCGGATTTCGCCAACCCTGTCAGTGACACCCCGGCTTTTACGCGAACGCCTTGGGGATCCTTTTCGCGGCCCGATACGCTGGCCTGCTTTCTTGGACTGATGTTTCCGGGCATGGCGGTTGTCGCGCTTCGACATCGAGGCTGGCGAGCCTGGACGGTGCGGGCGGTGACGGCGGCGACCGGCGGCGTTCTGGTTTTGGCGGTTGGGGGTGCCCTCAAGGATGGATTCGAGAATCGGCTCGTCGGAGGCTGGACCGCGGCGGGACACATGATCAAGGAGCGCCCGTGGTTTGGGGTCGGCGCCGGGAGTTTTGTCCGCCATGCCCCGCGACTGCAACTGCCGGAGCTGCCGCGCGTCTTAACCGACGCCCATGCCGCCTTCCCGGAATTGGCCGCCACGGCGGGCTTGCTGACGGCGGCGATTTTTATTCTCACGCTCGTTGGATTGTTTTGGAAGTTGTCGCGACCGGTGCCCGCCGCGGAGACGACGCCAGGCGCCGGCGACGATTCCGGGGCGATTCGCTGGGAATTCTACCTCGGAGGCGTTGCCGGGCTTTTGATCGGCTTGGGGCTACGGCTCAACGATCTCCCCGCGACCGACTCACGCCAGGCCGTGTTTGTCGTCTGGGTCGCGGCAGCGCTTCGTTCGTTGGTCTGGTTCATGTCCTTTGCCGTATTCGAAGCGATTCCGGTGGCGTTCACGGTTCGGCGTTCGGCTTTGGCGACAGGGCTGGCGGTGGTGGTGTTGGCCGGCTTTGGCACCAGCGCGATGTTGCGGCCGGCCGTCGCCCAGCCATTCTGGATCGTGTCGGCTCTGGCGTTGGCCGCGCCTGTCACGCCGGGCATCAACGCCCGACCCATTCGGTGGATCGCCGTGCCGCTGACGGCCGTGCTGACGATGGTCTTCGCGTTGCATCCTTGGGAGCCAACGAATCGTGCCGCCTCAGCCATGCGTTCGGCGCGTGCTCAGCAACGGCGCTATATGGAGCGCCTCAATATCATCGAGCAGTTTCCCGATCCGTTGCGCCCGATTCCGATTAACGAAGCCAGGGCGTTTCTCGAAAAGCAGATTGAGGGCCGGCTTCGCCGCGCGATCGATGCGGACCCGACGGATGCGTCCATCTACCTGGAGTTGGCGGCTTGGTTGCGAGTCCGGTATCAGCTTGTCCCGACCGTGGAAGGCCGCACTGAAGCGTTTGAGCGAATCGAGCAAGCCGCGTCCATCGACCCAGACAACGCCGCCGCGCCGATCGAGGAGATTCAGACGCGTTTGCTCTACGCCCGTTACATTCAACATCAGATGACCCGTGTTAAGTCTCAGCCGGCGGCGTCGCGTTCGGCCGGCCTGGGGCTTGCCGGAGGCGTTGCCGCTACGTTGCCGTCACGAAACCTCATCAAGGACATGACCCGGGTGCGAAACCAACAGATCGGATTGGCCGTCAAACGCATCGACGAGGCCTCGGACCGAGATCCGCCGCTGGTCACGCGCCTTTGGTTCCGAATCGCTCAAGCGCTGGTACTCATGGATGACCCCGAACTGCGACCGCTGGTCCGGGAATTCGCGACTCGCGCCCGGAGCCTCGATCAGTCGGCTCGCACCCCGCGCGGCAACTTGCTGCCCGAGCAACGCGACTTGATTCAGCAATGGCTGGCGAAACCATGACGCGAGCCTTGTATCCCGAAGAGTCTGACGCATGAGTCGCCGTTCGTCACCGGAAGCGCCGCCGCCGGCTTGTTACGCGATGGTCCACTCCGGGTTGGAACCGATCGCCTCCGATGAGATTACGCGCGACCTCGGCGGCGACGTGAAGAAGGCCGCCCGTGGCATCGTCGCGTTTCGCGTCGAGGAGATTACGCCCGATATTCTCCGGTTGCGAACGACCGAAGACGTCTTCGTCTTGGCTTGGGGCAGCGATTCGCTCACCTATCGCGCCGATGACATCGACCAGATCCGGCGATGGACGCAGAAGGCCGATTGGGATCGCCTCCTGAAGATCCATCACGCGATTCGGCCCAAGCCCAAGAGTCGGCCGAGTTATCGCCTGGTCACGCAAATGATCGGTGAGCATGGCTATCGTCGCGCCGACGCGCACAAGGCGCTGATTCAAGGCGCCTCCGGCATCTTCCCCACAAGTTGGCGAGAGGCCGACGACAATGCCTCGGTCGAAATCTGGCTGACGATCCGGGGCGCCCAAGCGGTGTGCGGGTTGAGGCTGTCGGATCGCGCGATGCGTCATCGCCGTTATAAGCAAGAGCATCTTCCGGCATCACTGAGGCCGACAATTGCGGCGGCCATGGTTCGGCTCGCGGGTGCCGGGCCGGCGATGGTCATTGTCGATCCGATGTGTGGTGCCGGCACGATTTTGGCCGAGCAGCTCGACCTCGCCTCAGCGCGACGGCTCGAGGGACTGAAAGTCCTGGGCGGCGACATCGACGGCAACGCGCTTCGAGCCGCCGCCACCAACTTGAAGCGATTCGGCTCCGACCGCCTCTGCCGATGGGATGCTACCCGCTTGCCCCTCGGGAACGACTCGGTCGATCGCATCATCTGCAATCCGCCGTTCGGCCGGCAGCTCGGCACGCTTGACCAGATTGGCCCACTGTATCGGCTGGCGATTCGCGAGTTCGACCGCGTGCTTCGACCCGGGGGCCGGGCCGTTCTGCTCGTCGGTGAGCCCGAACCGCTCCGGGAAGCCATCGACGCCGTGGAGTGGTCACCCCAGCGAAAGCTGACCATTCGCGTGCAAGGGTTGCCGGCACAGCTCAGCGTTTGGCGCAAGCGTGAGGCGTGACGCGGACCGTTTGCATCCACGATGAGGTTGTGATACCGTGGGTCGGAATGACGCGACGCTCTGACCCAGTTCGAGGAGTCTTCCATGAAACGCCTGGTGGGGATTGGTCTGGTCCTACTTGTCGCCGGTTGCAATAAGCCCTCGTCGAATCCCGTGGGGCAAGCGAATCAGCCGGCACCGCCGCCGCCTGTTGCCAAAGGTGCCCCAAAGCCGCCCGTGACGACCGGCAACGTGACGGCGGCTGACCTCCTGGATCAGGCTCGGCAGACAGTCGCGGGCGATCCGGGAGGCGCCTTGAAGCTGATCGAACAGGCCATCGCCAAGGAACCTCAGAACGCCGACGCGCTCATCATGGCCGTGCAACTGACACAAAATCACGGCATACAATTGGCACGCACCGACCCCGACGCCGGATACAACCTCATGAAAAAGTCCGCCGGCTTCCTCAGAGCGCTGAAGAAGCTGAATGTCGGAATGGGCGACATCAATTCGAACCTCGAATCCACGGTCTATTACAACGAAGCGTGTGCCTTGGCCCGCGAAGGCAAGAAAGACGAAGCCATCGCGTCCCTCAAAGAGTGCGCGGCCATCGGCTTCGACAACGCCGACCTTTTCGACACCGACGAAGACCTCAACCCTCTGCGCCAAATGCCTGCCTTCAAGGATGTGGCCGGCAAGATCAAGGAGAAAGCCGTTGTATTTGCCAAGGAGAAGGCCAAGGCCGTCATCGACAAAACGACGCCCTTTGACTTCGACTTCAAGCTGCCCTCGATTGACGGCAGGAACGTGTCGCTGTCCGAATTTGCCGGCAAGGTGCTGATCGTTGACTTCTGGGGGACATGGTGCCCGCCATGTCGCAAAGAGATTCCGCACTTCGTCGCCTTGCACAAGAAATATCGCGCGAAGGGGTTGGAGATTGTCGGCATCAACTATGAGCGCGAAAAGGACGCCGACAAGATCAAGAAACTCGTCAAGGGCTTCGCGGACGCAAACGGAATCTCGTATCCGTGCGTGATTGGCGACGAAGTGACCCAGAGCCGCGTGCCCAACCTCGAAGGGTTCCCGACAACGCTCTTTATCGATCGCACCGGCAAGGTTCGAGCCAAGCTCGTCGGCTATAACGGTATGGCCGATCTGGAAACCTTGGTCACGACGCTGCTCGACGAGCCGGCTCCGAACAAGAAATAGCCGCTAAGCCGACGGTCGTTTCGCGCTCGCGCGACACATGCAGCGCGAAACGACTCACGGTCTCACTTCACCAATTCCAATCCTGCCCACAAGGACGGGTCCTCGTAAAACGGGAACTCGGCGCCGACGCCGAGCGTTTGCTCGCCATGTTCGAGGTCGCGCACCGCGTAAGTGAAACCCAGCGTGGGAAACTCAGCCGGGTCAAAGCCGTTCATCGCCGAGGCCGGCAAGAACGCCTCCATGCGGTAACCGCCGCGAATCCAATGGACGCGAAACGGCACATCGTCGGTGGACGCTATCGGGGCGTCGCCGAGCGCCCGGTTGATCTTCGATTGCCCGACCAACGGCTCGTCCTGATCGTCTCCGCCGGCTTTCGGCAAGAAATGAAACTGATGGCAATATCGGCTGGCTCGATGGCTTGTTCGATCGCCGCGAGTGTCGAGCCAAAGCGTCAGCCCATCCGAGCCGCGTAGCCGATCACGGCTGCCCAGCGGCCCTTGTTCTTTGCCGCGAACCTCGAACCAGACCCCAAGCCCGCCGAGGTTCCAGCCGAGGCGCACCTCCGCGAAATTCTTCCGCCCGTCCATCGACGCGAAATTGTCGATCCGGCAGGGCTCCCCGAGACCGAGCCACTCGTCGTCGTCCTCCCGCGGCATGGTCTCGACAAAGCGACAGGGAAAGCTCAGGCGAAAAAGAAATCGCGGCGGCAACGGCAACATGATTCGGATTCCTCGCGTGGCGACCCGTCATTCCCAGGGCGACCGCTCCAGGAGATTCTTGGCGCGCACGAGCCATTCGTCCAGTTGCCCATCGTCGTCAAAAGGGCTCCGCCGATCGCGACGCGCGTCGCGAAGGTCGTTCAACGTCCGCGACACGTCGGCGAGGCGCTCCTCGGCTTGGCCTAACCCCCGGCGGTAGCGCTCGATTTCCTCTTGCTGAATGCGAAGCGATTCCGGGTCGAGTCGTTGCTGTTTCATCAAACCTAACGCGCGCTCTTTACCCTCAAGTTCGCGTTTGAGCGAATCCCTCTTGGCGGACAATTCGGCCCTGGCGGCTTCGAGTTTGACCTCGAACTCGCCAATCTGCACTTCGGTGGACGGCGGGGCGGGCGGCGAATCAGGTTGCCGCAGCCCCAATCTGACGGCCGTCCGTTCCGCGATCGGCCGGACCTTGGGCGGGGCGAGGTTGCCGGCGATAAGGCCGAGCGTCAACCCGCCGGCCCAGGCCAATATCAGCGGACCCATCGGGCGCCGCTTGGGGCGAGATGACACCGTTGTCGGTCGCTCGTATTGCATGGTGACTCCCTGATGTTAAACCATCGTTTGAATGTTCTCACCCGTCGCGGCGCCGCAGAGCTTCCGCGGGCGTCAACCGCGCGGCGCGTATCGCCGGTACCAATACGCCCAAGACCGTCGAGCCGATGCAAATCGCCAGTACCGTCAGCGACAGCCACCAGGCGTCGCGATCGAGCGGGCCGCCGGCGCAGAACGTGGCGGCGGGCAACTGCAGGGCCTCGGCCGCTACGCGCCGCAACCACGCCTCGCCCGCCACAAACGCCGCAAACGCGCAACCGAACCCCACGACCCCCAGCAGCAACGCTTCGATGACGAACAACCCCATCACCTCACGCCGCGAGACCCCCAGCGCTCGAAGCACGCCGATCTCCCAGGTCTTTTGCTGAATGTGCTGCGTCGTCCCGAGGCCCGTGACCAGCCCGGCCATCAGCAACCCGCCGAGGACCAGGAACAGCACCACGCCCAAGAGCGTCCGTTGCATCCGCGCCAGATGCTCCATCTCCGCGAGCTTGCTCTCGACGTCAAACTGAAACCGATGTTTGAGCGTCTGCTCCAAAGGCCCGACGGCGTTTCGCGATTGGGCGTAAATGGCGCATCGGACGTAGCCATTTCTGAGCGCCCGTTCCGCGGGCGATTCGAAGCTCAAGGTCGCCTCGTTGAATTCCAGTTGGCGCCGTTGCCAGCCGACCACCGCATCAAAAAGGGCCACCGGGACAACAGCCGAACCGGCATCGTCGGTTATGCCGGCGACGTCCATGGGGATGCGAACCATGTCATCGCGGTCGCCGCTGACGCCGGCAAAAGAGACCTCCACCGTGCGCCCCGGCGCCGCGCCCAGCGTTTCCGCCATGCCCTTCGGCAGAACAATCTGACGCATGTGAGAATCTGGTTTCAGCCAGCCGCCGGCACGCAAGGGACGAGCGAACCGGCGAGGGTCACGCGCGTCGCTGCATACGCACTCCGCCTTATGGCTGCCGACCGTCATCGCCAACGTGCCTCCGGGATATGCACCCTCGAAGGTCGGCGGTGACGATTTGAGCAGACCCACGACGTCGGGGGCTATCGGCTTGCCGCCCTTGGTCACGGTGAACACCAATAGCTCGCGGCGGTTCAAGTCGGTTCGTGGCGTGATGGTGCTGCCCATCGATCGCAGTTGCCGTTGGGCCGCGTCGAATGCCAGCGCGTCGGAGAAACAAACCTCGATGACGGGTTTGTCGGAAACTCCGCTTTGGCGGCCCGCAGCTTCGAAGGCCATGTCCGCGAACGTCGACTCATCCACGACGGCGACGCCGCGCGGCAAGGATCGGTCGGGCCAGAGCGGTAGCGACCAGTCGCGAGAACCGGCGCGACAGGTAACTTTCCGAGACTCGCTGTCGGTGGCAGCCAAGCGAATCATCCCACTCAACCGCGACGATAGCGGCGACCCTTCGAGGTCTTTTTCGCTGATGACCCGTATCGGCGACGCCAGGCCGGCGACCCGAGCCTCGATTGCCCACGCCGGCACGATGGTCGTCGTCCGTGGCGGCAGTCGAAGCTCGCCGCCCGTGCCGTCAACCAGGACGGTAAGCGACTCCGGTAGCCGGGACCACGCTTGCCAAACTCCCCATTGATGGTCACGGGCCATCCGGACGATTGTCAAAAGATCAGTCCAACGACCCGCGGCAAGCCATCCGGTTCGCGATTCGGCTGGCGCTTCATCAAGAAAGGCCAATCGATGGGGCGCCGCCCCGATTTTCGGAGCCATCGCGGACCAATCGGTGTCGCTCATCCACAGCATCTCTTCAGGCCCATCCGTGACGCTCAGCGACATTTCGCGATCGCCTATCCAGAGCCGATCCGGAGCGATGGTACGGTCGGCCGTGACGTAGACCGCCACCGGTCGCGTTGAGCGGGCGGGCGTCGCGAAGAGCTTCTGCAACCAGGCCGCGGGGGCGACGGCGACGGGAAGGTTGAACGAGAGCGTCTGTGAATCACCCCGGCGAACGATTTCCACTTTCGTCTTCTGAACGCGAACGGCGTCGATGTCTTGAGCGCCCAACCGAGCCACCTCACGATCCATCAGTAGACCCGAACCGCGCGGCGGGGGCATGAGCATCAACCAACCGCGATCCCGATCGACAGCGCGATGATCGACGACCCGATCGGCGAGAAGTCGCATGGTTTCTAAGTCGGATGTTTGAATGAAGCTGACTTGGCGAGCTGGCTCCGAGCGCGGCTGAAACCGCGATCGCTCCAAGGTGTCTCGGGAACAAATCACGTCAGCGCCGGCATGGAAACCATCGGGCAAGGGTAGCCCGTCGCGGCCCCAGATCTTGCCAAAGGCCTGGGCCGGCGTGATGCCGAGCTGCCGCCAACGCGGGTCGCCGTCCGCCAGCGCCGCAACGGTCCGATTCTTGAGTTTCAGATACATGACTTCGTGGATCGTCGTGCCCGGAAATGCCGCCACGCGATCCAGGGCTGCCTTGGAGGCCGACGGATCTAGGGTGGCCCAGACCGGACCGGACGACGTGACGACCGTTACGGAGTCGGGCTTCCCCGCTTGCAAACGGTAGTGGGCTAATTCCTCGTTGACCCGTTCCGCATGCGCGGGCGACGCAAACGCAACGCAGTTTGGGTAGGTCAGGGCCTTGTCGTCCGATCCGCTGGGGTCGGGCAATTTGCTTTGCAACCAAAGGCTGGCCTGTTCGACGTGGTGCAGCGAGAGATAGACGCGCTCGGGGTTGTCGTGGGCGAGGAGTCCGGCGATGGCGGCCTTGATGACTCGGCTTTCCGTTCGTCCCCCGCCGGAGCGCGAGATTTGGAGGCAGACTTCTGCCGGCGCCGGCCCCGAGGCACGAAGGCGGCCGCCGAGGCGCTCGAACAGCCCGCGAGCCAAGACGACTTCGGCCGCGCCGCCGCGCCCGACGGATCGGCCCCAGACAAGCCGGTTGGGGCCAATGCCGGGGTCGTCCGGCGTCGTCGAATTGACGAGGATGGATTCACTATGGCTGCCGCAGGAAGCGTCGGCGCGAAACTCGATCCAGGGTACAATCGCCTGCACACCGTCGAGCCTTCGCAATTCGGCGATCCGGTCGGCCGTGAATCGCGCGTTGGGATTGGCGGCGTTTCGAGCCTGGGCAATCATTCGATTCGGTACGGCGTCCTCGAACTGTTTCTGTTGAGCCTTGTCGATACGTTCGCCGCAAAAGCCGATGAACAAGCCATAGCAAGCCGCGATCATGACGACGAGCGACGTGATACCACTAACGACTCGCCGATGCTTCAGATCCGAAAGTGCAAACCAGAGCTTGTTCCGCAGTGTCATTCCGCGGCGGGTGTCGTTGGGGGTCGGTGACGGCATTCGTCTCGGCCGGACCGCGCGCGGATCGAGCGCGCCGTTGCCCTCTTCCATCTCGTACTTGCCCGTTCCGGGAATGAGGCGGATGATGCGATCGGCATATTGAAGCGCCAGGTACTCGTTGTGAGTCGCCATGATGACGGTTCGCCCGAAGCGGTGAGCGAGGTCGGCAAACTGACGCACAATCTCCTCGCCGGTGATGGGATCGAGTTGGCCGGTCGGCTCGTCGGCCAGGATGACGGGCGTCTGTGCGGCGAAGGCGCGGGCGATGCCGACCCGTTGCTGTTGCCCGCCGGAGAGAGCCGCGGGCTTGCGCCGGCGTTCGTCGGGTGTCAGATTCAGGGCAATGAGAAACCGTTCGGCCTCTTCGCAAGCCTCGCTTCGGGTCATGCCGCGCGCGATCATCGGCATCGCGACATTATCACGGGCGCTCAAATGTCCGATGAGGTTGAAAGCCTGAAAAACCTGGCTCACGTTGGCGGCGCGATGTTCGGCCATGTCGGGGCCGTCCCTCGACGGCAGCGGCCGGCCGGCAAAAATCACCTCTCCCTCGGTCGGTACATCCAGGCCACCGAGGATGCTCAACAGCGTCGATTTGCCGGTCCCGCTGGGCGCCAGCAGAGCGATCAACCCCGGGCCGATCGTGAGCCGCGACCGCGAAAGATCGAGGGCGATGGCCGGCACGCCGTTCGGCTGTCGATAGCATTTTCGAACGCCATCGACCACGAACACCTCATCCGCGACCGGGTCGGGCGCGGGCACCCGGTCCCGCTCACGCCGATCATCCCGCTCGAACCAATCGTTATCGAACATGATCGCACCCTCGTCAGGTGGTTGGAGAATCACGGCAGGCAGTTTTCCATTACCCAGCCGAAGTCGGCTCCCCCGCGCGACCGCCAAAGGTCCCTGTTGCTCGTGGCGTCGGTGAGTCGCTTGATGCACGACGGAAGCTCGCTGCGGACGCGCGCCCGCACGTTCTCGTCGTTCTCGAATTGCTCCTTGGTGAATCTCAGACACGAGTCACCCCGCGTGGAGATGCTTCGCGCCTGGAGGAAGACATTCATCGGCTCCGGCCCGTTGGCCTTGAAGAATGCCGCGAACGGATTGGCTCGCCCCTTCACGCTGACCGCGAGAATGTCGGCGGCCTGCTTAGGAGATGAAGTGGCCGGCATCAGGGCATTCATGAATGACAGAAGTTGATGGGCTTCGTCTCGCGCGAGGTAGACCTCACGATCGAGAATCGCGATGCCTTGCTGCTCGCAAACGACCCAGCCGGTCGTGAAGGTCGGCACGCCGGGCGCGATGTTATCCAGCGGTACGCCGGCGCCTTTGAAGAGATCGAGCACCTCGGTCACCTGGCGAATGTCCAAACCCGTGGCGGCCGCGATTTCCGGCGCCGTTCGCATGCCTTCGCCGATCGAATGGACGACCTTGATTCGCGGGTCGATCTTGGTTTTCGTCTCTCGGTTGAGGATGTCGCGGACTTGCGAGATGACGGCCTGCGAGTTGCCGAGAGCGAAACAGGCGCCGCCGGTGCCGTTGGCAAGTTCGCCGAGTTGCTCCCAGGCGCGGCGTCTCTCGGAATCCTGCGTCGTGGGGCCGGTGATCAGCCCGAAAATATGGGCTTGGCGGCCGGGCTTGTTGGCCTCCGTGATGAGCTGTTGCCGGCTGATGTTTCGCGGATTCTGCCGGTCGCCCGAATCGTGCCCGCTGGTATCGGCGATGGTGATGATGACCTTGTGGCCAATGACGTCGCGCCAACGGATGCTGGTCAGGGCGTCGTAGATGCCGTCGAACATGGCCTCGGGATCGTCGCCGCCGTCGGCGGCCTTCAAGTCCTGAACCCGAGCGAGAATCTGGTCGATATTCGTGTCGAGGTCGTAGACCTTGGTGACGAATGTCTTGGACTTGTCGTCGTGATCGCGATAAGCGACGATGCCGAATGCCACGTCGGGGGTGACGCTGTTGTTGGCGGCTGTCAGTTGCCGGACAAAGTCGCGAATGGCGGTCTTGGCGCTTTCGATGTAAGGCTGCATCGAGCCGGTGACGTCGATGACGATGACGCAGTCAAGCTTCCGCACGCGGCTGCTGAGCTGCCGGCCCGTCTCGGCGGAACTGCCGTTGTCCGTCGGCGGTGCCTCGAACTTCTCCGTGACCTCGCCGACGAATACGATGCGGTTGACCTCGTGGATCTGCCCGTTGATTTCGATTCGATCGGTTTCGATCACGAGCCAAGGGCTAAAGGGCCGGCCGGCGGCATTGAGGCGGGCGCGGGCCAGCGGGGGCCGCCGCGTCGAGCCGGTCTTGAGAATCTCCACCCAGGCTTCTTTGTCCGCGTAGACGACAACCGGCGGGATCAGCTGCGACGGGTCACGGCGCGGTCGGACACCGAGGCGAGTATCCCAACGAACGACCAGCGATGCCGGGACCCAACCGATGACATCGGACCGGCTCGGCGTCGGGCCAATTTGATAATGCGTCGGGCTGTTGCTCGTCGGATAGGTCGCGAAGATGAAGTACGGCAGATAGAAGTTCAGGGTGGCGCCTGTCGGTTCGCCGTCGGGGACGCGGTTGATGCAACGAACATTGTCCTTGGTGATCGTCACCTTCGCGGGAATGCCGGTGGGATTGATGAGGCAATCGTAGGGGTCGATTTTGGCGAGGTCGGCGCCGAGTGATGGCGCGGGCGACGCGGCGATAGACACCGTCGGGGCCGGGCCACTCGCATCGGCTGGAACGCTCTTCTTGGAGCAACCGATCAACAGCAACTGGCCGCCGAGGGCCGCGCCGAGCAGGAACCATCGTTGGAAGGCACGCATGGGGAAAACTCCGTGGGGCGACCCGAAAACACTCCGGGGGGAGTGGGCGATCCCCCAAGAGCGGAAAGGAGGTTACTTGGTACGCACAACCGGCGTTGCGGTTCGCGTGGCGTTGAGCAGTTCATCGACTTCGGCGAGGGCGTCGCGGGCCGGTGACTTTTCGTCCCAAGTCACAGGCTCCGGGACGCGAGAGTTCATGCGGATTTCCATCTCCTCGATGCGGCCGCGAATCTGCTCGAAATTGTCGCGTAGCCCGTTGCGGCTGCGGGTCAGCGGCGAGTTTCGCAGTCCCTCGGTCATCTCATCGATGCGAGCGAGTTGGTGGGCGTTTTCGAGCCGGGCCTTGAGGACGACCATTTCGCCCTGCTTCTTGCTGCGGGTCGCCTTGGCCTCGGCGAGAAGTGCCTCGCCTTTTTCGATGGCTTCGCGAAGCGACTTGGCAATCGTTTGACGGGTGTCGAGTTGCTGAGAGTACGACTTGACATTGCCGACCCGGACGAGCATGTCGGCGCTGAGGTCGCTGCGGGAAACCCGTTTGCCGCCGATGAGGTACGTCTCGCGATCTTCGGCGAACAGGGATCGCGCCTTGCGCAGAATCTCCAACTCGCGATCGCGACGGCGAGCCAGATCTGTGACTTCTTGTTCGGCGGCCTCGACTTGGCGCTTGACACGGCTGAGGGCAACCTGATGGCGGTTGATTTCCTCGTCCATGTCCGCGAGTTGAATCTGAATCTCGGCGATGAGTTGTTCGTTGGACTTCGAGCGCTGAATGCCTTCGCCGGCCCTGGTGATCCAGGCGCGGGCCGTCGTGCCCAGGCCGCTGATCCAGCCGATGCCGGCCACGGCCGCGACAATCGCACAACCGGTGGCGATTCGGGAAATGGGACTCCTCACGGTAGCCTCCTCTGTTGGGGAAACACCCATCTTGGGAAACGAGAATAGGTCGTCGTCGCCGCAACCCCACACGGGGCACGGCATCGTCGGCGGGTTGACGTGATGGCCCGCGCATTCTGGTAATAAGACGGTCGGCGGGGTGACTTTTTTTAGGGGCGACGCGAAAAATCGTCAGATTGGTTAAAGTTCGATGGCGACGCTCGGCGAGACGGCAAGCCATTCTTCGAGCGTCGCGCCATTGCCCAAAACCGAATCGTTGTCCACAATGCATTATGACAAATCCCGAATCGGAGCGGTGATTCATTATGGATGACGAAGCCCCTTTTCATGCGGCTCTGGATGAAAACCCTGCCGACATCGCCATGCGCTTGGTGTTCGCGGATTGGCTGGAGGAACGCGGCGACTGGCGAGCGGAGGGTTATCGCTGGATGGGCCAGCACCACAAATGGCCGACCGATCAGCGTGCCGACGACGGCCTCCCGTGGGGTTGGTGGTCGGTCGCCGATCCGAGTTCCATCCATGCGGAGTTGCCGCAGGTGTTGCACCGGCCGATGTATCGTGTGCTCTCGCCGGAGTACGCCTGGGCGTTCGAGACTCGCCGCGAGGCGGAGGAGACCTTGTGCCGGGCGATTCGCTTGTCTCGGGACCTGGACGCGCGACCCGATTCACGCCGCCCATCGGGCAAACCGGATGCATCGTGACGGACCGATTTCCGCGATTCCCGATCGAGTCGCCGCCGTGGATCTCGCCGCGGGCCGCCTATGTTCACATCCCGTTTTGCGCTCATCATTGCGGCTACTGCGACTTCGCCGTGGTCACGGGCCTCGATCACCGGATTGACGCTTACCTGGACGCGCTCGCCGATGAGCTGGCGACCCTGAACGACCCTCGGCCGGTGGACTCGATCTTTCTCGGTGGAGGCACACCCTCTCATTTGGACCCGCGTCAGATCGACCGATTGCTAAACGACATCCGGCGCTGGTTACCGGCACGGGCCGGCGCGGAATGCACAATCGAGGTGAATCCCGAAAGCTTTGATCGCGTTAAGGCCCGGTTGTTGGCATCGGCCGGCTGGACCCGCGTCAGCATCGGCGTTCAGTCGTTCCGGCCGGAAACCTTGCACATCTTGGAACGCACGCACGAGCCACGCCAAGTGTCGCCGGCAATTGAGGCCGCCCGTGCCGCCGGCGCGGCCGTTTGCCTCGACCTCATTTTCGGCGTGCCGGGGCAGTCCTTGGCGGATTGGCGAACCGACCTCCGCCAGGCGCTCGAATTTGAACCCGATCACGTCTCGGTTTATGGCCTCACGTTTGAAAAGGGCACGCGACTTTGGAAGCAACGCCATCGCGGCAGCCTGAGCCAGCTTGACGAACAGACCGAATTGGAAATGTATCGGCTCGCCATTGACACGCTGGAGTCGTCAGGTTTGGCGGCCTATGAGATTTCGAATTTCGCCAGGCCCGGCGCCGCGTCGCGGCACAATCAGGTTTATTGGGCGAACCATGCGTTTTTTGGATTCGGCATGGGGGCGGCCTCCTACCTCGGCGGCACGCGGACTCTCAATGTGCGCAACCTCCCGGAGTATGTCCAACGTTGTCGTGCCGGTCGATCGCCGGTGTTTCAGTCAGAAACGCTGGCTCCGGAAGATCGCGCCCGCGAGACGATGGCGTTGAACCTGCGCCGCGTGTCGGGCCTGAATCGGCACGAATTTCGGGAGCAAACCGGCTTTGATGTCGATGCCTTGGCGAAGGTGGCGATTGAGCGACTCAGCAACTCGGGGCTGATGACCGACGACGGCGTGACGGTCCGATTGACTCGGTCCGGCCGGTATGTGGCGGATTCGATTGTCGCTGAAATCTTGTAGAGTTAGCGTTCCGCGCGGTATTCAATGTCGTCGGCGAACAAACCCATTTCAATTCGTTTCAACAGTCGCCGGCCTTGATAGCGGGTGCGGGCGTGGAGCAATTTGTAGTTGTCGAATACCAATAGATCATGCAGCTTCCACCGATGGCGATAACAAATGACGCTCGGGTCGTTTAGTACGGCGCGAAGGGCCTCGAGGACGGGCGCGACCGGCGTCTTACCCGCGGCGGTGATGTGTAACTTCGGAGAGATCGCCGGGTCGCCGAAGAGTAACACCGGTGTGCCATCGCGCGGGTGTTTCTGAAGCAGCTTTCGCTTCGCGCGAAACGTTTCAAGATCAATGTGAAAGGAGGCTCGCCCGAGCATGGTTCGCATAGCCGGGTCAAGTCGGTCGATGACATCGGCACCGCGCACAAAAAGCGTCTGCCCCCCACGAGAAGCGGTCTGCGCGCAATAAAGGAGCACATATCGCGGCGGCTCCTGCCGGAATGTGCCGTCGTTGTGAAACGGAATCGCCGAGTTCGTCAGCGTCAGGTAAGGCGTATTGGCCACGGTCGTAACGTGGAAGACGCGGCTGGGAACGAGGCGCGACTCCAGAGCCGTTAACTTGCCGGCGATTCGCAGCAGCTCGGGGTCGGTCATTGGCCCCAGGTTGCAAGTGTAATAGCCGTCGCGGCACAGAGTCCCCATCCAGTTGCCACGAGGGCCGACCGCTCGACGCGGACGTTTCAGCATGGTTGCCCCTCCCAATGAGGCAGTCGCGCCCTGTGAAAATTTCGGACGTTTTTCGACTATCTGATTGCATCCGCCGAGCCACGGTAATTACAATCGGAGCGTGTGCGAGGCGCGGCGTCGCAGCTCCCGGTTCGATGGTACCGTATTCCCTTCAAAAAGGGTAAGGAAAGTTCCCGTGGCCAAGGCAAAAAAATCCCCGAAGAAATTCCTCACTGAGCTGGCAACCGATCCCGAGAAGCTCGGCCGTTTCATCCTCGATCCCGACGGGATGATGAAAGCCGAAGGCATCGATGTCAAACATCACGCGCATATCAAGAACGCGGTGGCCCATGACGTGGCCAAGAGACTGACGACCACACCCGAGGCTTATGTTATTCTGATTTAGGATGAATTTGTCTCGAGCGGGTCATTCGCAATCGCGCCGACGAGAGCCGTGGCCCCGCTCCTTTCTATTCCCATCCATCGACCGGCTCGCGCCCGTTTCGAGTGGCCAATTTCGGTATCAACGCCGCCGCGATGTAAGCCATATACCGCACCGAGCCGTCGGCAAACAGGAAATTCGCCCCACCGCGATGCATGCTTCAGAAATGGTGGCTGTCGCATGGATTCTCAATCGCGCCCGGCCCGAACCGCATCGGCTTATGACAGGGATCGGAATAGACCGGGTAATCGGCGAATCCATAAAGTTGGCGGCTGAATCCATCGTAACCTCGATCTGCCCGATACCCGAACACATACCAAGAACCGATGAAATCAATTCCACGGGGCGGCCGTTCGCCGATGAAAATGGTCTGCGATGTGCCATCCGCGAACGTTGAAAGCGCGGCTCCCATGCTGCCATTATCGGGTCGCCCCGTGGCCGGGGGCGCCGTCCCGGAATTCCCGACATACGATGCATAAGCGGCCGTTTGGCCGACGCTGTCCGTCAACGGAAATGACAATCGACCATCACTCGGGCATGTAAAGACCCGAACTACCGTCGATACGTGGGAGTGGGGCGGATTCCGGTAGAGCCTGCCATCGCGCTCAATCGTCGATCTCACGTCACGATAAATCGTCTCCTTCTCGATGTATGGCAACAACAGATGTGTCCATTGTAATACGGCGATCGGCTTCCGATTCCGATAGATTACCTCACTACTCTTGGGCAATGTACCCCGATGATCGTGGTAGTGATGTGACGCTAGCCCGAGTTGCCGCAGATGGTTCTCGCAAGCCGCACGATTAGCTGAATCTCTCACTCTTTGGATTGCCGGGAGAAACATGCCAATTAACATTCCCACAATTCCAATTGCAATCAGGCACTCGATAAGATGTATGCCCTTACGCGGGCGGGTTGGAAGCAGGACCCGATCCCGGACGACCGTCGCACGACATTCTCGCAACGCCATCATGCTACCTGCGACTCTCACTTTAGCATTCATTATCGACACTCTTTGAATCTCGTACTGAACCAGACACGGGAATACGAATCAAAGGTCCTTCGGTACCTTCAAAATAGACCTGTATTTCACCATCCAAACGTCCATCCGCCTCGGTAATGGCCCTAACCTCCACTCTCTCGATGATTCGCCCGACGGCATCGCTCGAAACCTGCTTCTCAACGAGATACCTTATTCAGCCGTCTATACTTGCGAATGCACCGAAACACCAGGACAGAGGCAACTAACGTCAAGGAGCCGATCAGCAGCCAATTGGAGCGACCAGATTCCTTCACGGTCTGCGAAAAATAGACTTCCCCCGCCGTCGTCGGCTGACTGGGCATGAGCAAGGGACGATACGGTCGCTGGGGACCAATCGGCTCCCAATTCTCATTAACCCTGTAAGTCGTACTGGCATTTCGATCCGTCACCATCATGCCGGGCGTCGCACGAGGAACCGTGAGAATGTCCTTGGGTAAATGTTCGTTGATGCGGATATCACGCAGTTCAATATCTGTTGTATCGGTCAATCGATCGCGATAATAGGAAGATACCGATGCATTTGATGGAAAGTACCGGCCTGGAGTGTATTCACGATATTTCAAGACGACGACTTCACTCCTTCCGCCGGCGTCTCGATTTCGCGTCGCGATTACCTTATGAACGTGATAGTTTCTGTCCCTATTGAGTCATATTTCCATGCGCACGGGAAATGTCTCCTGGGAAAATGGGAGGGTCTCCGTATAACTCATTGCAAGTTCTGCGAATGATTGGCGGTCAACTTTGGCTGAAGTCGCCACCACGCGTCCTTCAGCAAACGGCAGTGACTCGTCGATCGGAATGGAACCGGCTAGGGCGCGAGGTTGTTTGAAATGAATATTCACGAGACGCCACGCATCAACTTGTATCTGTGATCGAGCGTATCGCATACCGACGGGAGCAAACTGGTTCGGAGCAAGGCGGATTTGCCCTAAGTTCCTGCCTTCACTACCAATTGTAAAGTTATCCGTGTAGCGCCCGTCACGATCATGAAAGAGTCGATGACGGCTCTTGTTGCCTTCACGCCAGCATTCGGATTCGGATGTTTTGAGTGCCGATGGCTTCTCGGTTGATCGGGTCGTCTCGATGAGGCGAGCATTGAAACGGTGGATGGATTGCCGCATCAGACGGTTGTTGGAAATCGCTTCCACAACGAGATCGTTTGCCCGACAGGTCGATAGGGCTTTGAAATGTATTTGGAAAGCCACAACGGCGATTACAACGAAGAATTCCCGGCGTGACGGAAGGACTTGCATGGATAAGGTCCTCGGTTTCGATTTGCTGTCAAGACTCTTTCAATAATTCAACCACGGTAGAGAGCTTGTTTGGTTGAGGCCGTTGCAAAACCACAAATTGATGCCCTAAACCCATCGCATTTATGGGCGAAGACGGGCAATGAAACCATGTGTAAGAGATCTTGTTCCAAGAAGTAGCACGAATTTCCTAATCCGTGCTCGCTCGTCACGCATTGGACAGATTGGGAAATCCGTGCTGCGAATCGAGAATCCGTTGCAAAACCACAATTTGATGCCCTAAACCCATCGCATTCACGTCGAGAGCAATGATCATACGTGGCTGAGGGGAGCTTGATGGAGTTGGTATGTGCATTAGATTCTCCAGTGAAAGTGTGTGACGACCGGTCTTCTATTTCTGCTTTTATTTGACGACCGGCCGGCGACAGTTAGGTGGCACTTAACCAACCGCCGATTCTAGACTAGCCGAATCTCAGTGTCATGAATGGCGCGAAAAAGAGATGGAGCGTAGGCGGACGCTATGTGCAATGAGCGTGGAGCGTCGGAGAGATTGGTACGAGTGGGCACTGGCTGTCGTCAGACATGCGGTCAATGCTTCACGTCGGGCCGGATGGAGTGTTCAGAGTTCCAAGCAGGTAGAGTGATTTGCGAAGAGAGGAAGTCGCGTTAACCGTCCGGCAAGTGCCGCAGTGGCTTGCCAAATACAGAATACGCGCCTTGCCTGACGATACAATGTATATCAGGGCGGGTGAAGGCTTGATGTTTCGCGGATTCTGAGTCTGGTGTTGACATGCCGAGCGAACTTTGGAGACGCGTTCGAGCTGATGCCGGCGGCCCCTCGTATCACTTTGGTACCTATCGCGCCGCGAGTCCGAAGGCGACCTTGCACCGGGTCTTGCCGCTCGCGCGGCAGGCCGGCGTTACACGACTCGCTGATATCACCGGCTTGGATGTCGTCGGCGTGCCGGTGTTTCAATCGATACGGCCTGGTTCATGTAACATTTCACTGTCCAACGGCAAAGGTCTGACACGCGATCAAGCGAAGGTGTCAGCCTTGATGGAAGCCCTGGAGTGTTATCACGCCGAAGTAATTCGGCAACCGTCGCGACGAGAGGCGGTTGGAGCCATGCGAAGGATGTTGAAATACGATCCTTATTCCCTGGCGGCCGTTCGCGATGGCGGTGCCGCAGTGCGGCGCGACTTCGACTATGACCCGTTTCTGCCACCGTGCGGGGCGCCTTGCTTGTTGACCGATCAGGCCATCCTCGATTGGGTGAAGGCAACTGACCTATCCACAGGCAGCGCCACTTGGGTTCCGCGTCAGTTGGTCGAGCTAAACTTTGCCGTGGAAGAGCGACTTTGCCCGCCGTGGTTTCGGGCCACGTCCAATGGACTCGCGAGCGGGAACGCTCCTGCGGAGGCGATCATTCACGGGCTTTGTGAGCTGATCGAACGCGACGGCATTGGCCGTGCTGCAAACGCCGCAAGCGACCCGGAGCGGCATATTATTCCCGCGACGATTGAGTCTCGCGTCTCGCATCGTCTCATGCGGCGATTCGCGGAGGCGCGACTGCGAATGGCGATTATCGACGTGAGCGGGCCGATGGGGTTGCCGTGCTTCGAGGTGATTTTGGCTGATGCCGACCAGGTGGCTTACAAGGGCTATGGATGTCACCCATGTCGCGAGACGGCGTTACTCCGAGCGCTGACCGAGGCGGCCCAGTCGCGGGTCAGTCACATCGCCGGTACCCGCGACGATATGTACCGCGAAACGTACCGCGACTCGCTACGATGGCCGGCCGCCGTCGCCCATGCATCTCTAGAAATCATGCCGCAGCGCGATTATCGCGAATGTCCCGATTTGCCGATGGGGCCATGGACGGAGGTGCTCGACGACTTGGTTCGACGGGTGCGGATGCAGACGGGGACCTCGCCGGTGGCGGTGGATCTGACGCGGGAGGAGTTCGGGCTTCCGGTGGTGTTTGTGGTGGCGCCGGGTTTGGGGTTTCTGCTGCCGTTCAAGCGATGACACTTGCTGGCGCGTCGTGCTCGGAAATGCAACAATCATGCGAGCACGCGGCGCCAGCAAGTGAGGTGCGATGACACTTGCCGGCGCCGCGTGCTCTTGAAGGCGCGTCGTGCTCGAGACGGGTTACTTCTTCACCTCATACTCGGCGTCGATGACGTCGTCGCCGCCGTCTTTGCCGTCCCTGCCACCCGGAGCCGGTCCGCCAGGAGCCGGCCCACCCGGAGGCGGCCCGCCGGGTCCGCCGGGCTGGCTGCCGTAGAGGTGCTGAGCCATGGCGTGGGATGCCTGTTGCAGATCGGCGATGGCCTTGCGGATGGCCGCCGGGTCGTCGTTGCTGGCGGCTTGCTTGACCCGTTCGATTGCCGACAAGATCGGGCCTTTATCCGCGTCGCTCAACTTGTCGCCGCTGTCTTTGAGTAGTTTCTCCATCTGATAAATGATGCTCTCAGCTTCGTTGCGGGCATCGACAAGGTCTCGCTTCTTCTTGTCTTCCTCGGCGTGAGCCTCGGCGTCCCGCTTCATGCGATCGATCTCGTCCTGGCTGAGGCCCGACGAATTCTCGATACGAATCTTGTTCTCGCGTCCGGTGCCCTTGTCCTTGGCGCTGACGTGGAGCACACCGTTGGCGTCAAGGTCGAAAGTGACCTCAATCTGCGGGACGTGCCGCGGCGCCGGTGGGATGCCGTCGAGGTGGAACGAGCCGATGAGTTTGTTGTCGCCGGCCATTGGGCGTTCGCCCTGGTAGACTTTTACTTCGACCGACGTTTGATTGTCAGCCGCCGTCGTGAAGACTTCGCTCTTGCGTGTCGGAATGGCCGTGTTTCGCTGAATCAGCGGCGTCATCCGGCCGTGCATGGTCTCGATGCCCAGCGTCAACGGCGTGACGTCGATGAGCAGGAGCTTCGATTGGCTGCCGAGCAAGAGCTGAGCGCCCTGGACCGCGGCACCGATGGCGACGACCTCGTCGGGATTGACGCCGCGATGCCCTTCCTTGCCGAAAATTTCCTTGACGAGTAGCTGAATCCGCGGCACGCGCGTCATGCCGCCAACCATGACGACTTCGTCAATGTCGCTGGGCCGATAATTCGCGTCGCGCAAGGCATTCAACACGGGGCCGCGGCAACGTTCGACCAGATGCTCAACAAGACGCTCGAATTTGGTCCGGGTCAACGTCATGTCCAGGTGCTTTGCCTGACCGTTGATCGAACAGATAAACGGAAGTTTGATCGACGTCTCGGGGACGTTCGACAGGTCTTTCTTGGCTTGTTCGGCGGCTTCTTTGAGTCGCTGCAAGGCCATCGGCTCGTTTCGAAGGTCGAAGCCGTTCTCCTGTTTCTTGAACTCCTCGGCGATATAGTCGATGACGACCTGATCGAAGTCATCGCCGCCCAGGTGGGTGTCGCCGTTGGTCGCCTTGACGGCCAAGACGTTGTCGCCTTCGACTTGGCTGACCTCAAGGATCGAGATGTCGAACGTGCCGCCGCCCAGGTCGAAGACGGCGATCTTCTGATCCTTTTTCTTGTCGAGGTGATAGGCCAGAGCCGCGGCGGTCGGCTCGTTGATGATGCGCATCCGCTGCTTGCTCTTTTTGCCGGTCTTGGGATCCTCGATTTCCCACTCGGTTTCGAAACCGGCGATGGCGGCGGCGTCCATGGTGGCTTGTCGCTGGGCGTCGTTGAAATAGGCCGGCACCGTGATGACGGCCTTTTTCACCGTCTGCCCGAGGTAGGCTTCGGCGGATTCCTTCAACTCGCGCAAGACCAAGGCCGAGATCTCCGGCGGCGAATTGGGCTTGCCGTCTATCTCGACCGTGACCAGTTCCTGCGGCCCGCCGATGACCCGGTACGGCACCAGTTTCTCTTCGGTCTCGACTTCATAGTGCCGGCGGCCCATGAAGCGCTTGATTGAGTAAATCGTCTTGCGAGGATTGGTGACAGCCTGCCGTTTGGCCGGGTCGCCAACCAATCGGTCGCCTTTATCCGTAAATGCCACGACGCTGGGCACGAGGGTCCGCCCCGTCGCCTTGTGAGGAATCACTTTGACTTGGGTGCCTTCCATGACGGCGACAACCGAATTGGTGGTGCCAAGGTCGATGCCGATGATTTTTTCAGCCATCCGCGTGCTCCCTATTTGTGGGGCGTGTGGCGTGGTGAGCCACGAGTAAAAGCCGGGGTTGCCGGCTATTGTTGGCAGTCTCTGCAATTCGGGAAAGTATGAGCAACTGTTATGCCGATGGGGATACCGTAGGCTCTTTCAAGCTTAAGATAATTCTGACTCAATAGTTGCGACGATTCACGCCACCAAGGAACATTGGCGGCCTCGGCGGCCCCGGACAGTGCCGCCATTTTGGCAGGGTCCACGCACGCCTGTGCGGGAAACGCGAGCATCGTGACGGAAAAACCGGCATTGTCCGAAAGATTTCACCGCGATTAGCCGACCCCCGACGTCCACTTTGGATGTTTCTCGGGTGCCAATCAGGTCGTAACATTATTCATAACAACAATTTAGAATTGCGGCTGTCGAGGGCGTCCGTTGATCGATGCTCTTGCCAAGAATAGTAGACATTCGTTGACAGTCTACATCTGGACAAATAAACTGGCATTAGTCATTCCATCCTCTTAACTTCCGTCGAGGCCCGCCACATGGGGCGCAAGAGTGACCACGCCACCAACCCGGCGGCTCCACGCACAACCACTTCGCTCACCTCCCTTCGCCAACAGATCGATAAACTTGATCTTCAGATTCTGAAGCTCATCAACGATCGGGCGGCGGTCGCGGTCGAGATCGGCAAGATCAAGAACGATATTGCCGCGGACATTTTCAATCCGGCTCGCGAAGAAGAAGTGTTACAAAACGTGCTGGCCGCCAACAAAGGCCCACTCGACGAGACAACCGTTCGCGCCATCTATCGCGAGATCATGAGCGGCTCGCGATCGCTTCAGCGAATGCTCCGCATCGCCTACTTGGGCGGCGAGTATAGCTATAGCCACCTTGCCGCCATGGAACGCTTCGGCCAGTCCTTCGAGTCATTGCGGGTCGGCAGCATCTCGGCTGTCTTCGAGGAGGTGAATCGACGCCATGCCGATTACGGCGTCGTGCCGTTGGAAAACTCGACCGATGGGCGAGTCAGCGACACTCTCGAGATGTTCATCCGGCTGCCGCAGTTGAAGATCTGCTCCGAGATTCGTTTGCGGATCCACCACAACCTGTTGGCAAACTGCGAGCAACCCGAGATTCGGCGAATTTACAGCAAGGGTCAGGCTCTTTCTCAGTGCCGTAATTGGCTCTCGAAGAACGTGCCTCATGCCCAACTCCATGAAGTTTCCAGTACCGCGGACGCCGCTCGCCTGGCACAGACCGAGCCGGGCGCCGCCGCCGTCGCCAGCCGGCAGGCCGCCGTGCGATATGGTTTGAGACTGCTCTGCACGAATATCGAAGACTCGCCCCACAACGAGACGCGGTTTGCCGTCATCGGCCAGCATGAAGTCGGCAAGACCGGCAACGACAAGACCGCGGTCATGTTTAAGGTCGCGCACCACCCCGGCTCGCTTGTCGATGCTCTGAGCCTGTTCAAACAGAACAAGATCAATCTTACCTGGATCGAATCGTTCCCGGCGCCGACGGCCAAGTCCGAATATGTCTTCTTCATCGACTTCGAAGGCCATCACGAAGACCCGAAGGTGAAACGCACCCTAGGCTCGCTCCAAACTCACTGCGAGATGTTGACCATCCTCGGCTCGTTCCCCATCGCGCCTGTCCGCGACGACTGACCGAAACGGGACTAGCGGATTAGAATAGACACCATCGCGGTTCATCGTTTCGCGGCCGCACAATCTCGTGCGGCCGGCGATCGACTAACTTCCCTATGATTTGTGGGTTGCCATGATTCTCGTTGTTCGGCCGGATGCCACGGAAGATCAGTTCAAACACATTATCGAGCGGATCGAGGAACTTGGCTATCGACCGCACGTCAGCCGCGGAGCGGAACGGACGATCATCGGTGTCATCGGCGACGAACGATTGACACAGACCGAGGCGCTGCAGGCGATCCCCGGCGTCGAGCAGGTCTTGCCGATTCTCAAACCGTTCAAGCTCGCCAGTCGCGAGTTTCACAAAGCGGACTCCGTCGTCACGATGGGGACGACCAAGATCGGCGGCGGGCATCTGGGCATGATCGCCGGACCGTGCGCCATTGAATCGTTCGAGATTCTCGACGAAATCGCCGGCCGAGTCCGGGCCGCAGGCGCGAATCTCCTCCGGGGTGGCGCATTCAAACCGCGCACCAGCCCCTACAGCTTTCAAGGGCTTGGCGAACAGGGACTGCAAATCCTTCGAGCGGTGGGTGACAAGCACGGGATGCCCATTGTCACCGAGGTGATGGATCCGCGACAGATTGATCTCGTTTGTCGTTATGCGGATATGCTCCAAATCGGCGCCCGCAATATGCAGAATTTCGACCTTCTCAAGGAAGCGGGTCGAACAAACAAACCGGTGTTATTGAAACGGGGCATGAGCGCCACCGTGAAAGATCTTCTCATGTCGGCTGAATATGTGCTATCGGGCGGTAACACCCAGGTTGTGTTATGTGAGCGCGGCGTTCGCAGTTTCGAAGACTCGACGCGGAACATGCTTGACCTCTCGGCCGTCCCCAACTTGAAGGGTCAATGTCATCTGCCGGTCATTGTCGATCCCAGCCACGCGACGGGTCGCCCGGACCTGATTCCGGCGATGGCCCTCGCTGCCGTCGCCGCCGGAGCGGATGGCGTTCACATTGAAGTTCATAGCTGCCCTGAAAAGGCACTCTCCGACGGCCCGCAAGCCCTCCTGCCGAACCAATATGCCGATTTGATGGCTCGTATCCGCCGCGTCGCCGAGGCCGTTGGAAAAGTGTTATAAAGACTCACGACAACGATGCTCTGACGAGATGAAAGGTTGAAATGACTCGCACCAAATTCGTCGCCGGCAATTGGAAGATGAACACCACGGCTGAATCGGCCAAGGCGCTTGGGGCCGCTGTCGCTGCCGGTACTCAGACGCTCGAAGGTGTTCACGTCGCGGTGTGCCCGCCTTTCCCGTGGCTGACCATCGTCGCCGGCGCTCTCGAAGGAAGCCGCGTCGCGCTCGGCGCCCAAGATGTCTATCACGAAAAAGAGGGCGCGTTCACCGGCGAGGTCAGCCCTTCCATGCTGTTAGGCGCCGGCTGCCGATATGTTATTGTCGGCCATAGCGAACGCCGCCATGTGTTGAATGAGAATGATACTCTCATCAACCTGAAAATCCGATCGGCTCTGGCGTCTGGCTTGAATGTTATTTTCTGCGTCGGCGAAAAACTGGATATCCGCGAAGCCAACAAGACTGAGTCGTTGTTGGATAATCAACTAACATGGGGCCTTCGCGACGTTCCGCCCGACATGATTGATCGGCTCGTGATCGCCTATGAGCCTGTATGGGCAATCGGCACCGGCCGAACGGCGACGCCCGATCAAGCCCAACACGCTCATGCCTTCATCCGCTGGCGATTCGGGCAACTGTTCAGCGTCGATGCCGCGAGCCGTCTGATAATCCAATACGGCGGAAGTGTCACGCCGCAAAACGCCGCGGAGTTGATGCGGCAGCAGGATGTCGATGGGGCTTTGGTCGGGGGCGCCAGCTTGAAGGCCGATTCATTCCTCGCGATCTGCCGCGCCGCCTAAGGGAGCGCGCGGCGCCGGCCTCTTTGAGCACGAAGCGCCAGCCAGTGTCTGTTATCACTTGCTTGCGCGGCGTGCTCGCAAACGACCGAGCACGCCGCGCGAGCAACTAACGCGGCGTGGGCATGAAACTCAACTCGGAGATTCGTATGATGCATCGTTTCAACCCGATCCTATGGGCAATGTTAGTCATCGTGACGGGTACTGCTCACATCATCGCCCAGCCGCCAAAGTCGCCTCTGAGCGCCACTGAGTCGGACGACCTCATCAAGATTGAAACCGACAAACTGGAAGCCGTCATTCCCAAGAAAAACCCGAAACACTGGATGACGGGCATCGCCAAAGGTTCGTTTCTCGATAAGACCACAGGTTTTCGTGAGATCGGTGACGGGCTGATGGTCGTCGATTGGCTCATGGAGGCCGGCAGCGATGCGGCATGGGGTGACAAGGTCATCGCCAAGGATGGACATGGCGTCGGCCGCTACACTTGGTATGAGAATGAGACAGATCCCGCACGCCGGAATTATGCTTTGATGGCGCACGGCAGCAGTCATCGCAAGCGCATGGTCGAGGGGCCGCAGCTTTGCCATCGAATGAAACCCGTGGAGCCGGAGATTATTCGCGGCGGAGATTTCGTTGCCGTGAAAACGACCTATCATTTCGAATACGCCGCCCCCGGCCGCAAGCCTGGCTCCAAATGGACGCAACTCATCGTCTTTCCCAAGGGCGAGCGTTATTTCTTCCTCATGGATCGAATTGAAAGCGTGAATGATTCCCCTGAAATGTTTCTTCGCAACGACACACCGGGCTGCGTCCGTCACGAGAAGGGGGACACGTTTAGCGAGATGTATCTCAGCTATCTGAGCGGCCCGAACGGAGTGCGGATCCCGGCGAAGGAGTTTCACGAGCCATTTCCGCCCGATTTGAAATTCGGTTACCGGCGCGATACGCATCAGATGCCCGCCCGTTTCATTCGCGCCTATCACATGAAAGACAAGGCCACCGGAAAGGATGGCCCGTGGCTGGCGGGGCTGACGCTTGAGCCGTCGGTGGTATACGAATCGTGGTGTAGTCAAAGGCCGGGCGGAATCATCGTCATGATTCAAGAGATTCATGGCAAGCCGGTGAAAGCCGGCGATTCATTCAGCGCTGTGAACATCGTTGGCTACTTTGATTCGATCGACGACATGCACCGCGTTTATGACCGATATAAAGGGCATACGACGCTCACCGCCGACAACGCCGGCTGGCGGACGGGGAAATAGGAGAGAGCAATCCTCGGCGTTATGTTAGTTCCGCAATCGGATCGCCGTAGGGGAGGATCGGCATGGGGCGCCCCGACGGGTCGGGGAAGGCGTGCTGCCAGTCGATGTCAAGGTGCCGGAACATCGTCGCCCAGAGATCATTGGGAGTGAGCGGGCGGTCTTTCGGTTCCTCACCCTTGGAATTAGTGCTGCCGACCACCTGACCGGTGCGCATGCCGCCGCCGGCGACCAAAATCGACATCGCTTGCGGCCAATGGTCGCGGCCGGGCTGCTCCACGCCGCTGCTGGTTCCCTTCGCGTATGTGATGCGTGGCGTGCGGCCGAATTCGCCTGTTACAATCAATAACACTTTGCGGTCCAGCCCGCGCAAGTACAGATCCTCGACCAGGGCGCTAATGCACTGATCGTAAATCGGGAAACGGTGCTTGGCGTCCTCGAACAAGTGACAGTTCACGGCGTGTGAATCCCAATTGTAAACGCCCTCTTTGGGAACGCCTTTGGTATACGGGTTCTCCAATACCATCGTAACGAAGCTGGCGCCATGCTCGACGAGTCGGCGGGCGAGCAGGCAGCGTTGCCCCCACGGGTGAATGCCGTAGCGCTCGCGAACTTTGGGCGCCTCGCGGGCAAGGTCGAACGCCTTGCGCGCATCGTGCGAGGTCATCAATTCCATCGCTCGACCGCGATTGACATCAATGGCGCCCATAAGGCCCGAAGCATCTTTGGCAGCCGTCGTCGTGTCGAGTCGTTCGAGCAGCCCGACGCGCTCCTTGGCTTGGTCGGCGACCTCAGCGGGAACGCCGAGGTTGGGGACCTTGAATGTCGGCGCCGACGGGTCGCCGCTGACGGTGAACGGATGCGTCGCCGGGCCAAGGTAGGCCGACCCGAAGCTGAAAACGTCGATGTGGTCGCGGCCCGGGTCCATGCCAGCGACGTAATTCGGCACGCCACGCCGCAAGCCGTCTCGCATCTTCGCGACCATCGACCCGACCATCGGATGATCGTTGACGAAGCCGACGGGCGACATCGGGTCGCGGCCGGTGAGGAATCGTTTGTGCCCGCCGCCGTGATCGGCGAATTGGTGGGCAACCGAGCGGATCAACGTGAACCGGTCGGCAACTTTGGCATGCAAGGGCAGTAATTCGCAAACCTGAATGCCGGGCACAACAGTCGGGATCGGCCGGAACTGTCCGCGGTATTCGACCGGGGCGTCTGGCTTCATGTCATAGGTTTCCATGTGCGGCGGGCCGCCCGGCAACCAGATGAAGATGACAGAAGTATCGGGGGTCGACGTATTCGCACGCAGTTTCCACGGCGATAAGGCCGCGGTGCCAAGGACAAGCGACCCGAGCTGCAAGAATCGGCGACGGGTAACGGCCATGGATTGGCTCGCAGAGAAAGAAAACGGCAGGCGGGCATCCAGCGGGATCAAGTAGAAGCCTACCCGAAAAAGCCCGAAACGTCAATTACGAGGCTCGCCAACCCTCCTCGCTTGGGCGAACAATCCAACCGACGCGCAACCAAGGCAAGAGCAGACGCCACGAAATGACCACGATCTCGGCCACCAAATAGGGCGGGCGACTATCTTCGTGACGGAGTGACGGCGAGAACTGTAGATACGTTTTCATACCCCGTGTTCATCGTAGAATGCCGGGGGTCTGAGGCACTTGACTGTGGTTGTGAAACGATCACTACAAGTTGCGTCAAGAAGTCATGGATTAGGAAAATAGTGCACCTCGAATCGTAGCACGGATTTCCTAATCCGTGACGAACGAGGGTGGATTAGGAAATCCGTGCTACTTTTTGGAGCAAGAGTTGTTAGAGGCGGTTTCATATCCCATGTTCATCGCAGAATGCCTGGGATTTAAGGCACCAAATCGTGTTTTTGAAACGGTCTCTATCACTTTTTCGGGTTGATCGTTCGAATCTGGATATTTCGGAAATCGAGTTGGCCATTCTCGCCTTGGATTCCAAGGTATCCTCCCGGACGGCGGAGATCATCGGACGTGCAGACCAGCTCATCGTTGAGCTTTACTTCACAGCGAGTACCGACGCAGCGGATCTCGTATGTATTCCACTCATTCACACCCTTGAGTACCTTGGCCGCCTTTTCCTTGTTAAGCTTGTATTTCGCTCCGAAGAGCATGGCAACTCGCTCTGAGTTTTCGCATTGCACTTCGTAGGCTTGCGCGGGCCAATTCTTGCCTTCCTTGCTGGCCCGTAGGAATATGCCGCTGTCCTGACGCGGCTTGAGCCAGCGGACTTCTAAACGGAGAACAAAGTCCGTGAACTCTCGGTCCGAACGGAGCCAACCTGAGCCGCCGCGCAACTGAATGACTCCCTCGTTGGCGGCGAATTTACCGCCGTTCATGATGTGCCAGCCGGTGAGGCTTTTGCCGTCAAAGAGCGATTCGAAGCCTTCATCCGCCATGGCAACGGGCGAGACAAACAGTGACACGGTGACAGCAACGATCAGGTTTCGCATGTGCGATGCTCCGCGGTTAATGATGGCCAGCGTCAAGGTGAGAACGTTGACATGTTTACTCAGGGGAACCGGTGAACGCGATTCCAGGGTCACCCTCTTTCTCCACTCGCTATTGTAGTTCGGGCCGAGAAGGATGGCCTTTGAAAGTATGACCCGGGGAAAGCAAGATACAGGCTGCATGGGCCCCGATACAACGATTGTTGACAAGAAGGCTCGTCGCGAAAGCGGCTCGAAACGGCGGTGACCTCGTTCCTTTCATGGAGTCCGACTGATGCCGAAAGACAAATCCAAGATTCGATGGCTCGACGAACCCGAGGAACATAACTACCCGCCGGCCAAGTCGTACCTCAGTCTGTTTTTTGATCCGCCCGTTGCCGATGCCCTTGTCGATAAACTCAAATTGGCGCCGATCTCGGAGTTCAAGGCGAAGGATGTATTTCGCGCGTCGGGGCTGTCTCTCCTGGGGATCAGCAACGCGCACGTGGAAAGAGATCAGAAAAAGATCGAGACCGGCAAAGAACTGTCGCCGATCCTTCTGATTCGCGATTCGGTTCTGCGCAAGGTCATCGTCGCGGATGGTTATCACCGGATGTGCGCCATCTACACCTATGACGAAGACGCGCTGATTCGTTGCAAGATTGTCTGAACGTTTGAGCGTTCCCGTGGCGAACAACGCAGTTGCAATCGGCCTTACGGTTTTCCCGGCGCTGGCGTAAGTGCCTTTAGCCTGGCTTTCCATTGGGCTGCCTTCGCCTGGTGACCGTTTCCCGGCGACGATCGCTCCAGATCTTCGTAGACACGAATCAGCGATTCGATGTTGGAGCGTGCATCGGGTTGTCGGGCCAGCACCTCTTCGTAAATCTCGGCCGCTTTTTGAAATTGTCCGAGGTAGGCCAAAGTATTTGCCAGATGGGTCATCGATTGCAGCGTTCGGGGACTGGTGGGGCCGAACCGGACGCGCGACTGCTTCACGAGTTCCTCAAAAAGCGGAAGGGCGGCCTCTCGTTTGCCGGTGACAAAGTAGGCGCCGGCGAGGTTGTGGAGCGCGACGATGGTGTCCGCGTGGCTGGGGCCGAACCTCTGACGGGCTTGTGTCATGGTCTCCTCGAACAGCGGAATCGCGAGGTCGAACTTGCCCAGCGCCTGATAAGCCACGGCCAGATTATTCATGCTCAACATCGTGTCGGGATGCGTTGGGCCGAGGATTGTCTTTCGCCGGACAAACGACTGCTCCAAGAGGGGCAGGGCCTGTTCGCGTTTGCCGGCGGAGTAGTAACTGGTGGCAACGCTGGCGGCAGCGGCCAGGGTCAATGGGTGGTCGGCGCCGTACTTCGCCTCGATTCGTTTAGCGGCTTGCTCGTGCAAGGAAAGGGCCATGTCCCGTTGGCCGGCGTCGCCGTATGCCAATGCCAAATTGTTCATCGTGTGCAGAGTGTCCTTGTGGTCGGGTCCGCAAACCGCCTGCTGTCGTTGCAGCGTGTCGGTCAACAACCCGATGGCTTCGTCGGTTCGCTTCACCAGGCGATAACAGAGCCCCAAGTTGCTCTGAGCGGCAAGGGTACTGGGATGGTCCGGGCCGAGCCTCTCCGAATAAATGATGGCGGCCTTGGCAAACAATTTCATCGCCTTGTCGGGATTATCCAGACCGATTTGCGACTGCCCCAGGAGATTGTGCATCGCGGCCGACGCTAAGGGGTCGCCGGCGACCTTGTCGAGGTCCTCGGCGACGCGATCGAGACGTTTGCCCAGAATGACCGCCAGGGGCTGGCCCTGGCGATCCGTCTTGGCGGGGTTCAGGTCCACGAAGATCTGGCAAAGGGCCATGACCCCATTCTTGATCTGCACGTAGCGTTGCTCGGCAAGTTCGCGGGCGGCCTTTTCCTTCTCGGCGGCCTCATCGGCTTGCCGGCGCAATTCGGCCTCGGCTTGGCGAGCGCGCTCGGCTTTCCACATGCCCCACGTGGTGCCGGTCACGCCCAGTAGCAAGGTCATCACGATCAAGGAGACCGCAATAACCGGGATGGGGTTTCGCGATAGGAATTTTCGCAGACGATAAACCGTCGTGGCCGGCACCGCACGCACCACCTCGCCATTGAGATAGCGTTCGATGTCATCGGCCAAATCGTTCGCCGATTGGTATCTCTGGCCGCGGTCGCGCTCCAGAGCTTTCATGACGATGCAATCGAGTTCCCCGCGGAGCATCGTCGCTAATTGGCCTGGCTCCGTGCCGCGACTGGCGGCGATCATTTTTTGCGTGTCGCTAGTCTGCAAGCGGGTACTGGGTCGCGGGCGCTCGCTTTCATTGACCAGGCGCAATCGCTCGGGGATCGGCACGTCATGGAAGATAGTCGGATCCAGGGGCGTGGTGCCGACGAGCAACTCATAGAGGACCACACCCAGGGCGTAAGTATCGGCGCGCGTGTCGATGTCGTTGTTGGTCGGATTCGCTTGCTCGGGCGCCATATACGCCAAGGTGCCGATGACGGGCGACCGTCGCGGCTGACCCGAATCGGGTGCGGCCGGTTCGTTGGCACGAGCCACGCCAAAGTCGATGACCGTCGGCGTTGCACGCCCGTCGATTTCTCCGACCAGAATATTGCTCGGTTTCAGGTCACAATGAATGATCCCGCGCTGATGCGCGTGCTGTACGGCACGGCAGACCGATACGAACAGCCTCAGACGCGACACCGGCGACAGGCGATGCGAGTCGCAGTAGTCGGTGATCGACGGCCCGGTCACGAGTTCCATGACCAAGAACGGTTGGCCCAGAGGTGTCGTGCCGCCGTCGTAAACGCGAGCGATATTTGGGTGGCTCATCGACGCCAGCGTCTGGCGTTCCATCTCAAAGCGGGCGAAAGCGCTTGGCGAGAGCATCCCCGCGCGGATCAGCTTCAGGGCCACGTCGCGCTTTACCGGCTCGGTTTGCGTGGCTCGGAACACGGTTCCCATGCCGCCCTCGCCGAGAACCTCGACGAGTAAATATCTCCCGGCAATCGTCGCACCGACCCCTTCGACCGCCCGCCTCGAATCACGAGACGACAATTCACGCACGAACTCCGGGGAATCGTCGCCGGTCGTCAGAATCGCTTCCGGGCGTCGATCGAGCAAGGAGTCGTTGCACTCATGGCAGCGTAGCAGTTCCTCGATCCGCTGCCTCATTGCGTCATTGGCGGCACAGGCGCTTGCCAGATAGGCTGCTCGGGCCGCCCGGTCGGGCTGGTTCAGAGCCTCGAGGAATATGTCGCGTTCGCTCATCGCATTCACACCCGGCGCCACGAGTCAGCGACGATCTCCGGTCGCCAAGAAGCCAGCAAGCGTCGCAACCCCGCCCGAACTTAGAGAAAGTGTCACTACGATTCCATGCGATATTTCCGCCGCATTCGCGCCGTGGCTTGTCGCAGATTCTCACGACACTCGCTTAACCGATGGTATCGCTGCCCTTTTTGATTTCGGCCAAGAGCCAGGCGCGAGCATAGGCCCAATACGAATCGGCGGTCCGCGGCGGGATACCCAGCGTCGATGCGGCTTCTTTGAGCGTCAACCCGCCGAAGTAACGCAAGTTCACCAGCGAGGCGATCACCGGCTCAATCGTGGCGAACTTCGTGAGGGCTTCGTCCAGGGCCAGCAAGTCGTCGGAGAGTTCGGGAATGGCGACCTGATCGGGATTCAGAGCCTGGCGTCCGTGACCACCGCCGTGTTTGGCGCGTTTCTTCCGTCGGGCCGATTCAATCAGGATCCGCCGCATGGCTTCGGCGGCGGCAGCGAAGAAATGACCTCGGCCCTTGAATCCTCGCGGATGCTCGCCCTCACCCGCGCCGGATGCCGCCAACAGACGAAGGTAGGCCTCGTGAACCAGGGCCGTCGGCTGCAAGGTGTGCCCCGGCTTTTCATGGGCGAGTTGGTGGGCCGCCAATCGACGCAATTCGTCGTAAACCAGAGCAAACAACTCGGCCGCCGCGTGATGGTCGCTGCCGGCTGTTTCCAGAAGTCGTGAAAAGTCGGTCATGCGGTGCGGATTCTCGGTAGCTGTGATTATCGCGGGTGACACGGGGGTCGGGCAACCCCTTAATCTGACGAAGGGGCATCCGCATCGAAATCGCGGTAAGGGACAGGATTCGAACCGACCCCGGTTTTCCCGAAGAAAACGGCACCTCGGCCCGACGACGACGCAGAAAACGACGCAATTTTGCCCCCGTCGGCCCTCGATTCCATCCTCGAAACCAACGCCGAACTGACGCCGGAGCAACGCGCCGCCCTGGCCCGGCTGCTCCGGGGTGAAGTGCGAGCTACAGGAGTGAAGGGCTGGTTCAAACGTTATCAGCTCACTCCTTCGCCACCACCGTGTCGTAAAGCCCGTAGTGGGTGAGCCCCTCATACCTCTCGATGCCCGTATAACGTAGCGAGGCATCCTCGTAGCGGCGGAAGGCGAACACCGCCTGGTTCATCTGCTCCGTGTTAAACACTTTGAGTCGCACGAGCAAATGAAAATCAGTTACCGTCAGGCCCGTAACGGCAAGGAAAAGCTCCGGTTCAAGTTTGGTGATGACATCCTGCAAGGTGTTTTCCCGGAGATCCGTCAGATACATGAATGCGGGGATTCGCGTCGCGAACTTGATCAGCTTCTTCTGGATGAGTTCTCGTTTCGACTTGTATTCCTTCTCCGCCTCGCTGAGTTCCTTTTTTTTCCTTGGCCGTCAGTTCCTTTTCCTTGGCCCTTTTTTTGAGTTCCTTGACCTTCTCGGTCTTGTTGATGATGGTCTCGATGATGTTGTCGCCCAGCGCTCGCCAGCCTTCGATGCGCTCCACGGCAGCCAGCGCATCAGGATTATCCAGTATCCGTCGTAGTGTGTCATTGTCCACGTTCACCAGTAGCGCGCTTTCCCACTTGCGAGCCAGCAGCGTGGCTGAGGTGCCCGCCATCGCAATGTCGAGAATGCCCCCCGCGTCAATCTGCGTCATATTCGCGCCGTCGTATGCCAGCACGGGCAGGAACGACACGAGGTCCTTGACCGCGTTCTCGGGGTTTGGCTCATTCGGCGATAGACCGATCCCATACTCTGACAGTTGCCGCAGCGCACGCGTTGGTGCGAAGTCGAACACGAAGCAGATCGGCTTGAGAATCTCCTCCTCGTTCGGGTCGTCACCATTTGGGTTCTTGATGGACCACGGCGACTGCACCCGAAACGCCGACTGAAAGTAGGTCTCAGGCGACTTGAGGTTGCGCAACATCAGGATCGAGGACCACTGCGGCACCGTGACGCCGGTGGTGAGCTTGCCGCAGGAGAGCGTGATGGTCTTGGTCTCGAACCCGCTCCCGATGGCCTTGCGCACGGGCGGCAACGCTTCCAGTCCGATGCCCGCCGAGGCGCCGGCGGCGACGACGACCACGTAGCCGTGCCAGAAGGTGTTTTGCCTCTCTGCCAGCAGGTTCGCCATCGCATGGCAGGCCGCAACGTTGGGGAGAAACCAGAACGAATGCTGCAAGTAAGGGAGCAGACGCACATCCGAATAGGGAAACGGCGGCCGCGTGCCCGTCTTCAGATGCTCGACTGCCTTGGGCATGTATCCACCGCGGATGATGTCGAGCCACTTCTGCACGTCGCTCTTGTGTTTGAACTGCGCCTTGTCGCCCGTTCCCGATGCCTCGAAAAAAAGTGTTGAGATCAAACTCATCGAACTCCCCACCGCTCGCGATCGCCAGTAACTCGTCCGGCATTTGGTAGGTCAGCAGACGCATCTGCGGCAGCGCGCCATAGGGATTCCATTGGCCCGGGTACTTCATCGCGAACTCTTCCTTCGCACGCTGCTCGTCGGTATATGTCCAGTTGAAAATCTGCTCCTCGATGAACTCACCCGTGGCTAGCGCCCGGAACGGCGTGCCGGAAAGGTAGAGGTAAGCCTTGGTCGTGATGGGCAAGAACGCGGTTTCCTTCTCCAAGGGTTCTTGCAAGTCGGCGATTTTCTCCTTAAGCCGTTTGGCGTCTTCGAGCCGGGCTTCCGTCCTGGCGATCGCCTCCTCCTCGCCCTCGAAAAGCTCCTTTGCCGTCTCACGCCACGCGCCGAAGTGGTATTCATCGAACACCACGAGGTCCCACTTCACTTTGTGGAGCCATTCGTTTTTCGGTTTGATGTTCCCCGCCGCGTCGCGGCCGAGCAGGTCTTGAAAGGAGCCGAAGTACACCAATGGCTTCCTGGGGGAAATTTGCGTCGGGTCGCGATCCGATGATTTCGACAGATATTGCCAGCCGTCAAAATCCACATGGCGTTCGAGGTCTGTCTGCCACGCATCCTCGACGGCGGGCTTGAACGTGACCACCAACACGCGCTTGGCGCCGAGCTTCTTAGCGAGCTGGTAGGTGGCGAAGGTCTTGCCGAAGCGCATCTTCGCGTTCCAGAGGAAGCGCGGGACGGCGTGCATGTCCTCCTTCCAGATCGAGTGGAAGTAGGCGTGCGTCTTGTTCACGGCCTCGACCTGCTCACGGCGCATCGTGAAGGTCTCGTGATGCGTGCCGGTGAACCGCTGGCCGGTGCGTAACTCGGTGAGCACGGTCTTGACGTCCTTGACCGAGCAGCGCATCCACTCCAGTACAGCGTTCTCGAAGCCCTTCCTGACAAGCGCCGTGCGTACCTCGTGGTCGGTGAAGATGGTGCCGTCGTGGCGCTCGGCGAACTCGTCCAGTTCAATTCTGTAGTTCTTGATGGCGGCGGTTTTGAGCTGCTCGGCGACGCGCTGCTTCACGTCGCGCGTGGTCTGGCCCACCTTGAGGAGGCCCTTATGCGGCTGGTCGTCAATCGAGTAAGCGTAGATGCGCGGCCGGGCTTCCGGCCTGGGCGCAAGGAGTTGTTCGATGGGCTTGCTCATTCGCCTGGCTCCGTATTGGGCTGGGTCATGAGCTTGGTTTTGCCAGGATCATGGCCACATCGCCGTAGACAGAGCCGGCCAGGCTCGCAAATGTATGTTCGATGTCTTCGGATTGGCCGAGTTTGCTCGTCCAATTCCCATTCGGTAGTTGCCGCGATGCATGAGTGGGAATCCCCGAACGAGCATAAAGGGCGATTTTTATGACTCCCGGTTCGAGATTCGGATTGGCTGAAGGAGCAAATCCGAGGGTGGCGAACGCCGCGGCGAAAGCCGGGAGTGTTTCTTCACGCGGCACGCCGGCGGGCCAGTAGGAAACACCCGCCGCATCGGGCCACCACCAGCGATCGTCCTCTCCGGCCGCCCAACCGATACAGTTGTACTCAAAAGTGGATGGACTCGTGACGGCGTAGCCGGTACCGACCAATCCGGGGAACACGATTTCCAGCGGATTCATGCGATCCACCCGTTGTCGGTTCCCCATTTCAACCAGGCCGCCGTCATCGCTTTCACCCGGCCTTGATCCGCGGGGGCGATTGGATTCTCTCCCGTGAGCGCGGTCAACGCCCAGAACCAGTGTCCCGGCTCGCGTTGCAGGTCGGCCAAAATCAGCGGGATGACCTGCGGGCCAAGTCCGATGATGCGCTGATAGGCCGGGTGCGTGGCAATGGCCGTGGTCGAGGAGAGGTAGCGCGTGTCCTGTCTCCACTCGGTACGGAGTTTGGCGAACAACGCTTCGAGTTGTTTGGGGGGAGCAACGAGCGTCGTCATGGAAGTTCTCCTTGCATCGATTCTACTTCAAGAACGGATGCGAGCAAAGCGATGCGAGCCGCGTCGCCAATCGAGTAGGCGTAGATGCGCGGCCGTGCTACCGGCTTGGGCGCGAGGATTTCCTCGATGGGCTTACTCATCCCCGGCGTCTCCACTGAGGTCCATCGGACGGACAACCTTCTCGATGAACGCGATCTCATCCTTCGTGATGCCGTATTTGGCGTACAAATCCTCATCCGTCCACTGCCTTGTCCACTTCTGGGTTGGCACAAAGGTGTATACTTTGCGCGTTGTGTCTTGGGATGGCTTGTGCAGGAGGATTAGGAAGCGCGTGAGCCGACACGAGAGATAGGACAAGACACTCTCGGCCTCAGTCTTCGAGTCGAACGGCCCGATATACATATACGTCCACGACGAGATGCTTCCAGGCTCTCCAATAAAGGGTGTGCTGATGATCCTGTGCGCATATGTGTCTCTGTTGCCAGTACCGGGAGCAGCGCGCCCAATGAAGACTTTCCACTTGTCGAAAGCGACTTGTTCCTTCGTAATTTCCGATTTTGAAACGTACCCGACCCCACCGTTCCTGTAGACCTTGAGGTCATTCCCTGTCTTCTTCTCTTTACCCCTAAAGGTGCTGTCGAGCCCAAATGCGCCAATCGAGCTGACTAGCTCCATGAACTTCTTCGCCTCAGGAAGCTCCAGAGACTGGCCGTTGCCCGTTTCGACAGTAACGACCTTCTTGAGGATCGACAACCCTTCATTGAAGCGGATGAAGATATCGGCGCCCTCTTCGAGAAGTGGGCGAGTTGCAATCGACGGCGGCTCGTCCTTGTAATACGTTGTGACGCGACAGGTCCCGGGATTGTCGCGGTCCCAGAGGAAGTAGCAGACGCCGCCTTTGAGGCCGACCCCTGGGAAGACGTCCGAAGCAGTGAGGTAGTCATGAATCGTCCGCAGCCGATCATCGGTAAGCATCGATTCGCGGAACTCGTCCAAGCCCATTCCGCCCGAGAACCATCGTGCCGGGATAACCATGGAAAGGAATCGAGGGTCGAGTGCCTTGGCCTGCTGAACGAACTTCTGGTAGATTGGAATCGCCTGCTTGCCTGACCCTTCCGTACTGAGTTGATACGGTGGGTTACCGATTATCACGTCGAATTGCATATCGCCTCCAAACATCTCGGCGAGTCGTGTCTTGATGTCGTTGGTGTGTATGAACGCATAAGCGTGAGATTCGAGATCTTCGCCACGGTCGAGCGCCTCCTGACTCACGCCGCAGTATTTGCACTTTTCACCCGCCCAGGTGTGCTCGGTACGTTTGAACCAGATGTTCCCATCTTCGTTAGAAAACGACTTGGCGATCGAGTGCTTGCCATTGGCGTGCTTCGAGCAATAGATGCTCCGCCGCGCTAGCAGACTCGTGAGATACGTGGTGGCGATGCCGAACACCTGCTTCGTCAAGATGTGATCGACTCGCTCTTCCAGGTTCGGAATCTCGCCCGCCAAGCCCTTGTTGAGCCGTCTGGTGATTTCACGCAGGAACACGCCCGATTTGGTGCAAGGGTCGAGAAACCTCACGGTCTTGTCCGCCCAGATGTTCGCGCCTCCGTTGCCGGCCGCCCAGGCCTCTGCCAGAGTGTCGAGCATCCGGTTGGCGAACTCGGGCGGCGTGAACACCTCGTCGTTAGAGAGGTTCGCGATGCACGACAGAATATCCGGGTTGCGGCCGCGAAGGGCAAAGCTAGCCTGAATGGTCATACAGCCTCCCTCGGGGCGTGATTGAACCACAGAGACACAAAGGCACGGAGAAGAGAAGACAAAGAACCGAGAATCGCCATTTTTCTTACCTGGTTTGAATTCTCTGTGCCTCTGTGTCTCTGTGGTTCAATACGTGTGTTAGAGGACCATACGTTTCATGCCGTCCTTGAGGACAGGGACGTTAAAGTTAAGAAGGAGACCGACGCGGGTCTTGCACAAGCGCAGATAGGTGATGAGCTGGGCTTCATGCACAGGCAACAACCTCTCCACAGCCTTCAGTTCGACGACGAGTTTGCCCGGAAAGAACAAGTCCATCTTGAGCTCGTCGGCCTCAAGCGGGATCCCCTTGTAGACAAGTGGAATGCGCGCCTGAGCCAGGCACTCCACCCCGCGCAGTTTCAACTCCATTTCCATGCATTTCTGATATACCGATTCCAGCAAGCCCGGGCCCATTTCCCGGTGCACCTCGATCGCCGCCCCTATTACCGCATGCGTCAACGGATCCCGTTCATCCATCGCATCACCCCTTGGAAAGATGGTTCCCCTTCCTTCGGTTCTCTGTGTCTCTGCGCCTCTGTGGTTCTAATGCGTCGCAAGCGCGGCCGCCAACTCGCTAACCGTCATCGGCAGATACGCCTTCTCCGGTGTGAAGATCTCGTGCTTGCCGAGGTCGGCGAAGAGCGAACCCTCCGCGCTGAAGGCTGCCGACTGCGTAAGCGCAGCGAGGCGGAAGTCGCGCCGCTGGAACTTGCCTTTGCCCAGATAGCCCCACTCGGCAAAGGTGATCGGCTGACCGTCATGGGTGCGCATCGTCAGCGCATCGCCGTGGACGAGGTTCTGCGACAGCACATACGACGCGGCGCGATAAAGTTCGTCCGACTCATTCAGGTTCAGGTACTCGGCGAGTATCTCCAGCACATTCGCGCGGCACTCGGCGATGTTGTCAGCGAGCAACTCGATGCCGTAGATGCACATCAGCGCGAGCAGTGCAAAGTGACGCCGCTCGAAGTCGGACTTTCCGTACTTCAATTCCACGGCAGCGAGCTTGCGCCGCACGATCGCCACGAGGAAGTTACCGCTACCACACGCCGGCTCAAGAAAGCGAGAGTCAATGCGCTCGGTCTCCTCCTTTACCAAGTTGAGCATCGCCTCGACCAACCACGGCGGCGTGAAAACCTCCCCATGGTCGGCGACCCGGTCTTTCGACTTGATGAAGGTCATGGGCTAATTCACTCCAAAGTAGCGCAACATGCCTGAACTTGATTCACTTGCGGGCTTACGAAGAGGAGTCAATCCGCCGTGTTCCACCGACACGGGCGCGATTCACTCGCGGCCGTCTCATAGCGGAGCCCGCCAGTTCGACTTTGTTTGAGCAAGACCGCGACCCCCGCGGTTTCTGCCTTTCAGGCTTCGATCAACGCCTTCTTCTTCCCACGGATTATATGCGACCCGAATGACTCACGGAAACGATTTTCCGGCGCTCAGGTGGGCCGTTTCCCCCTCGACGCGCTCCGAAAAGCCATTGTGATTTGGCGAAATACGGTTCGGTTCTCGCGCTGGCCGCATGCCCAACGCTCGCGGCGGTCTGGTCGTACGTTTCCGACTCGATGAACATTATGACGAATGTTTGAGGACGACGCAGTTTGGACCAGAACCGAGCGGAACTAAATGGACTGATGTACATGGCGAGGATGCAAAAAACCCCGGAAATCGCAGGATTCCCGGGGAAGTGCATAAATGTTCACTGGGCCGGACAGGATTCGAACCTGTAGCCAATCCGTTATGAGCGGACTGCTCTGACCGTTGAGCTACCGGCCCGCGAGGCACTTCTAGCGTATCCGACCGATAAAGACCAGCCAAGTGCTGATGAGGT
>CAZESP010000031.1:0-10047 GCA_964515185.1 uncultured Alcaligenaceae bacterium
GCTGGCTTTAGCCTGCGGCGGTAGTCGCAGGATTTAGCCTTCGCCGGTAGTTGCAGGCTTTAGCATGCGCCGCAACCTCTACGAGTTGCGTCACGATAGCACCGAATAGGGAAAATGTACTCTTAGATTCGTAGCACGGATTTCCTAATCCGTGCATTGCGTGCCGAGCGAGCACCGTTTAGGAAATCCGTGCTACATTTTGGAGCAATAGTTCATAGAGACGGTTTCATACCTCATGTTCATCCTCGAATGCCAGGGGCTTAGGGCACCAGTCTGTGGTATTGAAACGGTCTCTACCAACTCACGGTGTCACGTCCACGGCGACGAACGCATCGGTCGCATCGCTACCCGTCGTGTCACGGACGCGCAGCGGAAAGACGTGCCGGCCGGCCTTGGCCTTCGCTGACATGGGCAGCGAGACTTCGAGCCGTACGGGCCGATTCGGGGCCGGCGACAGATCCCATTGCTGATCCGGCACCAAGCCGCGACCCGCGAGCGTCACCGTTACCGGCTCGGCTTGAGGTCGAGTCGCCGTTATGACTAACAACACCTTAACAACATCGCCGGCTTTCACACTCTGTAACACCGGCTCCGCTTGAACACGATACGGATCCCAGTCACGTTCGTGATTCCCACTCACGCATATGACATCCGCGGCACGGGCACTCGCTTCGCCCCATTTCACGCGGCGGCGGTAATCCTCGGCATTGAAAACATAGGGCCCGCCGTGCTCTGCCAGTATCCAATCGGGCGCGGCCTCTAACACTTTTTTGGCACTGGCGGCGTAAGGTAACGGCCAACTGCGATTCAAACCCATCCATCCACCGGAGCCGCTGTATTGATCCTGATGAAAGAAATTGTCAGCCGTGAAATAACATCGCTTGCCATCAATCGTCGTTTCAACGCCCATTGTGAATCGGCTCTGCCCCGGCAGATGATGAAATCGGAAATTGTACTCGCGCCACGTCGCCGTTTCGCCATCTTTGAATCGACGCTCGAATCGGATAGGGCGTGCATCGAGGAAGGGCGCTCGGACCCGGAACGGGTCGGCGAGCGGGCCGGCAACCAGATCGAGCGACCAAACCTGATATCCGTCACGTCCGGGCAGATCGTAGACGCCGTCGAAATGGTCGTAATGGGCATGGCTGAACATGACCAATTCGGGCTTGCCGAGACGTCGCTCAGATTGAAGTTTGACAATCTGATCGATGCTGCGTTTGCCCCACGGATCCATGACCATGAAGCCGTCGGTTTGCGTCGAGGTTAACACATAGGTGTTGCCGGTGATGAACAGATGCTCGCTGACTCGCGACCAGGGTTTGTCTCCGGCCGATCCCACTTGCTCACGCGGCACCAAGAACGGATACGCCGGCGGGTCGCCCAAACGTTGCTTAGAGAATCGCTCAAAGCTCTTGAGGAAGGCGACTTCTTCCACGGCGGCGGCAGCCTGTTCCAACGCATTGACGGCGTCCTTTTTGATTGGTTCACCGTGGGCAGGCAGCACGACTCGCGGTTTAAGGGCGGCAAGCTTTCGCAGCGACGTTGCCGTGGGCCTTAGTCCGGCGTCGGTCCAATGATCCCAATCGGTGGTGTACGGCGTCCAGATCTTTCCCGGCGCGGCGATGGCGTCACCGGCGAAAAGAATGGGCGCCGTCTCGCTTTTCTTGGTCACCGTGAAACTCACATGGTCAAACGAATGTCCCGGTGTCGCGATGACCTTAAGCGTCCAATCGTGCCAAGCGATCGATTGCCCATCGGTCAGCGAACAGTCAATGCCGTCGATCCCTTCCGGCACGACGAAGTAAGCGGTGCGTGAGTTGCGCAGCGGAATGACCTCACGCCAGAACTTGGCGACGGCGGCGGGTGTGAGCCAATCGGCGGAGGCTTTTGGAGCTTGCACCGGGACGCGGGCGGCAAGAAGGGCGCCAACGTTCGCACTCGTGTCCAAATGATGATGCGTCAGCAAGACGCGTTCAACGCGTCGAGCGCCGGTCAGGCGTAATAGATCATCGGCTGATAGGGGAGCGTCGATAAGCATCGCCGCGTCGCCGGCAACCAGTGCATAGCCATACGGCATCGAGGCGGTTCGCCAAACGCCGGGCGAAACCTCGACCCATGTCGCCGGCCGGTCGCCGCGCAACCCGCTCAGCCAGGCGGCCAAGGCAACAATACAGATTGAGGCGATGGCGAAGAGTCGTTGGCGGTGCATGGTCACATTCATTTCGTGAGGCGACGAACGCTTCTTCGTTGCGTCGCGCAACGGGCGATCGCTCTTACGTCGGATACGGCGGCGCGTTGCCGTGGAGTTTTTCCAGCTCGGCTTTCACTCGCGTCTCGTAGCAGTCGGGGCAGATTCCGTGGCTGAAGCTCACGTCAACATGACTGGCAAGGTACGCCTCGACCTGTTGCCAATAATTGGCGTCCTTGCGAATCTTCTTGCAATAGGCGCAGATGGGCAAGATGCCCTGCAAGGTGCGAACCTGACCGAGGGCGACCTCCAACTGATGAACGCGCTCGGCTAGCTCGGCTTGCAACTTCAAGATTCGTTCGCCGGTCTTGATTCGCAGTCGCAGTTCGTCGCGGTCGAAAGGCTTGGCGACATAGTCATCGGCGCCGGCCTCCAATCCCGCGATGATGTCCGCTTGTGTATCGCGGGCAGTTAACAAGATCAGGTAGCGATCGCGCAGTTCCGAGGCAGCGCGAATGCGCCGGCACAATTCGAGGCCATCGATTTCGGGCATCAACCAGTCGATCAGGGCCAGACGAGGAGCGGAGTCGCCGATCAGAGTTTGCCACGCATCGGCTCCGTTGTGGCAGACGGTGACGAGGTAACCCCAATCGCGAAGGGCCGCTGCGACAGTGAGGCGGCTAATCTCATCATCGTCGGCTACGAGAATCTTCATGTTTGGCGGCACCTCGACCATGCCCATGGTTGACTTCGATCGAATCGAGTTGAGCGTACCCGGGCGGGTGATGGATGACAAGCGGAACGGCCCGCACTTGGCAACGTTTTCACGAATCGCAACAAGCCCGTTGACATGAACCGCGGGTGCCCCTGAGAATAGAGACATTGGAGTCGTTGGATCCGCGAAAAGGAGCGCGGCATGCTGGACTGGCTATTCGACACGCTTTTTGCAGCACCATTCACCGCGCCGGCGCGGCGCGGGTCCGAGGCCGTCTGGATTGATCCCGTATACGCCGATTCGCTTGGCTTGGTCGGAATCGGCGGCGACCTGCGACCGGAGCGTTTGCTCACGGCGTATCGCAACGGCATCTTTCCGATGTATGAAGAGGGAGAGCCGATTTGCTGGTGGTCGCCCGATCCGCGCGCGATCTTTGAGATGAACGGCCTTCATGTGTCGCGTCGATTGCGGCGAACGTTGCGTTCGTCGCCCTATCGAGTGACGTTTGACCGTGATTTCCCCAGCGTGATGCGCGGATGCGCGGTACGCGACGAAGGCACCTGGATCACGCGCGACATGCGCCGAGCCTATGGCCTTTTGCATCGACTTGGGCATGCCCACAGCGTCGAAGTTTGGGAGGGGCGCGAGCTGATCGGCGGGGTTTATGGAGTTGCTATCGGCGGCTTGTTTGCGGGCGAGTCCATGTTCTATCGTCGAACCGATGCCTCGAAAATCGCCCTGGTCCGTCTGTTCGAGCGCCTTCGAGAATGTGGCTTTGTCGTATTTGACACGCAGATTATCAACGACCATACGAAGGGATTGGGAGCCGTCGAAATCCCGCGACAGGATTATCTTGATCGAGTGCGGGAGGCGACTCAGTTGCCCGTCGTTTTTCGGTCCGACTGAAATGAGGAGCAATCATGCGAACGATCATTTGCGCGGCGCTGCTGTTGTTCCCGATGGTGGCCCGTGCCGACGGCGACACCGATTCGGGGCCAAAGGCTGGTGAGAAAGTAGCTGCCCTAAAGGTATTCGTGGCCGTCGGCGAACCTGAAGGTAAGGAAGCCGACTTGGCCGCCGAACGCAAGGATGGCCCGACGATCTACATCTTTGTGCAAGCCGACAAGTTCACGCGCCCGATGAATCGTTTCATGAAGATCCTCGACGGCGAGGTCGGGAAGCTCGACGACAACGCCCGAATGGTCGCCGTTTGGCTGACCGATGATGCCGACAAGTCGAAGACGTTCCTGCCTCGCGTGCAGATGTCGGTCAAGTACGAGAAGACCGCACTGACCGTGTTCCCCGGCGACAAGAGCGGGCCGCAGAACTGGGGCATCAATCCCGATGCGCATATCACCGCGGTGGTAGCCCATCAAGGAAAGGTGGTCGCGTCATTCGGATATCTCTCCGTGAATGACACCGATGTTCCGAAAGTCCGCGACGCCCTGAAGAAGGCCCTTGGCAAATAGCTCCACGGTCGGACATGACGCTCACACCACTCCGTTTCGAGCCGATCTTTAAGCCCTACGTCTGGGGTGGCCGGCGCTTGGCGGGTTGGTATCCCGAGGCGCCGGCCACTGGCCCGATCGCGGAGGCATGGCTGATTAGCGATGAGCCGGCAAACCCCAGCCTCGTCGCCGATGGTCGCTACGCGGGTCGCACGCTTCATCAGTTGATTCACTTGGCTGGCAGTGACCTGGTTCCGAAACGCCCGCGGTTCGACCGATTTCCGCTGCTGCTCAAGTTCCTTGACGCGAAGATGCCGCTTTCCGTCCAAGTTCATCCAACCGACTCTCAGGCGATGGTGACCCGGCCGGAAGCATCGGGAAAAACCGAGGCATGGGTGGTGCTGCGTGCTGAACCCGGCGCCTGCCTCTACAACGGGCTGAAGGCCGGCGTCGATCGGGCGGCATGGGATGAGGCCATTCGTGCCGGTAGCGTGGTCGAATGCCTGCACCGGTTTGAGCCGGCTCCCGGCGACTGTGTCTTCGTGCCGGCCGGCACCGTTCACGCCATCGGCGCCGGCCTGACGCTCTTCGAGATTCAACAGACCAGCGACATCACGTATCGGCTTTTCGACTGGGGTCGCGATCGCGAATTGCACCTGGAATCGGGCGTCGCCTGCATCGACTTCTCGCGCGGCCCCGTGGGTCCGGTAACGCCCGTGATCGAAGCCAGCCAGCCCGTGCGTCGCGAACGACTCATCGATTGCCATTACTTTCAGCTCTGGCGGTTGAGCAGTGACGAGCCGTTTGAAGCGGGCGCCGCGGGCGAGTGTCGAGTCGTCGTTGGTCTTGAAGGTCAGGCGGACATCGTCCACGACGGCCGGCGTTATCCCCTCGCCGCGGGGACGGCGTGGCTGCTTCCCGCCGCAATCGGCCGTTGCAAAATCGTGCCGGCTCGGCCCCTGACGATTTTGGAATGCGGCATGCCCGAGTAACCGATGGACATCGATTTGAATGCCGATCTTGGCGAAGGCAGCCCGAACGACGCAGAGTTGATGCGGCTCGTCACCTCTGCGAATATCGCCTGCGGGTTTCACGCCGGCGACGCTCCAACCGCTGCCAGAACGATTCAGCTTGCCGCGCAAAACGGCGTCGTCATCGGCGCTCATCCAGGCTTTCCCGATCGCGAGCATTTTGGCCGCCGTGAGATTCACCGGGCGGAGCGCGACGTCTATCACGATTGCGTTTATCAGATTGGGGCGCTCAACGCGTTGGCTCATTCAGCCGGCGTGAAGCTCGCCTACGTCAAACCTCACGGAGCGCTCTACAACCGCGCGATGCGCGATGACGCCTACGCGCGCCCCGTGGCAGCGGCGGCCAGCCTATTTCAGCTACCGATTCTCGGTTTGCCCGGCTCGGTCATGGAACAATGCGCTCGGGTTGAGGGGGTGCCCTTTGTTGCCGAGGGATACGCCGACCGCGGCTATCGCGATGACGGGTCGTTGATTCCACGCGACGAGCCGGGCGCCTTCATCCATTCACCCGCCGAGGCGGTCCGCCAAGTCGAGCGACTGATTCGCGAGCGCGGCGTGCAGAGTATCTGCGTCCACGGCGACAACCCCGATGCGGTCGCCTTTGCCCGATTGCTGCGCGAGGCATTGGCAACGGCGGGTTTTCATCTTCAGGCGTTCGCATGACGTTGCGGATACTCAAAGCTGGGTTAGATTCTCGCATCGTCGATCGTGGCAGGCCGTCGAGCCGAGGCCTGGGGGTGCCGATTGGGGGCGCCGCCGATTCCTGGTCGCTCGCGTTGGGCAATGCCTTGGCCGGCAATTCGCCTGATGGCCCTGCCCTGGAAATCTGCATGCTCGGCCCGACTGTCGAAGCGTTGCACGACACCGGCGTTGTCGTCGCGGGCGCGCCGTTCGAGCTGTTGCGCGACCATGAGACGCTTCGCCCCGGCAAGTCGTTCACGCTGCGGGCCGGCGAAATTTTACGCATCGGCGGCACCCCGCGCGGAGCACGAGCCTATCTCTGTGTCCCCGGCGGTTTCCAGTCGCCCGTGATCCTCGGCAGCCGCTCAGCCCTCGATCCGATTCGCGACGGTCAACATTTGGAATGTCGATCGAGTATGTTGATCGGCCGCTGGCTCGACGATGAGACCTGGGCAACGATTCCCGACGGTATCACGACGCTGCGTTTCCTGCCCGGCGCCCAATCCGATTGGTTCGATGTGAATGCGTTTGAACGGAGCGAATACACCGTCACGCCGGCGAGCAATCGCATGGGCCTGCGTCTCGACGGTGCGCCGTTGGCTCGACCGCAACGGGAGATGGTCTCCGAGCCGGTTTGCCCGGGCACGGTGCAGGTGACCAATGATGGACACTGCATCTTGCTGGGCGTTGATGGTCAGACGATCGGCGGCTATCCGAAGATCGCGCAGGTCATCACGGCCGACCTCGACGTGATGGGGCAATTGCGACCGGGCGCCCGCGTGCGATTCGAGCCGGTGACATTCGATGAGGCCGATGCGGCAAGGCGAACCCGGCGCGACGCCCTGCGCCAGTGGCGAGCGCGATTGAAAATTTGAGTTTTCTCGGCAAACAAGCCCGCGACGCCGGCAAGGGTTCCCTTGCTGGCGCTGCGGGCTTCGTCATACACTTTCCCGCGTCGCCCTTTATTGCCGGAGCCTGCCATGCACCGACAAGCCGCCGACTATTTCCTTGCCCTTCAGGATCGCATCACGACGGCGCTGGCGGCCATCGATGGCGGAGCGTTTCACGAGGATTCCTGGGATCGGCCCGGCGGAGGCGGGGGGAGGTCGCGAGTCGTCACCGACGGCAGAGTTTTCGAGAAAGGCGGCGTCAATTTCTCCGAGGTCTTCGGCACCCTGAGCGAAGACTTTGCCCGTCACCTTCCCGGCGAAGGGCGCGAGTTTTCCGCAACGGGAATCTCGCTTGTCATCCACCCGCGCAATCCATTGGTGCCGACCGTTCACGCCAACTTCCGCTTCCTGACGCATGGCTCGAAGTCGTGGTTTGGCGGCGGCGCCGACCTGACGCCGTACTACCCGTTCCGCGAGGACGTGATCGCCTTTCATCGTGTCTGGAAAACGGTCTGCTCGCGGCACTCCACCGTGGCTGACTATCAACCGATGAAGGACGAGTGCGACCGTTACTTTTTCTTGAAGCATCGCAACGAACCGCGCGGAGTCGGCGGCATCTTTTTCGACTATCGCGACGAGCGCCTGGAAGAGGTATTTGCCTTCGTTCGCGACGCCGGCGACGCGTTCCTTGATGCGTACCTGCCGATTGTTCAACGCCGCAAGGACCTGCCGTACACCGAGGCGATGCGCGCCTTTCAGGAGTATCGCCGCGGGCGTTACGTCGAGTTCAATTTGCTCTACGACCGCGGCACGACATTCGGCTTGAAGACCGGCGGCCGTGTCGAGTCGATCTTAATGTCGCTTCCCCCCGTGGTCCGCTGGCGTTACGACTACCACCCCGAGCCAGGCTCGCGCGAGGCCGAGTTGTACGAGGTCTATCTGAAGCCCCGCAATTGGGCCGACGAGGAGTAAGGTCCCATTCTGGTTCACGTTTCGCGCTCGCCGCCCACGGTCTGCGAATACGCCGTTTCATTTTTCAGAAAATTCGCGGCAAAATCGGACAGACATCGCCGTTAAACCTTCCAGAAGGCCTCGCCCGCCACCAAAGGAGAAGCCCCATGCCGCCTCCGGAAAGAGACGACTACCCGCCGTGGCTGGCGCCCAAACTCGTGAAACTCACCGCCGCCGCGAAACAAAAAGGTTACAACGAAGATGAGATCCAGGAAGCAATTACGCGCATCCTGCCCAAGGTCAGAGACGGCACCGTCGTCGATGACCCATCGAAGGAGGAGAAAGACCATGAGCGATAAGCGTTACCCGATTACGCCCTACTTCTGGCGAACACTAGAGAACATTCTCCGCGACAACGCTCGCAGAAAGAAAACCGAAAAGAAACATGAACCTGACCTCGCCGTTTCGGAAGGGACCGACGACGACCCTGACCGGCCAATCTGGGATGCCGAGCGCCTTAAAATCCTACAGCCATGCCTCGACAAACTCAACGACGCTGGGCGGCACGTCATCGTTGGCAAGTACTATGAAATCAAGTCCTACGAAGAACTGACGGCTGAACTCGGCCGTGATCCTCAGAACAAGGCCGAGGTTCAACGCACTCGTCAGATTTGTGCTCAGGCTCGCCGCAAATTGCGAAAGTGCCTCGAAGGTCGCGGCGTCGATCCTCGCGACTGGCTTTAGCCCGAACCATCACCCGAAATATCGGAGAGAATATATCATGGCGAACCTACTCAACATTGTCTCGGACCTCGTCATCACTCTGGCGTCGGGCGGTGCCAAGGCTTTGGGCGATTGGCTCCGGGTCCGGCCGGACGTGGTGGCGGAGTTGCGGGGTCTCTTGGAGCGGGTGCTGGCGGACGGCACTTTCGCTCGCGAATATCTCGGCTATTTGGGAGAGCGGCTGCCGCGGCCTTACCCTGATGCCGAATTGCCACCGAAGCTTGTCGCCGAAGTGCGTGACCACGGACTCGCGGACCTGACGCCGGACCAACTCGGCTACCTTGCCGTCAGCCCGTATCAGATTCTGGAATTGCGCGACGCCATCGGCGATGATGAACTGACGCCATTTTGGCTGGCCGCCGTCGATCGTGCCTGGGCCGCATCGGCCGACGAAGGAACCTCGCGGTTCCGCTCCGCTGCGGCCCTGGTCGAAGCCGCGATGCAGGCCGTCGAAGATCCTGTCTTGGAAACAATCAAGCCCGCGCGGGCGGCTTCGAGCCACGTCGAGAGCCAATGGATTATCCCGTTGGAGGCGCTCAAGCCGATCGCGAACGGCCCCGAAACGACGGTTCCTGTGGCGCTCCAGGCCTCTGAGCCGGACGAGCCGATCGCTCAGCCGACCGCGGAAGCCGTCATTCCGATCCGTCGCGGCGCGAAGACCGGCGCGGCGATGGCGACGTTTTACGGCGACGTCCACCCACCGCGGCTTGCAATCTACATCATCAGCGGCAAGGAGATCGCCCCACCCGCCGACGGCACCCTGGCCCGTTTGCGTGTCGCCGCCGGCGAGCCGATCGGCGACGACGTCAAGGCCACCGGCGGCGGATGGACCTTCCCGCTGCCGCCCGGCACCACGGCCACCGACGTCGGTAAATGGCAATTGAGAGTTAAATGACCCCCAGTTCTGTTCCACAGCCATCGAGGGATCATCATGAACCCCACCGTACTCAAAGCCGGCCTCGATCGCATGCCGTATCTCGCGGCCCCAACGACGGCGGCGCTATTGGCGGAGCCGGATCACCCGACCCTCGCGGCGCGGCTCGCCTTCCTGGGCCGCTACCTTGGCCCGGTCGATCACCCAGGTTTCATGGCGTTCTGCGCCGCGGTCTCGCCACTCACGGACCCGGCGAAGCTCGTGGCGGCTCTGAACCTCAACGGCGACTTCGACCCGTCGCAATGGCTCATTTACACGTACCGAAACCAGATGGACACGCCGCGCCAACTCTTCTGCGTGGCCAACCACTTCGCCATGCAGGCCACCCCCGTCGACCCTGACACCGACGCCGAGGCTCATCGTCAACTTGGCGATGCGTTGAGGTTCGTCAATCGCCCGGCGGATGCGACGCGGCTGCTCCTGGCC
>CAZESP010000031.1:10147-37903 GCA_964515185.1 uncultured Alcaligenaceae bacterium
TCAACAACGCCGCCACCTACGTCCGCACCCTGGCCGATGCGTTGAGCTTCGTCAAACGCCCGGCGGATGCGACGCGGCTGCTGGAAGTGCATTCGGCCCGATTTGCCTTTCTCGATCCCGCCGCGGCATCGCCGATGCATCCCAGCAACATCTGCAACTACATGGATTCATGGCTCCGCGCCGTGGCGCCGATAGATCTCGATCGCGCTTTGGAGGAGTGCGGGCGCATCGTGCCGTTCATCCGCGCGGCGGCATCTCGACCAGGAATGGGGCCGAGCGACCGGTATCACTTTGCTCGAAACGTGACCTCGCTGCGGACCCTCGTCGTCGAACTGGCGCGACGCAAGGCGCGATTGAGCGCCGGGCAAAAGGATGAGGCGGAGCGCTGGAAGAAGACCGCGGAGATTTGGCACAAGGAGGTCGGCGAGAAGCTGTTCGTCTTCGACTTCCTGCAAGGGCGAATGGCGCGAGTGGTCGGTTCCGGCACGGTATCGCCGGCGACCGACTGGGCGTTGCGGTCAACGGCGCCGAGCTGGCCTGGGCATCGGCATCCGTCAGCGGGCGCCGGCGTCGCCGCCGGGCTGGCCGTCGCCCTCGAAGCGCGATCCCTGGGAGGCGACGACGCAGAGCCGGATCAGATCGAGCTTGAAGAGATGGGGCGGAACAGGTGGTTCGATCGCGTTGCGCATCGGGCACAGTCGGAGTTGAACGAGTCGCGGCTCGCGGCAGGGCTTGGCGCCGGTACGCTTCTGCTTTCCGCCTATTTCGGCGACGAGGCGCGATTGACCTGGACCGCATGGCTCAGCGACGGCCAACACCTGCATCTGAAAGCCGACGGCGACGGCCGACCCGGCGACCGCGACCGCATCGCCTGGGCCCTGGCCCGCCATGACCTGCGCATCGAATTGGCCTATGCCTCGGCCGCGAAGCTTGCGGCGATCCGCCGAATCTTCACCATCGCCGCCGACCCCGGCCCGGTGACGGGCGACGATTTCCGGCAGCGGTTGATCGAGCGAGTTAAGAACGTCGCCAACCTTCTCCTCCGGAACGGCATCGGCAATTTCGCACACCGAATGGAGGCGACCTTGGCGCCGTTACTCCGAACCGACGACCTACCAAGTCTCGCCGACGAGTGGCGCGCCTACTCAGCGCTCGTCGCTCAGCCGTTGCCGGCATGGGACGAGGACGCCGCCGCCATCAACGAGCCGACGCGGCAGTTGCTGCGCGACGTTGCCGAGGTGTGGAACCTCGATTCTCTCGCCGAGTCGTTGCTAGAAAAGCCGGACGTGGTCGTGCAGGTTGACGATGTGCTGCACAGCGTGCCGGTGGCGCATCTCCCGGTTGCCGGGCAGCCGCTTTGGCGCCGGGTGCGCTCGATCCGGCAATTGCTGGCGCTCTTGATGGACGAGCTTCAGGCCGATTGCGAAACCGAGGCCCGGCAACGTCACCCCGACCCGCGCGGCCTACTCACGATGTCGTATTTCACCGACAAGGCCGGCGAATCGATGCCGGACCTGCACCACGGTCAACGCAACCTCGCCCGGCAATACGGCCTCGAATGGCACCCCGCCGGCGACTCACCCGAAGGCCGCGTCGCGACTCTGTGCCGCTGGATCGAGAGCGGGGCGTATCGCATCGTGACCCCCTGCGGCCACGGCGGCGAGTTCATGGTAGGCGACCAGGTTCGCATGGGATTGCAACTCGCCGATGGACATTGGGACGGCCGCGGCGGCGACCTGTCATCGGCGGAGTTGCTGTTGATCCTGAGCTGTCTCGTCGGCCGGCTTCAGGGCAGCGTCGCCGCCGCAGTCGAGGGCTTGGGCATCGAGTTGCTGCGTCATCGCGCTCGGAGCGCCATCGCCTGCCGCTGGCCGGTCTCGGTTCCGCTCGGCGTCGCCGCCGCCAACGAGATCGCGGCGCAGTATCTCGCGTTGCGGCAGGAGTTCGACAACGCCGGCGGCGGCGACCTGACCTCGGCGCGGTTGCGGGCGCGAGCGCTGAACCTGGCGCGAGAGTCGCTGTTGGCGAGCGGCGATCGGTTCTTGAACACCATCGCTGCGATGGACCTCTGGGGTTTGGCGTGATTGACGGAATTTCCGAGCACGCGGCGCAAGCAAGTGTTTGATGCCGGCGTCACTTGCTGGCGCGTCGTGCTCGTGACGTCACCGAGCACGCGGCGCCAGCAAGTGTTCGATGCCGGCGTCACTTGCTGGCGCGTCGTGCTCGTGACGTCACTTGCTGGCGCGTCGTGCTTGTTCGCGGCGATTCTCTTGCTTTTTTCCCGCGAACGAGTCATGATCTAATGAACGGACGAACTTTTGATTGACGCGGATGTCACACCTTGCGACCTGCTGGGTAGCGGAATCGCCGCCGCGCCCCGCGACGGTTTGGCCCCACCGTGGAGGTTCGCCGATGGCCCGCTTACTCCTCACTTCCGTTACCGCGTTGCTGTTGGTCGCCGTCGCGGCCGGTCAACCCCCGCCGAAACCGTCGCTCGTCGTCAATGACCTGCCGCCGTCGTGCCGCCATCTGCAATTCACCGCCGATGGCCGGCAGATCTTCGTCGCCCATCGAGGCCGGCTTCCCGAAGAAGCAAAACCCGGCGCCGATGCCTATGCTCCCGGCGTGTCGATCATCGACACCCAGTCGGGCCGCACCACGACCCGCTTGGCCATCGCCGCGGGATTGCTCTGAAGCTTCGTTGTCACGCGCGACGGTCGCCGCGCGTTCGCCGGGTGCAACGGCGGAACCATTCGCTGCCTCGCTCTCGAAAAACCCAACGAAAGCTGGCAAATCGCCGGCGCCCATGACCGGTGTGTCGTGTCGCTGCACCTGTCGCGCGACGAAACCCGGATCGTTTCCGCCGGCGGCGACGATCATCGCGTTCGCGTTTGGAACACGGCCAATGGTGAACTGATTCAGTCACTCGAAGGCCATCGCAACAGTGTGGCGAGCGTCAGAATATCCGCGGACGGCCGCACGGTTTTTTCCGCCAGTCTCGATGGCCAGGTTATCGTTTGGGACGTCGCCGCGGGTAAGCCGAAGCGAAGCTTCGACAAGCATGGCTGCGAGGTCTGGGCCATCGCGCTGGCTCCCGCCGGCAACGAGGTGGCGACCGCGGGCGAAGACGGCGTCGTGCGGATTTGGGATCCCGCGACCGGAACGGAGCGACTGACGCTCCGCGGGCATTCGGCACGAGTCGAAGACATGGCCTTCAGCGCCGACGGGCGGCACCTGCTCTCCGCCGGCAGCGAACTACGGGCCTGGGACGCCCGCAGCGGCGAATCGCTATGGGTCAACGACACCGCCGGCGGCTTCCGCGTCACAACGGCGGCCCCGGGATCGCTCGGCACGTTCGCGACATTTCACAAGGGCACGCTGCGATTGTGGCGAGAATAAGTTACCCGACCCGCGACGCCAGATGCGCCGGCAACCCGTCGCGGTAGGCCGTCGGGGGCAGGTATCGGTCGAAGACGGCGGCGACGACGCGCACCAGAAGCCGGCCCAAGGGCGCCGTCAACTCGATCGTGCCCTCGCTCATCACCACAAGCCCCTCCGCAACCAACTCCGCGAGCCGCGACAACTCGCGCGCAAAATAACCGTCGAAGTCGATGGCGAATTCACGCTCTAACGCTCGTTTGTCAATCACCCCGATGCCATAGAGGGTCTGCATCAACTCTCGCCGCAGCCGGTCATCGTCGGTTAATCGAAGGCCGCGATGCGTGGCGAAGTCGATTTCGATCGCGGCGCGCCAGTCGGTGGAGGTCTTCTGATTCTGCGCGAAAGCACCGTCGAGTTGACTGATGGCCGATGGCCCGATTCCGATAATCTCCAGGGATTTGCCCGTCGTCATGCCCTGGAAATTCCGGCGCAGGCTGCCGTCGCGGGCCGCCGTCGCCAGGGCCTCGGTCGGTCTGGCGAAATGGTCGAGGCCGATGAACTCGTAACCCGCTCGCTGAAATCGCTCGATGGCCATCAGGTTCAGTTCCAGCGACAACTCGCCCGCGGGAAGATCGGCATGACGAAACGTGTTCTGCCACTTGAAAATCTCGGGGATGACCGCGAGGCGATAGAACGCGATGCGATCCGGCGCCATCGCCACGGTCTGGTCGAGCGTTGCCGCCATCGTTTCGGGCGTTTGAAACGGCAGGCCGTAGATCAGATCAAAATTGATCGAGTCGAACCCCAACTCGCGACACCACTCCACGACCCGCGCGGTCATCTCGGCGGGTTGAATGCGATTGACCGTCTGCTGAACGTGAGCGTCGAAATCTTGAACGCCGAGGCTCACGCGGTTGAAACCGAGGCCGCGCAGCGTGGTTAGTTGATCGCGCGTCGTGATGCGCGGGTCGATCTCGATGGCGATTTCGGCGTCGGGGGCGATCGCGAAAGAGCGCGACAACGCTCGCCAGAGTCGTTCGAGTTGCGCCGGTGTCAGATACGTTGGTGAGCCACCGCCAAAGTGAACCTGCCGGGCGATGCGCGGCCCAGCGGCCTCACCGAACCGGCGCGATTCGATGTCGAAACCGGCGAGCAGTTCATCCGACGGGTCGCGTTGCCGGCGTTTGTCGGCGGGCACGATTTCCTTGGTGCAGGCACAGTAATAGCAAAGCCGCTCGCAAAATGGGATGTGGACGTAGAGCGACAGGTCGCGCCCGCTGCCCGCCGCCACGGCAAGATCGGCGCGAAAGTCTGCCGGCCCGTAACTGTCACGCCAGACCGGCGAGATTGGGTATGACGTGTGCCGCGGAAGGGCGAGGTCGGAGTAGCGCCGATAGATACGCCGCTGATCGTCGGTGAGGGTGAACGATGGCATGCCAACTATTTTACGGCGAGGCCCAATCGGCGGGCAGTTCGCGTTTGGTTTCCCGTAGGATCTCGCGGATGGCGCGGCGGTCGGCGGCAGAGAGATGAGCGAAGGTTTCGCTCGTATCGCGGCCGGAGAGAATCTCGCCGAGCCGGCGCCAGACATAGGTCTTGGCATCCGGTGGCAGGGCGTCGAACTGCGGAGAGTAGACCAGATAGCTGCACGGATATTTGAATAATCGCCGGTCGAGATCGAAGGTTCGGAGCGATCGGCCCTTGGCGTCGAACGGCCCGCGCGCCTGAAATTCCTGGGCGAACGTCGTCGTGCCGCGAACCTCACCGGCCAGCTTTGCCTCGTCGGCAAACAGCAGATAGCGAACCAACGGCTCGCAGACGCTGCGGATGCGGCTGGTCGTGCTGGGCCAGCGGGTGCCGGTCTTCTCGTTCAGTTCGCGATTGAGGGCCAATTCTTGATGGACGGCGATGCGCGTCTCGAACGCGGCCTTCGTGATGAGGTTCTGCGCTTCGGCTTGATGTTCGAGGACCATCAGGGCCACGAGGTCGCTGTGCCCGCTGAGGTAGCATGAGGTGTCGAATCGCTTGTCGAGCTTGGTGACGTTTTGCCCCTCGGGATTCTTGACCGGCTCCTCGACATATTTGCCCCGCGCGATGAAGTTGCCCAGATGCGATTGCTGGCCATGGGTGCCCGTGACGTACCAACCACCCCAGCGATGGTGAAGCGGGCTGGTCTGATCGATCCGATATGAGCCGGAGGACAGAAGCGGAAACCCGCCGGCGTCCACGAACACGGAGCGAACGAGGTTTCCCGGAACGCCGTGCGTCGGCGAAGCGCCATGACAGCTCAGGCAGGCGTCGCCCTGACGGATGATGCGCGGTTTGATGTCGCCGTCTTGGGCCAGCGTGTAGAAAACGGCACCGAGTTGCGGATCCATGGCGGTCAACTCCGCCACGTCACCGTGTTGGCAGAAACCGACGTAAACCTCGTCGTTGAAGTAGATCGCTCGCGGAGTCGCCGGCGCGATGCGCTCTCTCTGAAGGCTCGTCTTGGAAAAGACCAGGGTTTGCGACGATACCGGCACGTTCAGTTCACGCACCAAACTGCGAAGGTAGCCGGTGCCTTTGTCGAAAGTGAGCGTGGCTTGCCCAGCGGCGAGACGGTCGCGAAGCCGGCTGACGGGGTTGTTATCCGGCGCCGTGCGATAGCGAATCGGCTCTTTTTCGTACTCATCCGCAGCGGCGATACCGGTCGCCAACACGATAATCGCGAGCGTCATGGAACGGGCTAGCATGTCAAACCCTCCGGCTGGCGATAATTGGACAACAGCATCCAATTACCTCTCCACTAGCTTACCCCAGCATCAGAAGGAATCAAGGGGGAAAAATTCGGCAATTAGAGGGTCACCGGCAGGAACACGCCGCAAGTGGGGAGGGCAAACGCTCGGAGCGAGCGTTAGTAACTGAATTCGACCCGCACGAATGGGCCGCGATTCACGAGATTCGTCTGGCGGATATTGAAGAGATTGCCGGGGCTGCTGAAACCAACGCCGGGAAAAAGCCAGGCGTCGATTTGATAACCGGCGCCCACCCTCACTTGGGTGAATCGCAACGGCAACGTCCAGTCCACGCCAAACCGGAACTTGCCCTGGAAAATGAAACCGTCGGACGTATCGGATTGCGGCAATGGCGACCCCGGCGGCTGAGGGGCGATCGGCATCGCTCGCACGGTTCTTTGACCATACAGCAACGCCAGGTCGCTCTGCGCGAAAACCTCGAGACCAATCTCTTGCAGGCCGGCGGCAATGCGATAGTCCGCATGGGGACCGGCACCGATGAAATGGTGCGTCATTCGTGTCCCACCGACCCAGGCCGGGTTCAACGAGAACGCCGTGTTCGCGTCGAAGAAGACGAGCGCGCCTCGCACGCCCAGATCCCACCGCGACCGGGTGAAGGTGCCCAATGGATCGTCGAGGAATCTGAAATTCAGGTCGAGCGTGTGACCGTCGACTCGATTGCTGATCTCGCCCGCGGGAAGCAACGTCGAGCCGGAATCGACGAAGAAGCGATAGTCGAGATGTAACATGCGGCCGGTGTCGAAGCGATAGCCCGCGAGTATTTCGGGACTGACGACCCGTTGCAGGTCGCCGCCGGGCCAGTCGCCACGGAACCGGCTCTTCAGCAACGACAGATCGAGACCGAAAATCCACGCGGGCGGTGGAGGCAGTACGTCGGGGATCAGAACTCGGGCCGGTCCGTCGGGGCGAATGGGAATCGCAACCGGCGGCAGCAGAATGGCCCCCGAACCACCCGTCGGGGGCGGAGGCGGGGGCGGTGGTATCGGCTGGGCCGATAACACCAGCGGTGCGGCGACGGCACTCAAGGCGATCAGGATCCACCGCATGGAAAGCCTCCTTCCGCGACGCGCCTGATACGATTTTGCCGATCCTGACGCAACCCCGACCCAAACGCGAAACCCGGCAATCTGGCGAATGCTCGAACATTGTGGCATTCATTGGTATGTTGACCCAAAACTCGCACGCCTCGCCAACGGGCCTTGCCATGCCTCCCGCGATCGCCTTTGTCACTTACGAGAATCAATGGTTCCCGTGCGGTGGAATTACCGCGGTGATGCGTCACCTACCCGCCGCGGTTCGCGATGCCTCCCAAAGCGAAACGATCGTCCTAACGCCTTATCATCAGCATGGCAAATACGGTTCGCTGGCATTAACCGACGCCGGCGTGGTATCCGTCACCTTTGGCAAGACTCAAAGACCGGTGAAAGTGTGGCGTGCGGATGCCCCGGTGCCGTGGTTCTTCCTGGAAGCAGGCGAAGGGCCGTCGTTCTTCGCGGGGAAACGCCATCCCTATGATGTGGCTGCCGAGCGATTACGTCGCGATTCGCTGTTCTTCGGGACTGCGGTCGTCGCCGCCTTGGCCCATCTCGACGCGGGGGCCGACTGGCGCCTTGTCCTCCAAGATTGGGAGGCCGCCACTGCCGGACTCGTCTTTGCCAGCCAGGATCGGCTCAACGGCAGTGTCTACCTCACTCTGCACAACAGCTATGACGCCTTTGCCACGGAAGAGGAACTCAAACGGGCGGCCATCGATCCGGACCTATGCCCCGGCGACACCATCCTCCAGCGATCCATCGCCATAGCCGAACGCCCGATCTTCACCGTGTCCGAGCAATTCGCCGCTGATTTCACCGAGGACCTACTCCAGCAACGGGTCATGGCTCCGCACTTGCAAACCGATCTTCGGCGCCGGCAACTGTTGGGCGTGGACAATGGTCCGTTCGCGGCACGGGCCGTCGATTCCGTCCTGCTGGATGGCGCGGCCAAGGGTCACTTCGCGGAATTGGCCGCGTGGAAGGCCGCCGAACGGGAACACGCGTTGGCCGCCCTTGATGCTCATGTCGCCGACGACGATCGACCGTTGTGGGGCAACAAGGCTTTGTTTCGCCGCGATGACACGCCATGGATCGTGATGGCCGGCCGTGATGACCCGCGCCAGAAAGGCTTCGACGTCGCCGCACTAGCGGTGGCCCGATATTTGGAGCATCATCAGAACGACCCGAATGTCGCCCGGTTCCTTTTCTTCCCTATTCCTGGCGACGAAGGGCTTGCCGGGTTGGCATTCCTGCGCCACCTCGCCGAGCGATTTCCCCGAGACGTCTTGGTCTTTCCGTTCGTTTGGCAATCGGGCTTCAAGGCTGCCCTTCGCGGCGCCGCCTACGGGTTGATGCCTTCGCTCTACGAGCCATTTGGCATGGCCAACGAGTTCTATCTGGCCGGCGGTTGCGTCGGTATTGGGCGGGCGACCGGCGGCAATCTCGAACAGATCATCCCGTTGTCGTCGGCCGCCAGCTTTAGCCGGTCGGTGCGAGTTCGGTCGCGTCACTACTTCGGCCCAGATGCCGCCGCGACGGGTTTCCTGTTTCGCGAACGCGACGACCTGCCGACCGCGACCGCCGATTGGGTCAACATCAACGACGCCGGCTATGCCATCGGCGGGACGCCCGATCGCGTCGATCAGCGAAGTCGATTTCCACTGTTCCGAGAAATGGCTGAAGAATTGGAGCGAACGCTCAACGATGCCGTCGCGGTCTATTTGAAGGACCCGAAGCGCTACTTTCAAATGTTGGCGGCAGGCGTGACGCACATCGAACAAACGTTTTCGTGGCGCCGCGCCGCGACGGAATACGCACGATATTTGAAGTGACGTTGCCGATCGTCTCGCGTTCGCTTGGGGCCAAAGCCTCGCGAAACGATCGGCCCAATGGGACTCACCCCGCGGCCAGTAGCGGCAACAACGGCACCGCCGAATCCATCGTGGCGTCTTCGGGATGCCAAAGCGCTTCGCGACGGGCGGCACGCTCCATCAAGATCAGGATCTTCGCCTCGCTTCCCGGCAACGCATCGGTTGAGTCGGCCGGCAGCGGGGCCACGCCGTTGAAATTTCCAACCCCGCGGCGCGCGAACTTGCTCGTCGAAGGATAAAGGTCACGCACGCCGGGCTTGTAGTAGCAACTCCAGCACAGGCCGCGCGGGCGATTCGATTTGGTCTTCTTGCAGTGACGGCAGATCATTTTCGGTCTCCCTTTGTGGAATCGGTGTCCTTGAAATCAGGCAGCCACATCCCGACGTGCGCCAACTCGGGTTTCGGTAACGGGTAATCGCTGGCGGAGGGTGTGCTCGACTTCTTTGAGCAGAAGTTGCCGCATCTGGTCCCGCGGCGTGTCGTCGAACCAGTTCAGAAACCACCGACAGGCAGCCGGATCGCCCAGTCGTTGGTCGGCCTCGAAACAGGCGTTGGCGAAGAACTCCTCGACGCCGCCAACCGAATCGATGCCCTCGCCTTGCCAGGCGCAGAAACCGACGGCACAACACCCCTCCACCGGCCACTCCTGCACACAGGCCATCGGCGGCGGCGAGGTGGTGGCTCCCTGAATCAGTCGCGGGTCGTCTTCACGCAGTGCCCGTTGCAAGGCTTGCAATCCGGCGGTGGATAGTGACGGTGCAAATCCATCACGCCAAACAAGTTGCCACCATTCCATGTTGCTCTCCTCAAGTAGAAAGGCCTGTTTGGGTCGGTCCCCAGGGCCGTTCAACACCCCATTGGATGAATAATATACATTTGTTCACTATATCGTCAATGGAATTGCCATCGTTTGAACGGTTTTCTGTCGATTTTTTTAGCTATCAGTTGATCTAATTTGGTTATTAAAGCGCGTTAAAGAGTCGAAATGACGTTATTATTATACATTGTTATCATTCGTCGGATGATGATCGCGCGTCGCCCCGAAACAGGCGCCGAAAACGACACTTGCTCGCGCCGCATGCCGGGGATTTCCCGAATGCCGCGCGAGCAAGTAGCGATCACCGACAGGAACGGATTCTACTCGGGCAGATTCGCGAACCAGCCCCGGCGAATCTGACCATCACGAATCACGAAGAATCGCAACGGGCTGAACTTGGCAAGATCGGGATGAGTCACGACGAAGCGGACATTCTCTTCGTTCAGGGTCTCGTATTGGTGTAATCCGACAAGGATGTCGCCCCGCTGAATCCCGGCCGAGGCAGCGGCGCTCTGTTCATCGACCGATTCAATTCTCATTCCGCCGCGAAGCTGGGGATTAGCCTTGGTGACGACGTCGAGTTCGACCGGTCCCAGGGTCACGCCGAGCTTGCGTCGAACCACGTCGGCGATCGGCGAAGAGGCCACGCGCGTCGGTACTTCCGGCAACGAGATGGTCAGCTTCTTAACCTCACCGAGCCGGCGCACCATCACGACCATCTTGTCCCCACCGGACTTGTCCAGAAACGCCCGCTCGACATCCAAGGAACAGCGAATGCGAATGCCATCGATGGCCTCGATGATGTCGCCATCGCGGATACCCGCCTGGAACGCTGGGCTGGCCGGCTCAACGGCCTCGGCGCGAACCGATCGGTCGACGGGGTTATTCGTGGTCTCTACCAAATCGCGGACGATCAGCCCGTGGCGGATGCCCGTGCGACGTCGCAGGCTCAACAGTTCGGCCGTCGCCTGGATCATGCTGTCGACCGGGATGGCGAACCCGATGTTCTGAGCACCCGCGCGAATGGCCACGTTGACACCGATCAACTCGCCATGGATGTTCAGCAACGGCCCGCCGGAGTTTCCCGGATTGATGCTCGCATCCGTTTGGATCAATCCCTTGTATTGCACCTCTTTGTTGAGGGCGACATCACGCTTGATGGCGCTGACCACGCCGGTCGTCAGCGTGTGCTCGTAGCCGTAGGCGTTGCCGATGGCCAGGACCGGTTCTCCGACCATCAGGTCGCTGCTGGTTCCCAGATGGATGGTCGTCAGCGGCCGCGGGGCATCGATCTTGAGCAACGCCAAATCATGCTCGGTGTCGCGAGCCACGACCCGAGCCGGATGAGAGGTCCCGTCGTGGAGACGGACACGAATGACGTTCACGTCATCGACGACATGCTGATTGGTGACAATGTAGCCTCGCGGATCAACGATGATCCCCGTGCCCATGCCATTGACCCGATGCTGGGTCGGGGCAGCGGCGAAAAACTGATCGGCAGCCGGACCCTTGACCGTCCGCTCGGAGTGGATGTTGACCACGGCCGGACGAACACGCTCGACGACTTCAACAACAGGTGTACGGCGAGGATTCCCGGAAATGACGGCGGGTGAGCCAGCCCAACCCTGACCGGAGGCCATCAGGCCGCAGGCAAGGCAGACGACGCCCAAAATCCCCCTTCGTCCGTATCCGGGTGACGGGAGCGTGCGCATAGTGTCCCCAAAGGTGGAGAATCAATGCCGACCGGCGACCTGACACCGCCCAGGTCGTAGCCGTGCCGGTTCACCCCCTAGTTTCGACCGGTTCGCAGGTTTCCCTGCATACCGTCAAGGGTCTTGTCTCTCCGATCTCACCTCCCTTGCGCCGGTCGCGCCCAACGCGCACCGTGTGCGGATAATGCCGTAAGTCCGATCGTTCCAATTCTGACGATTGTTCCGAGGTTGCCCGCGACGTCACCTATCGTAGAACGACCGCCATCCCTACGGAGGCGTTATGACCGGCAAAACCCCGCGAATGATCCAGATTGAAGCCCTGTTGCAAGACGATCCGAACGACGCCTTCCTGCGGTACGGGTTGGCGATGGAATACGACGGTGCCGGCGACTCTGAAACCGCCGTGCGAATGTTCCGCGAGTTGATTGCCCTAGACCCCGCCAAGCCCTACGTACCCGCGTTTCACATGGGCGCTCAGACCCTGCTGAAGTTGCGACGTACCACGGAGGCCATCGAGATCCTGCGTCAGGGAATCGCCGCCGCCCAGGCTCAGGGAAACCTTCACGCCGCCGGCGAAATGCAGGGCCTGCTCGATACGCTGGATTAGCAAGCCGTCGGCCGGCCGCCATCGATCAACCTCGCCGAGTTACCTCGAACGACTCTTGGGGCATGCCATGCGTCTAACTCTGCTCTTCTCGCTCGCCCTCGCTGGCCGTGCGATCGCCGACCCATCGTTCACACCCATCGACAAGGTCGTGAATGATGCCATCTCTCGCGGCGAATTGCCCGGCGCGGTCGTGCTGATCCTCCAAAAGGATCAGGCTGTCTTTCAACGGGCCTACGGTAATCGCAACCTCGAACCGTCCCGAGCTGCCATGACCGATGACACCATCTTCGACTTGGCGTCCCTGACCAAGCCGGTCGCGACGGCCACTTCGGTCTTTCTGCTGATCGAGCAAGGTAAGCTGAAGCTCGATGATCCTGTCGCCAAGCACTGGCCGGAATTTGGCGTCAACGGCAAAGATCAGGTGACCATCGAGCATTGCCTGGTCCATACGAGTGGTCTGACTGCCGATAACGCCCTCGCCGATTACGATGGCGGCAAACTCCAGGCTCTGGAGCGCATCGCGGCCCTAAAGCTTGAAGCGGCGCCGGGAATCCGATTCCGTTACAGCGACGTCGGCTACATCGTGCTGGGCGAACTGGTCGAGCGTCTCGGGCGGCTGCCGCTGGATGCCTTTTTCGATCGCCACATCGCTCGGCCGTTGAAGCTCACCGACACGTCGTTCCTCACTCCGAAAGCGCGGGAAGTCAACGCCGGCCGGTTCGCGTCACGCGTGGCGCCGACGACAAAGGAGCCGGGATACTGGATGATCGGCACGGTCCACGATCCGCGAGCGCGGGCCATGTCGGGCGTGGCAGGTCACGCCGGCCTTTTCGCGACGGCCGCCGACTTGGCTCGCTTCGCGCGAATGTTGTTGCACGAGGGCGAACTTGACGGGATACGCATACTCAAACCGGAATCAGTCCGAAAGATGTTGGAGCCTGTCGCCGTCCCCGGCGGATGGCGCAATCGAGGATGGGACGTCGATACGAGCTTCTCCACCATTCGCGGCGCTGAGTTTCCCAAAGGCAAGAGCTTCGGCCACACGGGCTTCACCGGGACGGGCATCTGGATCGACCCAACAACTCAGACAGCCGTCATCTTCTTGAGCAACCGCGTCCATCCTAACGGCAAAGGCAACGTGACCAAGTTGCGTGGGCAGGTTTCGACTCTCGCCGCACAGGCATTGAAAGGCGACACGGGGAAGCCGCGGCGTGAGGGAACACTCTGCGGCATCGACGTTCTGGTTGCGGAGAAATTCGCGTCCCTAAAGGGTCGCAAGGTAGGACTCGTCACCAATCACACCGGCCGCGACCGCGAAGGGCGAGCGACAATCGACCTGCTTCATGGAGCGCTCGAGGTGAAGCTTGTGGCCCTGTTCAGTCCCGAGCACGGCATCCGCGGGGCGGTGGATGCCAAGGTCGCCGACGCCACGGATCGGCAAACCGGCTTGCCGATCTACAGCCTCTACGGCAAACGCCTCAAGCCGACCGCCGACACCCTCGAAGGGATCGACACGCTCGTCTACGACATTCAAGACATCGGCTGCCGGTTTTACACGTACATCAGCACGCTCGGCAACGTGATGGAGGCGGCGGCTGAGCATAAGCTCAAACTCGTGGTTCTCGATCGCCCGAATCCCATCGGCGGGCTGGCGGTGGCTGGGCCGGTTCTTGATGCCGGTCGCGAGTCGTTCGTTGCCTGGCACCGGCTCCCGATACGGCACGGCTTGACGATCGGCGAGATGGCGATGCTGTTTAACGCCGAGCGCAAGATCAACGTCGATCTGACGGTCGTCCGAATGGAAGGTTGGCGACGCCATTGGTTCTATGACCGCACCGGAATGACTTGGGTGAACCCATCGCCCAACATGCGATCCCTCACGCAGGCCTTGCTCTATCCCGGAATCGGCTTGCTGGAAACGACGAACGTGAGCGTCGGCCGCGGCACCGATCAGCCGTTCGAATGGATCGGCGCTCCGTGGTTGGATGGTCGCGCTCTGGCGGCGGCCTTGGCCAAGCACCGGCTTTCCGGCGTACGCTTCGTGCCCACGATTCGCACGCCCGCGAGCAGCACCCACGCCAACAAGCCGTGCGATGGAATCCAGATTATCGTCGATGACTGGGCGTCGTTCGAACCGTTGCAAACCGGTTTGACGATCGCCGTCGAATTGAGGCGACTCTTTCCGATGGCCTGGGAGGTCGATCGCTACGGTCGCCTTCTCGGCCACAAGGCCACGCTCGACGCCCTCAAATCAGGCGAATCCGTTGACGCCATCGCCAAGAGCTGGCAAGCGGACCTCAACAGCTTCGCGGCGGTGCGGGCGAAATACCTTCTGTATCCGGATTAGACGGCTCGCCGACCTTACGCGAGCAACTGTGGGACCACGTTTCCCGCAACGTCGGTCAGGCGGAAGTCGCGACCTTGGAATCGATAGGTCAACCGAAGATGGTCGAACCCGAACAGATGCAGAATCGTCGCGTGCAGGTCGTTGACATGGATCGGGTCCTCGGTGACGTGCCAGCCGATCTCGTCGGTCTTGCCCACCACTTGCCCGCCCTTGATGCCGCCGCCGGCGAGCCAAAGGCTGAACGCGAACGGGTGATGGTCGCGGCCGGTGACATTTTTCGACCCGCCGCGATTCTCGCCCAGCGGCGTCCGGCCGAATTCGCTCAGCCACATGACCAGCGTCGTGTCGAGCAATCCGCGCCGTTTCAGGTCCTTCAACAAGGCCGCGACGGGTTGATCGGCCATGAGGCAGCAATGGCGTAACTCGGCGTCGAGATTGCTGTGATGATCCCACGACGAGTGGAACATGCTCACGAATCGGACGCCGCGCTCGACCATCCGCCGTGCCAGGAGACAGTTGGTCGCGAATGACTTGAACGTGCCCCGACCGCCGGCGCGACCGCCCTTCAATTCCGGCTCTTGGCGATCGATGCCGTACTCGTTGAGGGTGCGGGTATCTTCTGATGAGAGGTCGATCAACTCGGGCGCCGCGGATTGCATGCGAAACGCCAGTTCGTAGGCAGCGACGCGACTGTTAATCTCCGGGTCGCCGATGGCCGCGTGACGAATGCCGTTGAGGTCGCGCAACGCTTCGATGGTCTTTCGTTGCATCGCATCGGAAAGACCCGCCGGATTGTCGAGATTCAGCACCGGCTCGCCCTGGTTGCGGAACAGCACGCCCGCGAGTGGCGTCGGCAGGAAGCCGCTCGACCAATTTGATGTGCCGCCCGAGGTGCCGCGCCCCGCGGTGAGGACGACATACCCCGGCAGGTTGCGGCTTTCCGAGCCGAGGCCGTAGTTCAGCCACGCGCCCATGCTGGGCCGGCCGAACATGGTGCTGCCGCAATTCATCAGCATCTGGCCGGGGTGATGGTTGAACGCCTCGGTATGCATCGAGCGAATCAAGCAAATGTCGTCCGCGCAGGTCGCTAGATGCGGTAGCCATTCGCCCAATTCCATCCCGCACTGGCCGGCTTTCTTGAACTTGCGATGGCATCCGAGAAGGACGGCGCCCTCTTTCTGGATGAACGCGAATCGCACGTTCTTGGTCATCGAATCGGGTAGTTTCTGCCCGTGCATCTGCGTGAGCTTCGGCTTGGGGTCGAACAGGTCGATTTGGCTCGGGCCGCCTTCGAGGTAGATGCAAATGGCGTTCTTCGCCTTGGGCGCAAAATGAGCGAGGCCGGGGAGACCGGCGGCGGGCGCGGCATTCAAACGCCCGTCAGAGCGAAGCAATTCCGCCAATGCGAGCAACCCCAAGCCGCTGGCGCTCGTTGCGAAGAAGTCGCGCCGCGACTGGTGAAGATTCGATGCGTGTGAGAATGTCATCGTGGTATCACCCCATACAACGCATGCGCGATGTTAAGCGCCGCTTAACGTCATTCCCGCGTCACGAACTCGTCCAAGTTCAACATCGCCCGGGCAACGATGGTCCATGCGGCGTAATCGATCGTCTTGCCCTCGGCGATTTTTGCCTTCGGGTTGCCGAGCAACTTTGCGGCTTCGGTCGGGCGCGATTGATAAAGATCGCGAACATCGGCGACGAGTGCCGTTAGCCGAGCCGACTCACTCGGCACGGGATTGCGTCCCAGGCATAACCGAAAGGCCATCGCGACGCGAGCGCCGTCGTCACCGGCTTGGTCCGCCAGGCGTCGGCCAAGAGCCTGAGCGCACTCCACAAAGGCGATGTCGTTCATCAACGTTAGAGCTTGCAACGGCGTGTTTGATCGTTCGCGGCGAACGGCGCAAACATTCGAATCCGGCGAGTCGAACGTCATCAGTGTCGGGTACGGGCTCGTCCGTTGGAACCAGATGTACATGCCCCGACGAAATCGATCGGCTCCGGTACTTTCGACCCATTTGGCGCTACCGGCATAGGTCAGATCCGAGATGCCCGGAGGTTGCGGCGGGCGGATGCTCGGCCCGCCGACGGCCGCGTTCAATAGACCGCTCGCAGAAAGGGCGCCATCGCGAACGATCTCCGCTTCGAGCCGCAGCCGGTTTTGCCGTGACAGCAGCACGTTTAACGGGTCACGCTCGACTAATTCCGGCCGAGCCTGTGACGATTGCCGGTATGTCGCCGACGTGACGATCAGGCGGTGAAATTGCTTCAAGCTCCAGCCGCGACGCATCAGTTCCGACGCGAGCCAATCGAGCAATTCGGGATGCGACGGTTTCTGCCCCATCTTGCCGAAATCTTCCGGCGTCGTCACCAGCCCGCGGCCGAAATACTTGCTCCAAACCCAATTGGCCACGACCCGAGCGGTCAGGGGATTCTGCGGCGACACGAGCCACTTGGCGAGATCGATTCGCGTCGGCGGCCCATTCGCGGTCCTCAGCGGGGCCACGGTCGCGAGCGCTTCGGGGATGCCCGGCGAAACCTCGTCGCCGGGGCGAAGGAAATCGCCGCGTTTGAGGATGTGCGTCTTCCGCGCTGGGCCGTCCTGAATCGTCTGGGCCAGCGATGCCTGAGAGGTCTTCAGCTCGTTCGCGTGCCGTTTCTTCATCGCAGTCAGCATCGGGTCAATCTTCTCGAAATAGGCGACGAATTCCTTGCGTTGGGCATCGCTTCGCTGGGGCGCCGGCGTTTTAACAATCGTGCGAATGTTCTCCGGCAGTTTTGGCAAATCGCTTGGCTTAAACGTCGCCTCCCATGCGGCAACGGTGGCGGGAAGCTTGGCTCGATAGGCATCAAGTTCCTTCTGATGCCGCGCCAGAATCTGCTTGCCGCGATCGACCTCGCCGGGCAACGGCGCTGCGATGTTCGCCTCGGTCGTCGAATTGAAGAACGCAAAGAGGCGATAATAGTCGCGCTGTGTGAACGGATCGTATTTATGGTCGTGGCATTGGGCGCAGCCCAAGGTCAGCCCCAGCCAGACCGTCGCCGTCGTATTCGTGCGGTCAACCGTGGCTTCGACGCGAAACTGTTCCTTATCGACGCCGCCTTCGTTGTTGGTCAGCGTGTTGCGGTGAAAGCCCGTGGCGATTTTCTGATCGAGGTTTGCCTTGGGAAGCAGGTCGCCGGCTATCTGGTCGATCGTGAACTGATCGAACGGCATGTCGCGGTTGAGGGCGGCGATAACCCAATTGCGAAACCGCCACGCATACGGCCGGCCGGTGTCTTTCTCATATCCGTCAGAATCGGCATATCGGGCCAGGTCGAGCCAATGCCGGCCCCAGCGCTCGCCATAATGCGGCGAGGCGAGCAGCTTATCGACGAGACGTTCGTAGGCATCGGGACGGGCGTCGTTCAAAAACTCGTTGAGCTGTTGCGGCGACGGCGGCAACCCGAGCAAATCGAGGGAAAGGCGTCGCAGCAAGGTCGCCCGATCGGCCTCCGGCGAGGGGGAAATCCCGGCATCCTTGAGGCGGGCGAGGATGAAGCGATCGACGTCGTTGCGCCCTCCATCAATGGCCGGCGCCGCCGGTCGCTGAATCGGGCGAAACGCCCAATGGCCCGGCTCGGCCGCCATTGCCGTCGATGCGAAACACCAAATTATAGCCAGTTGGAATCGAGCCATGGCACGTCGGAGGGAAAGTCGCGTTGGGGCATGACATTGGCTATTATCCCTTGCGAACGGTCGAATGGACAGCCGAAATTCTGCCGCCATCGGGCATGGAGTTGTTTTATTGGAGCCTAAATAACTCCCCAGGCAATCGACAGCCGTGTTTTCGTCTCGATCCGATGAGTAATTGCGAGCTACAGCGTCTCACAGCCATCAATGACCATTACGACTCTCGTTCAAATATGCCTGCACTTGCAAACGAAATTGCCGTAGGCATGACCCAAGCCTTGTGTACACTTCGGTGCCCTCCCCAAGTCGTTGTCGCGTCCCATGATTTCAGTTTGGAGCACTACCGCATATGTTTGGTTGGTATCAACGAAGCTGATCGAGCCTTTGAGCGTATGTGCCGCCAATAGAAGTGCGGCGCTATCATTCGACCCAACGGCCTCTCGCACCAATTCGAGTTGGTGCGGAGTCACTTCGAGGAACGTCCGCAGAAGCTCTCTCAGCAACTCGACATCGCCCAAAGATCTATTAAGGGCCGCCGCAACATCGAAATGGACGATCGACGGAGGTCCGAAAGAATTCAATGGCATTGCAGCGGAAGTCGGCGTCGGAACCAACGGTGCCGCACCAACGTGGCGTTGACCTGTCAGTCGTTCGATTTCTCGCCAGAACTCACCCGGGTCCAGTGGCTTCGACAAGTAACCATCCAAGCCTACCGCCAGACACCGCTCTCGATCTCGTTTCAAAGCGTGAGCGGTCAGAGCAATGATGGCTGTATGTCTTCCCGTGTCACGCTCCATGGCTCGAAGCGCGGCCGCCGCCTCGAATCCATCCATCACGGGCATTTGCATATCCATCAAGACCAAGTCAAAGGTGTCTTGTTGAAACGCTGCTACCGCCTCTTGCCCCGTGCTTGCAATAACAACGGAATGCCCCTCGCGTTCCAACAGGTGGATGACCAATCGCTGTTTGGCGGGATTATCTTCAGCGACTAACACCCGAAGTTCTCGCGGAATGTGACGGCATATGGTCGGAGGTTTCAGTTCTTGGCGATCGGGGGACGGCTGATCGCCCAGGCACTTCAAAATGGTGTCCAACAGCTCAGACTGTTTGATCGGCTTGGCAAGATACGCGGCAACACCAAGATCGCTGCATCGGGCACGATGGCTGGCCGTTGCCGCCGACGACAACATCATGACCGTTGCGCCCGCCAATTCTGGGTATCCCGCCATCGCTTCCACAAGGGCGAGGCCATCCATATCGGGCATCATACAATCGACGACAACAAGGCGAAACGGATTGCTTGATTGTAGAGCTTCTTTCAATGTTTCAACTGCCGCGACGCCGCTATCAACGGCCACCGGATTCATATCCCAGTTGATCAGGATCTCCACAAGCAATCGTCGATTGATTGCATTGTCGTCAACGATCAAGACACGGAGACCGGCAAGCACGGCCGGCAGCCTGTGCGGACGCGGCTTTGTCTCCGACAGTCCAAAAACAGCGGAAAAGTGAAATGTGCTCCCTGGCCGACGGTACTCTCGACCCATGCACGCCCTCCGATGAGTGCCGACAATTGCCGGACGATGGCAAGTCCCAGCCCCGTCCCGCCATACTCGCGGGTTGTAGAACTGTCGGCCTGACTGAAGGATTGAAAGAGCAGCGGAAGTTTATCCGGTGGAATTCCGATCCCGGTATCCGAAACTGCTCCATGAAGTTCCACCTCGGAGTCGGACAGTCGCTCGACAGTGATGCGAATAACAACCTCGCTTCGATCGGTGAATTTGATGGCGTTTCCAACGAGGTTCACAGAGATCTGGCGTAAACGTCCAACGTCGCCGATAAGGGCGTCCGGGACTTGAGAATCAACAAAGCAAACTAACACCAGGCCTTTCTCTTCTGCCCGCTGGGCCAAACTGCGCACCGCGTCTTCCAGTGAATCACGCAATAAGAACGGCACGGGGTCAAGATCGAGCTTTCCCGCTTCGATCTTGGAAAAATCGAGAATGTCATTGAGCAACAAGAGCAGTCCATCGGCCGACGTTTTGGCCATCGTCAGGAATTCTCGCTGATCGGGGGCCAGATTGGTATCGAGGACCAATTGCGTCACTCCGAGAATACCGTTCATGGGAGTTCGGATTTCATGGCTCATGTTGGCCAAGAACTCACTTATGGCGCGGTTGGCATGATCCGCGGCTACCAACGCCGAGCGGAGCGCATCCTCGGCGCGTTTTCGTTCCGTGATGTCACGGACGAATCCAGTGAATAGGCAGCGATTATGTAAGCGAACTTCGCTGACGGCGAGTTCCATGGGAAACTTCGTTCCATTCTTGCGTTTGCCGACGACTTCCCGGCCGATTCCAATAATCTTGCGGACTCCCGTTGTCTGATAGTTCCGAATGTATTGATCGTGTTCATCACAAAACGGAGGCGGCATGAGGATTTTGATATTCTGCCCGACCAGCTCGTGGGCTTGGTAACCAAAGATCTGTTCAGCGGCACGGTTCATTGATTCGACAATGCCATTTTCATCGATCGTGATAATGGCATCGACGGCGGCGTCAAGGATGGCGTGAAACTGTGCCGTTCGTTCAATGACTCTGTTTTCGAGCAGTGAATTGAGCATTTTCAACTCTCCCTGATCGCGATGATACATCAGGAATACTTGCCCAAGGACCAGTCCGTACGCCCCCAATCGTAGAAAATGCCACCACCACCAGTCCACTTCCAAGAGTTGTGATATCCAAAAGAGAATCCCCGCCATTCCAAACAGCAGCGTGAACGTCGCAGACAGGACATCTTCGATCCTTGCCTGTTTTTTGTGGCGATAATGAAACCAGGCGCTTCCCACAAGAAATCCGATGCCCCCAGGGTATTGAGCAAGCGAGGAGTTGCGGTGAACTTCTGGTCTTTGAGCATCGCCGGTAGTGTTTGAGGCCAACCGGCAGAGACAATGCCGATGAGCATCGCGATGACAAAAAACACGAGGGGTAGATACTTCGTCAGACGCCAGTGCCCGACTCTTTCGGGAAGCCTGACAAGTGAGAAACCGATTCCACCCATGAGCGTCGCGGTTCCGCGAAACCAGACAAATGTATTGCCCGGAACCGACGCCGCGTGAAATCCATCGAGAACGCCCATTCCAATCAACCCACACGATGTCCACAAATGAAGGGAATGGCCGGCTTTGTATCGCCGCAATAACAGCAACACCCCAGCGAGCGTCAGGCCGGCGAACATTCCCAGCGCCTCGACGACGGCATGGAACGTCCCCTGGAACCACTGACGGTACGCGAACAGAGCATGGCCCGCAGGCTTCCCGTCACGGGCAAGCCGCAGCCGAGGAATAGAGCGACAACGATTCCAAATCGCAGTCTTCGGGGATCCATCGCTCACGGGCCTTGGGAACAGTGGATAACGCTCAGCGTCTTGCGAAGTCCGATGAATTATGCCATGTCCGCTCAACCTAAATGCCACATCATCCTATCACGGCATCGGTTGAAGGCGGTAGAAACTAATCATGAAAATCGGCGGCCATGGTTGTTTCCTCGTCGTCCCTTATTTCGCCAAGGTAGGGTTTGATCTCCTGTTGAATTGTTTTCCGCTCTCGATCATCACGGAAACGCCACCGAGACCGTCAGCGGAGGTTTCGCGTTGGGCAGTTTGCTGGAGACAGCGACGCCGGACCTTGCCCCATCCCATCTACGATTCGAGCGGTTTTGGCTACGATATCGTTGTCGCATCAACCGGCAGCTATTTCGGACTCGTGAAGTCATGCACGTTCTTTGCCCACATTGTCGCTCGGCCATCGAATTGGCATACGCCACGCTCACCGAGGAGATTGTTTGCGGCTCGTGTGGGTCGGGCTTCTTCATTGAAGTCGGCAGCACGACCGGAGCGCCGCCGGCGCCGCGGCAATTGGGGAGATTCGAGTTGCTCGACATCGTTGGAAGCGGGGCGTTCGGTTCCGTTTACAAGGCCCGCGACACGCAGTTGGGTCGCATCGTCGCGGTCAAAGTTCCGCGGCGCGGGGCAATCGGGTCCGATGCCTCCGACCGCGATCGATTTCTGCGCGAGGCTCGCAGCGCATCCCAATTGCGGCACCCCGGGATCGTCGCCGTTCACGACGTTGGCCTGTCGGACGACATGCCGTACCTGGTCAGCGAGTTCGTGGATGGTATGACTTTAGCCGATCGACTCACAGCTCAGCGATACACCACTGATCAAGCCGCGGCGCTGGTCAGCCAGATCGCGCAGGCGCTTGACTATGCCCATCAACACGGCGTGGTGCATCGCGATATAAAGCCGTCGAACATCATGATCCGCGTCGATGGCTCGCCGGTCATCACCGACTTTGGACTGGCCAAACGCGAGGCCGGTGAAGTCACGATGACGATGGCCGGCCAGATTCTCGGCACGCCCGCGTTCATGTCGCCCGAACAGGCTCGCGGCGAATCGCATGACGTCGATGGCCGCAGCGACATCTACAGCCTGGGCGTGGTCCTCTATCAGCTCCTCACGGGCGAGTGTCCGTTCCGCGGCAACAAGCGCATGCTCCTGAATCAGGTGTTGCAGGACGAACCACGACCGCCGCGAAAGCTCAACGACACGATCCCGCGCGATCTGGAGACGATCTGCCTGAAAGCCATGGCGAAGGAACCGTCGCGCCGTTATGCGACGGCTCACGAGCTGGCCGGCGACCTCGACCGATACTTGCGACACGAGCCGATCCTTGCGCGGCCGGTGGGCACCTTGGAGCGAACTTGGCGATGGTGCCGGCGCAACCCGCGGGTCGCCTCGCTTTCCGCCGCGTTCCTGGCGTCGCTTGTCCTCGGCTCTGCCGTCTCTATCTACTTCGCGGCCTTGGCGGTGAGTCGCGCGCGGCACGCGCAGAGTCTTGCCGTAGACGCTGAAGAAAAGGCCCGACTGGCAGATGCGAGATCAAAAGAATCGGCGCGAGGTCTCTACATCGCCCGAATGAATCTCGCGCAGATCGCGCTCGACGCCGAGCATGCGATTCGGGCCGTGGAATACCTAGATTTCTACCGGAATCCGGCCTCGGATGCCGACGACCTTCGCGGTTGGGAGTGGTTCTATCTCGATCGACGCTGTCGCGCTGAAGTTCAAGAACTGCCAAGCCGAATCGGCACCGCAGCAAACGTGACCTTCAGCAACGACGGACGGCGATTGGCAATTGTTGATCGCAGTAACAACGTCGCGATTTGGGACCTAGTCGTGAATGGTAAACCGACTCGATTGGCCGCGTTGGATGGCAACATCGACGCGCTCGCGCTGAGCGGCGACGGCTCTCGGTTGGTGACCGCTTCTGTCGATGGAATGCTTGCCGTCTGGTCGACGGCCACAGGCGCACGCCTGCAGACTCGGAAACTCGGCGGCGAGGGGCGATTCAGTCTCGGTTTGAATCGCGACGGCTCGACCCTGGCCGTGTTGCGTTTCTCGCCGAACGGCGACCGTTCGATCGCCATCGTCGATCTCGCTACCGGCAAAGAGGTCCATCGATTGCCGGGTGGTACCGGCATGACATTGGAACCCACCTTTAGTGCCAATGGCTCTCGGCTGGCGACAGGTGGCGGCGACAATCTCAAGCGCGTCGGCGAGGTCGCCATTTGGGATACGAAGACCGGCCAGAAGCTCCGAAGTTGGACCGAGGATCATGGGCCTTGCCGTCACGTTGCCTTTAGCCCTGATGGGAAACTGCTCGCCGTCATTGCAGGAACGATCAATCAGTCGGATTCGCAGCAATTGAGGGTGTATGAATGGGAGACGGGTCGTGTCCTGTTGACGGCGGTCACACCCGGCGCGTCCGCAAGCGGCGTCCGGTTTCATCGTGACGGTCGATTGCTTCTGGCGCACTACGCCGACTTGATCAACGTTTGGGATGTGTCCAGCGGCCGACAGGTCCGCACCATGCGTGGCCCAACAGGATGGGCCAACAAGTCAAGCTTCATGCCCGATGGCCGATTGGCGACGGCGAGCGGCGACGGCGTCCTTTCTCGCTGGGCCGTCGGCGCCGGCCACGAACTTCGCACGATCGCCCGTCGGAATTGCCGGTCGATGGCGTTTAGCTCGGATGGCACACGATTGGCGGGAGCTGCGGGCACCATGGTCCTGGTCTGGCACGTCGCCACGGGCCAGGAGCTATTGAAGTTCGAAGGCCATCAAGGACTTATTTGGTCGTTAGCCTTTAGTCCCGACAATGCACGCATCGCAACCGCCAGCGTCGATGGCACGGTTCGAATTTGGGATTCGGCCACCGGTCGCGAACTCCACCGAATCGACGCAGGCATGGGGCCGTTGATGCCCGTGGCCTTTAGCCGAGATGGCAAGTTCTTGGCCGCAGGAGCCGCCAATATGTCCAACAGGAATCGACCCGGCATCGCCAAGATCTGGGACACCGACCAATTCGAGGAACGGCAGCAATTGACCGGGCACACGCATGGCATCACCGCTCTGACCTTCAGCCCCGATAGCGCTCAACTCGTCACCGCTAGTTGGGACGAAACGGTTCGCCATTGGGATGTAGCAACAGGGAGTCTGCTTCAAACGAGACCGGGACATACTTACGGCGCGACGAGCGTCGCGTTTGACACGGACGGGCGGCTGTTGTTCGTGGCATGCGACAACGCGACGGCCAAGGTCTGGGACGTGACCACGAACCGCGAGCGATTCACGTTGAAAGGTCACGGTGCGTGGCTCGAAGCCGTAGCCGCCATGCCGCGAGGACGCCTGGCAACGGCGGGAGGCGATCATTCACTCAAGCTCTGGGATGTCGTCGCCGGTCAAGAAGTCGGTACTTTTCAAGAACACGACTCATGGTTAGGGCATGTCGCCGTCAGCCCCGATGGTTGGTCGATCGCAACGAGCAGCAGCGATCGAACCGTGAAACTGCGCGACGCCAGGCCTATGACCCCCGAGGTTCTCCTTGAGTGCGAGGCGGTCGAATTGATGGACTCACTGTTCGATGAGGCTTTGACCAAAGACGATATCACCCGCCGACTCGCCGAACCGTCTTCGGGTAACGAAAGGGTGCGAGCCAAGGCCATGACGTTGATCGGGTTCTACCGCGACGACCCGGTTCGCAATAACCTGATCGCCAGCGAATTGGTGGTTTCGGCCGACTATCCGCCCGCAGCTTATCGCCGCGCGTTGCGCCACGCCGAGTTGGCCTGCCGCCTCGCTGCCGGCAACAGCGATTATCTGAACTCTCTCGCGGCAGCCCAGTATCGCCTCGGGCAATTCAACGACGCGTTGACGACGCTGACTCAGGTAATGGCTCGTCGAAAGGACCACGCGAACGACCTGGTCTTTCTGGCTATGACGCAACACCACTTGGGCCAGAAGGAGCCGGCGCGTGTCGCTCTCCAACAACTGCGCGAGCTCATGAAACAGCGACAATGGAGCCAACAGAAGGACTTGGTCACCCTCGTCCGCGAGGCGGAAGCCCTGATCGAAAGCAGGTCCTCGTTTTTGCAACCGTGAGCGCCGCTCCTCCAACGCAGCGTGAAACCGTTATGGTTTGCCATGAGAGGCTTCGGCAAATCGAACCGCCTATCCCTTGCCCCATAGACGCTGGATTTCGGCAACGGCGTCGGCGACTGCGACGTCGCCGATTTGCCAGCGGGCGATCAGCTCCGCAATGGCCGGCGATTCGCGATTTCGCGCGAACCAAGCCGCGAGAGCATCGGTGACGTGGCGCAGCAACTCGCGACTCGGATCGGCGAGCGGCCGCCGCGATGGCGTCGGGCCGCCAATGGCGTCGGCGAGTTCCTCAAGCCCCGCACTCGTGCGCGAGCTGACTCGCAGCACCGGCAATTCCGCTCCCGACAAGTCAAGTGCTGATTGAACTTGGGCGGCCACGCGATCGGCGCCCGGCAGGTCGGCTTTGTGAATGACGACAATGTCAGCCACCTCGAGCACGCCGGCCTTTTCCCATTGCAGGTCGTCGCCGGCCTCGGGTTGCAAGAGCAGCACGACGGCGTCGGCGAGGGCTCGCACGGCCACGTCGCCCTGACCGGCGCCGACCGTTTCGATCAGCACGAATTCGAAGCCGAATTCCTCGCACAATCGAATCACGAGATCGAGATGACCGGCAATCCCTTGTGAGCCGCTGGGCGTGGCGAGGCTTCGCACGAACAGCCCGTCATCGTCCGGCCGGCTTGGCATACGGAATCGGTCGCCGAGCAGGGCGCCGCCGGTGAGCGGGCTTTGCGGGTCACACGCCAGCACGGCAATGGTTCGGCCTTGAGTTCGAAGCGTCTCAATGAGTTTGCCGACCAGAGAGCTTTTGCCGACACCCCCAGCGCCGGTGATGGCGACGATTCTCGATTTGATCGTGGGTTCCGGCGTCAGGTGCGCTCGAATGGTCGGCGCGAGGTGAGCATGCGATGCCAACGTGATGAGGCGGGCGAGGGCCGTCCGGTCGCGACTCCGAAGCCGCCGGAAAAGGTCGTCAAGCATGACGGGCTTCTCGCGGCTGGCGAAGAAACTCCACGATGTCCGGCAGCGAGGTCCCCGGCCCGAAGACGCGAGCCACGCCCATTGCCGCCAACTTCGGCACGTCATCCTCGGGGATAATGCCGCCGATGAGGACGCCGACGTGCCCCATGCCGGCCTGACGTAGCAACTCCATCAATCGTGGAACCAACGTCAGGTGCGCGCCGCTGAGAAGGCTGATTCCGACCCAATCGGCGTCCTCGTCGGCGACGGTGCGAACCACGGCCTCGGGCGTCTGCCAGAGTCCCGCATAAATGACGTGCATGCCGGCATCGCGCAAGGACCGAGCGACGACTTTGATACCGCGATCATGCCCATCGAGGCCGATCTTCGCCAACACGACGCGGAGAGGAGTATCGCTCATTAGCCGACCTCGGAGATTTCGCGATTAACGACCGTGTCGCTGACCACCAGCCCGCGGCCGTTCATGCGGATTAGCCGAGGCACGATCGACCGCCAGCCGCCGCGAAACTGGTCCCACGTCATGCGGCCGAAGTTCGTCAGATACAGGTGCTGTTCATCATATCCGTAGGCGACCATCCAATGCCCTGCCGGTAGGGACCATCGCCACAGTTTCGGCCCCGGAACGCCGACCATGACGATGACCGGCCGCTGTTCGTTGAGATGGGCACGCAATTCTGTTTCACCCTCGGCCTCTTCGACTCGCATGCCGAACGCGCGACAGATGCGCTCGACGCGGCGGCGACTGGTGCCGAGGTATCCGCCGAGGTTGTCCGGCGGATGCTCGCCCTCGATGGCCCGCATGACCTCGCCGGCCTTCTCCTCGACGCCGTCGAATTTGCCGTAGTGAGTCAGAAAGGTGCAAGCTGCCGCTTGCCCGCAGTTGTAGGGCACAAGGTCGCCGTCGTAGTTGGTGTAAGCGAAGATCGTGTCCAACCCGCGATAGCCCGCAACGCAATCGTCCGGGCGAATCAAATTGGCCATCGAGATAGGCTCCGATTTTCGTAGCCGCAGGCTTTAGCCTGCGCTACGACCACTCCCGGT
>CAZESP010000031.1:38003-76015 GCA_964515185.1 uncultured Alcaligenaceae bacterium
TTAGCCTGCGCTACGACCAAGCCACGCAGGCTAAAGCCTGCGACTACCAATTCACTACACTCCCGGTAGCCGCAGGCTTTAGCCTGCGCTACGACCACTCCCGGTAGCCGCAGGCTTTAGCCTGCGCTACGACCAAGCCACGCAGGCTAAAGCCTGCGACTACCAATTCACAACACGCGGGCTACCACTTCGCGGCGCCGTCGTAGCGCCCGAAAACCTCGGCCATCGCGTTGACCAATTCGCCCACCGTGCAACGGGCGCGGGCCGCATCGATCAGCGCCGGCATCAGGTTCACTCGACCCGCGGCGGCACGCTTCACCGCGTCGAGGTGGCGGCGCACCGCATCATTGTCTCGCTTCTGTTTGATCGATCGCAATCGGGCGATTTGATCCCGTTCGACGGTGTCGTCGATCTTCAGAATCTCGATCGGCTTTTCGTCTTTCTCGACGAATGCATTCACGCCGACGATGAGCTTCCGCTTCGCATCGACATCGCGTTGATAGGCAAAGGCGGCGTCGGCAATCTCACGCCGGAAGAAGCCACGCTCGATGGCGCTGAGCATCCCGCCTTGCTCCTCAATCTGGTCGAAATATCGCTTCGACTCGTCGCGCATCTGCCGCGTCAGCGCCTCGATGAAGTAGCTGCCGCCCAAGGGATCGACCGTGTTCGTCACGCCGGTTTCGTACGCCAACACCTGCTGCGTTCGCAAGGCGAGCGTCACGGCATGCTCGGTCGGCAATGCCAGCGTCTCGTCCATGCTGTTGGTGTGTAAACTCTGACAACCGCCAAGAACGGCCGCGAGCGCCTGATACGCCACGCGGATCAAATTCACCTGTGGCTGTTTGTCCTGCAACGAACAGCCCGCCGTCTGAGCGTGGAAACGCAGCTTCCACGACGCCTCGGACTTCGCGCCATACTTGTTCCGCAGCGTCTCTGCCCAAATGTGACGGGCGGCGCGATACTTCGCAATCTCCTCGAAAACGTCGTTGTGGGCGTTGAAGAAAAAGCTCAAACGCCCGGCGAAACGGTCGACGTCCATGCCGCGAGCCAGGCAGATATCGACATAGTGGAAGCCATCGGCGAGAGTGAACGCCAACTCCTGCACCGCCGTCGAACCCGCCTCGCGAATGTGATAGCCGCTCACCGAGACGGGGTTCCATTGCGGGACGTGATCGGCGCAAAACTCGATGGCGTCGCAAACCAGCCGCACCGATGGTTCCGGCGGAAAGACGAACTCGTTCTGAGCGTGGAACTCCTTCAGAATGTCGTTCTGCGTCGTGCCGCGCAGGAGTTTCCAATCGATCCCGCGATCCTGGGCATTGGCGAGGTAAAAAGCCATGATGATGATGGCCGGCGCGTTGATGGTCATCGATACAGAAACTTTGCCGAGATCGATCCCATCATAGAGGGTGGCAAGATCGTCGAGAGTTGAGACCGCCACGCCGAGACGGCCGACCTCGCCAAGCGAGCGCGGATCGTCGGCGTCGAGGCCCATGAGCGTTGGCAAATCGAAGGCGGTGCTGAGGCCGGTCTGTCCTTTCTCTAACAGAAATTTGAATCTCTCATTGGTCTGCGCGGGCGTGCCGAAACCCGCGAACTGGCGCATGGTCCAGAGCCGGCTGCGGTGCATCGTCGCGTGAACACCGCGCACAAACGGGTATTGTCCGGGGTAACCGAGGTCGGCGTCGGGGTCGAAACCGTTGAGCGATTCGGGCGTGTAGAGCGGGTCAATCTCGACACCGCTGACGGTCGTGGGCGGGCGTTCCGGCGGCGGGGCGGCGTCCACGGCGGCCTGCCAGCGATCATGGGCGGTCGTTTCAGTCACGGATGCCATGCGTGGTCTCCCGACAAAGAAGGGGCCTTCCTTCATTGTGTGCCGCAACCCGCGACCGGTCCAGCCCGAACGCAACGCGACATCTCGACGAACACGACGTACCTTGCGGTCAAGCATCCCCAAGAGGTGCTTTGAGCATGTTTCCCTCTCTCCGCATGTCGCTTCCTTGTGAGTTGATGATTCGCAAAAGGTCATCCGCGGCATTAGCGTTTCGGTTTCGCCAATAGCTCCTTGACCTTGGCCTCGTCGGCTTGAGCCGCGGCGAGGTTTCCCGCGCGTCGATGCGCGACAGCACGCACATCGTAGGCTCGGGGTGAACTTGGCTCCAACGCGATCGCCTGCGTCATCAGGTCGATGCACTCGTCCAGTCGATTCTGTTGCAGCCGAATGAAACCAAGTGAGCGCATCGCGAGTGCCATCTTCGGGGATAGTTGAAGCGCCTTGAGAGCGTCGGCCTCGGCGGCGGCCAGCTCCTGATTCTCGGTGCGCGTCATGGCTCGGACTGAATAGGCATCGGCGGAATTCGGATCGATCCGAAGGGCCTCGTCGAGTTCGGCGATGGCATCGGGAAACCGATTGGCTCTTCGAAGTCTTTCGGCGAGATCGACGCGATGGGTCGCCGACTTGGGTGACCGGCGCACGACTTCGCGACGCTCAGCGATTCCGCCCTCAAGGTCGCCGGCGGCCTCTTTTATTTCGGCTAGGTTAATCCGAATTCCGAGATGGGTCGGGTGGTATTCCAAGGCCTTTTCCAAATCCCTGCGTCCCTCGGCCAGCTTGCCGTGGTTCGATTGGATTCGGCCGCGATTGTACAAGGCGATCCAGTTTCGCGGCTCGAACTCGAGCGCCTTGCTGAACGCTTCCACGGCCTCGTCAAATCGACGACCATTATCGGCTTGCACGCCGCGCTCGACCCAGGCGCGGGCCTCTTTCGGCGACTTGGCCAGTGCCGCGTCGCCGTCGGCTTTTGCAAGATCCGCTTTGCCGAGTTGGCGATAGAGTTGGGCGCGATCCAGAAGCAAGGTCACGCCCGAGTCGAACGGAATACCCGCCGTCAGATCGGCAAGGGCCTCGGTGTATTGCTTGCGAAACGTGTACAGATCAGCACGCTGGCGATAGTAGTTGGCGTTCTTCGGGTCTAGTTCGATGGCCCTGGAATAGGCAGCGATGGCCGGCGCGTGTTGCCCGCGATTGTCGAGGGCCAACCCGCGATTGTAGTGCGCCACGGCCGAATTCGCGTCGAGCTTGATGGCGGCGTCGAAATCGGTCAACGCCAGTTCATACGCGCGATTATTCAAGAATCGCCGGCCGCGCTCGATGTACGCGGCGGCAGTTTGAAGCGGTGCCAACGACCCGTGTTCGGCTTCCAACGCCCGGTTCTCGTCGGCCTTGGCGGCGACCTCATCGCCCTTGAGCCGATGCGACGCCGCTCGCGATCGCAGAGCGGCGACATACTTCGGCACCAATTCAATGGCCTTGTCAAAGGCCCCAATCGCGTCGTCGGCGCGTTTCTGGGCCAGATGCACTGTCCCCAATTCGTTGAAGGCCCAGGCGTATTTGGGATACAACTCGATGGCCTTCTTCAGGTCGGCCTCGGCCTCGGTCAATTGGCCGAGAAGCCGACGGGCAACGCCGCGATGGGCGAATGCATCCGGATAGCTCGGGTTGAGCTTCAGCGCCTCGTCCATTTGCTGAATGGACTCGGCGACCTGTCCGGCGATGCGAAGATCGTTGCCCAAACCCCAACGGGCGTTCGCCGACTTCGGGGCCAAGCGAATGACCTCGCGCCACTCGACGACCGCGCCGCGAGAGTCGCCCTGCCGACTCTTGAGCTTCGCCAATTCTTCGCGGGCCGCCAAATAGTTCGGCGTGATGGTGACGGCCGCCTCGAAATCCTTCAGGGACTTATCGCCCGCATTCCGCGACAGATGCACCAGCCCGCGCCGATAATAGGCTGCTGATGCTCGTGGATTCAATTCGATCGACTTGGTGTAGGCCGCGATGGCGTCGTCGGGCTTTTTCTCGTGAAACTCAGCTTGAATGCCCTTCTCCATCCAAGCACGCCATACGTTGGGGGCTTTCTTGAGTGCCGCCGCCGCATCGGCTTTCGCCAACTCGAAGTTCTTCATCAGTCGATGAACATAAGCCCGATCGATCAGGGCTTCGACCTCGTCGTCCAATGGCACGGCCTTGTCGAGATCAGCGAGGGCCTCGGCATATCGCTTGCGGTCGCGGTAGACCAAAGAACGGTCGCGATAGACAGCGGCGTTGTTGCTGTCGAGTTCGATCGCCTTGTTGAAACTGTCCAAAGCCTCGTCGATCTTGTTGCTGTTCTTCAGCGCGACGCCGCGGTTGTGGTAGGCTCTGGCGAATTTCGGATCAAGCTTCAGGGCAGCGTCAAAGTCAGCCAGTGCCAAAGCATCGGCGCGGCTCGCCAAGAATTTTCGGCCGCGCTCGTTGTAGTCGTGGGCGGTCTTCAGCGTCGCCAGAGTGCCGATGTCGCGACCCGTCAGGGTGAAAGCAGCCCAGAAAAAAGGATGGGCGGCGGCGGAACGTTCTCGCCGTCGTTTGATAATCGCCCTCTGTGATTCGGCCAGAGCTGTCGGGCGATCGGCGCCGGCGGCCAGTTGATCGAAGAAGCCGATCATGAGCAGAGCCGTCTCGCGGTCGGGCACCTGCCACAGCGACGCCAGTACTGCTTCGGCGCCGGCCAACTGAAACGCCTGCCGCAAGCCGGCAACGCCCACCTGGCCAATCACGCCCACACCTTCACCGAATCGGACGTTACTCACGCCGGTTTCGCATGCGCTCAGGACGACGAGTTCGCAGCCGCGCAAGTCCAGGCCCAGCACTTCGAGGCCCGTTAGTATGCCGTCATCGCCCGGGCGCACTTGACCGGGCTTCGGTTGATCGTTGCAGGCGGCGAGCAGCAAGCCGCAGCGCAGCAACGGATCCTCGAAAACGTCGCCGCTCTTCGTCAACAAGGGGCCAGTCGAAGAATCGTGAGCGCCTCTTGCCTCGGGTCCTCGTTCGCGGATTTCCTGCTCGGGAAGGAAGAACCCGTGAGTCGAAAGCACCAGCATCTTCGGTCGCTTTGCGGATTTGACAACGGCTTCCAGCGCCTGATCACCGAAGAACGTCCGCGGTGGTTGTTTCAGGAGTTCGGCAATTCGAGGCGTGATCGACTCGGCTTCAATGGCCGTATTGGGCAGTCGCTTGACGTTGCCCAGCCGGAGATTTCGCGAAACCAGATTGCGACTCTGATTCGGATCGACGCCGCCGACGATCTCGCGAGTCTTGGTTGCCGCGTCGTCGCGCCCCAAGTCAAAATCGGGATCAGACACGATCAACGGAGCGCTCGTCTCCATCGTTGACGCTTGATCCGCCGATACCACCAAGTCGCGACCGGCATTCACGAGTCGAATCGGGTATCGTTCAACGGCGTACTTGCCATCCGAAAGAGTCAGCGCCGCCCAGGGCACGGCCCAAAGATTGCCGTCGGGGCAAATCACCCATTGGCGGGCATTCTTCACTTCGTCCAGGGCCATCAGCGGATCCAAGAGTCGCTTCGCCATGGCCTGCAACAAGGGTCGAAGCGCCTTTTCGGCTTCGATCTCGCCCTTGTCGCGAATCGTCGCCGCCGACTTGGCAAGTTCGGCTTGCAGAGCGTGGGACAACGCGACAATCTCGGCAGCCGGGCCTAGATCGACGACCCGAGCCGCGCCGCGTTGAGGAGTCACCCATGCCACGAACAGCACGCTCGACGAGTCGGCGCGTTTGAAATCGTGCAGCAGCAGAAAGGCGAAATCGATCAGCACGCCGCCGTCGGGCAAGGACTTTCGAATCGAGTCGATGTCGGCCCAACCCCGGCCGCGACCCGTCCGGCCTGAGAGTTTCAGCAACTGGGTTGCAAAATCGCGCTCGCGTTGCTCGAGCCGATCGAGTTCCTTGCGTGATTCCGCCTCCAAGCCAGGCCGCACGGGTTCGGCCTTCACCTTGGTCAACATCTGCCGGACGCCGCGAAGTTGTTCCGAGACGGCCCTCGCCTGCGGGTCGTCCAACGACTGCAACTGGGTCGTGACGGCCAGCGCTTCTTGTTGCATGCCTTTGCCGTTGGCCACCCATGCGGCGCTGAGTTCGGCCATCGCCGAATCAGATCGTCCGTGCCAATAGCCTGCGGAAAGGGCCGAGCGCCACAACGGCGACACCCGCGTTTCCAAATAGGCGTGTTGCTGTGACTGCGACATCGCCGGCAACAAGGTCGTCACGTCCCGATGCCTTGATCGCAACAGGCGGTCGTAAAGACGACGACCCTCGCCGGCACGGTCGGTCGCAAAATGAAGATCGGCGAGCATGCCCAGGCCATGCGTCACGTCCGGGTGGTCTCTGCCCCTCCGCGACTCGATGAGGGCGATGCTTCGAAGCAGCAGTTGTTCCGCTTCATCGTATCGCCTCACATTGAGAAGCGCTCGCGCCAGGTTGTGCGTCATCCGCGCGACGTCATCGTGATCCTTGCCCAGAGTCGTTTCGACGGTGGTCAGCACACGTTGGTGCAGACGTATGGCTTCGTCGTGCTGTTTCTGCTCGTCATGAATGCAGGCAATGTTGTTCAGTACCGTTAACGTGTCGCGGTGGTCGTTGCCCAGTCTGGTTTCTCGTATCGCCAAGCAGCGACGATGAAGCGACATCGCCTCGTCATATTTTTTGGTGCGTACGAGCAACTCACCAAGGTTGATGAGACTATTGGCCGTGTCCAAATGGTCCTTGCCCAATCGGCTCTCTCGAATTTCCAGGCTGCGGCGCAACAACGTTTCGGCCTCGTTGTACTGTCCCAATTCGGCATAGAGACTACCCAAATTCGACATGCAGGCAGCCGTTCGCGGATGATCGTTGCCGAGCTTGGATTCGCTAATCCGCAGCCCGCGACGATACCATTGCTCAGCCTCTTTGAAACGACCCAGCGACGAATTAATGCTCCCCATGCTCTCGACATGCGGGACCAATTCCGGGTGATCCTTGCCAACAGCCGCTTCGCGAAGTTCGATACAGCGACGAAGTAACGGTTCCGCTTCGTCAAGCCGTCCGACCGTGGCATACAACACCGCCAGATTTCCCATCAACTTGGCGGTTTGCACGTCGTTCTTTCCGTATTTCGCCTCGATGATTTCTAGGCTGCGCCGCAGGAATTGCTCGGCTTCGCCATAGCGACCCATGACCCGAAACAACTCTCCAAGATTGTTGAGCGACACCGCGACGTTGGGGTGGTCTTTTCCTAACGTGCTCTCGGTAATCTCCAGGCTGCGGCGATGGAGCGATTCCGACTCGGCGAAGCGACCCAACTCCTTGAGCAGGCCCGCAAGACTGTTCAGGCTGTCGCCGGTGTAAACGTGGTCTTTCCCCAGCTTGGCTTCAAATGTCGCCAACGCCTGCCGGTAAAGGCCCTCCGCGCGACGAGTATCGCCCTGACGCTCGGCGATGGCGCCCAGTCGTACTTGAACCCATGCCGTTTGCGGATGATCCTTACCGACAAGCTCGGCGATTACGGTCAGGCCGCTTTGGACAGCCGCGGCGGCGGCGTTGTACTTGCCCTCTTTTTCCAAGGCCTCACCGGCCGTGATGAGTTGCTCGGCGGCCTGCACCCGTTTCCATTGATCGAGCACCAGCAACGGATAAAGAACGACCGTGTCGGCCTTGATCCAACCCGGCTGATTGTTGTTGCCGAAGTAGATCAGATACCATTCGCCGTTCTGACGCTCGCTCATGTGTCGCGAGCCGAGATTGGCCTTGCCGATGACGGCGCTCTGGTCGTTGACGATGGGGACGTCCTGCCCCTTGATGTAAACGAATCGCGGCGGCGTTTCTTGGGCGATGCCGCGAGACGTCGCCATCAACACTGCCGCTGCCGCCAAGAAACCGTGCCATGATTGAATTGGGGGTCTCATCGATGTGTCCTCGAAAATGCCGGCGGGCCACGCTGATCCGTTGCCGACTCGATGATAACGCCTCGGACGAGAAAATCTTCTAAAAAAATGATCTCGACGTGTGAGACCCTATCCGGAAAGCCGCATCAAGAACAACTCTCACCACGGAACGCGCTTGGGCCGGATCATAGACAGAATCTGCGACCGGAACCGAGAAGAGTCGTCGCCTTATCCCCCCAGCCATTGCGTGAGATCATCGAGGAACGGATGCCCTGGCGGCTCGAATTCGAGCGTGTGACTCGCCCCTGGATATTCGATGATCCGCGTTGCAGGCGAGAGGTATTGCAACGCGAAACGGCGCGTGGCGCGAGGCATTTGCGCTTCGTCCGTGCCGATTGTCTGTCCGTCGTCATGTTGGCTTGTGCGTTCGAGTCGACGCAGTCGCTCGCGATGACCGGGGCTGCTGTCTTCGTAGCCGCCAAGAATCGAACAAATTTCGGAACCACCTGCTGGTCGGCTCGTCACTCTTGGCGCGGCGCGGTCTGAATCGGGCGCATCTTTCCTCTAATTCTCGCGCGACCTTTCGGACAGGATCGTAATAGGTATCAAAGCGCTCCTTACGAGTGTGAAAGTCTTTCATTTCGTCGGTGGAGGTCGCCAACTTGGGCGCGTCAGGAATCATGTTTTCGAACACCTCTGGGATTTCACCATTTTGCGCAGCTTCAAGAATCGGACAGAATCGATTTTTATACTGGTCCGTTCGTCTATCTGTTTTGTTGAGGATCAATCCAAGAATCTCTGGTCGCCCGTTTCTGACGAGGCGCCGACAGTGCTCGACGAATTCAAACGTGTCAGGCAATGCATTCAGTGCAATTGAGGAAGGTTCCACCGGGATGACCGTGAAATCACTCATTGCCATTGCACCCACAGCCAGCTTATTACGCGAGTCGATATTTCCCGGAAAGTCGATCAAAACGTACGCGAAGCGATCAAGGGCTGGTCTGAAGAAATCACTAAGTGCAAGCAAGTCCCGCTCGCCTCGCATGCTCTCCTCGATGCGGATCATCTCAGACTTATCGGGAACTAGTACGTTTAGTTTCTGCAACGGTGTGCTGCGTGAACTGGATGCTGGCCGGACTGTAATATACGTCGATAAATTCGAGATGATTCGGCGTGAACGGATTGCCTGCTCAGCCACCGACGCGAATGTGTGCTTATTCTCTATCGCCTGGTTGATCGCACGTCGGTCAAGAATCGCTCCCGAACTTGACGCTTGAGCATCGAGGTCGATGATTAGAACTTCCTTATTCCCGTCGGCGGCGAGAAACTCGGCAAGCCCAACCGTAAGGGTCGATTTCCCCACTCCACCTTTGTTGTTGTAGATCGAGATAATGGGCATCGTTTTCTCCAAAGAGATTTTAATCGAGACTCGCCGAGATAGCAGGAGTTTGTCATTGGTCTGTCCACATTTGTTGGCATTTTGTCAGCCCTGGTGCCTAGACGCAAGAGTAACACATTCTTTTCGCTGCTGAAACGGAATCATATCGCCGCATTCTTCAACCCACTCGCGAATTGCATGCAGTTGAGCGCTCTCATCCCCCCAGCCATTGCGTGAGATCATCGAGGAACGGATGCCCTGGCGGCTCGAATTCGAGCGTGTGACTCGCCCCTGGATATTCGATGATCCGCGTCGCCGGCGAGAGGTATTGCAACGCGAAACGGCGCGTGGCGCGATTATTGATAATCCGGTCGCGTTCGGCCAGTTGCAACAACACTGGCACCCGCAGTCGCGGCGGGCGACGGCGGAGGTAGATGTTGAACCGAAGGTTTTCGACGAAGAACCGAGCCGTCGCTTTTCGCAACGCCAAGGGGTCGTCAGCGATAAACCGCTGCCAATCAGGCGACGCCGTGAAGAGTTTGGGATCATTCAAAGGAATGTCGAAATATTGCCGCGGGAAACGGATGCGGGCGCGGCCGATGAGAATCTGTGTCCCCAAGGGCGTGCCGACCCGAGGGCATAGGCCGGGGCAAAGCAATGCCAGCCCATCGATCAGGCCCGGCGCCCGCGAACAGACGGACGCCGCCAGCTTGCCGCCCCACGAGATGCCCGCGAGCCGTAGCGGCGGCGACCCGGTGGCCCGCAGCGGTCGCATGAACTCGACAACGTCGTCGATCAACCGGCGAAAACTCGGGGTATCTCCGCGGCGAACCGGGTTTCGCCCGCAGCCGCGGCGATCGAGAAAGTAGACTTCGAACCCAGCCGCGTTCAGATGCTCGCAACTGCGATGATACCATCCGCCGTGGCTCTGAATGCCATGTAGGAAAACGACGCGCGCCCGGGGCCGGCCCGCGACCGGCCAGCGGCGAAGGGCCCCGACATAGCCGTCGGACGCGACCCAGGACTCGAAGTGCGGTTCAACCAAAGATCGGCACCTCGCGAATGGTGACCCGGGCCAACGCCGCCGCATCGACGCGGATTCCCAGCCCCGGCCCCGTCAACGCCGGCGCCCATCCGCCGCGGCCAAAGGTTATGTCTGCCGTGCCCAGCGACTCGCGCACCAAATGACGATCAAACGAACCTTCGACAAACCGGATGCCGCCGACGCTCGCCGCGAAATGCCGGCCCGCCGCAGAGAGAATTGCCGTCTCGCCGACCTGGCACCCCAGCTGATACCCCAACCCGCGCCGCTTCCCGAACCGCGCCAATGCCAACGACGGCAGAAACCCGCCGCATTTCGACAGCCGCAGATTGAACAGATCGCACGCTCCGAGGTCCACCGCCCGACGGGCATCCATGATCCCACACAGCGATTCGTCCAGCATGATCGGCGTGCGAATCCGGCGCCGCAATTCCGGCAGCGCGGCAAAATCCTCGTGCTGCAACGGCTGCTCGACGCTGCTGATGCCGAACGGTTCCAGGGCCGCGATGCGCTCCGCAGCCTCCGCCGGCGACCACGCCTCGTTCGCGTCCATGCGAAGGTCAAGCGATCGTCCAACAATCCGGCGAATGCGCTGCAACCGCCGAACGTCGTCATAACCCGGAATGCCGACTTTTACCTTCAACTGATGGAAACCATAGACACGGGTCATCCACGCTCGCACTCGCAGCTTGAAACCCGTCGCCGACGTAATGACATCGCTATAGCGGACGCGATCGCGTGGTTCGAGCAATTCCGGTTCGGCTAGCCGCGTTACCGCCGCGAGCGGTTCGCGAAACGCCTGCCCAAAGGCGTCGAGCACGGCCAGTTCGAGGGCGCATCGGGCCGCGTTTCCCTGAATCCCACGATCGTCACCGGCAACCGGCGCGAGTCGCAGTCTGGCTGCCACGATGGCCACCGCCTTGAAGTCTGAGCACGCTTCGAGCTGATCGCGCAATAAACTTCGCTGCAAGAGTTCAAGGGCCGAATCGATCGTCTCGCCGGTGACGTAATCGCGCGGCACGCCTTCGCCAAAGCCTGTCGTGCCATCATCGAGAGTGGCGCGCACGACGACGTTGTCGGTGAACTCGCGCGTGTGAGAGGCATGGCGGATCGGCCGGCGCAACGGGATGCGGACGTGAAAAGCGGTCAGCGCGGCGAGTTTCATCCGGGGATTATAGGAGCGAGGGGGTCAGATGCACTACACCCCGACGGGGCAGGCGCGCGCGAATCGTAAACGGCGCCCCCTCACTTCGGCAGGCCGTCGAGGCAGAGCCAGATGCCCAGGGCGATAATCGCCAGGGCGCTGACGATCGGCAGAGCCCGGACCACGCGGCCCTTGCCCCATCGCGAGGAGCCGAAGCCTTTCAGCTTCACCACGAGCACGCCGATGGCGACCAGGACGAATGCCAAGCCGGCGCTGAAGGCCAAGAGCAGCGGCACGCCGAGCCATAGCCTCTGAGCCGTGATAGCGAAGCCGAGAAGTACGACCGCATCCCAGCATGGCACGATGCCGCCGCTGATGCCCAGCGCGATCAGGCTGCCGATTCGCACGCCGCCTTCCGCAACGGGTGCGTGATGATGGTGATGGTCATGCGAATGGGCATGAGAATGCGAGTGCGAATGCCCGCCGCCGATGTGGACATGGTCGGCTTTGCCCGCCAGCCGCGCCAGGAGCAACCAAACGCCGATGGAGGCGATGAGCAGCCCGCCGAAAAACGCCAGGGCCGTGTGAACCTGTGCGGGTGTGATGCGGTCACCGAGGATCGCCAACAGAGCCGCCACGGCGATGACCCCGCCGGTATGCGTCACCGTTGTAACCATGCCAAGCAACAAGGCATGGGCGACCGTGCCGCGTTCGCCGACGAGATAAGCGGCGACCAACGTCTTGCCGTGCCCCGGCGTGAGGGCATGGGCCGCCCCGAAAAGGCCCGCCAGAAGCAGCAGCATCCCCATGCCCATGGGTGTATCGAGCAAGGCAACCAGTCCGCGATGCCGCAATTGGTCGATCACCGAGCTTTCCGAAGCCGATTCCAGGGCTGGTCCCGGCGACGGTGTCGTGGGACCTTCGTCAGAACGTTCGAGCGTTGCGGAGAGGGTACGCAGCTTCTGATCGTCACCGGGGTCGCGGTCGGCTGGGGCACGGGCCTTGAGGGCGGCCGACGGGGCGACTATGCTCCGCAGCAGAAACCCCTGATTGTCACCAAAGTCGAGATCGACTTGCCCTTTCTTGTCCCGAAACGTGTTGTCCTCGAACCAAAAAGTCGCCGGCGCCGCGACCGGGGCCGGCCATTCGGCGACGAAGACGAAATCAATTTGCAGATGCTCCTCGACGTGCCACTTGCGAGTTGCGCAGCGGAACGTTAGCGGACGCTCGCCGAGTTTGGCGTCGAGACCATCGGCCAGCAACGGAGCGATGGCGTCGGTATAGGCTTCATGAACATCGCGGACGGAGCGGATTTTCGCGAGCCGATCAGGTGTGAGCCATTCGCGGACGGTGGCATTGACGGTCAGCTCGGGCACATCCAGACGATAAGCGACCTCGACCCCGCGAGGCGTGAGGCGAACGCGAACGGTCCGGTAGTAGGATTCATCCGGCACCGGATGCGCCGCCGCCTTGATGGCGACGAGGACCCACACCAGTGACGCCGCCCCGAATCCGCGCATATCTGAAATCCTCGCGCTCGGGTATTAGTATACCGCAACCGGGACCGGTCACGGTTGGCGCCGGCCGATCAAGGCTTCCTGGACGCGATGGCGTCGAACCTTGCGAACAACGACTCGGATGGCCTCGCGCTCGATAAGGTCGCCGCCGCGAACCTGGCGCCTCAAGTGTCCCTCGACCCAATCGCTCAGGGTCTGCACCGAAGCGTTCGGGGCATCTGCCAAGAAATCGAGGCCCGTCGTCGCTTTGAGCCGATCCAGGCGCACCCCACCCCCGGCAATCCACGAAGTACCCGACGCTACGAGGTGAGGCGGCAAGTTGTCGTACTCATCTTCAATCTCGCCGACCAACTCCTCGATGATGTCCTCCAACGAGATCATCCCGATGACGCGATCGTCGCGGTCTCGGACCAAGGCGATATGAGTATGGTCTCGCAGCAACCGTTCGAGGCACTCGGCGATCGGTTGATCGTGATGGAACGAAGGGATCGGGCGCAGGATGCCGCGCAACGTCGGTTCATGGGGGCTGAGGCGCATCGTGGCGATGATGTCCTTGACGTTGACATAGCCAATGACCGACTGTGGATCGCCTTTTCGGTCAACAACCGGGAAGCGCGTGTGCATGTCCAGGTGAGCGGCAATCAGGTTGTCGGCGAGGGAATTATTGGCGTCGAGCGTTTGCATATGCTCCGCAGGAAGCATGATGTCGCCCACGGGTCGCGATCGCAATTCCGTCGCTCCGAGGATGATTCTCTCTTCTCGATGACCGATGAGTCGCGTGGCGCGGGCCAAGGCAGCCGTCGCGCGCAGATCCTGAAGCTCCGCGGTCTCGGCTTTGAGCGATGAGCCAAGCCGTCGCTCGCCCCAGGACATGACGCCCATGACGATCGCTTCAAACAGCCACACCGCCGGCCAAACACTAAACGAAAACCATCGCATCATCGGCGACAGGGCCAGGCAGACTCGCTCCGGGTTTCGCAAAGCAAACACCTTCGGGATCAACTCGCCGATGATGATGGTGACCACCGTCAGCGGCGCCACAACGAGGGCGATCGCGATAATCTCGGCGATCGTCGCGGACGTTCCCAATCGAGCCATCACCACTGGCGTCAACTTCTCCTCGGCGCCGGCTCCGCCAACCGCGGCCGCGATGGCACCGACCAGCGTGATCCCCAACTGAACGACCGCGAGGCTCGCCTCCATGTTCTGTTTCATGTACCGGGCGACCGCCGCCCCACGACGATGCTCGTCCGCCAGACGTTGCAAGCGTGCCAACGATATCGAAGCGAGGGCGATTTCGTACCCTGCAAAAACGCAGTTGATGCCGATCATGACGACCATGATGGCGAGTTCAAGACTCCACATGAGTTCCCGGTGGTATTCTGAGTACGACGCCGCGGGCTTTCTACGCCAGCATCTTCGTCACCAACTCGCCATGCACGTCGGTCAGCCGAAACTGGCGCCCTTGAAACTTGAACGTCAGCTTGGTGTGATCGAAGCCGAGCAGGTGCAAGATCGTCGCGTTCAGGTCATGGACATGAACGCGATCTTCCACGGCATTGAAGCCGAGTTCGTCGGAGGCCCCAAGGGTGAACCCCGGCCGCACGCCGCCGCCGGCCAGCCAATATGTGAAGGCGTTCGGGTGATGGTCGCGGCCATCGCTGCCGCCCTGCACCATCGGCGTGCGGCCAAACTCACCGCCCCAAATCACCAGCGTATCGTTCAGCAACCCGCGCTGCTTGAGGTCACGCACCAGGGCGGCGCTCGCCTGATCGGTGTTCTTGCAGTTCTTCTTCAAATCGCCGATGAGGTTGCCGTGCTGGTCCCAGGCTTCATGAAACAGTTGCACGAACCGGACACCTCGCTCGATGAGCCGCCGGGCCAATAGGCAGTTGTTGGCGAAGCTTGGCTTGCCCGGCTCGGCGCCGTACATCTCGCGGATGTGGGCAGGCTCCTTGGCGATGTCCATCACGTCGGGAGCCGTCAGTTGCATGCGGCCGGCCATCTCGTAGGAGTTGATCCGCGTCGCAATCTCTGGGTCGCCCATGGCATCGAGGCGCATCCGATTCAGTGTCGCGATGGAGTCGAGGGTATCGCGTTGCGTATCCGTGGTGACGCCGGGTGGGTTCGACAGATACAACACCGGGTCGCCAGCGCCGCGGAACGGCACGCCGGCATAAACCGTCGGCAAGAACCCACTGCCCCAATTGGAATTGCCGCCGCTGGGGCCTTTGCTCCCAGAACTGAACACGACGAACCCCGGCAGGTCCTTTGTCTCGCTGCCCAAACCATAGAGGGTCCAAGCTCCGAGGCTCGGCCGGCCGAATTGCTGCGAGCCGGTGTTCATCATGATCTGAGCCGGCGCGTGGTTAAACGCATCTGTCACCATCGACCGCACGATGCAGATGTCGTCGGCGATGCTCGCGGTGTGGGGCAACAGCTCCGAGATTTCGGCGCCGCATCTGCCATGACGCGCGAACTTGAACTTCGGCCCAAGGAACCGCGAGCCGGGATTGATAAACGCAGCGCGATAGCCTTCGATCAGCTTGGGCGGCGGCAGCTTGCCGTCGAGTTCGGCGAGCTTCGGCTTGTTATCGAAAAGCTCCAAATGACTCGGGCCGCCGGCCATGAACAGGAAGATGACGCGCTTGGCCTTTGGGGTGAAATGCGGCACCGTCGGGGCCAAGGGATCGCCACCCACCGCTGCGCGGCCATCTTCTCGCAACAGGTGCGCCAGAGCCATCGCGCCCAAGCCGACCTTGCACTGCTGCAGGAACCAGCGGCGGGTTATATGCGGGGCCGACGATCGAATCATGGGTGAACTCACGGCAGAGAGTCTATCGTTTCGCGTTCGGCGGCGAACGCGAAACGATGAACGCGGAGGTTACTTCAACTCTTTGATGAAGATGTTCATCAACTCCAATCCCTTGGCGCCCTTGAATGTGATCGGCGCCGACTCATCGAGTTTGATCGTCATCGTCTCGCGATGCCAGGCGCCGGGCTTCGCCTTTGGCGCATCGACAACGTGGTCCTTGCCGCCCACCTGAACGACGCACTTCGCGTCAGACTTCGCGGGCAGCTTCCAATCGAAGATCAACTCGGCGTGGCGATATTTGCCTTCGGTCGTCAGATTGCCGGTGCCGGTGCAACGAAGAACTCCGCCGGCCTTCCACGAATCGCCGTCGGCCTTCCAGCCCGTCAGCGTCAGGCCGTCGTTCAGGCTGACGTGATCCGCCGCGACGTGGCAAATCTCTTCCGGCTTCGGGTTGGTGCTGGGTAGCTCCTTGATCTTGATGTTGCGGAAGTGACACTCGGCGCCTTCGGATTCCAACGCGAGATAGCCCTTGCGCGGACGGCATTCGCTGACGCCGGAGACTTCCTTGCCGTTGACGTGGAGCTTCAACACGCCATTGTTCGCGATGACCTTGTAATGGTTCCATTCGCCGCCGCCTTTGGCCCGATTCTCGCTCGGGATACAGCGCTGAGCGCCGGTCGGGTGTGGGCGATCGGGCATGCACGTCGCGCCCCAGATGCTGAACAAGTCGCCGTGGCTGCTCGCCGTCACCTTGCCGGTCTTCTTGTCGGTGTAGGTGAGGTTCACGAGCACCTGAACCTCGATGCCGCGCGTGTAGCCGGTGCCGACGGCGGGCAACGGGTCGCCCCAGACGAACAGGCCGGAGTTGCCGACTTCCTTCGTGTTGACGTGCATCCACTCCATCTCAAAAATGAAGTTTTCGTATTGCTTCTCGGAGCGAAGGTAGCCCGTCGGCCGACCCGTGGTGATGATCTCGTTGTTCTTCACGAAAAAGGTGCTGGGGGCGCAATTGACGTTCACCCAGCCCGTGAGGTCTTTTCCGTTGAACAGCGGCACGAAGCCGTCGTCATCGGCGGCCAGGGCTGGGGCGCCCATCATTAAGACGAGCGCTAGAGTGACAAGTCGGTTCATGGTGGCTCCGTTACGGCGCCGGAAAGGCGCCTTACTCCTTGGTGATGGTCTCATCCAGGTTCAACAACACACGCGAAACGATGGTCCACGCGGCAGCTTGGGTGTGCGAAGATCCGAGGGGCAACAACTGCCGGTCCTCGACCCTGGAATAGGCAACAGCCGTCGGGTCGGCGCCGGCGGCGCTGAAACGAGCCGTCTCTTTCTTCAACAATTCGCGAAGCGCCGCGACCTCGGCGGGTAACGGCGATCGGGCCGTGCAGAGGCGAAACGCAAACGCCAGCCGGCTGTCGTCACTCGGCCCGCCCTCGACCATCACGCGCCGCGCCATGGCCTGTGCGCACTCGACGAACACCGGCTCGTTCAACCCGGTGAGGGCCTGAATCGGCGTGTTCGACCGCGACCGTTTCACGCAACTGAAATCGCCGTTGGGCGCGTCGAACGCCTGAAGGGCCGGATACGGCACCGAGCGGAACCGGAACGTGTACATCGCCCGGCGATAGCGGTCGGCGCCCGTACTGGATTTCCAGACCTTTGGCCCATAGCTTGCCGGCGGTTGCATGAGAAACTCGGGGATCGGCGGATGTACGCTCGGCCCGCCAATCGCCGGGTTCAGCAAGCCGCTGGCCGTCAGGGCAATGTCGCGCACGATCTCGCCATCGACTCGGAACCGCGGGCCGCGCGCCAAGAGCCGATTATACGGGTCCTTCGCCAGCAACTCTGGCGTGACCCGCGACGATTGCCGGTAAGTCGCCGAGGTCACGATCAGCCGATGCAGGCGCTTCACCGACCACGGCAACGCGGTTGGGTCGCTCGGTTCCATGCACTCGACCGCGAGCCAATCGAGCAACTCGGGATGCGACGGCGGCTCGCATTGAACGCCGAAATCCTCGCTGGTCGACACCAAGCCGATGCCGAAATAGCTCTGCCAGAGTCGATTCACCATTGCTCGTGCCGTCGTCGGCGCTTGCCGAGCCGTCAGCCAGCGAGCCAGCGTGAGCCGGTTCGGCGTCGCGTCCGAGGGCATCGCGTGCATGAACGCCGGCACGCCCGGCGCGACGGGCGCCACGGGCTTCAGGAAGTCGCCGCGCTTCAGCAGGTGTGTCGGTCGCTTGACATCGCGTTCTTGGTAGACCAATTGCGTTGAACCCGCCGGATGCTGCTTCCAAAGCTCCTCGATTTTGTCGTTCGCTTCCTTCCACGCCGCGACCGTCGTGCGCCAATGCGAGAAGACCGTTTCGGCTTGGGCTGGGCTGCGTCGCGACGATGGAACGGCTAGAATCTCGCGGACCCTCGGCGGCATCGGGTCATCGTCCGCGTGCGGATGATCCGTCACTGCGAATCGGAACCGGCCGAGGTTGTTGTTCTGGTTGTCGTCGCTGTTCCAGCCGCCGTGATTCTGCGCGAGTTTGAAGGTCAGCGTGCCCCCTTTCGGGAGCGCCAGCGGTTTGTCGAAAACGAAAACGGCCTCGTGCGGAACGTTGCAGCGACCTGGGCCGTTGTCGATCGTCCATGCCGTGTCATCCTTGCGGTCGATGGCATAAGTGATCGGCCCGGTGACTCGTTTCTTCTTGCTGCGATCGTCGAAGATTGGGTCGAGGTCTTTCTCCGGCGGGTTGACGTCGGCTGTCGCTCTGACGATCTTTAGTTCGTTGGACTGTTTCGGGTTATCCGCGGGGGACGCCAAGACTCGGAACTCCGTCAACGCGAACGTACCGTAGATCGATCGGCCCGGTCCGCCGCGCGGCAAGTTCGGGTCGTTGAGCAACTCCAAGCGCACCGCCGTGACCGTTGAGGGTCCGACCTTGACCGCGAACTCGGTGGTGTGCTTCGTCGGCGCATAGCCCGCAGCGAGGATCGAGCCATCGTCGAGGACGTAATGCTTTTGCCCGCCGCTGGTGTCGAGTTCCGGTTTGACGACGAGCCACTTCGGCGCATTAGCCGTGACTCGCTTTTCCCATTCCGCGAGGCGAGTCGAACAATCGGGCGTGCGATGGCGAAGGTCGCCTTCGATATCGCGAATCTGCCGGAAGAGGTCGGCGCGCTTCATCTGCTCGGCCGGCGTGTAGACGGCGACGTTCGCCTCGTGCGAGTTGTTCAGAAACGCGAAGATCCGGTAATAGTCGGCCTGCTTGAACGGGTCGTATTTGTGATCGTGGCATTGCCCGCACTGGATGGTCATGCCAAGGATGCCTTTGCCGATGGCGTCCATGCGGTCGAACATCGCCTCCATGCGAAACTGCTCCGGGTCGATGCCGCCCTCTTCGTTAATCATCGAATTGCGCAGGAAGCCCGTGGCTACGATTTGATCCTGCGTCGCATTTTGCAAGAGATCGCCGGCAATCTGTTCGATGATGAACTTGTCGTACGGCAGATCGCGATTGAAAGCGTTGATGACCCAGTCGCGATAGAACCAGACGAAGCGCGGCTTGTCCTTTTCGAAGCCGTCGCTGTCGGCGTATCGGGCGGCGTCGAGCCAGAGCCGGCCCCAGCGCTCGCCATAATGAGGCGACGCCAGCAGCTTATCAACCAGTCGCTCATACGCCCCGGCAGCGCGGTCATTCAGGAATTCGTCCACCTCTTTCGGCGACGGCGGCAGGCCAATGAGGTCGAGGTAAAGACGCCGGCAAAGGGTGACAGCGTCGGCCGCCGGCGACGGCTTCAGGCCCTCGCGATCGAGTCGGGCCAGAATGAATGCATCGATCGGATTGCGAACCCATGCCGAATCGGATACCTTGGGCACCGCCGGCCGAGTCGGAGCGACGAAAGCCCAGTGCGGCGCTTTCGGCTCAGCCGCCTGCGTGACGGCGAGAAACGCCAAGCAACCAAGGGCGATGAGGATGATGCGTCGCACCGTGGGGATCTCCGACAACAGAGCGGCTTGGGGTGGGGATCATCGCCGCGGGTGGGAGTGAATTCGCTGGATATTGTAAAAACTCAGGGAATACACGGCGAGCCGGGGGCGTCAGCCCCCGGAGCGCGAGCCGAGGTGTCATCGATGCGACATGAATTGGGTCAAAAGGCGCGTTCAGCGACGTTTCACGGAAGCGTTCGGTTTTCTACGCTTCTGCAAAGCATCGCCACCCTCGGCACCGCGATCGCGTTACTCGCCACATTCACGGCGCGTGCCCAAGAGCCTCGCGGCGACCCGGCGCGGGTGGCTCGCATTCGCGCTGCGACCATGCCACGCATCACCGAGCCAGTGCCGTTTCACACGCCGCAAGCCGATGCCATTCTCGCCGCCCTTGAGGTCTTTCCGCCCGATAACCCCTGGAACCTGCTCGTAGACAACTGGCCGTTGCACCCGGACTCGAAGGCGATCATCGCCTCGATCGGTGCCAACAAACCGCTGCGGCACAACGAGGACATGGGCTTCATCCTCGTTCCGCCGCATCAGCCCAGGGTCAATCTGAAACAGGTTCTGTATCCCGATGAGGCTGACAAGGGGCCGTTCCCGATACCGGACGGCGTGCCGATCGAAGGCTGGCCGTCGTGGTATCAACGCGACCCGAAACGCCGGCGCCTGACCCTCGATGACGTGCAACGCGACACGGCGAAGGAAGGCGGCGACCGGCACGCGATTGTCGTCGATCCGGTCAATCGGATGCTGTACGAGTTCTATCAGATGAAGAAGACCGGCGACGGTTGGCAGGGTTACTCGTGCGTGTTCGATCTGAAGACGAACAAGTTGCGCCCCGATGGATGGACGTCGGCCGACGCGGCGGGCCTGCCGATCTTCCCTGCCGTCGTTCGTTTCGACGAGTTGAAACGCGGCAAGGTTGAGCACGCCATGCGCGTGACCGTGAGCCGCACACGGAGGGCATATGTCCACCCCGCGACACATTACGCCAGCCGGCTCACGGACAAGAACCTACCACGGATGGGCGAGCGGATTCGGCTTCGAGGCGATTTCGATACGAGCCGATTCTCGCCGAATGTTCGCACGATCCTTGAAGGTTTGAAGCGCTACGGCATGTTCGTCGCCGACAACGGGCTGGATTGGTGCCTTTCGGTGACGCCCGACCCGCGCATCGAGCCGATGCACGAAGAGCTTCGCCGGGTGAAGGGTTCCGACTTCGAAGTCGTCGTGCCGCCGCCGGGATAGAATCTGGGTTGAATCGTGGTAAGCGCCGGACGTTGCGCCGAAGCATCGCTCAACATCGGGTTGAAATACTGACATGCAGCATATTGAGGACGTGCCCCATGGTTGACCAGACGGCAAGTAATGATGCCGGATTGAGTCGCTATCTCGTTCGCGGTGCGCTGGCCGCGCTCGTTGCCGGGGGACTGTCGGCGGCTGGAAGCGCAATTGAACTGATGCGCGAATCGACAACGGGATTCACGCTATCGACGGCCATTATGCTGGTAGCCATCTTGCCGCAGATTATCGTGTTGCTGACCTTTCTTCGGCTCGCGCCACTGGTTGACGGGATGCCGTCGGGATCATTCTGTCGAAGCAGCGTGAGCGTGTTCTTATCTCACTGGCTGATCATCGCGACCTCGGCCGTTGCTGAGTTAATGGGTGACGCCGTCCTTCTGACCGCTCTGTCAATAGTTATCCTGGGTCTTAGTCTGGCGGCTCTTTATGGATATGCCACCAAACGCGAGGGATTGTCCATGTTGGCGGTTGCGTTCTTCCTCATCAAATACCTCGGCGGCTGGGCAATCACGGGTCGGCGTTTCGACACTTCCATGGCGCTTGGGATTGTGGTCGGCTTGCTCTTCGCGATAACGCTGATCGTCTACCCAGTTTGGTTCGCCTTCAATTTGCGGCGTGCTCGCGCACGGCTCGGCCCGATGGCGGCCGTACTGGGATACTTGTTGTTCATCAACTCGGGGGCAATGGTTTTTCTTGTGGCGTGGGTCATGGTGACGTTGGCCGGAGCAAAAGGGCATGCCTTGTTGGACGATGCGGCTCTCAACGACTTGTTTTCTCGGCATGTTCACGTGTTCACCACGATTGGCATCGTCGGTGAACTCGCCATCGCCATAGCGACGGCGGGACTTTTTCGCACCGTTCGCCCGCTCACCCCAGCCAGCGTCGCTCCACCGCCACCACCGCCCACGAGTTTCGGAGCCTCGGCGACGAAGTAAGTGGTTTTGTTGAAATCATCATCGCGCTGATGGCATCGCGATGGAGTTCAACGTGTGACGCGGAGTTTATCACATGTTCAAAGGCTTTCGAGATTTCATTCTTCGCGGCAACGTCGTCGATCTGGCGGTGGCCGTGGTGATGGGCGCCGCGTTTGGGGCGGTCGTCACCTCGGTGGTCAAGAATCTGATCACGCCACTGATCGGCATGGCCGGCGGCGTGCCCGACTTCTCCGGCATACGCGCCGGCCCGATCATGGTCGGCAATCTCATCAACGATATCGTGACGTTCCTCATCACGGCCGCCGTCATCTACTTCGTCATCGTCATGCCAATGAATCGCGTGCTGGCGAAACTCAAGCCGGCGGATGCCCCCAACAAGCGCAAGTGCCCCGAGTGCCTCAGCGACATTCCGCTGGCCGCCAAACGCTGCGCCTTCTGCACCTCGCCGGTGTCGCAGCCGTGATTGCGGGGCAATCGCGCCGACCGCGAGCGCCGTCTCAAGCGATAGGCGACGTTTCGCGGAAGCGTCTGGCCCAGACCGTTCATTGCGAGGGCTTGCTCAACGTGGGACCCACCGCCATGCAATTGATGCAACGATATTTGACCGTCGCTCTCATACTTGCCCTTGCCGGCATCGGGCGCGCGGCGGAGGCTCCGGTCGTCGTCGCTGCCGGCGAGTGGTCCAAGCCCGTCGTGGATAGCCGCGCTCGTGCTCTTCGCGGGCGGCTCGTGATTTGCCGGCGAACCCTCAGCCCCGAACGGCGCGAGTTCGCCGTTTATGTCGAACTCCAAGATGCCACCGAATCGGTTGGCGGAACCATGCGCCTCTATTGCGATTTCGGCCGCACCGACTTTCGCCCCGAGTATAAGGGCGGCCTACACTGCGACCTTCGCGACAAGGATCAGAAGCCGGTGAAATCGGCGCCATTTCCCTTCAGCGGCGCCGTGCCGGGTTCTCAATGGGTGACACTGCCAAGCGATGCGACGATTCGATTGCGCTCCAGCCCGTGGGGAATTCATCGGCCCGACGCGATGGCCATCTCCCCCGACCTCGGCGCGCTCTGGATCATCGCCGACAATGATCCAAATGACTATTTCCTCTCGGGCACGTTCGTCATCGACCCGCCCGCAGATCGCGTGGAAGCCACTAACGACCATGTTTGGCGCGGCACCATCACCTTGCCGGCGGTCCGCATCGTCAATCGTCGATGACGTTCACAGATTTCCCGGTCACAACCGGAAACCCACGGCACTATCTTCGTCGCGAATGGGGTGAACATCCCCAACAATCACACAATTTGATGCCGTGAGGTGACCCGTGTTACTGAATGCCGACCAACTGAAGGCGATGCGTGAATGTGCTTGGTGGCTGCTCGAAACCAACTTGCCGTACAAGACCGGTGACGAAACCTACAAGGTCATCTGCCGTGACTACGGCGGACATCCCGGCACGACCTGCGGTTTCTTGTGTCATTGGCTGATGTGGCGCCTTGGCGTCACCAACAAGAACCTGAGCACAATCCCGACAGTCGGCGGCAACAAACGCCCGCCGCGAACCACCGTCAACCGTCGCGAGGACGGCTTCCGCTATCAGGACGGCGATAACATCAGTTGCCTCGTTCACAACCCGAATTTCATCACGACGGCCGGTCCCAAGGATAACGCCATTCAACGGGGGCTTCGGCCTCAGATCGGCGACATCGTCTACATCTACCAGACCGACCCGGTCGCGAATGGTTCCGATCACGTTTTCTGTTTCAATGGCTTGGAAGAGAACGGCCGCTGGCGAACCGGCGAATCGGGTCAGGAATATGGCGAATGGGGGAAGATGCGAACAGACCGCCAGTTATTGCTGGGGAAGATCCCCAAGCTGAGCGGCAATACGCCGTCCCGCACGTTGATGGGTTGGCTGCCGTTGGAGAAACTCGATTTCGGCCCGCCGCCGGAACCGCTCCCGTGGATCATCGTGCCTTCGTGATGCCGTCACTTGCTGGCGCGGCGTGCTCGGAGAGCGGACGTCACTTGCTGGCGCGGCGTGCTCGGAGAGCGGACGTCACTTGCTGGCGCGGCGTGCTCGGGATAATGCTTTGCCTTTGACAGAACCCCCAACTTTCGCCACAATCGCCTCAGGCTCGGCGAGGAACGCCGGCACGAGGAGCGATACCATGCCACGGATGGGCGAGCTAACTTACTTTGAGCGCATCGGCGAATTGGGCCGGCGCCACGCGATCACCAAGCCGTTTTCCGACGACGACTGCGGAATCTACTTTCTTCGAGCCGGCGCCTTGTTGGGGCTTCTACCGCCGCCGCCGACTCGGATCTTGGAATGCGGATGCGGCACCGGTTGGCTCGCTTACTTTCTCGCTCGCCGCGGATACGATGTGGTCGCGACCGACGTTTCCCCCGACGCCATCGCCCTGGCCGAGCAACATCCGCCGTTTCAGAACTCACCCGCCCCCGACTTTCGCGTCGCCGACTCCGAGATGCTCGAATTCGACTCCGAATTTGACGCCGTCGTCTATTTCGATTCCTTGCATCACTCCGTCGATGAGCAAGCCGCCCTCCGCTGCGCCTATCGGGCGTTGCGCCCTGGCGGCATTTGCATCGCGCTCGAACCGGGACGTGGCCATCATCGCAAATCAATCGGTGCGGAACTCGAACACGACACGACCGAAAAAGACATGCCTCCGTCGTACATTCGGCGGCTGGGTCTTCGCGCGGGTTTTCGAGAGTTTCAGATTCTGCCGGCACCCCAACACCTCGGCAAAGCCTTGTATTCCACAAGGCGCGTCGCACGAGGTTGGAGACAATGGATTCTCTCCATTTGGCCCTTGCGCTGTCTTGTCGTGATGGGAATCCTGCTATCGCGAAGTTGGAATTGCGGCGTTATTGTAATGCGGAAATAAGAGCGATTGCCAATCACTCGGCACGTCAGTCCGTTAACAATTCCAAGCGAGAATCGATCATCATCCGTCGATTCGCATCGCTCCGCCCGGCGGCGGCGGACCGCCCGGCATACCCGGCATCATCGGCGTGCCGCCTCCAGGTCGCTGGTCGTCGAGCGCGCGATTGTAGTTGATATCAATCTGGATGATCTGCCATCCAATGCTCTTTCCTGGTTTGAACAGCGGGACGGTCGTATCCGGATACAATTCCGCTGTCCGCCAATCAGCTTCTTGCAACTTATTCACTTCGGCAACGACTTCGGGGGCGTGAAGCAACGCGTGGAGATGGCCGCGACAACGATAGCTCCGCGGCGCGGGCAGCACGAAATCCAATCCGATGACTCCGCGAATCTCACCTTTGGAAATGCGCAACTCCACGGGGACTTCCGCAGTCGAAGACCGTGACGAGAGCGACATCAATGGGGCCCGAACCAGTTTCGGAAGTACCTCTGCCCGTTCGGAGCCAATGGGGATCTTCTCACCCGATTCGACAAATTTCATTCGCTGGCCGACTTGATCGTATCCCGGCAAATGGCTCTCACGATACGTGCGAGGACTCGTCAGCAGACACACCAGATTCGACCCGACTCCAACCAGATTACCGCCCGGGGTTGTCCCTTGAGCGAGTCCATGATGCAAGAAAACGCGACTTACATATTCACTGTTCATCTTCTCGCGGGTTTCCGGAACGAGCGTGTCAAAATACCATTGTTCAGGTCGAAATTCGGCCTTGCCCATCGTCCACTCACGCAAGAAGCGATCCGCGTCGGAGGTCATCTCATGGATATAACGCCCCAGTTTGGTATAACGCCGGCGTGCCACGAAAGGGTTGCCTTCATATTTCACATACCACTGGCGGCCTGCAACCTCCTTGCCCTCATAGCTGGCCGCGATCACAAGAATATCGAACTCACCTTCGGGAGTTCGCACACGCACTTCAAGTGGAACCTGAAAACTGCGGCCGGCCGATTTCAAATCCTTCGCGCCGATGATCTCCACGGAAATCTTGTCACCAGCTCGTTCGTAGAGCCTTATTAACTCCGTCAATTTGAACATCGCCAGCGAGTCGGAGAATCGAAGCCGCATGTCGGCCAATGACATCCCGCGACGTTGCTCGGGTGTGATCGTGTCGTAATAGGCCTCGTCGACCTTACCGCTCTTAACCTTGTCGAGCCATTTCAGGGTGAAATCATTCGCTTGGCGGCGGACGGCATATTGGCTGCCGATGAAATACGCCGAGTAGATCAAGCCACCGATGAGGCACATCCACCACGCAAGATTGGCGATCTTCTGACCGGCGCGGGTGCCTTCGGCGATGCGGATGTGCCAGCGAGCGGCCATCGCCAAAACGATACCCAAAATCGCCAACAGAATCAGACCGAACTCCAACACGGGCCGGCGCGTGACCAGGCCGATAATCGTCAGCGACGCCGTGAGGAGCGCAAAAATGGAGGCGACGACAATGGCCACGACCGCTATTGCCGACACGGGTTCGTATCGGGTGTCGCGGTCGGCCCCGGTGGCCTGGGCAGCGGGCGGCGGAGTGGGGAGCAGGTCAGCCATGCGTGCGCCTCGCGATTAATATCGCCTTCGATTGCCGTTCAATCTTCCGTCGCGCCGGGCGCGGAACCGTTGAAGATCACCCCATGGGCCACACCATCGACACCCTCGTTACGGGTGGCAACGTTGCCCGACACATCCAGGTAGATCTTGTCCTGAAGAATCTCTTGAATTACGATCGTCAGGCGGTCGCTGGTTCGCACATCGACCAGCGGCTTGGCGCCGGTGTTCAAGGCCACCATGCGTTTTTGGATCAGCGTCGATAGTTTGAATCGCCCGCCGACCTTGTTGACGATCTCTTCTTCTTTCAATTCATCGAGCATCAGTTGTACCTCGAAACCGAGCCGTTACGAGTGACCGGATCGCGGTCACCGTGTTGTCGAGCGTATCGTTCTCCAACTTCACTTCAAACTCACCCGCGCGAGCTAACTCCTGCCGGGCAGTCTCCAATCGCGTGCGGATCGATGCCTCGGTTTCCGTGCCTCGATGCCGCAATCGCTCCTCGTAGACTTCCCACGACGGAGCCAAAAGAAAAATCGTCAAAGCGTCCGGGCATTTCCGGCGTACCTGGGCAGCCCCCTGCACGTCGATGACCAAGACAACTCCGATGCCTTTGGCCCGATGCGGTTCGACTTCGGCTCGTGGAGTGCCATAGTAGTGCGTGCCATGAACACGGGCATATTCCAGAAACAACCCCTCGCGGATGCCCTCTTCAAACGCGGGCACCGTGAGGAAGTGATAGTCAATATCCGCTCGTTCTCCAAGTCGAGGCGGGCGAGTCGTCGCCGTGACGGCTCGCCGCAAGAGCGGATCGGAGGTCGTCTCCAACAATCGGGCCGCCACCGTTGACTTCCCGACGCCGCTTGGTCCCGACAGCACTATCAGTGGCCCCACTGGCATGCTTACGCCCGTCGCCGGTTATGGGTTCACTTTCTTCGGTTCCACAGCCCGCCGCCGTCATTCCACGTTTTGAATCAACTCGCGAATCTTTTCCAGCGTGGCCTTAATGGCTACCACGTGGCGCGAAATCATCACGTCGCCCGCCTTGGCCCCAATGGTGTTCGTCTCTCGCCCCATTTCCTGAACGAGGAACTCCAGCTTCCGCCCCGGCCCGTCGTCTTCACGCCGAATCACGTCGGCAAACTGATCGAGGTGACTGGCAAGCCGAACGACTTCTTCGGCCACGTCGGATCGCTCGGCGAAGATGGCGACTTCCTTGATGAGATCGGCCGCCGTCACCGTCGCGGACGATTCGGCGAGCAGCGACCGCACGCGCTCCAGAAGCCGGCCTCGGTATTCCTCGACGACCGCCGGCGCCCGATTCCGAATCTGATTGAGTTCGTGGGTGATTTGGCCGTGGTATAGCAATAACTCCTCGGTCATCCGGGCGCCTTCTTCACGCCGCATCGACTGCAATCGGCCCAACGCCTCGCCGAGAACTTTTTCGATCAAAGGCCATTCCTGGTCGTGATCGAACGCAAGCAATCCGGGTTCGGGGGCAACGCCGGGCAAGAACAACAGCCCGGTCGCCATGGCCGCCAACTGATCGTCCGCGACGCGGGCCTCGACGGCGACCCGGCGCAATTGATCCAAGTAGCTCTTCAGGGCAACGTCATTCAGCCGAAAGTCACAGGCGTCGGCGGCACGTTCACAGCGCAGGTGAATCTGAACAGTTCCGCGACGAACTCGACTCCGGACGACACGCTCGATTTCGGGTTCGAGAAGGTTGTACGGCTCAGAGGCCCGAACCACGACTTTGAGGAAACGGTTGTTGACCGCTCTCACTTCAATAGCGACCGTGAGCGGGTCGCCTTGATGGCGAGCCTCGCCATACCCGGTCATGCTCAGCAGCATGCAGCCCTCTGGCTACTTCAAGATAGAGGTTTCTTGCCCTGACTTCGCCGCCGATTGCACGACCTTCAGTTCAGCAATAATGAGGATGGCCCAGATGGCGGCAACGATGAGCGTCACTTTGGTAAAGGTATCGCCGGCCCGAGAGCCAAACGGGCTGGAGCCACCGGCGCCGCCGAACGCGCCGGCCAACCCTCCCCCCTTGCCCCGCTGAATCAGGACCAAGAGGACCAGGAAGACCGCGGTCAGAAACACCAGCACGTTCAGCAGATGAGCCAGCCACATCGAGGCGGCAAATAGCGTCACGACCGTCCCCTTTCCGCATTGCCCGGAAGCCATTCCCAGAATTCGATATTATAGAAAGCCATCCCCATATTTGGAAAGGGACATCACCGGCCGGAAAATCGTTTTTTTAGGGGCTGCCTCGCCCAAATTCTCTGTATCGACATGGAATGCACTATTGGGTGGCAATCATCCCCTTTGCCATCGCCATCGAAATGCTGTCTTCCATTGCCACTCGACGTAAGGCGTTTGAGCGGCTGGTATTCGGGTCGAAGCAGCTATTTGGACGCCGCGAGGATCGGGCCCCAGGCATTACGGGCGTTAAGGATCGCCTGTCGAAACGCCTCTGGTTCCGGGACGCCTGTCATCTTGAAAACCACCTGCCCGCCTTTGCCCACGACCTCCAACGATCCCGTGAAGAAGAAGTCGCTATAGTCGGCGAGGACATTGCGAATGTCCTCGATTTGATCGAGGGCAATCTCCGACACGGGCACCGGCTTCATTCCACGCCGGATCATGAGCCGCCGATTGGTGAGCGTGTAGCGGATCGTCAAGAATGCCAACCCCGGCAGGAATCCGAGGAGCCGAGTCGCGAACGTCGGCGCCAGAAGGAGCCAACCGAGAGGGGCCAAGACCACCGAGCGAATCAATTTCCTCGCCAAGGCGACGATGGGTGAGCGGATCGAAGCGGCGGCCCACGTTTCGCGGATCATCGCCTCTTGGAGTTTTGGCGACACGACTCCCGTGACAGCGTGCGAGTCGATCCGGGCCAATGTCGGCATGAGAGTCTCTCCGTGGCAAATTCAGCGTGCCGTCTTATCCTACAACAGTTTCCCCAGGCGTCGAGCGTAACGGGTGGGCCGTCACTCGCTTGATGAGCAATGTGGCGTAACTCCCACGCGGAAGGTCGAAACGCAATGTCGCCAAGAATCGACCGGCGTGGTGATCGTCGGGGCCGTACTCAACGCGGCAATCGTGCAACCGTACCCAGACGGCCCGGTCGCCTCGGGAGAAGAACGGCTTACGGTCTTTCAGTTTCAATTGGCCCAGTTCCAATCCTTCATCGGCCAAGATTTGCCGCAAAACGTCGCTCCAACCGGCTCCAGCCGTCGGGAGCGCGTCGTCGTATTTCAACCGGGCCGACGGCAGCGGCAGCGTGACCCGGTCTAACTCGACGCGGTCGGCTTCCGTCAGATTCGATGGTGCGGGAAGCAGGCGACCCTGAATTGGAATCGCGACTCGTTGGGCGGGCGGCAATCTCGCGGCGAGCCAGCCGGCCAGGAGCCGATTCCAGAGATGACTTTGATAGGCCGCCAAATACAGGCTCGCCAATTCCGGCGAAAGGCGCGTCATGGCCCCGCGAAAATCGCCCGGCCTCGCTTGGAGATAGGCAACAACCGCCCGTGCCGGCCGACCCCCGAGCTTGGCCAGACACGTGGACCAGTCGCCCCAATGCGTCGACAGGACGGCCTTGTCGCGGCGTGCTGACGAACGATCGTGTTCGTAGGGCTGTGCCAAGGCCAACCGGAGCGCACCCTCGTAGTCACCCATTACCCACTGCCGAGCCACGCACCGGCCATCGGGCGACACCGAGCCGAAGCGCTGTTCGTCGAAATAATTCGGTAAGCCGTCGTTGGTTAATTCCTGGGCCGCCGCCGACACCGCCGTCGCTGAGGCCAGCGACAGATCGCGAAGGGTGATGGTGAATCGATTGGCCTCAATATCGGCTGAGGTGAATGGCCCTTGGGTTTGCCCGAGATAACTCAAAGAGACCCCATCGAGTGTCAGACCCCGTGCCGGACCACCTTCGATGGTGAGGAACTGTGATGTATGAGCGTGGCGATCTTTGAGGCCGCCAAATGAGAGTTGCCGCGGATGGAGTCGCCAACGTCGCCGGATGGCGGCCACGGCATCGAGGGTCGTCCAACCTATTTTGTCTAATCGATACAGTGCCCAACGCCCATGAGGGGAAGGATTTACGGCAGATAGTTCTTCCACCCGGAAATCATCGGGGGATTGTTTAGCCTTCATGGGAATTGGTTGAGAAATCGACTTTGGAGGTGAGCGCAAAAAAAACGGGCCGAGAGAAGTGGAACTCAAAACCGTCGCCCACTCAGCTCCGAGTTCTCTACTGTCTCTCGACCCATAGGTAGGATACCAAGGTTAACGAAGATGACAAGAAGATTTTTCAATTATTCCCAAAATATTTTTCCAAAATGAGGGAACCAAAAAGGGCTAAGACGGCTCGGGCGGTCACTCGGGGTTTTAACGTCGCCGCAAAGCCAATAGGAATCCGATGATAACGACGACGCCCACCACACACGCGTCAACAATTCGGCCGACCCATTCCGTTAATGGGGCCGTTTCCCTGTTGCCCCTATCGGCGCTTTGAGGGAGTACCGTGCCGGGATTTCCGGAACTTGGATCGGGCGGCGACGTGAATTCGAACGCCAACAGGATCGATTCATAAGACGGGTCGTTCTCGATCGGTTCCACGCCACCGACGACCGAAAGTGTGTAGACCAAGCCGTGAGCCGTAAATACCGACGTGGCCGACGTCTTGCCGTCGGGCAGTTTGCCCATGGTTTGATAGGATCGCAACCCGCGAAAAGTCGCAAAGGCTCCCGCTCGCTTTTCAATCTGACCCGTTACATAGAACGATTCGTCGAAACCTTTGACAAATTCCGGATCGATCTTCACGCCGCCCGTCACCGGCACGGTCGAAAGGTTGACGACCCAGCCTTTTGAGTTGCCGGCCACGAAGAGAACATTTGGAATGGCTTTGTCGGTCCAGGACCAATCGTCGCTCGGCAGGGTGAAACGGCAGTGGTGCCCCAAAAAAGTCCGCGTGGTTTCCGCAGCGATCGCGTTGCCGCAGATCGAGGCGACTACGGAAACCCCGACGAGCAGCCAAACCTTGTGTTTTCGTGGCATCGCGTCGAACTCCTTCTCGGCGGCGTCAGCAATCCTTGTCTGCCGACACGGGGCGTGGCGAGCTATTTTCGTCGCACGAACGTGTTTCGGCCGGCGGCGACGATTGGGGCAGCCCAAAATCGGTCCTCGCCGCGGAACTGTATCGCCAGTTGCGAATTCAGCCCCACGCCTCGGCCGGTCGGATCTTTCAGGGCCATCTCGACGGTAATCGCCAATTGATCCTGACGGACGACTTTCCAGGTTCCGCTGAACTCGACATCGCGCGGCGGCGCCTTGAACGAGGCCGACCCGCTCATCGTGCCGTCCGCACGGAAGGTGATCGAGACCTTGTCGCCCGGCCCGACGTTGTCACCGGGCTGAGCATCCCACGTTCCGATGAGCGTTTGATTGAGCGGGCCGCTCGGTGGCGGCGGGTCGGGCGTCACCGGCGCCGCCTGAAAGCGCTTCTTGAACATTCGCGGTATGGCCGGCGGCTGAATTTGGTCGATCTTCAGGCCATCCTCACCCATGAACGTCAGGCGCAATTCGTGGGTCTGCTCGGGTTGATTGGGAGCCAGTTGCCCCGTCAGGCTGATGATGAGGGCGTTCTCGTCCTCGCGCACGAACCGCCAAACCGCGTTAACATCGGCGCCGATGGGACCTAACTGAATGCGGCCTCGATATTGGCCGTCGGCCTTGAACTCGATCCAGACCGCACCAAGCGAGGCCGGGAACTCGTCCCAGGTGCCGATGAGTCGGGTTCGCTTATCAACAGCGGCCGGCCCCTTTGGGATCGTCATCGGTGGCTGAATCGGCGGCGGGGGCGGTGGGGGAGGCGTCGGCAGCGGTGCTTTTGGCGGCACGGGAGGCGCTGGAGTCATTCGTGGGTTTTCCGCGACGCTCGCAACCGTGGGGGAAGCGATTCCGCCCATCTGCAAGTAATAAACGGCGGCCCCGATTCCGCCGAGAACCACGACGAGCAGCCCCACGACCACGACCACCCCGACGAGGGCACCTGAAGAGGACGAGCGTTTTCGCCGCGGCCGACGTTGAACCGGCCGGCGCACCGGAGGCGACGGCGAATCGCCAGATGCCTCGAAGCGAGATCCACAATCCGGGCAGCGGATGGACGTGCCCACTGCAACCGGCGTGTTGCTTTGCAGGACCGCTCCGCAATCGGGACAGACCAATCGGGTCAAATACATGGCCAACCTCAAACCGGACGTGGTGGGTCATGACGCGATTGATCGCGATTGACCGTCAGGCCGTGGTGATGGAAGCGGGGCGAGCCATATTCCGGCGTCAAGCTCGGGCGTCGCGTGCCATCAGGAGATTATCACGAAGCGCGCCGCGAGAGCAAGTGATGGCTCGACGAGCCAATCGCGCTCCTAAATAGGTCCGCAATCAGGCGACAGTGGCGTTTTGGACTCGACCCCCTTTATTCCCCACATGCGGGAGGACAATTGGGGTCGAGACAGCCGAATATCAATTCATCGCTGTCGCTGGGCTGAGGAGCTATTGAGGAACTCTTGCTCCTACAAGTAGCACGGATTTCCTGATCCGTGATCGCCATGCACGGATTAGGAAATCCGTGCCACGAATCGAGGAGCGCGCTTTTCCTCATTGGCATTCAAGGCTGAACATGGGTTCTGAATACGTCTCGAAGAACTCTGCCTCCTACACGTAGCACGGATTTCCTAATCCATGATCGCTGGGCACGGATTAGGAAATCCGTGCCACGAATCGAGGAGCGCGCTTTTTCAAATTGGTGCTTGATCGGCGCAGGTCGCTGGGCTGAAGAGCTATTGAGGCTTCTTACACCCTTTGGCACTGATACAATGGCGGTCATGAAGTCTCCGATCCCCGACAAACCGAAGCTGCGGCGAGGGTTGGCCGCCGCCCCCGACCCGAACGACGCCGGCTTCGCCATCATTTACGATCAACGCCGCATCAGTCGCCATCATCTGCGCATTCAAAAGTTGGAACTGACCTGGCTGCACCTCATGGATGGCGAACGATCGATCGATGAGATTCACGCGGTGGCGACACGGGCTATGGGCGGTGTGTTCCCACGGGAGTCCATCGTCGAACTGGTCATCCACTTGGAGACGGGTCTGTTTCTCGAAGGTCCGCGCCTCGAATCGTATCTGAACGGGCCAATCCGCGAACCGTCGTGCATCGGATGCTATCACGGCGACCCCGTGCGATTGCGCCGCCAGATTCGCGACCATTTCACACGGGTCGGCGGACCGGGGCTGCCCGCGCGGCATGGGACTCCCGGAAGCGATTTTCGCGCATTGTTGGCCCCCCACATCGATTACACACGCGGCAACGTCTCATTCGCCTGGGGATTCAAGGAACTGTGCGAACAGACTGAGGCGTCGCTGTTCGTCATCATCGCGACCTCGCACTACTCGCGCCAACGGTTCACGCTGACCCGCAAGCATTTCCAAACGCCGCTCGGGGTCGCCGAGACCGATCAGAGCTACATCGATCGATTAGTGCAACATTATGGCGATGGTTTGTTCGACGATCCCATCGCTCATCTGCCCGAACATTCGATCGAGTTAGAGGTGGTCTACCTGCAATATCTCTACGAGGGCGTTCGCCCGATCCGAATCGTTCCCTTGTTGGTCGGCTCGTTTGCCGATTGCGTTCATGCCGGATGCGAGCCGACGAGGCGCGACGACATTCGGCGCATGGTATCGGCGCTGCGAGCGGTCGAGTCGGAAACGACCGAGCCGGTGGCTTATGTCATCAGCGGAGACCTGGCCCATATCGGCCCGAAATTTGGTGACTCCGACCCCGTGGCCGATCCATTTCTGGAACATAGCCGCAAGCAGGATCAGGCGTTACTGGCTTGCGCCGAACGCGCCGACGCGGGCGGCTATTTTCAGGTCATCGCCCAGGAGCTCGATGAGCGTCGCATCTGTGGGTTGCCGCCGACGTACACGTTTCTCGAAGCGGTTCGCCCGGCTCGCGGCAAGCTCTTGCATTATGGGCAATATGTTCACCCGGACGGGTTCGAGAGCGTCAGCTTCGCGAGCGTTGGGTTCTACAGTCGCGGGACGTGAAGGGCGCTCACGCGGGCCGGCGAAGGGTCGCGATTTCCAGGCGAATCAACTCGGGCACGACGGCCGAAAGATGCGGGCGATCCGCCGGCCGCGTCGCGAGCAACCGGCGAAGCAACCGAACCAAGGTCAGCGACCATGCTCCCGGCACATCGCTGAGGTCGCGAGCCGGGCGTTCGCGATGGGCACGCAAGGTTTCCGTCACCGTGCCGAGCGGATACGGCAACATGCCGGTGACCATCTCGAACAACGTCACGCCGAGGCTGAAGACATCGGCGCGACCATCGATGGTTGGCTCCAGCGCGCAGCGTTCCGGGGCCAAGTAGTTCGCGGTCCCGAGCAAAGCGCCTTGATTGAGAAATTCGGCATGGTCGCCTGACCGCCGCGCAAAGCCCAGATCCATGACGACGACCTTGCCGGCGTCAACGAGGCGAATGTTCTCAGGCTTCAAATCGCCGTGAATAAAGCCGGCGCGATGTAAGGCCGCGAGCGCCTCGGCCGTCTGTCGGGCGATCCAAACCGCCGTCGCCACATCAAGCGAATAGTCGCGCCGAAGCCGGTCGCGGAGCGTTTCGCCGGGCAGAAGTTCCATGACGAGGAAATATGGCGGGCCATCGAGGTAGGCCGCGTGAATTCGAACCAGATGCGGATGCTGGACCGATTTTCCCGCGACGGCTTCGCCCCGAAGGAGCGCCATCGCCATCGGCTCGCCTTGCCACTCCTCGCGAAGGACTTTAACGGCCACCGGCTGCTGAGTGCTCGTGTCGATTCCAGCGAAGACTTGCGTTAACGGCCCACCGCCGAGCCATTGGCGAAGCTCGAAGCCGGGAATGGTTGGCAGCGAAATCATGCCGCGAGTGTCAGCCTTGGAGGTTCAGAGCGCGATTACCGAGAGTATCGGTTGTGACGATTGGCCAAATAAAGGAAAAGGCATCGATTCGAGAAAGGACCCTCCGAACGGGTGACGCTGTCACACAACCGTTTTTGTCGGCGCTGGCCGCAGCCCTTTCACCCCTTGCCATTGTGACCTACAATGAAATTGCGTCGGTCCCACCCGCCGCCAAACCCGAGGACTTCCATGAGCGCTCTGCTTCTTGGCTTGGCATTAGCAGCCGGACAATACCCCCGACCGATTCAGTCTCAAGAGCCGCCGCCCTATTCAGCGCACCGGCCTGAGGTGTTGTTGCCGGCGCCGTCGAACCAATTGCCGCCGCCGCCAGCCATCGGTGGTCCGGGCCTGCCACCGGGAATCGTCCTGCCGCCGGGAGCGTTACCCCCGCCGGTCATGGTTCCCGCGCGACCTCTGACTATTGACGAGTTCGCCGCGTGTTTCCAGGCAGCGCCGGGCTCGCATCGGGTTTGCCTCTTCCACCCGGTCACGAAACGGCCCGTGGATGTCTGCTTCGATCTTCCCAACTGCTGCCTGAAATGTGTCCGTGTCGGTAATCGTTCGATCGTATTCGACTATGGCAGCCGCGAAGTTCGCGTCGTCTTCCGGTTGCTCGGCGGGCGCTACGATGTCGTGTCGCGCTGATTTTCGGCTCCAGCGGTTTTTTCACAAGCTCGCGGCGCCAGCAAGGGGCGAAAACAATACCCTTGCTGGCGCCGCGGGCTTTTCCCTTGCTGGCGCCGCGGGCTTGTTTACCGATGGGAGTGACGGCGACAATGTCGAGTCTGAATCGCACGAATTGGTTGAACGCAGCTAAGGAAGCGGCCCGTCGCGGCGCCGAGGCGCTCGAACATTGGCGAACGCGTTTTCGCGTCTCGGAGAAAGGCCGCGCCGATCTCGTCACCGAAGCCGATCACGCGTCCCAGAACGCGGTCCGTGAATACCTGTCGCGGCGATTCCCCGATCACCTGTTTCTGGGCGAAGAGGGCGACGGCAATAAGGGCAAACCCGCCCCGGGGTCGCCGCCCGCTTGGGTCGTCGATCCTCTCGACGGCACGACGAACTATGTCCACGATTGCCCGTTCTATTGCGTGTCGATCGGGCTTTGGGCCGAGGGCGAACCCGTGGTCGGGGTTGTCTATGATCCACGGCAACAAGAGATGTTCGCCGCCGCCAAGGGCCAGGGCGCGTGGCTGGGCGAGCGACGATTGCAGGTGAGCGCCGTCAGTCACCTCTCCGGCGCATTGCTCGCCACCGGCTTCGCGCCCGACCCCAACGGGCAGGAGCAGACCCTGGAATGGTGGCGATACTTTTCGTTTCGCGCTCAGTCGCTCAGGCGCACCGGTTCGACAGCCCTCAATCTGGCATACGTCGCCGCCGGCCGATTCGATGGATATTGGGCCTTCGACAATCACCCCTGGGACGTGACAGCCGGCTTCGTCCTTGTCACCGAAGCCGGCGGCGCCATCAGCCGCGCCGACGGTTCGGCCGCCGATCCATTCCAAGCCGATTCGGTCGCCACCAACGGGCGCCTTCACCCGGAGTTTCTTGCCTGCCTGCGTTCGGGCACCGGCTCGCCTGGCCCAAAATCGTAACCAGTTTTAGATTGACCGGCCTTTGAATAATTGCCGATTCAAGATCGGGTCACGATCCGTGAATGGGCCGTCAACGGTATCCCGGCTCAGGCAGCGAGCGTACATTTCCAGCTTCGCGTCAAGGTCGTCGGCATGGTGCAAGATCAGCGCCTCGGGGATGAGCGGCAGGCGCGGCGACCCCCACTCGGGAAGGTTCAAGTGAACGATCACCAAGTGTTCCAGAAGCATCAGCAGTTCCGGGTGAACATCACCTTGCTCCCGAGCCGCGTCGCGAATCAGGTCGCGCCCCAAGAACAGATGACCGAACAACCGCCCCGGCACCGTCGCAACGGGCGCCGGTCCCGCGTCGAGTTCAGCGACTCGACCCAGATCATGAAGGGCCGCCCCGGCCACGATGAGATCGACATTCAATGGCGGGTGAAGATCGGGGTAATGCTCGTGGTATCGTTCCGTTAGCCAGAGCGACGTTTTCGTAACCGTCAGAGTGTGTTCAAGCCAACCGCCCGCGAACGGGAAAAAATGACGGGCCGTGGCCGGCAACAACCGAAGCCGGTCATGGTGCCGATCGAGCAGACCGAGAACGAGTCGCCGCAACGGTTCGTCGTTGACGCGCGTTTCGACCAATCCTCGCAATTCGGCGAACATGGCCTCGGGGTCGAATCGCGAGCGCTCGACCAATTCGGCAGGATCGAAGCCTTCGTCTCGATCCGTCGATTCGGTGGGGCGGATCTTTTTCAGATCCAGTTGCGGGCCGTAGCGCTCGTGGTCGCCATAGGTCGCGCGGAGTTTGAAGCACTGCCCCTCGCGCCATTCGTCGCGGCAAGCCTGAAACCAATCGGAATCGGCCCAAACCATGAGGGTCGCGGAACGCTTCGCGTCGCGGAATCGGCAGGTGAAATAGGGCTTTCCATCCCGAGTCGCTCCCTTGGTGCGTTCCGCGAGCATGGCATAGCAATCGGCGGTTTCGCCGGGCTGCATCTCGTGGAGTTTCCGCACCGGGGGCTTCGACGGGTTCATGCCCCGATTACACGCG
>CAZESP010000032.1:0-73109 GCA_964515185.1 uncultured Alcaligenaceae bacterium
GTCGCGCCCGGCCATTTTTTCTTGGAGCGAGCTAATGCCCGATTGAAGTTGTTGGAGGTCCTTGGGGCTTACCGTGTTGTTCTTCAGCTGCGTTTCAAAAGAGAGCAATCGCTCCTTGATGGTGGCGTGAAGTTCGTGGGTCTCACGACGATCGGCTTCGTAACTACGACGTTGCTCCTCCAGGGCCGCAATCCGATCCTTGAGCGATGTGGTCAACTGAGCCTGGATGCTGACTTCCTGAATCCTGTCCCAGGTTTTCGCGCGGTTGTTGGCGTATTCGTCCTTCTTGATGTAGTCCGCTTTGGCTTCGTTCAGGCGTGCGATTTCAGTCCGCAGGTCCTTGATGCCGCCGGCAATCGACTGGTAAACCGTAATCCCGACAAGGGCCGAGATACTCAAAATGGTGCCGCCAAAGACGCGCCAGAAAATCCCCATCCTCTCTTCGGCGCCCTTTGAATCAACCATCGGACGATGTGCCGAGGCGTTTCGAGTGACCTCGGCGGCCAATACCGGGAACAAACGTTCGCCGCTATGATCACCTTGAGAATCATCGGAGCGCGAAATGCGACGACTTGACACGGCTCCCCCTCCTCGGCTCTGAATCAAGGACTCCAACGCGATTCATGCCGTTGGAGCGGCTGACCATAGCGTGAGGGTTCGTCCTGTGCAAGAGCGGTTCCGCCATCATGATACCCCCAACTCACCCTGGATTCGCTGCACAATCAAACCCAGTCGCCCGACTTCATCCTTGAGCGCCGAGATTTCGCGATGAAGGGCCGCCAATTCATCGACCACGGCTCGCATATCCGGAGCGTCCTGAGACGCAGCCACAGGCGGTGCCGGCGCCATTTCGGGTTCGCCCCCACCGTCGGCGAAGCGGGTCTGCAGTTTCTCCAACTCACGCGGATCATGAAATCCATGCGTTACGAGGGTCCCGCGGCGCCCCTCGGGAGTGAGGTAGTGGACGAATTTACGTTCCGCCAACGATTTCAGCATGTTGCGTAGATCATCCAGATCGTTGATCGCATCCATGCGACTCGCTCGGCCGCGCAATTCGCCCTCCGTCTGCGGCCCGCGCAACATCAATTCCGCCAAGATTGACAGTTCAACCGCGCTGACCTTCCAAGCTTCGTAGAGGAGGTGACGCCATTTCTCGACTCGACCGCTGATTACCCTCATTACTAGCCCTTTTTTCTGGCACTCGATGAGAGTGTCTTCCGCCAGGGCATCGTTGAAGTTCATGATCGGGTCGCGGTTCGACTTCTGGTTGCAGCCCGTGACGACGGCGTTGACGCTGAGCGGATACGTGTCGGTGGTCTTCTGTTTCTCAACCAGAACTCCCAACACGCGTCGCTCAAACTGGCTCAGGACGGGCACCGGGACGGAGATTCCTTCGCTCATCCGAACTTCCTCATGAGAAAGACAAGTCCAACGACTCGCGGGACCGTTGGTTCTTTGGTTACGAATCGGCGGCATTCAAGGCATCTTGTTCGGATACACTACGATCGGTACGTCATAGGGTACAAAGACCTCGGTCGTCGATCATCGGTGGGTTTTGTCGTCAGCTAACGTTGCATTCGCTCAGGACAAAGGATCACCATTGAGTTCGGCGGTATTCCAAGCGTCCAAGGTGATTTGGAGTTGCTCATGATCGTTGGCGTACCGAAGGAAATCAAGACGGATGAGTACCGCGTGGCCATGACCCCGGTCGGTGTCGAAGAACTGACGTCGGCGGGGCATCAGGTCTTGATTCAATCCGGCGCGGGTCAGGGCAGCGGGATCACCGATGAACAATATGCCCTCTGTGGTGCCTCCATCGTCGGGGAAGCGGCCGACATTTGGCAGAAAGCCGACCTCGTCGTCAAAGTGAAGGAACCGCTCCCGGTAGAATGGCCCATGACCCGTCACGGCCAAATCGTTTTTACCTACTTTCATTTTGCAGCTGACGAGAATCTGACTCGAGCCGTAATGGCTTCGGGAATGATCGCTATCGCCTATGAAACGATTCGGGACAGCCGAGGCGGTTTGCCGCTACTGACTCCGATGAGCGAAGTGGCCGGCCGCATGAGTATCCAAGAGGGAGCGAAATTCCTCGAACGGCCCTTTGAAGGCCGCGGAATTCTCCTGGGTGGAGTCCCTGGCGTGGCGCCGGCAAACGTAGTGATACTCGGCGGCGGCATCGTCGGCGCCAACGCCGCTAAGGTCGCCGCCGGCCTAGGAGCCAATGTTTTCATCCTCGATATTAACCTCGACCGGCTTCGGTACCTCGACGACGTAATGCCGCCAAACGTGACGACGCTGTTCAGCGACCGTCACAATATCCGCGACTGTCTCGGACTCGCTGACCTGGTAATCGGAGCAGTTCTAATTCCCGGTGCCCGCGCCCCGCATCTCATTCGCCGCGATGATTTGAAACGGATGCGAATGCGTTCTGTTATCATTGACGTAGCGATCGATCAGGGAGGTTGCGTGCAAACAGCTCGTCCCACGACGCATCGCGATCCAACGTACATCATCGACGACATTGTCCACTATTGCGTCACGAACATGCCGGGAGCCGTCGGACGGACGAGTACCTATGCCCTGACAAGCGTCACGCTGCCCTATGTGCTTCAACTGGCCAACAAAGGATTTGAACGAGCCATTCTCGAAAACACCGCATTGCGCGAGGGCGTCAACGTGCGAATGGGGCAAGTCACGAACCGCGCGGTAGCCGAGACCTTCGGCCTAGAATACACGGGCATTTGAAACGGCCATGACACGATTCGGCCGGCTCTCGAGTTGGCCCGGGAATCCGAACAATGACCAACCCTGGTGCTCCCGATGGCGTAACGATTCGCACGGTCAGCCAAATCTCGGCTGAGATTCGCAACCTCCTGGAGCGCTCGTTCGCCAACGTCTGGGTCGAAGGCGAAATCTCGAAACCGAGCCGGCCCTCGTCGGGGCATCACTATTTCGTGTTAAAAGACGCCAGCGCCAATCTCAAGGCCGTGATATTTCGCGGCGCCGCGCTCCGAATGCCGCGAGGGTTCGAGCCACGCGAAGGCGCCGCCGTCGTGGCGTTCGGGCGAATCACGGTGTACGAACCAAAGGGCGACTACCAACTGTCGATCGAGCGAATCTTCCCCAAAGGCTTGGGTGAAGGGGAGCTGGCCTTAAGGGCGCTTCGAGAAAAGCTCTCCAAGTTGGGCTACTTCGACCCTCGGCGCAAACGTAAGCCGCCGACTCATCCCAAGAACGTCGCGCTCGTCACCAGTGCAACGGGTGCCGCCATTCGCGACCTAATTACGATTCTTGGACGCCGCTGGCCGTTGACTCGCGTCTTCGTTCGTCCGTCGCGAGTTCAGGGTGAAGGCGCCGCCGCCGAGATAGCGTCCGCCATAATGCAACTCAATCGTTGGGCCGGACAAGGGCATCTGAGTCTCGATTGCATCATCCTCGGGCGCGGCGGCGGAAGTGCCGAGGACCTTTCCGCATTCAATGAGGAAATCGTCGCCCAGGCGATTTACGAATCGAAGGTCCCGATCGTCAGCGCGGTCGGGCACGAGATCGACAACACCTTGGCTGACAGCGTCGCCGACGTTCGTGCGGTGACCCCAAGCCATGCCGCCGAGATCATTGTCCCCGATCGCATCCAGGTTTTGGATGACCTTCGCGAAACGGGCGACCGAATCCACGAGGCGATGCGCCGGCGAATCAACTTGGCTCGAAGACGGCTGGACGGTATCGCTTCGCGACGTGCGTTTCGCAATCCGTTGGATCGTATCCGAGATCGTGAACGGCGTCTCGACGACTTGGCGGAGCGGCTCACGCGCGCCGCTCGAATGCGACTCCATCTCGCACGACAGCAACTCGGGGCGGTTGCCGCCAGAATCGAGGCGCTTAGCCCTCTCAATGTCCTGGCGAGGGGTTACAGCCTGACGATGCGCGAACCGACAAATGCTCTGATCCGATCCGCCGATCAACTCAAGCCTGGCGACACGATCGCGACCATTCTCCAGCACGGGCGGGTCATCAGTAGGGTCGAAAAGGTCGACTCCACCGACGCGCGAGGTAAACCCGTACTAGCCGAGGTTATCGATGGCTCCACCGGAACCTGACATGAGCAATTCACTCTCGTTCGAGGAATCGCTCGATCGTCTCGACGAAATCGTCCGCGCGTTGGAATCCGGCGAAACGACGCTCGACGAGGCCTTGGGGCAGTACGAAGCTGGTGTCCGACTCCTCAAGAAGTGCATTGATCAACTCAGCCGTGTCGAGCAGCAGATTATCCTGTTGAGCGGCGAGGACTGCGACGGGCGGCCCATCTCACAGCCGTTTCCGGTCACCGCTCCTGGAGACGGTCCAAAGTCTGTTTCACCCGTCCGCCAGCGCCGAATTGACGCAGAGGAATAGGTTGCGTTGACCTGGCCATTGCGGTTTGACCTTTGGAAGTAAGCCGCAACATCATCTGGGATGCCGGCGCCCGAGGTTGTAAGATAAGGGCGTGCCAAGAAACGAGACCACGATTGCCAGAATTCTCGAGGAATGGGCGAGTCGGGCGAATGTCCGACTGCATCAACTCCTCGAAATGGCCCAAGATGGGCCACCGGCACTGGTCGAGGCGATGCGATATAGCCTGCTTGGACCAGGGAAGCGTTTGCGACCATGTCTGACGGTGTTGGCGGCTCAAGCGTGTGGCGGTCCCGCGGAAGCCGCTCTCTCCGCAGGGTGTGCGATTGAGATGATTCATACGTATTCGCTGGTCCACGACGATTTGCCGGCTATGGATGATGATGACTTGCGTCGCGGATTGCCTACCTGTCATCGTAAGTTCGGCGAGGCCATGGCCATTCTTGTCGGGGATGGGTTACAAGCATTGGCGTTTCAGGTGCTGGCCTCCGAGTATCCGCCGAGGGTCGCGGCGTCAGCGTGTCGGGAATTAGCCATCGCTGCGGGGCCAGTTGGTATGGTCGGCGGGCAGGTGGATGACTTAAGCTGGGAAGGACGAATTGACGCTGGGCGAAATATTGATCCGGACATTGATCACCTGGAACGCATCCATTTGCGAAAAACAGGAGCGCTCTTTGGCGCATGTCTGCGGATTGGTCAGATTGTCGCGGAGATGGCGCCACCCGATGGTGTCGATATCGCCAAGCGACGATGCCTCGATGATTACGGTCGATGCCTGGGGTTGCTGTTTCAGATAACGGACGACTTGCTCGATGCGAATGGATCCGAAGCAGCCACAGGGAAGCGAGTTGGAAAAGATGCAGCCCGTGGCAAACTGACTTACCCTGGGCTGTTGGGAATCGATGAGAGCCGGCGAAGAGCTGAGTCGGTCGCGGCGGGGGCTATTGCCGCGATCCAACCGCTCGGCGCGAATGCTGATCCGCTCGGGAATCTGGTAGTGGCATTGATTTCGCGTGATCGTTAAGGAACGGGGTTGCGGCCTGCATGGAGGCGCCTCCCTTGCCAAACAGGAGTGACGACCGATGAGTGAACTGCTCTCACAGATTGAGTCCCCGGCTGACTTGCAGAAGCTCAACGATGACCAGTTGATTCGGCTCGCACAGGAAATGCGAGACGAACTGGTTCGGGTCCTGAGCTTGCGGCCCGCTCATTTCGCCAGCAACCTCGGCGTTGTCGAACTGTGCCTGGCCCTGCACCTGACCTATGACTTCCGGCGAGATCGCCTCATCTGGGACACCGGCCATCAAATTTACCCGCAGAAGCTCATCACGGGACGATTCAAGCAATTCGAATCGATTCGAACCCATCGTGGCTTGATGGGATATCCGAACCCAGCCGAGAGTCCCTTCGACCTCTTCATGACCGGGCACGCCGGTTGTTCGGTATCGACCGCCCTGGGGCTGAAATCGGGCGATGACCTAATGGGCGAGCCGGATCGGCATTCGGTCGCGGTGGTCGGCGACGGGGCGTTGGTTTCCGGCATCGTGTTTGAAGCCCTCAACAATGCCGGCTACCTGCGCAAGAAATTGCTCGTCATCTTGAACGACAACAAGATGTCGATTTGTCCCCGTGTCGGCGCGGTGGCGACCTACTTGGATCGCTGTCGCATGTCCCATGTCTACACCGGGTCGAAGCGCATCGTCAACGACGTCCTGAGCCGGATCCCGCTGGTCGGCGAGTTGGCTCATAACGCCTTGGAGTCGATCCGCGACAACCTCAAGGCCGTACTCAAGAACGGAATGCTCTTTGAGGAACTTGGGTTCCGGTACTACGGCCCGGTAAACGGTCACGATCTACCGGCGCTCTGCCGGACCCTTCGCGACGTAAAGCAGATTGATGGTCCGGTCTTGCTCCATGTTTTGACCGAAAAAGGTCACGGTGTGCCGCAGGCCTGCGAAGATCCGGTGACCTTCCACACACCGCCGGTCTTCGAACAAGTTGGCCCAGGGCGCAACAATATCGCCTTCCGCAAAGGTGGAAGCAAAGCCTTCACCGACGCCGTTAGCACTTCGATCGCTCAGATCATGGAAACAGACCCGCGCGTCACGGTCATGACGGCGGGAATGTGCCAGGGGAACAAACTCGAAAAGGTCCGCGAGAGATTCCCGGATCGTTTCTTTGACGTCGGTATCTGCGAATCGCACGCGGTGGCCTTTGCCGCTGGACAAGCCAAGGCCGGTGCCAAGCCGATCGTCAACATCTACTCAACATTCCTCCAACGGTCGTTTGACCAGATATTCCAAGAGGTCGCCCTCCAGAACCTTCACGTCGTTTTCACCCTGGATCGTGCCGGGTTGACCGGACCCGATGGCCCAACGCATCATGGATGCTTTGACATTCCGTACATGCGGCTATTCCCCAACATGACGGTGATGGCTCCCGGCGACGAACAAGACGTGGCGTCCATGTTGAAATTTGCCCTCGCCCACGATGGGCCAATCTCGATGCGCTATCCGAAAGCCAATCTTGAAACGGTCGAGCGAGTCCCAGCCCCCATCGAGATGGGCAAGGCGGAAGTGATTGATTGGGGCGAGGATGGAGCGATCATTGCTTTCGGTAGCCTGATGCCCGCGTGTGTCAAGGCTGCCAAACGTCTTCGTGACGAAGATGGGCTGAACATCGGGGTCATCAACGCACGCTTTGTCAAGCCGCTCGACCGCGAAACAATACTCAGAGCCATCGAACAACTACCCGTCGTTGTCACGGTGGAAGAGGGCACGCTGGAGGGTGGTTTCGGTAGCGCCGTCTTGGAGGCGGCCAACTCAGCCGGCATCGACACGCGGCGGGTGGTACGGTTGGGCATCCCGGATCGATTCATCGAACACGCTGAGCGTTCTGAGCTTCTGTCCGAAATTGGCTTGGATATCAACGGTATCTGCCGTGCGATCCGCGAGTCGCGGGCCGAGGTCGGTGACGACGTGCGGGTTTGATTGCTAGGCGCGTTATGAACTTCTTCGTCCTCGGCAACGCTGGCCGGCCAAACGTCCGCGAAGCGGCCGATCGTTTATTGCCCCTGATTCAATCGGCGGGCAATGTAACGGTTTTCGACCTTCATCAGCAGCATGATCTCACGGGAAAGACTGCCGACATTGCGTTCGTGCTGGGCGGTGACGGAGCCATTCTCCGTGCAGCCCGCCAGATGGGGCGCAATCAAGTCCCGGTCCTCGGCATCAACCTTGGAAAACTCGGCTTTCTTGCCGACCTGACGCCCGACGAGTTCATCGCAGCACTCCCTCACGTGGTTGCCCATGATTTCCGGGTGACGCAACACCTCATGTTCGAGTGCGAGGTTTCAGCCCCGGATGGAAGCCGAAAACTGCTCGGCTTGAATGACATCGTCGTCAAGAACGGTCCGCCGTTCCACATGATCGACCTGGAGCTTGTCATTGATGGTGAGATTGTGTCGCGTTATCGCGGCGACGGGATGATAATCAGCACGCCCGTCGGATCGACCGCTTACGGGTTATCCGCCGGTGGTCCCATCCTGGGGCAGGGGCTGCGGGCATTTACGATTTCGCCGGTCTGTCCTCACTCATTAACCAGCCGATCCGTAGTCGATTCCGCAGACAAGACATACACCATCCTCGTTCGGCAGGCGACGGGGGCATGGTTGGTGATCGACGGTCAGGATCAGATTGAGCTGACCCCTCACCATCAGGTCATAGTACGAGCGGCTCCGGTGTCCTTCCGCCTCGTGAAGGTTCCCGGCCGAAGCTACTATCGCACCCTGCGCGACAAGCTGAATTGGGGCACCACGCCGAATTATCGCGGCGAGGGAGAACCAAAACAGTCGTGATGGCGTAACGGTTGGTATTAGTCCCGGATTCCCGCTCGGCATTGGGGTTGCGATCGTGCTTGGCTCACTTCCCAGCCTGTTCATCGTTTGTTTGATCCTGACTCTCGTTCAGTTCCTGGCCGCACTGCCGTGGGTGCTCGCCTATGACCCACAAACGATTCGCCGCACGCTACGCCAGCCGTCGGCCTTGGCCAATGCAGGCGTTTTCATGCTGTTGATCGCCGCGGCTGGGGCAGCCTTGGTTTGGTATCTGCGCGGCTCAATGCGAATGGAACTTTACGGCCGGCTTTACGGGTCCATTCTCCATCTTCAGTTGGTCGCCGACGTCTTCGCCCTGGGGTTGTGGGTTGTCCTCAAGGTCTGGCCCAAGGGCGGTGCGGTCGCTCTGGCGGCATTTCGCGAAGGCATCCGTAACCCGATGTTTTGGCTTCTCGGCGGCGGAGCCATTCTGGTCACGTTGGTCGCGATGGTGTTCCCTTATTTCACCTTCGGCGACGACTACAAGATGATGAAGCAACTCGGGTTCGACATTGCCATGCTCGCGGGGGTCTTGTTCGGAGTCTTGGCAGCCAGCATCTCGATTCACGACGAGATTGAAGGTCGGACTGCGGTTACCTTGATGAGCAAGCCAATTACTCGTCGCCAGTTCTTGCTCGGGAAATATGTAGGAATCGTCGCCGCGTCATTCGCACTGACGCTGCTGATTGGCTGGGCTCTGACGTGGGCGCTCTACATCAAGCCCTATTTTGATCGCCTCGACGACGTTACCGACCAATTCACCCAACAGACTCTCAACATTCTCCAGCCGTTGGCGCAAAAGGTGAAAGGCGACTCCGCCCCGCTGATTCAAGGCCTGGCATTGTGGGTCGCCGATTCAGCCGCCCATCATTTGGGGCTGTTGCTCGGGTTCGGCAAGGTCATGGTTCTAGTCGCCATTGCATCGACTCTGGCAACGCGGCTGAATATCCTCGGCAACCTCTTTTTGAATCTGCTGGTTTTCTTCCTTGGACACTTGGCGCCGATGATGCGGCGTGTGACGGAAGATTTGAAGGAAACGAATCCGAATGCGGCGATCGGGCTGGTTGGCTTTCTCGCTCAGTTGCTCGATACCTTGATGCCGGCTCTCGAACTGTTCAACATGGGACCGGCGATCATTCGCGATACGCCCATCAGTCTCGGGGCGTTTGCGGTCTATGTCATGTCCGTGTGTTTCTATGCCGTGGTTTACACTGCCATTGCGCTCTTGTTCGGGTTGATCCTTTTCGAAGATCGTGATCTGGCGTAAAGCCCCGCTCCATCGCGCTGCGTCCTCACCGGTTTTCGGCTACAATTCATTGCGATCCCGATCGATTCGGTCGTAGGCTGTCACATCGAGTGAGGGTGCCGTGGAACGATTTGCATTTGCCCGCGCCTGGGAGTTCCTTGGTTATCGGCCCATCGCCAAATGGTCGGCGATCGTCGGTTCCGTCGTCTCGGCCGTGTTGTTCGTCGCGATCATTGCCGTTTTCGGGCTTTATGCGGATTTGCTCGTTTCGCAGGGCAGGATCCCTGGCTTCCCGGATTTGTCACCGGCTGAGCAAATTCGATTTCGACAAACGTGGGCCGACTTGCCTGTTGATCGGCAGAAGGCATTGACTGATGAAATGCCTCTCGACCCTGATCAACGAGTCGCTCTGGCCACGCAAGATTCGTTTCGATGGCACGCCTTTATCGCGGGCGAACTCGAAGACCGCGTCGCGCCCGTCGCCGCGCAAGCCTATCGCGACAATCCCGGCCGACCGTTCGGGATGCTCAGCCTTGTCGTCCGCGAACGAGACCATTGGCTCGGCGTTCCAATCACAATCGTGGCACGGTGGAATGCATGGAGCTGGTATCCTGGCCGCGATGATTCGGCGAATCGAACGTTTCTCTTTGGGCTGATGGTCATCGGATTCGGGCTGGCGCTGATTCGGGCCGCGGTGGTGGTCGCGACTCACCGAGCCGCTGCCATCGCCACGCAGGAAGCAACCACCCGCTTGCGACGGGCCATCTATCACCATACTTATCGACTGGGTTCCATGGCCTTGCGCTCCTTAGGCCCCGCAGAAGCCGTCAGCATGTTCACGCGCCACGTCGAGGCTTTGCATGATGGACTCTACTCACGCCTCACGGTCACCGTTCGTGAGCCCGTGAAATTCGTTCTGTTGTTGTTGTTCGCCCTGTCGATCCACTTTTGGTTCGGCATGGCGGCCATTCTCGCGTTCGGCTTTTTTTGGCTAGTCGGCGCGTTGCTCCTGTCGCATTTCCGGCATCAAGGTCACCGCGGCGCTCAACACGCCGCCGGCCAATTGGTGCTGTTGCAAGAGAGCATCAAAATGATGCGGCTCGTGAAGTGCTACCTTATGGAGTTGTTCAATCAAGCGCGGGTCGAGAGGCAATTGGCAGAATACTCAAAGTCTCACCTCCAACGCATGACCGGCGACGCCATCGCCCAGCCATTGGTGACGGTTCTCGGGACGACCGTATGTGTGGGGATGCTCTTGCTTTGCGGGTTGTTGGTGCTGAGTCAATCGTTGAGCGTCGCCTGTGTCGTGGTGATGGCCGTGGCTCTTTTCTGTCTCTATGCGCCCTTGGAGCGCTGGCTCAAGGGCCGGCGGGTTGTGCGGCGCTCGAGCGAATCAGCCGCAACGCTCTTCGATTTCCTCGATCGCCGCGGCGAAGTCGGACAGGTCGTCGGCGCCGAGTTCTTGCAATCGATCAGCAAGCGGCTGGAATTCGACGACGTGAGCCTGCGGGAACCAGGGACGGGCCGCATGCTCCTGCAAGGCCTTAGCCTCGCCATCCCTGCCGGGAAGAAAGTCGCCCTGGTCGGCCTGAACGACGAAGAGAAATATGCTCTGGTCTATCTTATTCCCAGATTCTTGGACCCATCCTCTGGTGAAGTTCGAATCGACGGCAAGAACATCCGATGGGTGACGCTCGATTCGCTTCGGAATCAGATAGGCATGGTCTTGCAGCATAGCCTGGTATTCAACGACACGGTCGCCAACAATATTGGTTGCGGCGATCCGAGTTTCAACATTCCGCAGATTATCGAGGCAGCGAAACTGGTACACGCCCACCAGTTCATTCAACGATTGCCCGCCGGCTATGAGACACAAATCGGTGATCTTGGGTTTCCACTCAAGCCGAGCGAGTATTTCCGCATAGCGCTGGCCCGTGCCATACTGCGGGACCCGTCGATCCTAATCATCGAAGAACCACCGACGGCCCTCGATGAGCCGACGAAAGCTCTCATCGACGACACGATGGCTCGAATTCTCGGCGACCGAACGGTGATTTTCTTGCCGCATCGGATATCCACGCTTCGTCATTGCGACCACGTTTTCGTCGTCCACAAGGGCAAACTTCACATTGACGGCGAACATCGGGAGCTACTGGCCGGCGACGACCTTTACCGGCATATCTACTACATGGAATTCAACACCTACGCTGACCTGTAATTGACCCGGGCCGAAACGATCCATGAATAATTACGAACACGAACTGCAGGTCGCCATCGAAGCCGCCGAGAAGGCGGGACGCCTCATTCTCGACCATTACGCTCGATTCGAGCCGATTCCCGATGCCCCGAGTTCGATCAGCACCGATGCCGACAAGGAATCGCAAGAGATAATCTTGCAACATCTGCGGCAAGCGTTTCCCGATGACGCTCTCTGCGCCGAGGAAGCGACACCGACTCTTGAGAACGCCAAGCGCCACGGCTCGCGGATATGGATTGTAGACCCCATTGACGGGACGGCAGGATTTGCTCAGAAGAACGGCGAATTCGTAGTCATGATCGCGCTGGTGGTCGACGGATCAGTCGCGGTGGGTGTCGTTTTCGAACCGGCGACATGGACCTTCACATTTGCTCGCCGCGGTGCCGGATGTTGGCGCCGAGGTCCGAATGGCGATACCGTTCGTTGCCATGTTTCAGCGACAGATCAGCTCGGTGACGCCACCCATTCCCAAAGTCGCTCCCGCGCCGCACGCACCAGCCCCATCATGAGTTTGTTCAGTCCCGCTCGCCTCATCGAAACGTTTTCAGCGGGTAGGAAGCTCTCGCTGGTGGCTCATGGCGATGCGGACATCTACGTGCTGGTTTACAAGCGGTTCTTTGATTGGGATATCTGCGCCGGCCACATCCTGGTTGAAGAAGCCGGCGGACGCGTCACGGATCTTCACGGCAACACGATTCAGTATTGCCGTGAGGACTTCGCTCAGGTGAATGGCTTGGTTGCCAGCAACAGTATCCTTCATTCGGCAGCCATCGATCGACTGAAAGAACTGCCGGAATAACCGGCGGCTACCACCATCACGGCTGCTTCTTAAACTCAGTGATCTGAGCGGGGCGACCCTGCAATTGGGCCAGGCGAACCTGGGCCAGTTGCGCCTGCGACGATCCGGGGAACATCTGCTGGACCTTCTCCAGGCACACCATGGCTTTCGTCGAGTCGCCTTTCTTCATGTGGGCTTCCGCCAAGGCGATGTACATTTCACTCAAGCGATTGTTAAGGCTGCTGCAAGCCTTCGCCATCCATTCGGGATTGGACCGAATATCGGCAGCCATCTGTGCCGCCTCGGTCCCTTCGGGGGTGTCCCCATAGCCGGCGACCAGCAGCTCGCAACGCTCGAGGCAACCGAGGAACTGTTGTGTTCGGTACTCCTCGCGTGCCTGCGCCAGAAGCTCGCGGGCTCGTCGCGCTCGTTGCCTTTCGCGGATTTCGGGCTTGGTGGCAAGCGCCGTCAGCAGAGTAGTGGCTTCGTTGGCCGCCGGAGTGTTCGGATACGACTTCAACAACTCCGTGAGCGTGTCCATGGCTTCGAGCATCTGGCCGCGATCTTCCATCTGTTTGGCCCGGGCCAGACGGCCTTCGGCTTGTTGTTCGATCTCGCGCAGTAACTGCAAGGCCTTCGACTGAACGGGCCGGTCCTTGTACTCTTCAACGATGGGCTTGAGCAGCGCAATAGCTCGAGCATTGTTGCCGCCCTGAATCGCCTTGGTCGCCTCTTGAAGGTCTCGGGCCATCCAGTCCGGAGCCGTGCGTGAGTTATCGCCCAGGACTCTCTGCAACTCGGCGAGGAATTTGAGCGGCTCAACGTAGCCTTCGATAATGCCGGTGATTCGTCCATCGACACTTGCCAAGATCACCGTCGGGTAAATCTGAACTTTGAGAGCCTGAGCGAGGTTGACGTCGCGTTCCGCGTCAACCTTGAGAGTGATAAACCTCTCGGCCATGATCGCGGCCACGGCGGGATTGCGAAAGGTGTCCGCTTCGAGTTTCTTGCACCAGAAACAATTGTCGGTCACAAAATCGATGAGGATGGAACGGTTCTTCTCGACGGCCTCGCGACGTGCAGCGTTATAATCGTGGCGCCAATTGGTTTGCTGTGCTGTTGCCGACGAATCAAAGAGTGCCAGCGCCATCACAGTGACGCCAGCCACGCGGCCGAGAATTGAGCTTGAGTATCGGGTCATGGGATCGGCCTCGTGTGTCAATAAAGGATCAATCAAACGGACACACCAATCGTTGAGGCTTCCCTGCCTGATTCGTGTTTGAGGTCTAGGCCCTCGGGTGGGCCTTTTGGTACCGATCGTGAATTCGCTGCCGGGTCACATGGGTATAAATCTGAGTCGTTGTCAGGTTTCGGTGGCCCAGCAGTTCTTGCACTCCGCGAATATCGGCTCCGGCATCGAGCATGTGGGTTGCGAAACTATGTCGCAACGTGTGTGGGCTGGTTCTCGGATCGAGACCCGTGAGGGCGAGGTACTTCGCAAGCAACCTTCCGATACTCCGAACGGTGAGCCGGCCACCAAGTCGATTCAGAAACACCGCTGGTTGAGCCGCTGCTTTCGGGGACAACGCTCGCCGCAGTTGATCCCAATGCCGCAGCGACTCCACAGCAACTGGGCCGAGCAACGCCATCCGCTCTCTCTTGCCCTTACCGCGGACGACTAACGTACCACCGTCGAGATCAAGATCCTCCCAATTCAGTCCGGCGAGTTCACCCACTCGAAGCCCGGCGGAATAGAGCGTTTCGAGGATGGCGCGATCGCGAATGACGAGCGGATCGTCTCCTTCTGGGGCTGCCAGCAGTTTCTCGACCTGCTCACCGGTGAGGAAGTGCGGCAACTTCCGTTCCTGCCTGACACCCCTGATTCCGTGCGCGGGATTCGCTTCCAGCACACCGTTTCGGCACAAGTACCGAAACCAAGATCGCACGGCGGCGATTCGCCGAGCGATGGTCGCGCGGGCGTATCCCTGCTCGCTTAGCCATGCCAGATATTGCCTGAGCAATCGCACCGTGACTCGGTCGGGACCTGCCGTATCTCCGAGGCGCTGGCGAAAAAATTCAACCGCCTGGGTCAAATCCTCGCGATAGGATTTGACCGTGTAGGCGGATGCATTTCGCTCCAGCCCCAAGTGACGCAAGAAGTCGGCCAGAGCATGTTCCATGCGAGTCAGACTCGTCGGCGTTCCGAGGTCGCGTCCAAAGGATCGCGGCTCTCGTCGTCCTTGACTCGGATTTGTTCCTTTGCCTTGTTTGTCAAAACTCCCACATCGCGCCAAGACAGACTCAGCCTTGGGTCGGCGGCTTGGTCGCGGAACACGTCCACCAAGCGTTCCTGGCTGGAATCGTCGAAGACGTAGACATATCGTTCGCCGCCTTTGACCAAGGCCAGGACGTTTAGTTCGCGACGCACCGTAGACCCTCGCTGGATGCGACGACCTTCAAGGGCATGTATCGGCGACCGAGTCGTGCGGACTTCGAGAAAGTTCTCGATCCCGACACGGAAACCTTGATCAGCCGGCCCGTACCACTGGGATGATCGGTTTGCCCGCGACCATTGGCGAAATCGGATTGCCTGGCATTTACTTGATTTGAGGCGACTCACCCCTTACCATCAGGTTTGTTCGCCTCGATTACGCATCCTGACCTGATGCGATGACCTCCGGCTGAATCGAGTCCCTGGGGAAAAATGCGGTGGCCCAACCACGACCGAAACTCCCGTTATCGTCGTCGCACCCCATCACCGTAGTGAGGGCAAGGAGGCTCTTTGGAATGCTGAGGTACCTTGCAACAGGGCAACGAACCCGTGACGAGATCATGACTCAGTTTGGGCTTGATGTGCGTGGCTTCTATCGCGATATGGAGAAACTACGTGAGTCGGGTATTCTGATTACTGTCAGAGAGCACTGCTATTCGTTGACCAAGCCATACTCCAAGATCGTCGGCAAGCTCCCCATCCCCGATCCACAACTCACGTTCCGCGAAGCGAAGTGCCTTGCCGACGGAAAGTCGGATGCCCATAAGAAACTCCGCCACCTTTTGCGTGAGATTTCAAGCCCCGGCGGAAAGCGTTGAGAATAGTCCGCTCGGGCAAGAGAGCTTGCCAAACTTGACCGATTCAGTCACAAATAACTTTCGAGCGATGACAACGACATGGAGGTCGTCAATGCGGACCGCGATCGTCATTCCCGCCCGTTACGCATCTTCGCGCCTACCGGCAAAACTGCTGCTGAGGACGACGGGCAAGTACCTGATCCAGCACGTCTATGAGCAAGCGGCAAAGTCGCGCAACGCCGAGTTTGTCCTGGTGGCTGCCGACGATCCCCGAATCATGGCCGCCGTCGATAGCTTTGGCGGCAACGTCGTCATGACGCGGGGCGATCACATTTCCGGTACGGATCGAATCGCGGAAGTCGCCGAGGACCTTTCAGCCGACGTAATCGTCAATCTGCAAGGCGACGAGCCGGAGATCGAACCCGAGTACCTCGACTTGCTGCCCAGACTCTTGATGGATTCCGGCGCCGAGGTGGCAACCTTGGCTGTGCCGATCGTTGAAGAGTCACAGTGGCGAAATCCCAATTGCGTCAAGGTTGTCTGCGATCAACATGGTAACGCGTTGTACTTCAGCCGCAGTCCCATTCCGCACGTGCGCGACGGCAACCCGGACTTTGGCAAGCGCCCCCACCGGTTTCTGCAGCACATCGGCTTGTACGCCTACCGAAGGGAGTTTCTGCTTCGACTGACGAAGCTGGCTCCCGATCCCATGGAAGAACTGGAAAAACTGGAACAACTTCGCGTGTTGGGGCAGGGCGGCCGCATTCGGGTCGGTATCGTCTCTCATGCCGGTCGGGGCATCGACACTCGCGCAGATTACGAAGATTTCGTCCGTCGCTATCGTGAGGGGCAAGTAATGAAGAATGCGGCCTAGAAGATCACTCTCGCCCGACTATAATGACCAGAGGCCAAACTGCGACGCCTACGGGGCTCCCGTAGGCGTTTGTCGTTTTTTTGGCCCAAAACGCATTCCGGAACAATCCGATTCAAAGGCCGGGTTCATGCCAAAACACATTTTCGTGACGGGTGGCGTCGTTAGTTCGTTGGGAAAAGGTTTGACGTGTGCTTCGCTGGGCTTGTTGCTGGAGCGACGTGGGCTGCGAGTTCGCCTTCAGAAATTCGATCCCTACATCAACGTCGATCCCGGCACAATGAGTCCCTATCAACACGGCGAAGTTTACGTGTTGGACGATGGGACGGAAACGGACCTTGATCTCGGGCATTACGAGCGATTTACGAACGCCGTATTGAGTAAGGATTGCAACTACACTACCGGAAAAATCTATCTCGCGGTCATCGACAAGGAACGTCGCGGTGACTATCGCGGGCGAACTGTCCAGGTGATTCCTCACATCACGGATGAAATCAAATCGTGTATCCGCCGAGTGGCCACAGACGACGTCGATGTAGTCATCACAGAAATCGGCGGCACCGTTGGCGACATCGAGGGCCTTCCGTTTCTTGAAGCGATTCGGCAATACGCCCTGGACGTTGGGAAACAGAATTGCCTGTATGTTCACCTGACGCTGGTTCCGTATCTGAAGGCCGCAGGAGAGCTCAAAACGAAACCGACGCAGCATTCCGTCGGGGAGCTTCGCAAGATCGGTATCCAGCCCGACATATTGGTTTGCCGCACGGAGCGAGAACTGCCGCGCGATGACGCTGAGAAAATCGCCCTTTTCTGTAACGTGGAATCACGCGCGGTCATCGAGGAACGCGACAAAGACCTCAGCGTGTACGAGGTTCCGCTGAGCCTTCACGCCAACAACCTCGACAGTCTTGTGATGGAAAAGCTCCATCTCCAAGGTCATGAGCCGACCCTCAATGATTGGCGCGAGATGCTCGAGAGAATCCGCCATCCCGCGAACGAAGTAACGATCGCCGTTGTCGGCAAGTATGTCCGTCACCACGACGCTTACAAGTCGGTCTACGAGTCGCTTTACCATGCGGGCATTGCCCATACCAGCCGGGTCAAACTGCAAAAGATCGAAGCTGAGCGAATCGAAAACGAAGGAGCCGAACGCCTGCTCGCCGGGGCCGACGGCGTCTTGGTGCCCGGCGGATTCGACAAGCGAGGCATCGCGGGAAAGATCGAAGCGATCCGCTACGCGCGTGAAGCTGGAATTCCGTTTTTTGGCATTTGCCTGGGGCTTCAATGTGCGGTCATCGAGTTTGCTCGCAACGTCGCCGGACTTGCGGACGCAAACTCGACCGAGTTTAACAAGCAGACGCCGCATCCGGTTGTATGCCTACTCGATGCCCAACGTCAGGTCACGATGCTTGGCGGAACGATGCGACTCGGAGCTTACGAATGCGTCATGTCCGATGGCAGCAAGGCTCAAAAGGCCTACGGTGCCGATCGGGTATCGGAACGTCATCGACATCGGTTCGAGTTTAACAACGCCTATCGCGACCTCTTCGCTTCGCATGGTTTGATCGTCACGGGCAAAAGCCCGGATGGGGGCCTCGTCGAGGTCATCGAACTTCCGGCGCATCCGTGGTTCGTCGCGGTTCAATGTCACCCGGAGTTTAAGTCGAAGCCGACCAAGCCGCACCCGTTGTTTCGCGATTTTGTGGGAGCGGCCTTGATACGCCGCGAACAGCGCCGGCCGGAGTCCGCGCGACCCGCAACTGTTTCGGTCTAATCGCTCGATGGAAATGCAAAGGGCCGGCCATCGACTTGGCCGGCCCTCCATCAATCGATCAACCCATCACTTTTGAATCTTGAAATCAAATGTCGTCGTCTTGCCGTCCTCGAGCTTGATAGGCTTCCCGTCACCCGGCACGAATCGCTTCAAGGTCTCATGCCAGGCCATCACGCTGACTTCGGCACCGGAAGGAGCGTTCTTGATTTCGAACTTGCCCTTAGCATCCGTAACCGCGGCGTAGGGATGATCAAACGTCAGGGCGAATCCGGTCATCCAGTTGTGCATGTTGCACTTCATGGACAGCTCCTGCTTGTCGTACTTGATCTCTTTGAACTCCAGCGTCGGGACGTTCTTGTCCTTCGCCGCCGGCAGCGAGCTTCCTTTGGATGGATTCTTCGTCGAGCTACCTTCGATGACAAAGTTGTGAGCGATCGGAGCCGAATTCTTCACCGTCAAGACCTGACCGGTTGGAGCATATCGCTTGCCGTCGAAATACTGAGGATACAGAACCAAGACATGCGGCTCGAACATGCAATACGGCTGATCGACGACTTCTTCGTTCTTCCATGTTTTCTTGTCTGAAGGCTGTTGTTTGAAGAACTTGTTCTTGGGTGCCAGTAGGTACACGACGATGTTGGCGACGCCGCGAGTCGCCGGGTCCACGACCCACGTGCGATCCTTCGGGTCATTCTTGGGATCGTCCTTTTTGCAGTGGTCCCTGTCGGCATGGCTTTCCATTGCGGCTGGGATGTTGCGATTCGGGATCTCGCCTTCAAACGTCACGGTCCCGACTAGGTTACCCCACCCCGTCGATTCAAGTTCCGTCCGAGGAACGACCGGAATCGAATCGAAGCTGGGCGGCGGCGGATCTTCCAAATCGGCCGATCCACCGCAGCCGGACAACACAATGGCGAGCATCGCGACCGGTATCAACCCAAGGTCTCTTATTCGACGAACCATATCGACAACTCCCGTGTTTCGCGATGCCCTGATTCACAACGCAGTCTACTTCAGTTCAATCTTGCCGACTTCAAACTTGCCGTTCGCGGGGATCGTGATGTTCTGCCCTGTGCTTGTCTTACCTTGATGGAGCCAGCCCTCTTTTTCGGACCAAATGAACAGGCGGCAGCTTCCAGCAGGAGCTTGCTTGATTTCAAATTTGCCATCCTTGCCCGTCACAAAGAAGTACGGATGGTCAAAGACACCAATCTTGGCCGTCATCCAACCATGGATGTTGCAGGCAACGTTGATCGGTCGCTTGTCGGCCTTGAGGTCGCTGATTTCTTTCTTGGAACCTGGAGGCAGAATGACGTTTCCCCCTGGGTTCAACAACTGGCTGCCGGACCAGTTGACGTTGTGTGCGACCGGTGCGCTATTCTTGACGATCAAGGTCTGGCCCTGGCGAATCGCAACGGCGTGGGGAATGAACGCACAAGCCGGCTGATCCATTTCGACGGCTTCTTTCGGCACAGCCTTCATCGACGGATGAATTGCAAGCGTCTTGGCAGGCGGGATCGGAGCCAACCAGATGAAGATATTCGCGATTCCCTTTGTATCCTTGTCGATGACAAGTTCCTCACTGAGGATCGGCCCTTTTTCCAAGCAATGGGCTTGATCCTTGTTAACGTTAAGTGCCGGCGCTGCAGGGACGGACGCGCCGCCCCAGACAATCTGGCCCGTCACCGTACCCCAATCATTTTGGGCGCGAACCATCGAGCCATCGGCCATTAAGCCGAGGAACGCAACGGCAGCCACCGCAAAACATCGATACGCCATGTCCCACCTCTTGGTTGAATTGTCCTTCGTCTTGAAGTGTGGCTTCGAGACGAATCACTGATTTCGTCGCAGCATCATCGAAGCGGGCAATCGAGCCTGCTTCATCGAAAAGACCGCAACGACTCTCATTCAGTAATAGCAGGTCGCGCCAGGCGTTCGCAACTGAGCGAAACGACTACTTACCTCCGGGCGGCGCCGGCGGCGCCATTCCAATAATCGGGCGAGCCTTCAGGATGCTCCAATCCTTGACGATCGGATACAGCATGAGGAAGTCACGCGTTGCCAATATCTGCTCGCTCGAACTTCCCGCGAAGATGTCCTTGAAGTCGGACTTGTCGCCCGGGAAGTTGATCGGCATGACTGTCTGGAAATGCAGGAACCGCTGCGGGTTGGCAACCCACTTCTGGGTGAAATCCGGCCGCAATCGATCCCAGGACAGTTCCAAGTTCGGCCCTTGGTACCCCTTCGGCTCAATGTTGCCGACCTTGTGGCACGTGAGGCACAGGTTACCGTTGGCGACCAGCCGATAAGCATCCGCGATGTAGGCTTCGCGTTCTTCCCAGAGTTTCATTTGATCGGTGAAGTTACCGGACTTCACTTGATCTTCGAGCCGCTTGGCATCGGCTTCGGCCGCTGTCTTGGCCTTCTGAGCGTCCGCTTTTTCGGCATCGTTCATCGCGGCTTTGAGACGTGCGTTGGCCTGCTTCGCGCGATCTTGTGCCTCGGTCAACTGCCGTTGGGTCGCTTCCTTCCAATAGGCGGCGAATTCGCTCCTTCGCGCTTCGTATTGGTTCTCCTTCTTCAAGCGAGCCACATACTCCGTGGTCTTGCGCTTGAGGTACTCTTCGTCGCGCTGGCTGACACCTGCGTAGGGGAAAGTCAACCCGATCCCGGGGTTGCTCACTTTGTTGGTCGCCGCGAAGTAATTCACCAATGCCGTCGCCTCGGCATCACTCAAATTGAATTTCGGCATCCGCAGAACCGCCAAGGGTCGCAGTGGTTTCGGCTGTTTGAGGAACTGGAAGAGCCAGTCCGTCTGGACCTTCTCGCCTTCGTGAGCCAACGTCGGCGGCGCCGCGGAATACGCGTAATTCTCCTTGGCACCGCCATAGGTCTCGTTGTCTTTTTTCTTCAGATAATCAATGAGCACCGACGCGAACGTCCCGCCGTAGTTCGTCGCTCGGCTCACAATCGCGTCGGGCGGTACAGGGAATGATCCCGCCGCGGGAACGTCTCGGATCTTGCCCTCGTTGTTTTTGAATCGCAGGGCCTGGCCGAGCCGAGCAATGACAACGTCAACTTCCTTACCGCTTTCTTCATCCTCGATCTTCGCGGCAGTGGTCGCAGCCACATGAGCGACGAGTCGATCTGCTCGCTTCGGAGTGGTACCCGACCAGAAACTGTGTTCAGGGAAAATGTGATCCCCGCCCGTGTAGGGTACCTCCAATGGCCTCGCCTCTGGGGCGAATTTCTCCCATAGATCGAGTACACCCTTTTTTGTGGCGTTGATTTCAAGACGCCCCGGTCGCAGGATATGGCAACCGGCACAGTTGTATTTATCCAAGACCTGACGACCGATCACCTCAGCAGCACGATCGGGGTTGGGGTTGTGAACGTATTTCGCGGGGATCGGCTCGGCGACCAACCCGAGAATGAAGGTCATGACCGCTTCGCGAGCCTCCGCCTCTTCCTTGGAACTGCGAGCCGCGAAATCGGCATCGTTTTCGTTGGCCTTGCGCACGACCCGGGCGAATTTGAACTGAGGCATGCGAGCGCGATCATCCCAAGTCTTGATGCGATTGTAGTCATAGCTGCGCGGTTCAATGAGCTTCAGATGGAGGAAGCCCTCGCGTTTGCGACCATGATGGGCGAGCATGTCGGCAAAGTACTTTTCATAAGGCGGCTTCGATCCCTCGTTCTTCCATTCCTTATCGGGCTTGCTACGATCCTTCGGATTATCACGCCGAGGCACGATATGAAACTTCTCTTTCACAAAGGCGTCGGCGTCTTCATAAGCCAAGCGATCGACATCTTTCTTGCCCCATTCATTGAGGGCCGCTCCAATGGGCTTGGCGGCTTGGAACCCCGGAATGGTGTGACAGGCATAGCAACCGAGATTTCCAATGCCTTTTCGACCGACGTACATCTTGAGCTTGTCATCGGAAATAGGCACCGATAGTTCGCGTTCATCGGCGTCATCCGCGATTTTCAGAGTCTTGAATTGGTCGTCGGTGATTCCATTATCCAAGACAGACTTCGCCACGCTTCGCGGGAATGCTTTCTCCAAATAGAGTCTCGCCATCGACTTCAGCGAATCGGTAGTCGCGGCGGCAACCTCAACGGGCTTCCATTTGCTGGCGAGTTCTTTTTGAGCTAACAACCAAGCGACAATATCCGACGCTTCTTCGGGAGACAATTGTACCGATGGCATGCGAGTTCGCGGACTGTGGCGCGTTGGCTCGAGTAACCAAGCGACGAGCCATTTGCGGCCCGTGTCATCAGGGCGAATCTTGGCAGCCATCCGCGAAAGGTCGGGGCCGAAATCCGATTCGCTGACGATTCCCGGCAGCGGTTTGCCATCGGCCGTCTTCGAATCGGTCGTAGTGCCGGCGTGCTGATGGCATGCGAGACAGCCTTTCTCGCTGAAGTACGTTCGGCCGCGATCGACTTGGGCTTTTCGGTCGGCATCGGCTGTCGGGACCGCCGGTACATTCAGCGACGCCGCCGGTGGGATCGTCGCCTTGTCTCGCTCGATTTGTCCGGCGCTGGCCCGCATCAAGTAATAGCTGATCGCGTGGATCTCGGTGTCGGGAAACTCTTCCTGGCCGGTACCCGCTAGGGCCTCTTCGTTGTTATTCGCCTGACCGTAGAAGTGTGGCATGCGCGTGTCGGGACGGAAACCTCTCGGATCCTTGATCCATCGTCGCACCCAGTCTTCAGTGGTCTTTTCCGAAAGTCGATTCAAACTAGGGCCGACCTTGCGCATCGAACCGGGAGGGTTCAAAGGATCGGAAAGGGCCTTCGCGCGTTCAGCCGGCGAAAGGCTCTCAATTGGAGGTTCCGGTTCGAGCCGCATATCCGGGCCAATCTTGCGGCCTCCCTTCAATCCTGAGATTTCATGGCAGCCAAAACAGCCCAATTCACGAACGAGATTGTAGCCCTTAACAAGTTTCGGAGCCTCAACCTGCGTACCTTCGCGGATCAGATCCGTAATCTGATGGTGGCATTTGACGCACGACGATTCGGTGAATCGTGTGGGCAACATGGGATAATCCCAGAAATGGTTGCCGGCCCACCCATGGTCCGTTCGCCAACGTTCCATTGTTGGCGAGTCGTTTGGAAAATGCGACGAATCGAAGAACCCGGTCGCACTTCCTTGACCCGAATGACAAATCGTGCAGCCAAACTTCTCACCCGGGTGCGCGCTGTTTCCATCGACATAAAGATCCAATCTTGGATGACTCGCGAAGGCTGTAATTCGACCGGCCGTTAAATTCTTCGCAGGGATGTTGGTCGGTTTCAGTTCCGACGGATTCGGAAGCCCCTTCGCGCCTTGTTCCTTGCGTTTCGTCAGGATATCCGAGGCCACGCGGTACTTTTCCATCAGCCCTTCGTCCTTGGTCGGGTCTGACGTTAGCTTCGCAAGAATCTCTTTGTCGTAACCGGTCTTTTCCAAACCCAAATGGCAAGTCGTGCATCGATCGTAGCGCGTGACGAACTTGAAGCTGTAGTCGATTGGCAATTCGTCGAGGGTGTATTGTTGAATCTTGGTCGGCGAAGCAAACCCATCGATAATCGGCAATGCGCGGAAACTATCAAATGCCGACCATCGCTTTTGTGATGCCAACTTGACGAACCGATCAAAATCGGAGACCAATTCCTTATGGACCTTTTCAGCCTCTTTCAGCTTTCTCTCGACGGCATCAATCCCGAGATCCGAAACGACCTGATCATATTCCGCCTGGTATTTCTCAACTTCTAATTGGGCAGCATCGAGTTTCGTGCGTAGTTCGTCAAGTTGAATCTTGAATCGCTTCGCAGCCGCCGACGCGTCTCCTTCTTCGGGATTCTGCTCGACCGCCAAATTGTAAAAACTCATGATCGAGTCATAATCGGCCTTGATCGCTTGCTTCAGGTTCTCAGCCTTCAACTTGTTTGATAAGAGCGCCTTGTTATTCCTCACCAACTCATTCTTCTTTTTATCCAGTTCATTGCGAAGTTCATTGACGGCGTTTTCAGCGGCTGCAACCTTATCGACGGCTTCCGCTCCAGGCGTGATGGCCAAGATGTTGCGTCTGGCAACTTCAGCCTCGACGTCACGAAAAACCCGTTGCTCGCGCTTCCATTCGCGCAAATAGTCTTCGGCAAACATGGCAATGACGGTTGCCAGCATCAGCAGACTTGTCACGCCGAAAACTACGTGAAGCTTTTTGACGTCGCGATAAAAGGCGTCGGTAGCTGCCATTTCGATTCCTATCTAACACCCGTCAGGCGGCCGACTCGCAGGAAACCGGTCGCACGGATTCGGGAAACTAGATGTTGAAGAAGAACTCGGGGATGTACACGATGTATTTCAGATTGATGGTCCACCGCAGCACCATTTTGATCGGCAGTGAAGCCATGAACTGAATCAGCGTAATTAACATCATGTAACGGGCGAACCCCATTTTCATCGCGTACTTATGGAGGACCGTTTTCGCGAGCAGCGGCGGAAGCACCAACAGGTATCCCAACACGACGATGATGCCGGGAATCTCGCGAATGAACCAGTTCCCCCCATCGCCGAGCTTCGTCGGGTCGCCAACGAGATTGAGCCAGAACAACTCCGAGAGATTGACGTTGTTGAGCGGCACAACCTTGTGCGGGTCCCAATACTCGAATGGCCCGAAGAAATTCCAATTCGGGCCGCGAAGGAACGTTCCAAGAACGATGAGAACGACCCAGAGCACGACGAAACCAAACAGGAAATTCGTAACCGCGAATGACCGTTCCTTGAAGGTGTAATAACCATTCCCCTTGGTGTTGAAATCGATGTAGGGAATAGCAATCAGCCCAACGATGATCATGGTGGGCAGCACGACGCCGGCCATCCACGGATCGAAATAGACCAGCATCTCTTGGAGGCCAAGGAAGTACCAGGGAGCCTTGGACGGATTCGGGGCCTTGGCACTTGTTGCCGGTTGCTCCAAAGGAGCTTTGAGCAAGACCGACCAAATGACAAGAATTGCCGTCGCGACAACCATGCAGATCAACTCGGTGTAGACCAAATCCGGCCAAACGAGGACCTTTTCTTCATCCTTTTCAAGAACAGGCTCGCCCCGACTGATACGTTCATCGTTGATGACGGCTCGGCGCAGTCCAAGCCAGGTGAAGAACCCGACTGTGAAAATCAACATCACGATCGGAATGTTATCTTCCTTCGTGATAATCGATCGAAAATCCGCGTTGGTCATGGCCCAACCCGAGATGAACAGCGTGAAGTTCATAATCGTCAAGGCCCATGTCGGTTCGGTCAGTTGCTTCCGCCAGTACAGCAGAGCGACGAACGCGGCGACCGACCCGACGAAATAGAGGATCGGCCCCCAAAAGTGATCCAGAATCTTGTTGGTCAGTCCGACGATCGATTCGGGAATCGCGGGGCCAAACGACGGGGCAAAGGCCGCGGTGACCAGGTAGATTAACGCATGTCCAAGAAAGACGATGGCAACGGTTCCCCATAGCGTTTTCTTAGACCGATTGGCCTCACCGAAATGAGTCGCGAACCCCAGGTTCACGGCGGCACAAATCAAATAGAAAACGGCCAGCCCATACTGTACACCAGCCGACAATTCTTCATGCATGGCAGTCGTGTCCTCGCACGCTCATCTCGTGTACCACCCCAGCGCTACAGCGCCCCACTGATGCCGCCGTCCTTTCGGACTCGCCAGAAATGAACAGCGATCAAGACGGCGACCACCAACGGAAGGGCGACACAATGGAGCACATAAAAGCGCAGTAATGTCTCACCGCTCACGAATCGGCCGCCCAGCAGCAGGAATCGGGCATCGCTGCCCGAGTGGACCAATGGCACTCCACCAACACTGAGCAAGGGCGCACCTGGCCCTTCATAACCGAGGAAGGGCGTCGCCCGTGCCATGTTGCTACCGACCGTAATGGCCCAAATCGCGAGTTGGTCCCAAGGTAGCAGATAGCCCGTGAAGCTCAGCAATAGCGTCAGTACGAGCAAGATGACACCAACTGCCCAATTAAACTCCCGCGGCGGTTTGTAACTACCCGTGAGGAAGACACGATACATGTGGAGCCAGATTGCGATCACCATCGCATGGGCACCCCAGCGGTGCATCTCACGAAGGACCCCTAGCGTCGTCACATCTCGAAGTGCAAGGATGTCGTTATAGGCATGTTCCAGCGTAGGCCGATAGTAGAACATCAACAACACGCCGGTGATCGTCTCGACCAAGAAAAGAAAGAACGTCAAGCCTCCCATACACCATGTGTAACTGAGGGCGATGCCGCTCTTGCGAACGGAAACCGGGTGTAGATGGAGGAAGACATTGGTGAGCATCACCACGACCCGATTCCGCCGATCGCGCGGCGCCGGGTGACGGAAAATACTCTTCCAAATCTGCGAGTTCTTGATGAAGTCACCGACCGACATGGAGCTATTCCTTATTCGCCTTCTTATTCGAACGCTTGGCCATTACCAACAATCTCGTCGCCGCGATGCTCAAACCGTGAAGAACGACTCGGGATTGTCCCACTGGCCCAGTTCCTTCTGGAATTTCTTGCCTTTGTCGACGATTAACTGACCATCGTCGCCGAGCCCGATCGCCCATCGCTCCAACGGGCGTGGGGCAGGGCCTTCAAAGTTGACGCCGGTGATGTAGAAACCCGAGCCGTGGCAGGGGCATTTGAACTTACCGGCGGATTCGAGCCAATTAGGCGTGCAACCCAGATGGGTGCAGGTCGTGCTCAACGCGTAAATCTTGCCCTGATAGCGAACGACCCAGAAATTCTGGTCCTTGAATCGTTCGTTGACTTTGCCTTCCTCGAAGCTATCCGGGAAACCGACTTTGATCTTGTTCGGCGGTTCCGAGAGGACATTCGGGAAGAGGAATCGCAATGTCCCAAGGGTCATCGCACCGAGGGCAGCCGTCATGGCGACCCATGCCAACCCGAACCAAGTCGCGAACATCGTGTACAGGAACCCGCGACGTGATGGAGCGGGCTTTGCGGCAGGTTTCGCTGGGGCCGCCGGCTTAGCCGGAGCCGCGGGTTTCGCCGGGCCGGCGGCTGGCGGAGTTTCTGGCGGTTTCGCTGGTTCTGACATACGAACATCCGCTCCGGTTGAGTCATGCAACAGTCTTCGGGGATGAGCAAGGTTTTAAGACTCGCAGCAACAAGAGTCAACAACCGCACTCAACCGAATTACTTGAATTGCAAAGGATATGCCAACTCATTTTCACCAGAGTTATGAGCAGAATCGCACGGAAAGATGTGCGGCATTCCCGCCAATGACAATTGCGACCACGGCGATTCTCTACCCTGAGAATCAGTTCATCCGATCATGCACCGGATTGACTCGACCGACACCGGCCGAATGATGCCGCGCTCCGTCACGATCCCCTCAATCAACGACGCCGGGGTCACGTCGAATGCGGGATTGTAAACGCCTATTCCTGCCGGAGCCGTCGGCTTGCCAAATCCGTGCGTAATCTCCCGATCATCGCGTTTCTCAATGGGAATAAGGTCGCCATGGGGCAGAGTTAGGTCGAAGGTACTCGATGGCGCCGCGACATAGAAGGGGATCGAATGGGCCTTCGCCAAAAGCGCCACGCCATAGGTTCCGATCTTGTTGGCGGTGTCACCGTTGGCGGCAATTCGGTCGGCACCCACAACAACCATTTGCACGCGGCCTTCTTTCATGACTTGGGCCGCCATGTTGTCACAAATCAAGACGGAGTTTATTTGACGTTGCTGAAGCTCCCATGCCGTCAGTCGCGAGCCTTGCAGCAACGGCCGAGTCTCATCGACGTATACCGTGAATTGCTTTCCTTCATCGGCAGCTCGAAAAAGTACCGCCAAAGCCGTCCCGTAATCCGCTGTCGCCAGCCCGCCCGCGTTGCAATGGGTCAGCACGCCTCCCCCGACCGGCACCAACGAAGCGCCGTGGTGACCGATGGCCCGGCACATTTCCCGGTCTTCGTGTTCGATGGCGAGAGCTTCGTCCAAGAGCCGTTGCATTATTTCCTGCGAGCTGCCTGGCGCTCGATCCGCAACCTGCTTCATTCGGCGAAGCGCCCAAAAGAGATTCACCGCCGTCGGCCGGCTCGAGCCAAGGTAGTCCACGACTTCTTCGAGTTTCGCGAAAAAATCAGCACGCCCCGCTGCTCGCACCGGCTGAAGACCAACCACGACCCCCATGGCCGCGGCAACTCCGATCGCCGGGGCGCCGCGAACCCGCAACGATCGAATCGCTTCAAACACGGATTCGACGGACGTCAAGTCAATGTAGATCAACTCTGATGGCAAACGAGTTTGGTCGATCAAGCGGATTCGGCCGTCAGGCCCGCCCACCCATTCAATTGTTCGCGGAGTCTTCATGCGACATCGTTCCTCATTCTCGATTGGGACTTTGATCCACCACACTGCGAAGCCAATCCGCGTCGGCTCGCCAGGACGTTAACCATCTGCGGAAACGAGCACGCAACAGAGGCAGCCGCCGCCGGTTGGCAAGCAACAGTGCCTCGAATCCTCGGCGATAACGAATCCAATCTCTGGGGGTCGCCGACTGTACCTGAACGCGAATCGTAATCAGCCTTTCAACCGCGACCTTGCAATCATTAGCGTCGCCTAATGTCTCTTGCAATTGCACGATGGAAGGGTAGACACTTTCGCGGAACGGTGGCGGAAAGCAATCGACACCAATCTCCATGGCATACCGCAATCGCTTTCCGATGATACGAATTCGGTGCAATTGATCGGAATTGAGCGGCCTCGAAGCCATGACGGCTTCGATTTCGTCCAAGAGTTTCCGTAAACCGGCAAGGGCAAGGGACACAAGCGATTCATCGGTGACCGGATCGGACGCATGGATAGCGTCGATCAGATGGTGAAATCGCTTGACGATTTTTTCGGGGGAATCACCGACGGTTTTCTCCAATTCCATTTGGGCGGCGGTGCGTTGGGCGGCACAGTAGCCGAGAAGGAAATCGATTCCAGGTCTCTCGGAAGCCCCGCGTTGTTTCGCCCAAGTCGCCAATGCATCCCGAAAAACGTCCCAGTCACGAGCGTGCCCCGCGGCCCGACGAAGATCGCGCAGGCTTCGGCGAACTTTCCGAAAGATCGCTTCGGGTATGGTATCCGCGAAGAAATCGAGAGCGGCAACGGCGCGACGAGTCCCCACACGCAACTGATGGACATTTTCAGGATCGTTTGAGTGACGACCGATCACCCGCGGGAGGTATTGCTCAACGATACTCAGCCTGGCCGACGTCACGAGGCGAGCCGCCTCAGCAACCGGCATTTCGGCAGATAGTCCGGGAATCCACTTTCCGTCGGCCACAAATCAATTCCGCGATTGTCAGACTGACGATTCCGTAGGGATCAAGGCACTTCCATAGAGCGATGCAATGTTTGCCTGTTGTTGGCGTTGAGCGAGCCAGCGATCAACTTCTTGAACATCTCGTCGCAATTCCTCGATGATCGCCCGTTCTCGCTTCAGGATATCTGCAATCTGACGAGGAATCGGCGCAAAAGACGACTGCAACAGATCCGAGAGCCGCGATTCGAGTTGGCGACGGAACTCGCCACGGATAGCCGGCCAACGCATCGGCAGTAGAAGAGTGATTAACAGATGAAGGAGCATTAATACGATCAGCGTCAGAACAAATGGCATCACAATATCGAAGGTCGTCGGCAAATACGAGTTGATGTATACACGCCACAGTAAGATCAGGTAGGCGGCAACAAACGCGACGATCGGCAGGAAATTGGCAAGAGACACCAGGCCCAACTGCAAGAGGCGACGCGGCCCCGTCGGCATCACCCAAACGCGCTCCGCCGCCAGAAGCGCTTCGGACAAAGCCTGATCGTAACGCTTTCGCCAATCCTGTTTGGCGACCACTTCGGTCGGTTCCGCCAGCACGTGCAGCGGAAATCCACTCTCATTGGCCTCCACGAGGAGGCGACTGGTACGAGCCGTGCCTCGCCGATCCAGCGATCGCTCACCGGCAACTCGGCAGCATTCGCGGGTGAAGGACTGGACGTCCCAGGTCTGCGGCACCTCGATCCGTGGCCCGATTCGCGGCATGAGCGGAACCCGATCGCGCAGCGTCGTCCCCGCATATTTCACGCCCGTGAACGCCTTTAAGTACCAGCGCATTGGTCCGGTAAATCGCTGTTGCCCCTGGACGCTGAAATGATGTTCGATTTCCGGCTGATGCGGATCCAGCGTATTCAGCAGAATCTCCGTATCGGCCTCGGCTTCCTCGTCAAGGATCTTCTGCCAAGCCTTGCGAGTCGCGTCGGCCGCGTCGTCAAGATCCGGCGGAGAAACCGACGACAAGTCGTTATCCAAATGAGCCAGTAACTGCCCGACGCCGCGTGCCTTGACCGCTTCAATCTCAAGCCGAGTCAAACCATTTTCCAGCCAATGAACGAGCTGCGCGAACTGCTCACCTTCGGGCAAATCCGGCGGAACCTGACCGTTCGGATGATCCAGCCAACGCTGAGCCGTCGTCCGAAACAAGATCGGATTCTCGAAGCCTTCACGCTTGAGGTCGCGCAGCAAGTCTTCATCGGGCCGCAATCCCGATGCGCCGGGATGCAAGCAGCGATCCCACTTATTGAGAACAAAAGCAAAAGCTCGCCGTTGCCGCTGAGACTGAAACAACTCCCAGCCAAGTTGATCGTGGTACTTTTCCTGAGAGCCGACGTACAAGACGATGTCGGCGATCGGCAAAAGGCTTTTGAGTTTCTCGCGATTGCTCAGGTCCGTGCTGTCGAGGTCGGGAGTATCGACAAGCACCTTTTGCACTAATGCTTCCCGGTCGTGGGTCACGATGCGGCAGTTTCGCAAAGCCGGGTCGAGGCGTTCCGGTTTCACCGAGTTGTGCAAATAGACCACCGGATCGCGAGTGGTTGGACGCGTGACCGCGGCTTGGGCGATGATCGAGCCGGCAAGGGCGTTCAGGAGCGTCGATTTCCCGACGCCCGTGCCACCCATGAACATCACAATCATCAGAGGCCGATCGACATCAAGAGCCTCCGCTTGTCGCTTGAGATCGGCGGCGATTCCCTCAAGCGATGCCTTGCGGATCAAGTCGATTCGGTAGCGACGCTCCATTTCGAGGCAAGAGCGGAGTTTGCCCTCCAGGTTGCGCAGCAACGGGGAAAGCGTTCGCAATAAGGGTTCGGGAGGCGCGTAACCGGTCATGGTTGCCCCTCCATTCCGTGGAACACTCGCTCGATCTTTTGAATGTTATCGGGAATGCGATGCAGGACCTGTTGCAGCCGCTCAAACGACGAACCGCCTGTGGTCGGCCAGGCGGCCAACCAATCGGCCAGAGGCCCCGACACATGCTGTTCGGCCAACAGTTGCTGGCGCTTGCGAGCCTGTTCGCGTTGCGCGTCGACATATTGTTTGCCGAAGAACTCCACCAACATCTGCGTCGCGGACGCCGCCAACGGCACCCAAACCAAGTCCCATACGTTGATACCACCGAGGGCGACGGCACTCCCAATGCCGCTCAGATCGAGGAGCAGCTTTCCGCCACGAAGTGAATTCAATCGTGCCGGGTGCTGTTCGAGATCCGCGTAAATATCGCGGCTAATCCGATCGACCTCGGCGACTTGAGCCGTCTGAAGCGACCGAAGGCAATCATCGAATCGCCCCTGGATTCCGCTCGTCAACGTCGATTCGAATCCCTTTCGGATCAAGTTCCAAAGTGGATGGCTATCGGCTCGGCGCAGCGATTCGGCTCGCAATCCATCCAGCCACCCCGTTAGTCCTCGTTCCAGGACCGGCAACTCCGGCTGCAACGATCCCGCCGGACGGGCCAAGGCTTTGCCCACCCAGCTTTTTACGAGACGATACGGCGTCCGAAGCACGTAAAGAGCGCCGCTGACGACTCGCCCCACTCCGGGCACTTCGAGCAAATCGAGCAGGCGCACCATCGCTTCATCAAATCGTGGGAATCGCTCGCCGCTGAGGTATTCGCGATAGTACCGTGCATCGAATTCCGCTCGCCCGGCCGCCACGGCATTCCGCCAGGCTTCGAGAGCCGCCAAGTCGTTTCTTGCCACCGCTAAAAGCCCCTCGCTACCCGTTGCCAGGTGATTCAGAGCGGTGCGGACGATTCGCTGCCGGGTCTCCGAGGGCTGGCTCGCCAGGACCATGACCTGATTTAGTATGGGGATTCGATAACGACTGGCATTCTTGACCGGATCGGCCAATTCGACCGGTGTCAGGTGTGGGACCGCCAAGACCGCTGCTGATCGATCGGGCAGTCTACTCAAGACTTCTGACGTAAAGTGCGAGACCAATGTCGCTGCGTCCGGCTCACGCATCTTCGTTAGAACGACAATCACCGGCTTGCCGATCGCCATCAGCAGATGCAGGAACTCCGTCGGCACTTCATCGTTGTACCGCTCATCGGAGGCCACATAGACGATAATGTCGGCCAAGCCACACACTTCGAGGAGCCGTGGAACGTAGCCGGTCGCCGCCCACGTCGTCATGTCGGGGCAGTCCCAGACAATGAACGACTTCAGAAGCCCGCCCGACGCGGGGACGCGGCGAATCTGAAACACGTCTTCATCGAGGCTTGACGGTGTCGGGTGGGTGAGTCGTCGCAGCGGATGGAGTATTGAGTTCGGCTCAGGGAACCCGGCATCGGCCGCCATGTAGCCAACCGGGTGACGGGTGAAACCTGCCTGCGGGTTCGCCTCCGCCGCCACCGAGCCACACAGGAAATTGACGATCGTGCTTTTTCCGGCACCGGCGCCGCCAACTACAGCAATATGGAGGGGGGGCACCGGTTGCTTTTCCAGCGCCGGCCCCAAGACATTCCTAACCAACGATCCCGCCAGGCGCAGTTTGCCCGATTCCGCCGCAAGATCGGGTTGCCGGCGGCAATGATCCTCCAACCAGCTGAGGTCGTCAGCCAGTTGCGAACAAAGAACGTGCTGAGCCGGTGTATACATCCTAACCATGTTATTCGGTTTTCGAGCCGATGGCTTGCGAAGAAACCGTATCATCGCATGGATTCATCCATCGTATCAGCCCTACAATGTCACCATGGCGTGGGTTGCTCCCCCGATCTGGGCTGTTCACATATCCGATGGCGTGATTCACCCGTCTTGGCTCATTGGCGGGGGAGTCGTCGCAGTATTATTCGTGGCATTGGGTCTTTGGCGAATCGCGGACAAGGAAATCTCGCGCGTCGCTCTTCTGACGGCGGGATTCTTCGTTGCCTCGGCGATTCATATTCCCGTCTTTGTCGTGCCCGTTCGTTATCATCTGTTGCTGAACGGACTCGTCGGCGTCATGCTCGGCCGGCGAGCCGCGGTAGCCATCTGCATCGGGTTGTTACTGCAATTCTGCTTTCTGAGCCACGGAGGAATCTACGTCCTTGGGGTAAACACGTGCGTCATGGCTATCCCCGCGCTGGCAGCCGCCACCGTTTTTCGGTACGCATCTCGAAGATTGCCGCTCTCATTGGCCGGCTTCGTGGTGGGATTCGCGGCCGTAATGCTCACGGCTCTGCTTAATGCGATGGTCCTTATCCTTGGAGGTGAAGAGGACTGGCGCGCCATCGCCTCGCTACTTTTCTTGGCCCACGTTCCCATCGCGCTGGTTGAAGGGTGGATTGTTGCCGTCGTGGTGGCTTATTTGGCGCGTGTCCAGCCCGCGTTGTTGCCGGGTTACGAGCCGCGACCCGTCTCCGAGGTCGGGAAGACTTCGTCAAACGACACCTCCCACTGACCGATTCCAACGCTGACGGCAACGATGTTTCGTTTGTGATCGACGCGCACGACACGACCTTGCTGATCGAAACGCGAAACGTGAACCCGATCGTTGGGCTGTAGCTGCGAACGAAACTCCTTGAGTTGGCGCTCGGCTTCGGCAACGCGAGCGATCTCGGCTTTCTCGCGTTCCAACTCCTCACGCTTTCGCGTCGCTTCGAGCTGCGCTTTGAGAGCCTCTTCGCGGGCGCGTTCGGTCTCGGCTTTCATGGCTTGAAGCCGAGCCATTTCGGGCACCCGCTTCTGGCGCCGGCGAAGGTAGCGATGGGCACGCCGTACCAAGTCTCGCGGCAACTTGAGCCGTTTCGCAATCTGAAGCGCGCAACTCATGCCGAACTGGCCGATGTGAAGCCGATACGTCGGGCGAAGCGATTCCACGTCAAATTCCACGGCGGCGTTCTCGGCATGATCGTTGGTAAATGCGTAAGTCTTTAGGTCACCGAGGTGAGTCGTAACGATGGCGCGACACTTGAGACGATCGAGTTCATCCAGAATCGCCCGCCCCAATGCCGCGCCTTCGGTCGGATCGGTTCCCGCGCCGAGTTCATCCAGAAGCACCAAGCAACGGTCGTCGGTTTGCTTGAGGATCGAGGCAATGCGTGAGACGTGGGAGCTGAAGGTGCTTAATGACTGTTCCAAACTCTGTTCGTCGCCGATATCCGCGAGCACGTTGTTCAGAAACGGCACGATCGAACCATCGCCGGCGGGGATGTGCATTCCCGATTGCGCCATCACACAAAGCAGCCCCGTCGTCTTCAGCGTGACCGTTTTCCCGCCGGTGTTTGGACCCGTCACGACCAACAGATTGAATCCGATCCCCAATCGGACGTCGATGGGTACGACCTGACGTCGTTTAGCCCCCTCGGCAAGCGTTTCGTGGCGGAACAGGTTTTCAAGTAGCGGATGCCGGGCTTGCCGCAACCAGAGTTTTCCATCGTCATTCAGATCCGGTGCCGCCATGCCAAAATCGCGACTGAAACGAGCCTTGGCCGTGATAAGATCGAGCTTCGCCAACACATCCAGACCTATGCTCAAGGGTCGCGCGATCCTCGCAACTTCGCTCGTGAGCCGTCGCAAGACACGTTTGACCTCTCGGTCCTCGTCCGACTTGAGGATGGCCCGCTCGGCGCTTAGTCCCGAAACACTGGCCGGCTCGATGAAGACGGTTTCGCCGGTACTGCTGGTGCGATGCACGACGCCAGGGAGCTTATGGCGATGGTTGACGGCCACGGGAAGCACGAAATGATCACCGCTGACCGTGGCATTCGGGTAGCGAAGTATCTCGCGCACCTTCGGGTCGCGCAGCAGCCGGCGCAGATGTTCTTGGACCTTTTCCTCGATGGCAGCCAATTGCCGTCGCACGTTGCTCAATTCAGGACTCGCCGAGTCAAGGACATGCGATCGTTGGTCGATGCAGCCGGTGATGGTCTTGGCGGCGGCGCCGAGATCTTCCACGGCACCGAGCATGTCGATGAGCCGTTGACACCGTTCGTCCAGCCGCATGCGGAAGCGATACATCGCCCCGGTACATGCCAAGGTTTCCGCAATGGCGAGGAGTTCTTCGGCAGTGAGCATGGCTCCGATGGCAGCCCGACGCACCGTCAGGCGAACGTCATGCAACCCCCCAAAAGGCGGAGCCTGCCCCAATCCGATCGCGACAACCATTTCACTAACTAAGCCAATCTCGGCGCGAGCCTTCGCCAAGTCGGTAAATGGTTCCAGTTGCCGCGCCAGTTCCTTGCCCAGTGAGCACGCCGCGTAACCGGCAACGAGTTCGCGAACCTTGTTGAATTCAAGGATTTCGAGCGTGTGAAGATCCATTGGCGCGCCCATTGACATCACGCGAAACGACAATCGTTCCAGCCGCCGGGTTCACCGCGCCGGACTACAACAATCTTATGAACGATTCACCAGACGTACTGATTCTCGGCGGCGGCGTCATCGGGCTGACGACGGCCTATTACCTTGCCAAAGAACGGATTCGCGTTTGCGTGGTCGATCGCGGCGAGCTTGGCAAGGAATCCTCATGGGCCGGGGCCGGCATTATCACGCCGGGACATCCCCAGCGGGCCACCGAGCCGTTCGCCCAATTGATGGCGTTGGGGTTCACCCTCTTTCCCGGTCTCGCCATGGAATTGAAGTCAATGACCGGCATCGACAACGGTTTTCGCGTCTGTGGCGGCGTGGAGCGTGTCGCGGATACGTCGCCGGAAGCGATTCGCGATTGGCAGGCCCAAGGAATCATCTTTGAGCGACTTTCGAATCAAGAATTAAGGAAAGTTCATCCCGCCATCGGTTCGCGTTTCGGCGATGGCTATTCGTTGCCACAGACGGCACAAGTCAGAAACCCTTGGCACATGCGAGCGCTGATTGACGCCTGCCGGTCGCTGGGCGTTCGGCTGTTGCCCACGGTCGATTTTCGCGGCCTCGTGACATCGGGAGATCGGGTGGTATCCGTGCGAACAGCGAACCGCGACTTATCAGCGGGACGGTTTCTCGTCGCGGCGGGCGCGTGGACGTCACAAGTCTTGAATTCGTTGCGATTGAACATGGAGGTCTTTCCTATCCGTGGCCAGATCGTGCTTGTGGCGGCTCCGTTGGGCCTACTTCGGCCCATCCTTTTCCACGGCAAGGATTATCTCGTGCCGAGAGATGACGGCCGCATCTTGATTGGCTCCACTGAGGAAGATGTGGGTTTCACCCCCGGAAACACGCCGTCGGCAGTCGAGGGACTCTTGGCAATGGCTCACGATTTTGTGCCGGCTCTACGGCAAGCCCGTGTCGAGAAATGCTGGTCAGGCTTTCGACCGGCTACCCGCCGCGGATGCCCATACTTGGGTGCCGTACCTGGATGGACTAACTTGTTTGTGGCAGCAGGTCACTTCCGGGCCGGCATCCATTCCTCGCCGGCAACCGGGTTGGTTCTAAGTGAATTGCTCACCAACCGCCCAACGAGCCTTCCCTTGGAGCCGTTTCGATTGCCGGACACAGCAACGAAATCGCCTTAGCCGATGTTCTTGCGAAGCTTTTCGAACTCGTCGATAATCTTTTTGAGGTCCTTGTCATCTTCCCTGCGATAGAGGTCAGCAATTTCCTCGCAAATCTCGCGAGCCGTTTTCCGCTCAGTCTTGACGAGTTTGCGAGCTTCTTCGAGTTTCTGTTCAAGGAGAGAGGCCCGAAACGTCTTTTCGTCGAGGTTCTTGTCGGTCTTCTTTTTCAGCTCATTCCATTTGGCGTCAATCTCGCTCTTTCGGCGTTCGGCAAGTTTCTTACGTTCGGGATGTTCGGTATCCTTTTCGGCCAACTGAGCGGCCTCGACCCACCGGCGCCATGCATAGACGAGGTCGCCGAATTCCTCGAATCGCAATGCCTGGACGGCTACATCCTCAAACTCGGATTCCGCTCGAAAATCGCGCCCGATTTTCTTGGCAGCCCGCATCCGCGTTTGAAGTGCCTTGAGGGGCTTATGGGTCTCCGCCTTATCACGCCATTCGGCAACTTGCGAAGCGCGAGCATCATCGGGATAGCGGCTGAGGAACTCACGGATCGGTCCATCCTTGCCGTCCATGCGTTCCAAAGCGGCCCCGTACTTGTCTTCGGATTCCATCGCCTTCGACGCGCGCAGGTACAACTCATCGGCCGTGGGAGGCTTCAAGATGTACATGATGCCAAACGGAATCAGCGATAATGCAACAAGGATGGGTATCGCCTTGGCCCAAGGTCGCTCGAACCAAGGCCGGCTTTTCTTCTTGCGTCCTTTTTTACCAGTCACAGCCACGCGCAGAGCACGAGCGGCCTCACGATCCGTTTCGTCCGGGATCATGGTCTGAATACGGCGATCAACGACACGAGCCTGGACGGCATCAACGCCGGCACTCTTTCCGCCGCCGACCTTCTCGACGATTTCATCGAGTGCATCGCAGACCATTTCGGCGTCGCGGGGACGATGCTCCGGTTTTTTTTCCATCAACTGACAGATAAGTGTGTCGAGCCAAACCGGCACATCAGGAACCTGACGAGCCACTCGAGGGGCCGGCTCATTGACATGAAGCATGAACATGTCGACCGGCGATTCCGCCTGAAATGGTTTGCGGCCCGTGAGCAACTCGAAGAGAACCACGCCCAGGGCATAAAGATCTGACTTGGCCGTGATCGTCGTGCCCTTGCATTGCTCCGGTGACATATAGGCCGCTGTACCCACGGTGCAGTTGGCCCCGGTGAGGGCAGTGACGTCCATGTCCTTGGCAATACCGAAGTCAGTGAGCTTGATGGTGCCGTCCGAGAGAACCATCAGATTGGACGGCTTCAGGTCGCGATGAATGATCCCTTTCTCGTGGGCATGGTGGAGGGCTTCGGCGACTTGCTTTCCGATGTGAATTACCTCTTCCCACCCGAACCGGCCCTGACGCGCCAGCCGCTTTTCTAGCGATTCTCCGTCCACGAATTCCATGGCGAAGAATGGCGTTCCCTTGTATCGACCCGACGCAAACAGCCGAACGATGTTTGGGTGCTTGAGCTGTTTGAGGATATTGGCCTCACGCTCAAATCGCGCCAGTGCATTTTCGTTGCCCGATAACCCCAAGGCGATGATCTTCAGCGCGACGGTTCTCTGACGCCCGTTGTCGTTGTAAAGCGCCTTGTAGACCGTCCCCATGGCACCGCTGCCGAGTTCCTCCGTCAGCTCGAATGGCCCGATTCGCTTTCCGACCAGCATGAAGACCTCGTGAATCGTCGCCGTCGTTGCCGCCAGAACGACCTTGGTGGACGCGACGTCTGTTTATCGCGTCATTTTCAGCAACTATTTTAGCCAACGAGCTACATCGCGTGCATGGTAAGTCAAAATCATATCAGCGCCCGCCCGGCAAATGCTCGTCAAAATCTCGATGGTGACCCGTCGTTCGTCGATCCACCCATTGCGGGCCGCCGCCTTAACCATCGCGAATTCACCGCTCACGTTATAAGCCGCGACGGGCACTCCGAACCGCTGCTTGACGCGATGAATAATATCCAAATACGACAACGCCGGTTTGACCATGACGATATCGGCGCCTTCGGCCAAATCCTCCGCCACCTCTCGCAACGCTTCGTCCCCATTGGCCGGGTCCATCTGATACGTGTTTCGATCGCCAAACTGAGGCGGAGACTCAGCCGCGTCGCGGAACGGACCATAGAACCCGGACGCGTACTTCGCCGAATAGCTCATGATCGGTACATGGGAGAACCCCGCCGAATCCAGACCGGCCCGAATGACTCGTACCATCCCATCCATCATGCCGCTCGGCGCAATCAAGTCAGCTCCGGCACGGGCGTGACTGATGCACTGTTTGGCGAGGATTTCAAGCGTCGCGTCATTATCGACGTCAAGCCGGCCGCTGCGGTCGGTGAGAATTCCGCAATGACCGTGATCGGTGTATTCGCAGAAGCACTCATCCGTGATGAGAAAGACCGAATCTTGAAACACCGACCGCAAGGCGCGCAGGGCCTGCTGCACGATGCCCCCATGATCATCCAAGGCACTCGATCCGGTCGCGTCTTTGTGGGATGGAATGCCAAATAGGATGAACGACTTAATCCCCAGTTCAACCGCCTGCCCGACCTCGTCAGCCAGCGTATCCACACTGAGTTGAAAGTTCCCGGGCATTGAAGAGATTTCATGCCGGAGGCCTTTGCCGTGGCGGACGAACAGCGGCAAAATCAGGCATTCGGGGCGCATCACCGTTTCGCGGACCAAGGCTCTGAGGAGCGGGGTCGCCCGTAAGCGTCGCGGGCGCCGGACGGGAAATCCAGGAGAGGGCATCGGAGTATCATGCATGGCGAAACTCAGCCGTTCCGGTACGCATTGACGGCAGCGGCGACCCCCGCGCCGGGATTCACAGCAATACCTCGCGAAGCCAGGGCGATCTCCAAGGCTGCGAGAACCTGAAAGACACAGTTGGGGCGACTATTGTACCCCATCAATCCGATGCGCCAGATCTTGCCTTTGAAATCGCCCAAACCGCCTCCGATTTCAATACCGAAGTCGGTCAGCAGTTGTTTGCGAACGCTCAGGTCATCGACGCCGGCAGGTATCCGCACTGCATTTAACTGAGGCAGTTGATGAGCGGGATTGGCGGTATACTCAAGCCCGAGGGCTGTAAGCCCCGCCTTAATGGCTCGGTGATTTCGCAAGTGACGGGAGACTCGCGAGTCGAGGCCTTCCTCGACAACGATCCGAAGCCCTTCACGCATGGCATAGACCATCGAGATAGGCCCGGTGTGGTGATAGAATCGGTCCTCACCCCAGTATTTGGTGACAATAGAGACGTCGAAATACCAACTTTGAACCTTGGTTTTCCGCTTTTGGACTGCTTCAACGGCGCGCTCGCTGAAAGAAACCGGCGACAACCCGGGCGGGCAGCCTAGGCCCTTCTGCGTACAACTGAAGACCGCGTCTATTTCCCAATCATCGATAGCGAGCGGTATGCACGCCAATGACGTGACAGCATCGACGAGTAAGAGAGTGTCGAATTCATGGCAGAGCTTGCCGAGTTCCTCAATCGGTTGCCAAGCACCGGTCGTGGTTTCGGCATGAACGATGGCAAGCACTTTCGGGCGCACCTGCCGTAGGGTCTCTCGAATCTGACTAAGATCGAAGACTTGGCCCCAAGGCTGTTCAAGGACAGTGAGTTGGGCACCTGTTCTGCCGGCAACCTCGATCATTCGCTGGCCGAAGAAGCCTTTGCAACAGACCACGACCTTGTCGCCAGGTTCGAGCAAATTGACCATGCAACATTCCATGCCGGCCATGCCCGTGGCGCTTACCGGAAACGTCAGCCGGTTTTTCGTGCGGTAAACGTCACGGATAAGTTGCTGCACCTCGGTCATGATCTCAAGGAATTGCGGGTCGAGATGCCCGAGAAGCGGAGTGGTCATGGCCGACAACACGCGAGGATGCGCATCGCTGGGGCCGGGGCCAAGCAGCAATCGTGTGGGGACGTTGAGTTGCCCAACGGGTTTCGACATGACGGCGCCTCACGCAAGAAGTTTCATTCGCTCTTGAACCAATTGACTGATACCCTTAAAGGCCGGCGACCCTGCGGACCGGGTCAATTCAAAGACCGCGGTTTCCACGGTGGTCAGAACCGCGCCGGACTGTTCCATTCGCTGAACCGCGATATTGTGATCGATTTCATATCGATTGCTCACCCCGTCCACAGGGACAAACACGCGAAAATCGAGAGCGAGCAAATCGAGGGTTGTTTGCAAGACGCAAACGTGCGTCTCGATACCCGTCACGATAACTGACGGGCGTGCGGCTTGACGAAGCCCCTCGACGATTGAAGGAGCCTCACAACAACTGAACGCAACTTTTTCAGGCAAATTGACCGGCAATCGCTTGGCCAATTCTGGAACTGTGCGGCCCAGCCCCTTGGGATACTGCTCCGTGGCAAAAACGGGGACGTTCAGCAGCTTGGCCGCGTCGAGCAGAAATGCAATGTTGTTGACCAACATGGCGGCGGCCCGAATCTTGGGCAGCAGTTTCTCCTGCACGTCCACGACGACAATCGCAGTATCTGTCGATGTCATTCGAGCGGGTGTCACACAACGATCCTCGTGGCCGGCGATGAAGTCGTTCTAGGGATGCCACCCCGAGCTATCCAGACGACTCGCCAATACTCTCTCATAGAGTCAAAGACAGATGCCGGAGTCCGTCTTCAATCTCGGTCAGTTCATCGGGAGTCAAGGGCGTTTTGCCGAATCGAACACGGTAGAATCGTTCGGTAGTCTGAATCAGGAACGAAGCAAGTTCGCCCTTGCCGTCGAGCTTCGCAGTCAGCGAATTGATAAACTCTCGCGGTGTTTGGCTCGGGGTCGGGCGCCACCCGCGCTGGGCAAGGATTCTCAGCATTCGAGAATAAAACCCGGTCTCGGCTCGGCGACCAAACAGCCATCGCGTACGCCGGATTCTCCAACCGATCCCCGCCAATGCCAATACAGCGATAACCGCGGAAACGGGCCAACGATGACCAACCAGAGACTCGGCGAGGCGCCGAACCTTATCCCAAACCAGTTTCCAGGCGGCATTCCGATTCTCAGTTGAGTAATTCACGATGAGCGATTGGAAAAGCTTGCGGCTGGTCCACTGTGCATCGTCCCACCACTTTCCGATAGACGCTGAGCCGGATTCTTCCTCGCCTCCGGGCGTCGGGTCGAGGCTTAGCCAATGAAATGTCATGTCCCCCGAAAACAACCCGTGAGCGGGCTTGTTGGAATAACGGACGACCATGACTTCGACCCAAGAATGCGCGTCGCTGTGGCGCACCTCGAAAACTCCGTTGCCCGCAGGCTCGAAACTGCGGTAACCCACCACAAGTTGTGCGGGAATCTGAAGCGAGCGGAGCATAAGAACCAGGGCCGACGAATACCGATTGCAATGGCCCGTTCGCGAATGCAGCAAGAACTCCTCGACGGGGTCGAGGTCGGGGCGATTACGCTCGAGTTTCAGCGAATACCGAAATTCACCGGATGATGAGAGATGTCGGCTGAGACCGCGGCCAATGACCTCGTGATGGAGAGGCTTAAACCTGCCATCCGGCTCCAGGTCGGTTAGAGCTTCTTTGGGAACGATGCCGAGGTCCCTGAGGCGATTGAGCAAGTCCCGCGTCCACGCCTCGATATTTGAGCCTCGCTGGGCAGGTTCGCTTAGAGCTGCCAGGTCCACGCGGGGAATGTCGAGGGGCGGACTAAGATCGGAATCGGCGCCTTCGCGGGAAACCTGTTTGTAGCTGTCGCGTTTCGGGCGGATCACTTCGTTGGGATAGAGCATCCCGTCGCCGTAATTGCGCCATGAACTTTGCTTGCCGTCTTCGCGGATCGTGATGACCGGCAGATTGCCCGAGGGATGCAAGAGAATGGGATCGGCAAGCATGGGGCCTTGCGAGATTCTGACCTGGGGTGTGTAGGTCAGGAAAAACTGATCGTCGCCATAGTCGGGCAACACCGCTTCGGGCTCCTTGAAGGCGCTTTTGGGTGGAGGCGGTGGTAACGTCATGGCAACGCCGCCACGGCCGGCCACCGGCGGAGGCGTGTTCGACCATCGACCGAGTCGATAGTAACGAAACGTCGCGACGCGCCAGTGCTGGTATGGATTCAGGCTCAGTTTCGGCCGGCCATCCGGGTATTCCGCCTGAACGAGATAGGCCACGTCATGATTCTGTTTGACTTCGCCGGTTCGATTCAAATCCACAAACAAGTCATCCGCGATGCCCGTTTCGGTGCGTCGCGAATCGCCCGAAAGCTGCCATTCGGCTCCGGACCGCGGCGTGATCATGAACAAGCCAAGTGCGAACAAACCAGCCGGAATGCCAATCAGGACTATCCAAATCCGGCGAGCAACCACCAGCCCACTCAATGACGGCAACGTCGCACCGATACGAGTTGCTTCCAAGGAGCGAGCGGCACCAAGGCTTCGAAAGTAGAACAGAATCAACCACCAAATTGCGGAGACAAAATAGAGTAGGAACAACAGCCCAAATCCAAGATCATCCGTGATGGCGCAGCCCAGGCCCACGGTAGCCAAGCCGATCCCCTGAATCGCCCAATAGTCGGGATTCTGTTTCGGTCGAAACAGCTTGGCCGGAATCAGCATTATCAGCAGCGGTCCGACGTAGGGAAGCAGCCCTGTCGGCCACGGCAATTGCCGAAGCAGAGAATCGGGCCGAGCGACATGCGTCCCGATCCATCCCACCGTCGTCACCGCGATGAACACGCCAATGACGTTCGACCACCAATGCGGTAACTCCCACCGACCTTCGCTACGAAACGCCACCACCAGAAGCAGACCAGCAAGCAGTGCGACGCCCGCAACTTCGGGGAGGAGAATCGACTCTGCCCAGCCCAATGCCGCAATGGCCAACCCCAACGTCGTGTAGGTACTGCGGCGAAACGCCAAATCGGATCCCGTCATGAGGTTCCCCTTATCTCACCCGGGTCGTGCAGGGGTGTTTCATAGAACGACTGAAGGCTGGTCGCGTCGGGTACGGCAATCGGCCGCCCAAGTCTAGCCAGTGTTTGTCGAAGTGAACTCGTCCTCACGGTACTCAGGAACAAGACGGGGGCTTCCGGCAAGGTTGACTTTCGGATGAGCCGAAAGAACTCGTCCGTGTCGTTGCTCGGTGACCCATCGAGAATCGCGAGCGACGTGAGGATTTTGCGGGCCAAGCCACGGGTCGCCTGTCCGGCATGAACGATCGGCTTTCGACCGGCAATCGCTACGACCAGACGGCGATCCGGATAGTGACACCACTCATCGGCAATCGTCGCTGTCAAGCTGATGATGTCCTCAAGCTCGCGAATGGCCACCTGACCGCCCGATCCCGGTATCCATGGTTCAACCACGATAATCAGGTCATCATTGGTGGTATCTTCGAATTCGCGGACCATGAGATCGTTTTTTCGCGCCGACGTGCGCCAATGGATCCAGCGAGGGCTATCGCCCGGTCGAAACGGGCGCAACCCATGAAGATCATCAGGATGTACCATCGACGGGCGATTGCTACGGCGCGAACGCCCTTCACCCAGAGCACTATGTGCTAACCATCGGCCGAATCGACCAGGCTTCAGTTTGCCGATTCTCGGAAAGACGATTCGCTCGCGAGCATCACTCAGATTCTTGCCGATTCTGGCCAAACCAAAGGGAAACCGGCACTCCAATCGCAACGGGGCAAGATCGTATCGTCCCCGCTTCGAGAAACTGGCTTCACATCGTCGCCTCACGACCTGAAATGGTTCGAGCTTCCCGATCCCGCTCACAATCCGATGGCCGACGCCGCTATCGATAAACGTCACGCCATAGGCGGTATGTCGCCCAAGATTCTCAATGTCGACCTCCCAGGCGCCGACCTTTCCCGCGAAGTATGAAACCGCCTCAACGCGATCGCCGGTCAGCCGACGCAGTTGCCACCAAGCGAGCGCAATATTGACGATCCACATGGCCAAAAGGAGATTCCCGAGCAAAAGAATGAGATTAATCCCCTTAAGCCATCCCGTGAACTGAACGGCAACGACGACGAATAGCCAAATCTTCCCTTCCCGAGTGAGAAGCGACGATCGATGACCTGAATTCGATGGATGTACCGATACTGTCATGCCGGCACCGGTGCCCGAGCCAGGATGTCGGTGAGTATCTCTACGGAGGGCAGATCGCGCCCCGGAAGGCGGTCGCCGGGGGTCAAGAGCCGATGAGCAAGAACGGGGATCACAAGCCCTTTGACGTCGTCAGGCACGACGTAATCTCGACCATCGATGACGGCGGCCGCCTGGGCTGCGCGATACAAGCCCAACGCCGCCCGGGGGCTGGCCCCGAACATAAGTTCGCGATGGACGCGGGTCGCGTTTACGATGTCGAGGATGTATTCCGAGAGCGATGTATCGACGCGTATGGCCCGAACCGTCGCTTGCAACGCAACAACTTCCTCGGCTGTCAACACGGGTTTGAGAAACTCAACAGGTTCCCCGGCGCGGTGGGTCGTGAGAATCTCCATTTCGGCCTTACGGTCAGGATAGCCGATTTGCAGTCGCAGCAGGAAACGATCGAGCTGGCTCTCCGGTAGCGGAAACGTGCCCTCGAATTCAAACGGGTTTTGAGTGGCCAGAACGACGAAAGGCGACCCGAGCAGGCGCGACTGACCATCGACCGAAACTTGCCGATCGCTCATCGCCTCCAAGAGCGCCGACTGCGTTCGTGGCGTGGCTCGGTTAATCTCATCAGCGAGGACAACCTGGGCGAACAACGGGCCAGGCTGAAACGTAAACGTGGCCGTTGCCTGATGGAAGACACTGGTTCCGATCAAGTCGCTTGGCAACAAGTCCGGCGTGAACTGGATCCGATGAAAGGAACATCCGAGGCTGCGAGCGAGGGCTTTCGCGAGTAAAGTCTTACCGACGCCGGGAACATCTTCGATGAGAATATGACCGTCGGCGAGCAGTCCAATTAAAGCCAGTCGGATCAAGTCCGGTTTCCCGAGTACAACCTCGGCAATGTTGTGTCGAAGGCGATTCAAACTGGCTACCGCTTCCGCGACGCGCAACTTGGGATTGTCGTTCCTCTTTTCGTCAACGACGTTACTCAGAGCCTGCATAACACCTCACATGATGACGAAGATACGGGTATTGCGCCCGCCAAGCGTCATTCAAACGATTCTTGGCGAATGCGAGCATTATAAGATCGGCGTTTTTGAATTGCACGCGCAACCGTGGTGAATTTCCGACCATTCGGAACCCGACATGGGCAACCATCTTTGGTCGGCACAGAATCGCAGCGCTCGCCGCGCGGGGTTTCTACAATGGTAAAACACGAGTGGAAGGGGGACTTACCGACGTGACGGACCACGGTTGCCCGCTCTGGATTCGCAAGCGCGACGGACGAACGGTGGCCTTCGAGCCGGACGTCATTTGCCGAGCGATTTTTGAAGCGACACAAAAACTCGGAAGCCCCGACGCCTTCCTCGCTCGCGAGATTACCGACAGCGTGCTTCCCTTCATTGGCCCGCAACTAAGCGACGACATCCCCACCACCGACGCCTTAGCTGACATCATCTCGAAAACGATCCGCGAACTCGGTCATCCTATTCTGGCACGTCGATTCGCAGAAATCGCAGCGTTGGAGCGACCATCAACCTCACGAGGCAACGACAAAACCTTGCCCGTTCTTGGGAAGCTTGCGGCCGGCCAAGCGACGAGGTTCATGGCCAAAGACGCGTTGTGCCAAATAAGCCTCACCGAGGTCTTCCCACCAGAAATCGTTGCAGCTCACTCCGAAGGGGTGTTGATCCTGCCACGACTTGATCTGCCTCTGGAGTTTGCGGGTGCCGCCATCGGTTTGTCGGCAAGCTCTGGTGGTGCCCAGCCGTCAATTGTTGAATTGCTGCTTTCGGCACGCGAGTATGCCGGCGGCTATGTTGCGATCGATGGCCCGGAATTCGCTCTCGCGAATCGCGACGGCGACCCCGAGGCTCTTGCGAGCGAATTCGCACGCGAAATTCGAATCGGAACAGCGGCCACGGGACTGGCTGTCATTGTGAATCTCAATCAAACCTCGCCACCTGCCACCGGGTTTCACCTGGCAGAAGGCCCACTCTTTGCCCATTTGTTGCGAACCGCTGACGACGATCGCCGTCGCCGGATCGCCAACGCATTACTCAACGCTCTGTCAGACGTCAGCTCATCCGATCACATTCGAGTCGCATGGCACGTCGGCGACGGTCCGCTACGGTCATCCACTGAATTGTCCCCGATCCTGCGACGCGCTGGGGGGGGGAAAGCCATTGACCTCGTGATCGATCGGTCGCCGAAAAACGTGATTCTCGGTGAAGGACTCACGCGCGCGGAACCGGCTCTGTTGTTAGTCGTCGGTATCGACCTCCGACGCGCTGCCGCAATCGATGGAGAGCATTTGGGTGCGGACCGCTTCATCGTAAGGCTGAAAAGTCTGGCTCGGTTGGCGCGAAGCGCCGGCCACGCGAAACTGACTTTTCTTCGCAGATATGGCCGTGCCGCCGTGCGTGAGGGCTTCCGCCTGGAGCGGTCCGTACTGCTCGTCGTCCCTGTCGGGCTTCAGGGTACCGTGAGCGCAATCCGTGACGCCGATCCGTTCATCTCCCGGAGGATTCGCGACCAATTGCAAGACTCGCTTGTCCGAGAGCCGCCTCATCATTTGACCGCGAAGTTGGGTACATTCCCGCGCTTTGCCGGCTTCGCGTGCGAATCTGAGCCATCGATCGCCATTGGAGCTTCCCTAGGCGAGTCGATTCGACACGCCGAGACCATATCGATTCAGCTCACAGACAATGCTTGGGAAGACAGCGAGGCGATCATCAAGTTAATCGAGATGGTTCGCCAACATGGCCAGGCATGCCGAATTCGCTTCGATCGTGCGTTCACCCCGGCGCCATTCGCCAACTCGTTCTGGCCGGAACAGCCATCCATCGGCGATAACCGAGATAATTAGGTGAATTTGTTTGTAGTTGGCGTCGTCCCTGAGTATAGTGGGGATGGCTTGGTTCTTCGCTGCCAGATGACTCGCGTGGGTACTGCGATTCCGGTCGTGGCCTTCGCAATTCGTTTCATTCAAACTGCGGCTTTACCACATGCATTGGGAGCGTACCAAAACGGGCTCTGGGCGCCGCCCTCCCGAACTGCGGGCGGTCGGCCCCTACCGATTGCTCCGGCTGTTGGGTCACGGAGGAATGAGCGAAGTCTATCTCGGATACGACGCCATTGAGGAAAAGCCCGTCGCGGTCAAGTTGCTAGCCGAACATCTCGCCAGCGACCCAACCTATTTGAATCGATTCTCCCGCGAAGCATTGCTCAGCAATCAGTTGAAGCACCCGAATCTGGTACGCGGATTGGCTCGCGGAACGGACCCGGCAACGGGTCGCCGGTTCATCGTGCTGGAGTTCATTGATGGGCCAACTGCCCAGGCAGAGCTTGACAAAACGTCCTCGCTCGACATCGCCGATGCAATCCACATCGGTATCGACATGGCCCGGGCTTTGGACTTCTTGCATCGGCGAAAGCTCGTGCATCGCGACATGAAGCCCGGCAACATCCTGCTCGATCCGTGTGGATCCGCGAAGCTCGCCGACTTTGGACTGATCAAGATCGGCAACGAGGGCGACCAGCTCACCTCGACGCACGAGGGATTCGGCACGGCTCACTACATGCCGTTGGAGCAGTCGCTGAACGCTCATTTTGTGGATGGCCGCAGCGATCTATTCGCTCTGGGCGCGACGCTCTATCACCTCCTCACGGGCCGTGTCCCATTCCCGGGCGACAATCACCGCGACATTATGCTGCTCAAAGAGAAGGGTAAGTTCGTCCCGGCAGGCTCGATCAACGGCAACGTGCCCGCACAGGTCGAGTTGATCTTGAAGAAGCTGATGGCACTCGATCCTCGCAAGCGTTATCAATCCGCGGGAGCCGTCATCGCGGCCCTTGAAAAAACCGGATTGGCGAAGGGTCTTCCTAGCTATGCCGACCTCGGAATGGCGACTCGCAATCCTCACTTGCGCAACCAACTGCCAGTCGATCCGACTCGACCCGACTTGCGCCATGAGCCGAAGCCCGAAGAAGGCTGGATCATTCAGGTTATCGGAACCGACGGCCGAACGGAGCTTCGCCGTGCCAGCTCGGAACAGGTGTTAAACGGCCTGCGTTCGGGGCGTTTCACGGCTTCGACACTGACGACGCGTCACCCGCGTCAACCACTTCGGCCCCTGTCCGACTTTCCTGAGTTTGCCGCCTTCCTTCCGACGCCAATGCCTCCACCGCTGTTGCCCGTTTCGCGTTGATGTATTCGATTCTCGTCAAAGCGCTGATTTGGCGGATCGAATCCATCGTCAACGTTTGTCGCCTCCTATCATCACTTCATGACCTTACCGAGCCACGCGAACGATCAAGTCGCGATCCGGAACGGGCGACTGTGCATCATTTTGGCTTCAGTCCTATGGAGCCTTAATGGTGCCTTTTTCCCGATTCTGCGCAACGAGACCCCATTGAACCTCCACATTCCCGAGGTGACACCGGCCCACATCGGCTTCTTTCGGGTGTTCTTCGCAGGAATGGTTTTGTCGCTCATGCTGCGCGGGAGAGATTTCCGTTTTCGGCCCACGATGGCATTCACGGCCATCGCGTTTGCGATCATGAACTACCTCTTCACGACCGCCATGGCCAAGGGGCAATCCGCAATTGCCGTGTTTCTTCAGTACACGGCACCCGCCTGGATGACGTTAACCTGCGTCCTGATTCTGCGTGAACCGGCCGACCGTCGTGGCATCATCGCGGTGCTGATCGTCACGCTTGGCGTCGTGTTCATCGCCTGGGGCGGCTGGGAAGCCGGCAATCTGCGACTGATCGGCATGGCACTGGGCAGCGGGTTTACGTTTGCAATGGTTCTCGTCGGTCTGCGAGCACTCCGTGAGTCGTCATCCAACCTGATAACGGTCTTGAATCACTTGGTCGCGGCCGCCGTCATGGTGCCATTGATGGCCAATGACCCATGGCCGTCCGCACCGCAATTAGGAGTGCTGCTCGCGTTTGGGGCCGTTCAGATGGGGCTGCCTTATTGGCTCATGGCGCGAGGTCTGCGATCGGTCAGCCCCCAGGAGGCCGGCATGATCACGCTTCTCGAACCGCTGCTCAGCCCGTTGTGGTCCTACCTGATTGCTCCGCAATCGCAGACACCGTCGAAATGGACATGGATCGGAGGGGCATTCATCGTGGGAGCGTTGCTATTCCGCTACGCTCCGATTCCGCGCCGATTCGGAATGTCCCGCTCATCATTGCCGGAATCGAAGTAGAGCGCTATGATACCGACGGGTCACACACGTCGTCCCCGTAGCTCAACTGGATAGAGCGCAGCCCTCCGGAGGCTGAGGTTACAGGTTCGAATCCTGTCGGGGATACTCACCGTTCGGCATTCAGCGTGCAATGACGAATTCACATTCTTCTGATATCGATGCGACTGACGCCGTTTCGGCTTTCTTCGGGGGCATCGGGTTTGTCGCCCTTAATCCTAGAATCTGGCGATTCGCTGTCGTTCCGGCGATATTGCTGGCGCTGACGACGTCGGGATTCGCGCTTCTGGGCATTTGGGGCAGCTCCGAGGTGTCGAGTTTCATTTTCGCAGGGGCGAGTACCGGATCGGAAATCGGCTATTGGATCGTTTTAATCGTCTTGGCCTTGATTGCCGTCATCGTTGCGATGTTGCTTGGTTTGCTGGTAACCGAACCGCTATCGGCCTTCGCCCTGGAAGCAATCTCAGTGGCTCAACAACATCAATTGACGGGTTCGACCCCTGACCATGTTCCGTTTCTAACGTCGGCATGTCTGACAATTCGATGCGTCGGATTTGGCCTGATGCTCGGGCTGCCGGCCATCGTGGGACTGATTGCCGTCAATCTTGTTTTTCCGCCGGCGACCCTCGTGACAGTGCCATTGAAGTTCCTCGTGTGTGCGTGGCTCCTGGCCTGGAATATTCTTGACTACCCGTTCGGATTACGGCGTCTTGGCATCGGGGCGCGGCTGAGGTGGGTCATGCGTCACCCATTTGCGTTCACAACTTTTGGCGCGTTGTGGGCCTTGATCGCCATCGTACCCGGAATCGTCTTGGTGTTCTTGCCGATGGGCGTTGCCGGCGCGACACGGCTCGTGATCGCCGCCGAGCGTTGAAAACGGTTCGTGGCGGCGCAGAATATTCGAATGTCACCGACCGTAACAAACCATCCCAGGGAAGAATACGCCAGCCGTTTGAAAGCGCGTCAAGCGACCTTCGAGGCTCTCGACCAGCGTTTAGACTGCATCGGGCAAGCACGATTGGCCACGGTCCTCGCGGGCCTCGTCATCGCATCATTGGTCTTTTGGTTTCGCCTAGCACCTATTGTTCTGCTTGCACTGCCGGTGGCCTCGCTAATCGGGCTGTTCGCTTGGTATTCGAGCGTTCGACGTCAGCGTGATCGAGCCGATCGCGGGCGACGTTTCTACGAGCGCGGCATCGCCCGACTGAATGGCGAATGGGCAGGGCAGGGGATCACCGGTGATTCGTTTCTGTCGCCGAGCCATCCATGCGCTATTGACCTCGATCTGTTCGGCAAAGGTTCGATCTTCGAGCGTCTGTGCGACGCCCGAACACGAGCCGGGCAGGCGACCCTCGCGGGTTGGCTGTTGAAACCGAGCGAGCCGCAGATTATTCGCGCCCGCCAGGAAGCGATTGCCGACCTGAGCGAGCGAATTGACTGGCGTGAGCGCCTCGCCATGCTGGGTGAGCTAATGCCGGAGGGTGTCGATACCGCCGGCCTTGGCAACTGGGGACAGGCACCGCCTGTACTCGCGAATCTAGTCTACCGTCATCTCGCCGACGCTCTCACGTTCGTTTTTTTGACATTTCTCATATTGTGGGCCGCCGGTTGGCTTACCTGGTTACCCGCGGCGATTGCGCTGATCGCTCAGGCAAGTTACGCGCGTTCTGTTCGATCGCGGGTGAAACAAGCCATCGCGGGCATCGAAAACAAAGCCCGCGACCTAATGGAAATCGCCACGGTTCTGCATGGCATCGAAAACGAGCATTTCAACTCTTCGCACTTACAGTCATTGCAGTCCCGTATCCGTATTGGGTCGGCGATACCTTCCGAGAGAGTCGCGCAACTTGCGCGGTTGGTCGATCTCCTCAACAATCGTCGAAACCCATTTTTCGCGCCGGTCGGTGTCTTGGTGTGTTGGACAACGCGACTGGCTATCTCGATCGACAGTTGGCGCGCTCGTGTTGGTCCAACGATCAAGGTCTGGGAGTCAGCAATAGGCGAGGTCGAGGCGCTCCTGTCTTTGGCAGCATATTCGTTTGAGAATCCGAACGACCCGTTTCCGGAGATCGTCGATCACGGCCTCGTTGTCGAATCGACGGGTTTGGGACATCCTTTGATCTCAACCAGCCATTGCGTGCCAAACGACATTCAGTTGGGGGATCGTCCTAGGTTGCTGCTGGTCAGCGGATCGAATATGTCGGGGAAGAGTACGTTGCTGCGTTCTGTTGGAGTCAACGTTGTGTTGGCACTGGCCGGCGCACCGGTGAGGGCGAAGTCGATGCGGCTCTCTCCGGTTGTTGTCGGGGCGACGCTTCGGGTTCAGGACTCTCTTCAGGCCGGCGTTTCACGTTTTTTTGCCGAGATCACGCGGATTCGGCAGCTCGTTGAATTAACGAAGCACTCGCCTCCGTTGTTGTTCCTTTTCGACGAACTGCTTCACGGCACAAATTCGCACGACCGCGTCATCGGAGCGGGGGCCATCCTCCGGTCACTGGTCGAGTCCGGGGCCATCGGCCTGGCCACCACGCACGACCTTGCACTGACGGCCTTGGTGGAAGAACTCGGCGACCGGGCGAAAAACGTTCATTTCGCCGACGAGTTGATTGATGGGCGCCTGGTCTTCGATTATCGGATGCGCCCGGGCGTCGTGCGTCACAGCAACGCCTTGGACCTCATGCGTGCGGTTGGATTGGAACTCTAGTCACAGTATCCAAGGGTGAATCATGTCTGAAGAGAGACCAATTGATGTCCTGGCCATCGGTGCCCATCCCGATGATGTCGAGATTATCTGCGGCGGCACTTTGGCTAAGCTCGTCCGCCAAGGCTATCGCGTCGGGATTCTGGATTTGACCTCCGGCGAGCCGACGCCACGTGGGACGGAATCGATACGCGCCCAGGAAGCGGACGCGGCACGGGCGATTCTCGGAGTGCATTACCGAGCCAATCTCGGCCTGCCGAACCGCGTATTGATGGATAGCCCCGAAAACCGGTTCATCCTGGCGACCGAGTTTCGGCGTATCAAACCCAAAATCGTGCTGGCGATGGCCGGCCGAACACCGGCGGCTTCCCCTGACCATCATCAGGCCCATTTGTTGGTCGAGGCCAGTCGATTCTATTCGCAATTGACGAAGTGGGATGATCGCTTCGACGGCACGCACCCATATCGGGTTCCGCACCTTGCCTATGCGATGTTCCCGTTTGATGCTGAGCAACGTCATTGGCACGGCACGTTTATCATTGACATTAGCGACGTGTTCGAGCAGAAGATGACCGCCATCCGTTGCTACGACTCGCAGTTCGACGGAGATCGCTTCGAGAAACTCAGGCACTTTGTTTCGGGCCAAAACGCGGCGACGGGCGGGCGTTGCGGATTTCGTTACGGGGAGGCATTTGCGTTGCCGGTGTCCGTTGGGGCTGAGGACTTCTTCAAGGTGGTTCACGGCGGCAAAGGATCGCCGGCTCCGGTACAGTTGCCGGGCCGAGACCATCTGCCGTTCGGGTGATTGAAATAGCGGTTTTTCCGAGGAAACAGGGGTTGGCGAGGCTATCGGCGGCGGAAGACAGGGAAACTACAAAAACCAGGGAACGCCAAGAATTTCTGCTTGTCGCAAGCTAAGGCGCCGATATACACTCTCCGTGTCCCGTGGTAGACCAAACGCGGGACTCTTTCTTTCCTCTGAGGTGGTTCATGTCAAGTAGGGTGATGGCGGAGGTCGATCTGATCGAAGAATTACGACTCCGTCGGTGGGCGCGGGAAAACTATGTGCCGGCCACGGGACGAGATGAATCGTGGCATCCGGTCATCCTCGACGAGATGGACCGAAAAGATCAAGAAGCGGTCACGGACGAGGCCTTGTTGTTGCCGGTCTCAAGCCGCTGAATCCCACTCGAATGTCACTCGTGGCACTGCTCGCGCTATCGCCGGGCGGTGCCTTGTTCTTTTGAGAGAGGCCGTCCATGGGTTTCCTTTCCGGTCGAGTGACGATCGCCCGTTATCGTGTCACCGGTCAGTCTCCTGGAATCTTCGGCCCCGAACACCTCAAGCTCTTGGCCGATCTCGCCGCCGGCCGGCAGCGAATCGCATCGGCGGATGGCATCGAGATTGGCTGGATCGCCGGCGATCACCTCTTCGACACGCGCTTTGAACTGGCGAAGAATGTCGTCAATGAGGCGTTGCTCTTCGTGTTTCGGATTGACGCCTTGAAGATTCCCGCTGATTTGAAGCGAGCCTATTATCAAATTGAACTCGAAGCACGGTCACGCAACAACCCATCGGGTCACCCCAGTGCGTTGCAGAAGAAGGAAGCCCGTGAGGCCGCCGCCGATCGACTGGAGAATGAGGCGAAAGACGGCCGATTCACTCGGCGAAAGCTGATCCCCGTCATGTGGGACGCACGCTCGAATGAAATCCTGGTAGGGACAACATCTCTGACCGCGATCGATCAGCTTCACGGATTATTTGAACGAACGTTTGAGTGTGGCTTCGAGCCTCTCACAGCCGGGCGACTCGCCTTTTCGTTGGCGGAATTGCGGCAACAGACTCGAGGGGTCGATGACGCGGCTCCATCGGCCTATATCCCCGGCCTTAGCCCGAGCGAATTGGCTTGGATCCCTGACGAAGCAAGCCGAGACTTCCTTGGCAACGAGTTTCTGTTGTGGTTGTGGTTTTTCTTGGAAACACAATCGGACACCATCAAACTGGCCGACAAATCCGAGGCCACTCTGATGTTGGCGCGGACACTCACACTTGAATGCCCGCGTGGACAGACCGGGTACGAAACGATCACCAGCGATGGTCCCACGCGACTGCCTGAGGCACGGCGCGCTATCCAAGCAGGGAAGCTGCCTCGCAAGACTGGCATCACCGTCGTTCGTCATGGGCAGCAGTTTGAGTTGACCCTTCAGGCCGAGACCCTTGCCATTTCCGCGGCACGACTGCCGGCGCCGGAAGAAGAGGATGAGCGAGCCAGACAAGAAGAGCGAATCACGCAGATTCGCGACCTCCTGGAGACCCTCGACCTGATCTACGATGCCTACGGCCGAATCCGTCACGGGCCGGATTGGCCGAAAGAGCTTGCGAAGATGCAGAAATGGTTGGGGAAGGAAGATCGCCCGCGAATGTCGGCGACAGGCTAAACAGAATTTATCGTCGTGCCCGCAACGTGGACTTGACAGAATCCCAACATCTCGGCTATCGCACGGCCGATCCAAGAACGGGGATGGGTTCACGATTTGCGGGAGGCCGGGCATGCCAGGCAAACAATGGTTGTTTTTCGGTCTGATGTTGGCCGTATGCCTTTGTTCGGGCTGTGCTCGGTTTTGCGAGCGATGGTGCGGATGCGACCCACCCTATGAACGTCGCCACGCCAATCAACCCTACTACTGTCAGCCATCAAACTGCTGCGTGCCGAATCCGTGTTGCCAGCCAAGCGGATATCAGGCAGGCGCCACGGGAACATTTATTCCGCCTGTCAATTACTGCCAGTAATGGGCTATGGGATGCGTTAGGAAAGAAGCTTGCGACCGTGGTTCTCATCGTACCATTGTCGCAGGTCGCTAACGCAGCCGACACGAGCCCGCGTTGAAAAGTAGAGCGCGAGTCCGGCAAACGCCACCGGGCCGGGAAGCCAAATGAGCGATGGTTCACGGGTCAACGATTGATAGACGGCGCCGGGCGGCACCAGCGCCGCCATGGCCGGCGCCGGCCAAGACAGAGCGCCCGCAAGCAGCGGCATTCCGATTGTCAGAAGTGTTCCCAGGCCATTCGCCTGGGCTCCGCGCGAAAACGCCCGAAACCCAATGGCAAACGATAACCCCCAGAGCAAGACGGACGCTGAAATCGAGGCGCCGATCTGCAAAGCGCTCGCTCGGCCCGCGAACCAAGCGGCCATCCACAGAACGAGGGCAATTGCAAAATAACCCCGTCCACGCCGCCAAGCTGCGGCAGCCGCAGCCGCTTGAAAGTCACTCCCATCGAGGTCCGTCAGCAAGAGCAACTCGAGCCGGCGGCACCTGTCCTGAGCGCTGGCGTCCCAAAGCCCATATTGAAAGGCGGCGGGAACAGCGGCCAAAACTACCAACGCCGTGGCCATCGCCGCAACTCCACCCGCCTGCTCGACAAGCGTGAACACCATGCGCCCCATCCAAACCGGCCAATGGTCACCCGCCACCAGATACGCCGCGTAAAGTAACCCAAATCCGCCCGCAAGCCAGATGTTGACTCGCCCGGAGTATTCCATCACCCGACGCACTGCCCACCACGACAACGGGCGATCGCCAATTCGGCCGACCTCGTCCTTTTGTCGTTCGCGTGCCGGCTTATAGTGGCGATCATGAAAATGTCCTTTGAGACGAAACGATGCCCGCAACCAGAGCGTGATCACGCAAGCCAATGCCAACCCGTTGGCAACCGCAACACGCGCCAGTCCCTCGTCCTCAAATCGAGTCGGACTCAGCAAGTGCTCCAGTGCGCTAAATGGGTTGTAAACGTGGATCATTCGGATGAACTGAAGCATAATTCGCGACGGTCCATCAGGAAGCTGTATCAACCAAAGCTGGAGCCGCTCACCCGCTAAGACCCCGATAACTAGGTAGACGAGGATCAGCAAGAAGGTCACGCCCTCGCCAATCCGGCGTACGCGAAGAGGCTCATAGGCCCATGCAGCGAGGGCGATTCCGGTGAGAAGTCCCCATGCCATCGGCGTGACCATCAAGCCAATCAGATCCGTCATCAGCAATTGTCCCGTGACCATCAGACCGACGAGAATTGGTAGTCCGCTCAATTGAACCAACAGAAAGCGTGCCAGACCGACGGCCGATTCGGAAGAGAATAACCGTCGCGGTTGAACGGGGCTGACCAGCAGGAACTCAAGGGCCTGGCTTTTGGGGATCTGCGTCAGCCGCCAGCCAATCATCACGGCCCCTTCAACGATGCCGGCGACCAACGCCGCATGGCCGAGGAATGGGACCAGAGATGGATTGCGCTCGTGGAGCAGCACAGCGCTCAGTCCACCCAACAAGGTAAGGTGAGCGACGACAGCCCGGCGAAACGCCGTTTGCCGCGTCGGCGAAAGCATGGCCACGGTGAAGAAGGGAACGGCAATCATCGAGGGCTAAGACGACCGGATTGAGACGTTAGTGCAGAGATCGGCAGCGCAACGCCCAAGGCGCTCGACAACTCGATAATCATGTCGACACAATTCGGCCATCGATTCGGCGGCGACACCGATAGTGCCCGAGCGATCACACTTCGCTCCGTCTCGGTAAGCATCATCAGATCCGGGGTGGGTCGAACGAAAGTCGGATCGAATTTCGACGGCAAGTTCTTGAATGGAAGTCGGCCGCCCCGCAACAGGCAATAAGTCACTGCCAACGAATATTGATCAGATCGATTGCTCACTTCGCCATGAGAGAACTCCGGCGGGGAAAAATCAATCGTGCCGCTCAACGGGCGACGTGCACGGGTCGAAGCCATCGGCGTCGCCAAGCCAAAATCGCTTATCTTGATGCTGTCGCCAATCACCATGATGTTGCTGGGCTTGATGTCACAGTGTTGAAACGCGAATTTCTGACCGTCGAGTTGGTGCTGGCGCGTGTTCAAAAAATCGATGGCTTCGGCAGCCTGGAACAGGTAGGTGCAAACCTGATCCGGGAACATCGCGGTACCACATTCACGCTGATAGACGCTGAGGAGATCGTGCAGCGTGCCGTCAGCAAGCTCCATCGCGATGCAAATATAACCCGGTTGGAACCAGACTTTCTCGACGTGGATCAGGTGAGGATGATGCAACTGGCTTATGGCCTGGATCGTCTTCAGTTCTCGTATAGCGACAGACGATTCGCGTACCGGAAGGAACTTGATCGCTAGGGGCCGGCCATCGGCGTGTTCGGCTTTCCAAACCTGTGCGAATCCGCCGCGACCGACAACGTGCGACAGCCGGATACCGGGTATCGGCTGAGCCCCGCGCCTAAGGTGTTGGGATGGGCGCACGCGAACTCCATGTCAGTAAAGCCTAATCAATGGCATGTCACTTACCGAACTGTAGTTCAAGAAACACCGACACGTCGCCTATTTGTCGTCAAACTTTGAGCTTATCGCCAAAATCATCGCAACGGAATAACCCCATCAACTCGTATTGTCTCCCTGAGCCTCCCAAAGCGCCGTAGCGGTTTTTCCGCGAAGGCGATATATTTGCAGCGTGCTTTTGTGATAACCAGGTGCTCCGTTTGGCGGGAGTATGCGTTTATGAGAAATGCAAGTTGGCACCGAATCGTTTTTACGGCGACGGTTGGGATCTCCATGCTCGCCGGAAGTGTCGCGCGGTCGGCGCCTGATGACCCACTCAAGGAACGGGCACTGCGACTCAACGCGATCACCGGTGACGAACCCATTAAGGGTCAGATTGCCGAGTTGCTTGCCGATGCGGAGGGATCGAAGAAGTTGATCGCCGCGGCCGTCGAATTGGCCAAAGACAAGAAACAGCCGTTTCAGTACAATGCTGCCTTGATCTTGGGTGAGTCCGCGTTTCAGCTTCGCCAGTATGAACCGAGTCTGACCTTCTATCGTATCTGCCTCGACGAGGCGACCAAGCTCAAGAGTCCGCGGAAACTCGCCGCGGCATTCAACGGCCTCATTGCCAACTATCAGATCACGAAGAAATACGACCAAGTCGCGAAGATCTGCCAGGAATACCTCGAATTGCCCGGCGACGAAGAAGTCCAGCGGCAGAAGATCTTTGCCATGGAACAGCTCATCCGCGCCAACGCCCGGTCGGGCAAGACTGACGAAGCCATGCGTCTCACGGACAATTTGATCAAGGCCAGCAAAGACCAGGGATGGCTCTTCCTCGAACTCAGAGCATTTGTGTTGACCGAGGCCGAGAAGTATGACGAAGCCGCCAAAACCTATCTGGAGTACATCGAAAAGCTGGACGACGCCAAGATCACGGCCCGCGAACGAGACCGGCAGGTTGATCGCACTCGATACATGCTCAGCAGCGTTTATGTCGATCTTAAGCAAATCGACAAGGCCGCTGAACAGCTGAAGATATTGCTCAAACGCCACCCGGAGAATCCGACATTCCTCAACGATCTTGGATTCATCTGGGCCGACAATGACATGAACCTCGACGAGTCAGAAAAAATGATTCGCAACGCCCTGGAGCTTGATAAGAAGCGGCGCAAGGGTGACTCGGACCTTCAACCGGGCGAGGACCGCGACAACGCCGCCTATCTCGATAGTCTGGCTTGGGTTCTATTCAAGAAGAAACAGTATGCCGAGGCTAAGAAGTACATCCTGGAAGCGGCCAAAGACAAAGAAGACGGCCACCATCTTGAGATTTACGACCATCTCGCCGACATCCACATGGCCCTCGGAGAGAAGGCCGAAGCAATCGCGGCTTGGAAAAAGGGCCTGACCTTTGAGGACGTTTCCAAGAGGGATAAGAAACGCCGAATCGAGGTCGAGAAAAAGCTCAAGGCCGCAGAAGCCAAATGATCGTTTGGGTCGCGAATCTCGGACCGCTCCAGCGAAGATGCTGGAGCGGTTTTTCGTTTTCAAGGTAGCTCTCGCATGACCAGCCAATGGCGACGGACAACGATTTCCGGCAAGGCAGCAGATGTGATTGTTCCCAAGGCTGAAGCGCCCCGATTTGTGCTTTGCGTCTTGCCGGATGACGCCGCTCCCCAGGGGCTGCCGGAAAGCCTAGACCGGTTGCTCGTGGAGGCCAACGTCGCGTGTGTCGTTCCCCGGGTCGGATCGCACTGGTGGGTCGATCGGGTGTGCCCATCGTTCGATGCGGCTCAAACTCCTGAGCGATTCGTCTGTGAGTCGGTCGTCGCTTTCGTGAGAGACCTCGGGAAGCTCGGCCCGCGAACCACGGGGCTTCTCGGCGAAGGTACTGGCGGGCAAGGGGCGCTCCGCATGGCTTTCAGACATTCAAGCGTTTTTCCGATTGTCGCCGCACTCGCACCCGCCATCGAGTATCACGAGTTGTATCATCGCGGAACAATGATCGACGACCTATATGACAGCAAGGAACAATGCCGCCAAGATACCGCAATCATGCACATTAACCCAACAGCATTTCCCGCCCATATCTACTTCGCCTCAAACCCTGACGGCGCCTGGCATCGAGGCGCTGATCGCCTTCACGAGAAGCTCAACGCGCTCGGTGTTCCGCATGTCGCCGAGTTTGAGGGACCCGCTGTGGCGGATCGAGCCGCCGGTTGGGAACATGCGTTTCGATTCGTCCTTGCCGGATTGGAACGCGAAAGTCGGCGGCTGGTTTGAGCTATTCTCGATGGGTCTTCGGCAAGCCGATTTGGACGAGTTCGCCGCGATGGTTGGGCCTCGCCCCTGTCCAGCCGCCGACCTGGCCGCCGCCACCCCCGACGCCGTCTGCCAAGCCCCGCGTGAGCACATACCAACAAAAGAAACAGTGATTCGAGGTTGCATCGGGCAATGATGAAGGGTCACGGGCTAGAATATCGTCGCGAATCTTTGTCAGCCCTTCACGGAAAACCCGGCCAACAAAAGGATGACTGCGCCCATTTTCAACGACGGCCGCGACCGAATCGACATAAATGTTGCCAATAGTCAATTGATCGAGATCCGACGCGAACCCGCAACACGGCTTGACCTCTCCGCGAGGCGTAACGATCAACGCCTGCCCCGGCCCCTCACAGTAGTCTTCTTCGAACCAAACGCCATCCCAACCCCCGTGGGGCAATCTCTCGGCCCGCTCGACCGATGCCAAGTGATTCCAATTCATCGTCATGGTGAATTCCGGCCCGACGAGCATGAATCGCTTCAAGACGTCTGACCAGCCAACCACGGCGTCTAGCTCGCGCGCCAAGTCATTTACCGGTTCGAGGCCTCGGTCGGGGGCTGGACTGGCATATGACAGCGACAAGATGTTATCGCGATTGAACACCCGACGCACGACGCGGCAGAACGTTGCAAGCTGTTCCAGATGCTTGCCATGGAACTTGTCCACGCTCAGGCCGATCTTGCCGGAAAACCCGGCATCGCGCAGCGTCGTCATCACCGATTCGAGCTGAGGTTCGTCGGTGAACCAGACGCCGTTGGTCATGATCTTGTCGAAGCGTATCCCCAATTGCGCGGCCCGTTCGCACAGCGCGTTGACAAACTCAAGGTAGAGAAACGGCTCGCCGCCAGTGAAGCCAATTACACGGATGCCATACTCAAACGCCTGTTCGAGGAAGCGAATCGCGGGGGCGATCGCCAACCGATCTGTCCATTCGATCGGTACGCAACAATGAGGACACGACAAGTTGCACTGATAGGTTCCCGAAAACGACAGGTAATTCGGTCGAAACGTTCGCTCCCGGCGATGAGGTGACCTCGCAGCATCACGCAGAAACGATTCACGAGGCGTTGCGCGACTCATCGATTCAGACTCCCAAACAGGCCACGATTCCATCTCATACAGTATAAGTGGTTGAGACGAATTCCCCGCGAGCAACTTCAATGACGCACCACTGGCGCCGATTCTCTCCGAGTCTCGATCGCCTCGAGTCGCGCTTGATGCCGGCGCCTTTTTTGAAACCGCTGGGCGCCGGCACGACGACGCGAGAGATACTCACCACGACCCAAACCGTCGCACGCTCAAGTCAAGCGGCCCAACTGTATCGGATGGTCGGCAACCCCGATGGGTTGGGGGCCTTCGATGCGGGCGATGGCACGCTGCGATTGTTGATGAACCACGAATTCGGGCAGGGCACGACGACACAACCCATTGTGGGAGGCGCGACTGTTACAGGCTCTTTCGTGTCGGAATTCGTGATTTCGAAGGCCACCGGAGCGGTTCTTTCGGGCGACTTGGCGTTGACGCGCATTGTTCGGGGCACCGACTCGACACCGTTGAGCGGCTCATTTGGGTCGCTTTGTTCCGCCTTCCTCGCGGATGCCCGTTTCGGTTTTGATCGACCTATCTATTTCACTGGCGAAGAGAGCGGCGGCGCCGGCACCTTTGATGGGAAGGGTGGACAGGCCATCGCAATCTTCGATGGAACGGCTCATATCCTGCCCGAGTTGGGTCACTTCGCGAAGGAGAACGTCATTGCGATTCCCAACACCGGATCGCGAACCGTGCTGCTCGCCACCGAAGACGCAGGCTCGCTCACGAGCCAACTTTATTTGTACGTCGGTCAGAAAGACCCAGCGTCGAACGATCCTTTGATCCGCAACGGACTCGTCGGCGGGAAGCTCTATGTACTCACCTTGGCCGGCCGCGACGAAAGCAACTTTCACAAGAATGACTCCGCGATAAGCCCCACTTGGACCGAGGTAACGACGCCTGCTGCCCGCGACGCCGCCAATTTGGAGAGTTTCGCTCAGGCGGCAGGGTCCTTCGATTTCGTTCGAGTCGAGGACGCCGCCGTCGATCCAACCGATCCGACTGTTGTCTACTTCATCACGACAGGCTTGCCGGGAAACGTCAATTCTCTGGGTCGGCTCTATCGGTTGAGAATCGACCCAAACGACCCGGCCGGCGGTCAGGTTCTATTGTCTGTCGTCCTCGAAGGCGACCGAGGCGATGGATTCGTCAACCCGGACAACATCGACATCAACGCCCAGGGGCAGATTCTGATTTGTGAGGACCCCAATGGCGACCATCGGGGAAACTACCTCGATCAACTGGGGCGTGACACCAGCGTTTTCCTTTATGACCCTGGTCTGGCTCGCCTTGTCCGGGTCGCTCAAGTCGATCGCTCCGCCGCCCCCGCGAACGAACGTGGAATAGCCGGCGATTGGGAGACGACCGGGGTCATCGATGCCGGAGCGTGGTTTGGGTCGGGAAGTTGGCTCATCAATGTGATGGCTCACACGATGAATCCCGGCAACGCCACCGTCGGGGGCCAGGGGGGACAGATACTCCTCATTAACACGGCAGGAGCGCTCAGGCCGCGAATCGCGACAGCCGTCGATACCGGCGGCGGACCTCACGTTCGGGTCATGGACGGAGCCGGTAACGAGTTGTTCGGGTTCTTTGCGTTTTCCCCCGGGTTTCGCGGAGGAGTTCGAACCGCCTTGGGAGACGTAACGGGCGATGGCATCCCAGACGTGGTTGTCGCGGCCGGCCCGGGTGGCGGGCCTCATGTACGGGTCATCGATGGCCGGACTCGTGCTCCGGTCGCGGGCACGCTAGGTAGTTTCTTTGCCTATGCTTCAGGGTTTCGCGGCGGGGTTTTTGTTGCCAGTGCCGATGTCAACGGCGACGGTTTCGCGGAAGTAGTCACGGCTGCGGGCGCCGGTGGCGGGCCGCACGTTCGTGTCTTCGACGGACAATCCGGGAACGAGATTCGGGGCTGGATGGCCTATAGTTCGGCCTTCACCGGGGGCCTGTCGATCGCGGCCGACGACGTCAATGGCGACGGCAACGCCGAGGTGATCACCGGCGCCGGCCCCGGCGGCGGGCCTCATGTCCGTGTCTTCAACGCAACGACCGGTTCCGAGATCTTTGGCTTCTTTGCCTACGCCATGACCTTCAACGGTGGCGTCACAGTTGCCGCCGGCGATGCCAACGGAGATGGGCGAGCCGACATCTTGACCGGAGCCGGGTCGGGAGGCGGTCCTCATGTTCGGCTTTTTGACGGCGTCACTCGCAATGAGATCGCCGGATTCTTCGCATTCGATGTCGCGTTTCTCGGTGGCGTGCGAGTCGCCATGGCGGATGTCACCGGGGACGGACTCAGCGACTTGATCGCCGCGACGGGCGCCGGTATCCCATCGAGAATCGCCCTGCTCGATGGCCCGTCGCGGATCGCCTTGCGGCAGATTTCGCCATTCGACGCGGGTTTCCTCGGAGGCGTTTATGTCGGCGGGCGATAGTTGCCGTCCACGCCCACCCGGAAGAGGAAATACGCGAGCCGGAACAAATAGTCCAGCAATGGAATCAAGCTGTTGTTCCTGGAAGCAGATCCTCACCAGCGGCCACTCGAACGGCAGAAGGTAGCCCGGCGCGCTTTTTCCAATGAACGACCGTTCGCTCAATTTGACGCTTCGAGGCTCTGACGGTACACTCAAACTCAAACCTGCCCGCCCGAACCCTCGCTGGATGACTACCCATGTTGCGTCTCGTCGTCGGCTTCGTCGCGATTAGTCTGTCAGTCACTACCGTGTGTGGCGCGGATTGGCCACGGTTTCGGGGACCAAATGGAACCGGTATCGCCATGGACAAAGACGTGCCAATCCAATTCAGCTCATCACAATCGCTGAAATGGAAGGTCGCGGTACCGGGCACCGGTTACTCGTCACCCGTTGTCGCCCATGATCGGGTCATCATTCAATCTTCGTCGTTGGATGGAAAGAGCCGTTCCGTCCTCTGTTATGGGACGGATGGCAAACTGATCTGGGAACGGAAATACCCCGCGAGTACGACACATGCTCACAAGAAAAACAGCCTCGCGTCGTCAACCGTCGCGGTCGATGGCACCACCATCTATGCGCTGATTTGGGATGGTAAGACCGTGACGATGAGGGCGATTGACCTCGATGGCAAAGACCTCTGGGATCACGTCCTGGGTGGTTATGTGAGTCAGCACGGTTTTGGAGCGTCACCCGTAGTGCATGAAGGGATCGTCTTCGTGAATTTCGATCAGGATGGGGAAGCCGCAATCATCGCCGTCGATGCCAAGACGGGAAAGCGTCGTTGGGCCGTACCGCGCGAAGCCCATCGGGCTTGCTACTCAACCCCGATGATCCGCGAACGGGGCAAGCAATCGGAGTTGATTGTCACCAGCACAACGAGCATCGCTGCCTATGAGCCGCAAACGGGCAAGGAGATTTGGAAATGGTCCTGGTCGCCGCGCGGCTTGCGAACAACGGCTTCATCAATCATGAACGACGGCCTAATCTTTGCGGCCGGCGGTGATGGTAGCGGCGAACGCCATTTTGTTGCTGTCAAACTTCCCGACGCATCGTCACCGGCCCCGGGCTTGGCATGGGAACTCAAGAAGGGCACGCCGTATGTTCCGTGTCCGCTCTACCATGACGGGCACCTGTATTGGGTCAATGATCGCGGATTTGCCGGATGCGTCGAGGCCGCCACGGGCAAGGAGGTTTGGAATGAGCGGCTGGCAGATACCTTCCACGCCTCGCCCGTCCTGATCGACGGCCGAGTTTACGCGCCGAACGAAAAAGGCGTCGTGTATGTTTTCGAGGCCAAGCCGAAGTATAAGTTGCTTGCGAAAAATGACCTGAAGGAGGTCATCGCGGCGTCGCCGGCCGTAGCCGATGGCCGGATCTATATCCGCGGTGAGAAGCACCTATTCTGCTTCGCGTCAAAGTGACCACGCATCAATACCATTGAAGCGACCCGAATCAGGGGCTGCCGTCCACTCGACGACGGCTTCGATTCGGGTCGCGGTCGTTTTCAAGAGGTGTGGCCATGACGCGGACCGGTGCCGAGATACTGCTCGACGTTTTGGCTTTGGCCGGCGTGCGCCACGTCTTTGGCAATCCCGGAACAACCGAATTGCCATTGCTCGGCGCGATTGCCGCTGACTCACGATTCGACTACGTCTTGGGATTGCACGAGATCCCCGTGATGGCGATGGCCGATGGCTTTGCTCAAGCAACCCGCTCGATTTCGGCTGTCAATCTCCATACCTGTTGCGGTCTCGGCAATGCCATGGGGATGCTCTACAACGCTCATGTTGCGGGGTCGCCCGTCATCGTCACGGCCGGCCAACAGGATCGGCGGCTTCTCCTTGATGATCCCGTATTAGCGGGAGACATGGTCTCAGTAGCTCGGCCATGGACCAAGTGGTCGCACGAGATTCACCATGCCGCGGAGCTGCCGGCCGCGATTCGCCGTGCCGTTCAAGTGGCCCTGACGCCTCCGCTCGGCCCGGTCTTCCTGTCCTTGCCCATCGACGTGCAGTTGGAATTGATCGACGTTGGTGAAGTGACGGCGCCACCGATTCCAGACCGGCCCCGCCCACCGCAAGGGGCGCTTGCTCGGGCCGCTGACCTCCTCGCGTCCGCTCATCGTCCTGCGATCCTTGCCGGGAGTCGCGTCACAGAAGCGCTGGCCGTAAGTGAGCTTGTTCGGCTCGCGGAGAAGATTGGCGCCCCCGTCTATGCGGAATGCGGCACGTCGCACGGGAGATTACCGTTTCCGTCGGACCATCCGCAGTATGCCGGCGGTCTGCCGTTGTGGTCTCCCGACGTGCATCGCGTCCTTGATCCATTCGACGTTTTACTCGTAGTTGGAATGAACTTGTTGCGAGAGTACATCGTTCATGAACCCACCCGAGCGATTCCGGCGAAAACGAAACTAATCCATCTCGACGACCACGTCATGCAGATTGGAAGGACATATCCAGTCGATGTCGGATTGCCGGGCGACATTCGCGATGGCTTGGAGACGCTTCAGACATTGATCGGTGATCGGCCTTCTGGTGGTATCGTCGCGAGACGGCTGGCCGAACACGCTGCAAGGCGTGAACAGCGTCGTGCGGATTTCCGTCGTCGAATCGAGGCCGACGCCGGCCAGCGACCGATGACTCCGCGCGTGATGATGGCATCAATCGCCGACGCGATTCCGCCGGAGACGGCCATTATCGATGAAGCCGCCACGACCTCGGCCGGCAACCTCGAAACGCTCGGTGCGATTCGGCGACCCGATGGTTATTTCGGCCATCGGGGCTGGGCCTTGGGATGGGGCATCGGTTGCGCGATTGGCGTCAAGATCGCTTGGCCAAATCGACCAGTCTTGGCACTCATCGGCGATGGTGCCGCGCTTTACGGCATCCAGGGATTATGGACGGCCGCCCGTCGAAGCCTTCCCGTAACGTTTGTTATTTGCAACAACGCCCGATATCAGATTCTCGAAGATTGCGCCGTGAAGTTGCCGATGGCCCAACTCTCTTCACGTTTGTCGATCGGCACCGACCTTGCGAACCCGATAATTGACTTCGTTCAATTGGCGATGGCGCTGGGCGTCGAAGCGGTCCGCGTCACAGAGCCTGATGAAATGCGTGACCGGATTCGAGCGTCACTGGCCGGCAATCGCCCTCAATTGATCGAAGTGACGATCGATCGGCCCTCGCTCGCCGGATAGAATCTCAGCATCGATTTGATCACTCGATTCGGAGCGGCGATGACGGCAACGGTCACTTATTGGGACTATCTGCAACTCAATTCCCTGCTCGAATCGCAAGGAGGCGTAGACGGCACAGATGACAACCTGAGCGAAGACGAGTTGCACTTCATCATCGTTCATCAAGTCTTCGAGTTGTGGTTGAAGCTGATCTTGCGTGAGTTGCACATGGCGCGCGATCAGATGATCGCGGGCCGAGTCGATGAACGAAACATCCCGCATGTCGTTCGCCATCTGCGGCGCGTCAACGAGATTCTCAGATTATCGATCGACGGCTTTGACGTTTTGGAGACGCTGACGCCGCAAGATTTCCTGGCATTTCGCGGCAAGCTAGGTACGTCGAGCGGTTTTCAATCTTACCAAATGCGCGTGTTGGAATTGATACTCGGGCTGGATCCCGCAGAGCGAGCGCGCTACACGCAAGTCGCGGACCCCATCCGAGAACTTGAAGAGATTGCCCTCGCCAGTCCCACGGGCGGAAACGCCGTGATCGCCCTTCGACAGGCCAAGTCGCAACCGTCGCTCAAGTCGGCGCTCATGAATTGGCTATCGCGCACGCCGATCCAAGGCTCGCGCCCCGACGACACGGGAGACGATGACGTCATTCAAGGATTCGTCCGAGAATATCGCCAGTGCCTTCAAGAGCGTGAGCCGGAACTCACCCACGATTTCGATGCATTTCTAAGCCCGCCGGCAACGGCTCTCGAAACCGCTGACGTGCCAGTGCGATCCCGCGTGGCGCTTTTGTTCATCGAGTCCTATCGCGACCTTCCCTTGTTGACCTGGCCTTACCTGTTGATCGAAACGGTTGTCGAGTTAGAGGAATTGCTTGTCCTTTGGCGTGCGCGGCATGCGCGGATGGTCGAGCGAATTATCGGGCGTCGCATAGGAACGGGCGGTTCGCCGGGCGTAAAATACCTGGACGCCACGACCCAATACCGGATCTTTCACGAGTTTTGGACGGTTCGCACGCTCTTGGTGCCGCGCGCCAATTGCCCCACACTCCAGCGGCCGGAGATTTACGAACTCCTCGGCAACTTCATTCTGCCCCGAAAGGGTAACTCGACGTGAGTCTCTGGTGCCAAACCGAGAATCGGGCATTGGAACTCGATCGCCAGGATCCCTTGGCCGATTTCCGCCACCGATTCCATTTTCCTCAAGGCGCGATCTATCTCGACGGCAATTCGTTGGGACTCCTGTCCCGTGACGCGGAATCGGCGATTACGCGGGTCATCGACCAATGGAGGGATCACGCCATCAACGGCTACCGCCTCCCGCGGCCCGATTCGTGGTTCAGCATGGGCGAAGAACTAGGCGCACTCACTGCACCTCTCATCGGCGCGTTCGCGGACGAGGTAGTGGTGACCGGCACGACGACTGTGAATCTGCATCAGTTGATGGCAACGATGTATCGCCCGGCAGGTCACCGCCGAAAGATCGTCGCGACATCACTCGACTTCCCGACCGACGTCTACGCCATTCAGAGTCAGATTCGTCTTTTTGGGGGCGACCCTTCGCGAGACCTCATATTGGTTCCGAGCCGCGATGGACGAACGATCGCGGAGAGCGACCTCATTGATGCCATGACCGAGGAGATATCGCTGGTCCTGATTCCCGCGGTTTTGTACCGTAGCGGCCAGCTACTCGACATCGCGACGGTGGCGGGAGCGGCTCGGGCGAGAGACATTATCATCGGGGTGGATGCGGCCCACTCGGCCGGCGCGGTTCCGCATGAGTTTCATCGAGATGGATGCGATTTCGCGGTTTGGTGCGGCTACAAGTATCTCAACGCCGGTCCAGGCGCGGTAGCCGGACTATTCGTTCACCGGCGGCATCATGGGTTGATGCCGGGGCTTGCGGGTTGGTGGGGCCACGACAAGGCGACCCAATTTGACATGGCCCACGACTTTCGACCGGCGGCCGACGCCGGCGCGTTTCAAATCAGCAGTAATCCCCAGCTCAGCGCGGCGCCTCTTCGCGCGTCACTGGAAATGTTCCGCGAAGCCGGAATTGATCGCATTCGGGAGAAATCGCTACAGCTCACCGCTTTTCTGATGGAATTAGTCGATGCCTTAGCTCCGCACGGATACCGAATCGGCACGCCTCGCGAAGCGCACCGTCGCGGCGGCCACGTTGCCATCGAGCATGCCACGGAAGCGGATCGCATTTGCAAGTCGCTCAAAGAAGACCTGAATATCGTGCCGGACTTCCGCATGCCAAACGTGATCCGGCTTGCGCCCGTCGCGCTGTACAACAGCTTCCACGACGTCTGGCAAGCCGCTCGCGCGTTGTTGAAGATCATGGAATCCAGCCTCTATTCGAAGCATCCGAAAGGTCGTGGCCTAATTGCCTAATCGTTGAATTTCGAGGTCTCACGCGCCCCCGAAGTTTGATTTTCACTTTTGTTGATTTCCGAGGTAGACTCTAGGCGCATGGTAAAGGGCTAGAGCCTACCGCCGAGGGTGACGATGTTTGAACGAGCCAGAGCGATCATCCACCGGCTCACCGGTCGGGCCACACCAACGGGAACGCCTCCCAGCGGCCACGAACGGCGACACTATCCGCGCTTTGAAACAAGCATCGAGACGATGGTTCGCACGGACGGCGCCGACCCCGAGATATCGATGACGGCGAGGATTCAGGACGTTTCCCACGGCGGTATCCGTTTCATCCTGCCCAATCAAATCGAACGCGGAACGATGCTCCGTGTTGAATTGCCCAGCGGAAACGGCCATCTGGCCACGGTTCTCGCTTGTGTCATTCACACGATCGAATCGCCCCAAGGGTGGATTCACGGATGTTCGTTCTCGACAGAATTGAGCGATGACGACCTTCAACGATTTGGGGCAAAGCGGACCCGGCCGGTGCCACGAGAGAAGCGCGCCTGGGAACGGTATCCGGTTCGCGGCCATGCAATTTATCGCTTACCCGCCAAGCCCAGCGTCGTTGCCCAAACGGCTGACATCTTGAACCTTTCCGCGACGGGCATTGGCCTTTGCGCCGGCGAGCTGCTGGAGGCAGGCACCCTGCTCAGCCTCGACCTCGGACATGACCCGAAACACTCCGCTTTGACCATCTTGGCCTGCGTCGTCTACGTCACCGACACCGACGACGGGAAGTGGATTCTTGGCTGCAATTTCATCCGTGAGCTTGAAGACGAGGACTTGGTCGCACTTCTCTAGCAGTCGTGAGCTAGACTTGTTCAGCGTCAACGGTCGAAGGTCTGGCCGGACATGAATTGATTGAGGTCACGACATGCGATTTATCCTCTCACCCGAATACCACGAACAACTAAAGCTGCTCAAGGAGCATTCGTCCGATTGCTTTGTTCGGCCGGGCGAATACCTTCATCACCTCTATGTTGATGGCGTCAAGTATGTGATCGTGCCGGCCATGATGGAATGCCTCGACGAGGCGCGACGCAAGAATGATAAGGAAGCAATCGACCATCTCGAATTGCATAAATCGCAATACGATCAACTGCTCCACGAAGCGATGGATCAGGGAGGAATCGACGGCGTGGTGCTGTTGGGGGATCCGCCACCCTCGGACGATGAGGCCGATCCACAATTCGCGAACGCCTACGTTCCGCGTCAACCGAAGACTGTCGATGACACGGGCCTCAGTGTCACGTTTCTGTTTGACCTGGTATTGCGGATGCTCTATCACCGCGGGCGGGCGACCGGAACGGATCTTTCCAACGACTTGAAGCTGCCGTTTTCGGTGCTATCTCCGCTCCTGCCGGCGATGCGGCGTCAGGGACTAATCGACATCGTGGGCCAAAAAGGAGGCGCCGGCGACGCGGGATATGAATATGAATTGAAGCCGCCTAAAGGCCAACTCGCCGTCGATGAGGCACTGCGCAAGACGACCTACCTCGGCCCGGCGCCGGTCCCGTTTGAGGATTATGCCGAATCGATCCAGGCCCAGACACTGCGCAAGTTCGTCGTGACCCGTCGAAGCATCGAGCGTGCGTTCCAAGACCTAATTATAACCGACGAAGTTTTCAACGAGATTGGCCCGGCCATCAACTCGGCGGCCTCAATCTTCTTGTTCGGATATCCCGGCAATGGTAAGACCAGCGTCGCCGAACGCATCACGCGGCTGATGGGTGACTCGATCTACATTCCCTACGCGGTCGAGGCGAGCGGGCAGATTATCAAGATTTTCGATCCCATCGTTCACTCGCAGATTTCGACCGAAGGGTCCGGCGACGGGCTTGCAGGGCTGATGCGCACGGGCGCCAGCTACGACGAACGGTTCGTCAAGATTCGGCGACCGACAATCGTGGTGGGAGGCGAGCTAACGCTACCCATGCTCGATCTGAAATACAACGAAGTGGGAAAATACTACGAAGCCCCGTTGCAGATGAAGGCCAATGGCGGCATTTTCATGATTGACGACTTTGGGCGCCAACAAGTGCGTCCCATGGATTTGTTGAATCGCTGGATCGTGCCACTCGAAAAGCGATTTGACTATCTCACGACTGTCACGGGTAACAAGATCGAGGTTCCATTCGATCAGCTCCTGATTTTCTCGACGAACCTCGACCCGAATCAACTGGCGGATGAGGCCTTTCTGCGGCGGATCAAGTTCAAGATCGAGATTCGCGATCCTTCCGAGATGCAATGGCGCGCGATCTGGAAACTCGTCACTGAGAAGCGGAAAATTGTCTTCGACGAGCGCGGGCTGGACTATCTCATCGACAAATGGATGAAGCCCAGCAATCGCCCGTTTCGGATGTGCCAACCTCGCGACCTGCTCGACCAGATGGTGAACATCGCGAAGTACAACATGGAGCGCGTTACGTTTAGCCCCGACTTGATCGACGCGGCTTGCGCCACGTATTTCATCAGCCAAGAGAAAAAGGACTTCGGTGCGAAAGTGCGAATCGACTGAGCGTTTCCACCCGCCAACCACCGGCGCCGGCTACGGACTTGCCTCGTGTTTTAGGATGAGAGTCAGGAATCGTTCACCAAAGGCAACGAGTTTCCGATCGCCGATTCCGGGGATGCTTCGCATCTGAGCCGGCGTCTTGGGTCGAAGACGTACCAACTCGCGAAGAGTCACGTCATTGAACACAACGAATGGAGGCACTCGCAATTCGACGGCGATCCGCCTCCGCAACGTGCGCATCGCCTCAAACAAGTCGCGTTCGGCCGGTGAGAACAAGGCGTCGCTCCGGCCCGTTGGGGTACGAGGTGACGCACCGCCGGAGGCGACGAAACTGACCTCGCGCTGACCCCGCATGACTTCCCATGACGCGGGATTGAGTTTCAGAACGGGGTAGTCCCCACTGCTTTGGCTGAGCAGACCCTGCGCAATCAGTTGATCGATCCAGATGCGCAGCTGCTGTTTTTTCACGTCACGAAGCAAGGCGAACGTCGAGAGTTTGTTGTGCTCGAACTTGAGAACCTTGTCGGTCGGTTCGCCCCGAAGCACTGCGATGACATGGCCGATGCCAAACGACTCCTTGACCCTCGCGACACAGGAGAGGATCTTTTGGGCAATGATGATACTATGCGGCTCGGCAGCGACGTCTCCGAGGCAATGGTCACAAGCGCCGCAGTTCGCC
>CAZESP010000033.1:0-58998 GCA_964515185.1 uncultured Alcaligenaceae bacterium
GTCCTACGTGATTCAGAACGGGTTAGGAAACCCGTCCCACGCAAACGCCCAACCCAATTTTTAGCTGTGACAATGCACTAGCCGTTTCGTGTTCCGACGAGGTAGACCGATGCGTGCAGCGTGGGCAATGACGGTATTCACCCTGATTCTGGGCGTGAATGGGCTTCGAGCGCAACCGAAAGAGGTGCCGCCGACCGAGGGTCAGGTTCAATATCGCGACCGCGCCGCCGGCGGCAAAGTCGCCAACCTATCCGGCCAGATCACCGAGTCGATCGCGGGCGTCAAGATTAAGCCCAATGTCGGCGATAGCAAGTCGATCCTAACTGGTGACATTGTGGACATCGTTTACAACGTTACGGCTCTCTACAAACTCGACTACGACTCGGCGACGAAGAAAGAAGCTGCCAAGGGCGCTCCGGAGACCGTGCGAAAATCCTTGGCAGATGCCGCCAACGACTATGCCGGGCTGGTCGCCAAGATGAAGCCCGACGATCCGAAACTGGCGCCTGTTCGGCGGCATTTGGAATTCAAGATTGCCAACCTTCGCGCCACGCTCGCGGACAGTCCCGAACAACGCGACGAAGCTATTGGATTGCTCGCCAAGTTCCGGGACACTCACAAGTCTGCATGGCAGTATCCCGCCGTCGTATTGCGTTTGGCCGGCATGTTCATTGACAAAGAAGACTTCGACAACGCCTTGAAGTCTTACGATGAACTGGCCAAGACCGAGGGCGTTGCCAAAGAGACCAAGCAATCGTGCGACCTTTTGGCGATCGACGTCTTGATGCGCGGTCAGCGTTATGCCGATGCCGAGAAACGAATCGCCGACGCGCTGCGAGTGTTGCCGCCGAGCGATTCGCAATATGGCCGAATGCAGATTTACCAGATTGGTTGCCAAGCCACACGAAGCGTTCTGGACAAGGTGGTTGCCCAGCTTGAAGCCATCATTGCGAAGTCCAACGATCCGGGACAAAAAGCACTCGCCTATAACACGCTCGGCGATGCCTATCGTGCCAAGGACCGTAAAAAGGACGCGATGTGGCAATACCTTTGGGTCGATGTCGTTTACAATCAGGATCGCGTTGAACATATCAAAGCGATGGATCGTCTCGCGAGGCTGTTCGCGGAAATGAACGATACCTCGCACGCCGAAAAGTACCGGTATAAGCTGACAATCTATCGCTAACTTCGACGCCGGCGGGTGGCCTTGCACGAATACTGCCGCCGAATATGATGGAGAGAGTAGGATGGGGCGGTAGCTCAGTTGGGAGAGCGCTGCAATCGCACTGCAGAGGTCGAGGGTTCGACTCCCTTCCGCTCCACATTGATGACCCTTCGCGGATACCCTTCCGCGAAGGGTTTTTTCGTTTCCAGGCGATTGGTGTTGCGCCGGTCGCAAGAGCCGGTGATTCGTGCTAAGTTAGCAACGAGTCCTTCGCCATCACCCGATTGCGCCGAGTTATGGGCATCGCTGCGACAATCTTGGACCCTCCACCGCTTCGCATGATTGCGAGTCGATGTTGCATTTGCGATACGCCGGATGCCGATGTGATCGCCGAGGGCGCCGACTACGAATATCACATCAGCGGCGACCGGTTCAAGGTTGTTCGTTGCCGACACTGTGGGCTGATCTACCTGAATCCTCGCCCCGATCCATCAGAGCATTCTCGCATCTATCCGCCGACCTACCATGCCTTTGGCTTCACGCCATCGCGCTACGGGTTGGTGTATCGCGTGCGGCGTCGCTTGGAAGCTCGCCGGCTTCTGCCTTGGTGTGCCGGGCTATCGTCCGGAGCAAGAATTCTTGACGTCGGCTGTGGTGACGGTTTTCATTTGCGGCTGTTGCGAGATTTCGGCGACTCCGGTTGGTCGCTGGAAGGTGTCGATGCCTCCAACCAAGCGGTTGAGGCCGGAGCCGCCCAGGGACTCACGATTCACCGGGGGCGATTGGAAGATCTCGACCTTCCCGATGGCAGCTACGACCTTGTGATACTGATTCAAACGTTGGAGCATTTAGATGATCCGCCGGCAGTATTGCGAGGCATCCGCCGTCTGCTTCGCCCAGGCGGGCATCTGGGCATCGTCACTGACAACACCGCGTCCATCGACTTTCGCGTCCTCGGAAATCGCTACTGGGGCGGATTCCATTTTCCGCGGCACTGGTATCTGTTCAGCCCTTCGACATTGCGGCGATTATGCGACAAGACAGGCCTTGAGGTCGTGCGGTTGGAGACCCAGGTAAGCCCAATCAACTGGGTCTATTCGCTTCGGAATCGATTGGTCGATCGCGGCGCCCCTCGCTGGATCGCGGATCGGTTTCGGATCGAAGAGCCACTGACGTTGGCCGCGTTTACGTTGCTCGACATGGCCTGCGTCGTGGCCGGCCGCGGGGCGTTATTACGGGCATTTGTGCGACGTCCACTAGAATAAGAAGCGAGGGAGTCAATCATGGTCGCCAAAGTGACGTCGCCGGTCGCCATCGTGGGCGCGGGCCTGGCTGGTTTGGCCGCCGCCCGGTACCTGCGGTCTCAGGGAGTGCCGGTTCAACTCTTTGAAGCCGGCAAGCGGATCGCCGGGCTGGCCAGAAGCGAGGTTGACGCCGAGGGCTTTACCTACGACTTCGGCGCTCACTTCATCACGAACCGATTGGCGGCCGAAGTCGGCATCGCCGATCAATGCCGGCCCATCCGATTCTACGGTGAGGCTGTATTCCTCAAGGATCGTTATCACTCCTACCCGCTCGGCCTAATGGCTGTCCCGCGGTATGCATTGAGTGGGTTGAAGGCCAAGTTGTCACGAACCGACCCCAGCAAGATTGCCACAGCCGCCGACTATTTTCGAGCCGCCTACGGTCGAGCGTTGGCCGACGAAGTTGCCTTGCCGCTGCTTCAGGAATGGTCAGGGGCGCCCGCGGACGAACTGTCGCCGGCGGTTGGCATGGGAACTCCCGACAATATCCTCGAGACGCTTTATCTGACGATGGCTCGACGATTGACGCGAAAGCCCATCGCCATTCATTATTGCCGCGAACTGCCCGACTCGAGGCGTGTTTGGCACGTTTACCCGGATGGCGGTATCGGACGTCTTTGCGAACATTTGGCCGAGGATTTGAACGACGCCATCCATTTGGAATCGCCCGTGGAGCATATTCAGGTCGAGAACAACCGCGTGGTGAGCGTTCGGGCCGCGGGCCGTGACTACCCCGCCTCGGCAGCCGTCAGCACCGCCCCCTATTTCGTATTGGCCAAGCTCGTGCGCGGCACGGACGCCCTAGCTCATTTGACCAAGTTTCGCTACCGGCCGATGGTCTTCGTCAACCTGCGAATGCGAGGTCGCGATCTGCTGCCGCAGATCATCGTCTGGACTCCCGAGGACCGGTTTCCCTTCTTTCGCGTCGCCGAGGGGCCATTGGCAGCTCCTTGGCTGGCGCCAGAGGGCAAAACGGTGTTGACGGCCGATATCGGATGCCAGGTTGGCGACGACGTTTGGACAATGCCCGATGACAAACTTGGCGAATGGTGCATCGATCACCTTTCGCCGATAGTCCCAAATGCCCGCGAGCGTTACCTCGGGTGTCGCGTCTTGCGAACGCCTTTCGCCTACCCTGTGTTTCTCAACGAATATGAGGCCGAACGCCAACAGCTTGAGCGGTCGCTGGGCGTCGGCGGTTTGTACAGCGTCGGCCGCAACGGGGAGTTCGCCCACATCCTTATGGAGGACGTCTATTGGCGGACCATTCGCAAGATGGAGCGCCTCAGGGCCGAGTTGATCGCATGATGGACGACGGTTCGAGGGAATCTGATTAAAATTCTGTTACATTTCCGCCGCGCCGTCGCATGAGAAAGTGGCCAATAACAACTCGTGTGATTTCGCGGCATTCCCAGAAATGCCGCAATGAGACGACCCATGTGGTCGCCTTCTCTCCAACAAGGAGTCGTACTGTGTCCCATTCGCTAATCGACAAAACGGTGTGCTCGTGGTTTGTACGAATCACCCGTTTTGGTACAACGCATCTGGTTCGCGCCCAGGAAGCGGAAAACTCGTGCGGGATCAACTCGGTCATGATGGCTGTTTGTCGCATGAACAAGTTGACTCTCTTGGCCGACGGCAACTACGCCGAACAACTCGTCTACCCCAAGTATGACGCCAGTTATGACGGGACGTCGTACACCTACACCGACAAGCTCGCCGATCTTCTCAACAAACTCAAAATGGGGACGTGGGAAAGCGTCGATGTCGGCGCAACCGGTGTCGCCGACGCAGTCGTCAAATCGGCATCGTTTTTTCAATTGTCTTCCGTGCCGATTATCGTTCACGTTCGTTGGGACGATGGCGGCGGTCACTTTGTCCTTATCGATTACACGTTCAACGTGCTTGGCAACCATTACGCCACGGTATGCGACCCGTGGGACGGGCACGTTCACGTCACCAAGATGAAGTCGGGGTCGGCCGTCCGTTACGAAGCCGACACGAAGTCGGTCATCGGCTGGTCGATTGACAAACCGACACATTCATACGACAAGGTGAATAAGGGCAAGTTCAGCGGATGGCTCGTACGTTGCACCGGCATGGATGTCAAAGCGCGATTGGGCAAGGTATTCCTGGGTACCGGCATGTAATTCCACAAAGCGCCGGATTGCCAAACATGAAGGGCTTCAAGTCAACTTCGCTCGGAGGCTCTTCGTGCCATGGCAATCAGGTTGGCGGCCAACGACTAATAGTCGTCGGAGATGACTTCGCCGCTGGCTCGCGTGCAAAGAGCCGCATAAGTCTCCTTGCGAATTGAATCGCGAACGAAACGGACCGAGCCATCCGCAAAGAGCATGTTGGCGCCGCCGGGGTGAAAGCTGTAGGTTTCGTTGTCGCTGGTGCAATTCATGACGCAGGGGCCGAAGCCTTGGCCTTGCCCCGTCGTCAGAGTGTCCGATCCATCGAGCGCTATTTCGTAGTTCGGGTCGGCCCACCCGCCCGCGTATGCGACGCCATCGGCACGCCGGCCCATCCGAAACAGGTGCGGGCGCCCGGCATCCTCGACGAGCAGAAACGTCTGCGACGTGCCATCGATAATCTGCGCGATGGCACATCGCCTGTCGGTCAAAACGCCGTTGGTGTCTGGCGGCTGAAGGAGCGGCCAGCCGACCATCCGACAATAACCACTGTTCACCCCATGGATCGGCGGATAATCGCCAACGGCAGCCCGCACGGGCGAATCGGTATCGAATTGAGAGCTTCGCGGCGCCGATGGACAGAGCAAGATCTTGATCGGCACCTGAACAGCCAACCGGTTCGCCGGATCGTCCCAGTTCTTCGTCAGATTGTAGGGGATGTTCTGTTGTTCGATATATGGCAGCATGTCGGGGATGCACGACCGAGTCGGCGCCGTGAATCGATAACCGGGCATGAACGCCCCGTGGACGTCATGATAATGGTGGAGGGCCAGGCCGTGTTGCTTCAAGTTATTCATGCATGATGCTCGGGCGGCGGCCTCGCGAGTCTTTTGCACCGCGGGCAACAGCAGCGCGATCAGAATGGCGATGATCGCGATGACCACGAGTAACTCGATAAGCGTAAACCCGCGACGCGGGTGGAGTGCCGACATGGTTCCCCCTGGGAAATTGGGTGACCACCCCTTCCCCACCTTCCCTTTTAGACGGTTCCGCAACGATATGCAAGAGAAGTGGCACCGACTCGCCACGTTCATTCTCCCACCGGCACCGGAACCGGTTTTGACACAACTCTGTTGAACAAGGCTCGAATTTGAGGCAGGCATACATCCAACGAGTATTGGCTGCGAATGAACTCAACCCCCGCGAGACCCAGGGGGCGGAATGCCGCGAGATCATCGAGGACCTTGTTCGCCTGATCCACAAAGCCGTCGATGTCGAAAAAGTCGTTGAGGAGTCCGTTTCGGCCGTGCTCGATCATCTCGCAAACCGGCGCCGTCCGCGAAGCCAGCACCGTGGCCCCGCAGGCCAGGGCATTCATGAGCGACCACGAAAGCACGAACGGTACGGTCAAATAAATGTGCAAGTCTCCAATCGAAAAGACCTGGGCCAAAACCTCGGGTGAGACCTTGCCGACGAACGCAAACTTCGACAGGTCGTAACTATCCTGAGCGAGTACCCAATCCTTGAACGATCGGCCTCCGGTTCGTTTCAGGTCACCGCCGTAACAGATTCGGTCCTGACCGACAACGAGAAATCGAACATCGGAGCGATGCTGATAGAGTTTCTTGGCCACCTTCATGAAAATATCGAAGCCGCGAATCGACTCGAATCCGCGGGCAACGTATGTCACGAGTTTGATATTATCCGGGACAACGAAACGGCCGGCCTGGCGCGGCGACCGAGGCCGGGGCGACCATTGTACGGTGTCGATGCCGTCGAAAATCGCGTCGAGTTTGGTGCGGTATCGCTCCGGGAATCGGCTTCGCTGCCATTGAGTCGGGCAATAGCCGGCGTTGCAGTTGTCCAGGTCGAGCAGCAGTGCGGCGTTGCGGAAGCGGGCGCGAATCCGGTCGATCTCGTCGGCGCGCTCGTCGGGCCGAAAGTCGAGGTCCGAGCCTACCGTGTGATAGAAATACTCGAAGTAGTTAATCTGGGGCGCGTTGAACCTCTCACGCAGCGGCAATGTCGAGACGAAACCCGAATGCCCGATGATCAAGTCGGGTTGGATATCCGGTCGAGCCTTCAGGGCATCGACGACCCCTTGGCTTTGCCAGACGACATTCTCAAATGTGCGACTGCAATAATGGGTCCGGGCCGTCGCGCCTCCTCCAGGCTTATAAGCGATGCGTTCCACGCCGGGTATTGAACCCTCGCCGGTATTGGATACGAAGGTGACCCGATATCCCGGTTGGGCGGCCAAATGAGTCGCTATCGGTGCGAATTGGGCCGGAAAATTCTGGTGCAGAAACAGCAAGTGCATGGGTTCACCCCGACCAACTCCGTTACGATTCAGTCCCGTTCACCATATTCACCGCTGGCCCCGATCGTCAAAATAGTTGCATCCGATGCCAATTCTGGTACAAACGGCTCATCACCGCCCGTCCTCTTCCGTGGAGTTGCGTCATGACCCGCCTTCGTGTCGGCTGCCTCGCGGTGGCACTCTTCGCAATGATCCCACCGGCGCACGCGCAAAAACTCGAGATAATCGACGACGTGGAAGGGCAGCCTCTCGGCGCCAACGCTGAAAGGCTCTTGCAGGCCCTTGAATTCCTCGGCACGCCCCTACCGGCATCCAAAACGCGAGCCATCGCGGATGCCGCCAAGACTCGCGATGCCAAGAAACTGCAGGAACTCATCGATCCCCACGTCTTGTTAGCGGTCCATATCAACCCGGAGTCGCGAGTGAAAGTCGCGCGTGGTTCCGGCCCGGCCACCCTTCAACAGGGTGGGTACACGCCTATCCTCGTCAAGGTTGTCAACGACAGCACAGTGAAAAAGTCGTTGCGTATCAACAGCCCCCAGGCCGGTCCGGTTTATGCTCGCGACGATCGGGGCAAGACCAAGGCCGACACCTCGAAGTTCCTCGATCTGGAGATGTTCAACAAGCGACCGCTCACCGAAGAACTCAGCGGGCTGAAGGTGGAGTATGCCCTCGCGCTGATTCACAGTTCCGAACCTGGCAAACGCGAAGCCACGATCGCTTTCGACATTGGCCAGGGGACGCAAGATCTGGGTTTTCGCGCCGAAGTGCCGGTTCTCTTTGACATCAAACCGGCGATTCCCGTGACGCTGAGAGTGACCGACGTGGATGGCAAGCCAACCGTGGGCCGATTCACGTTCATTGATCGAAGCAACCGTGTCTTTCCACTCCAAGCGAAACGGCTGGCCCCGGACTTCTTCTTTCAACAACAGGTCTATCGCGCCGATGGCATGACGGTCCTGTTGCCGCCGGGCGAGTTAATCATGACCTACTGCCGTGGGCCTGAGTATCGGCAGAAACAGCAGCGCGTGACTATCCCCAATACTGGGCCCGCGGAAATCGCCGTGACCCTCGAGCGGTGGATTAACCCCACGGAATATGGCTTTTACAGCGGCGATCATCACATTCACGCCGCCGGCTGCGCACACTATACCTCGCCGACGGAAGGCGTCTTCGCCAAGGACATGTTCCTCCATGTCAAGGGTGAGGGGCTCAACGTCGGTTGCAATCTCACTTGGGGACCTTGCTACGACTTCCAACGGCAATTCTTCGAACCGACGGTGAACAAGCTGAGCGAGCCGTTCTGCGTCCTGAAGTATGATCTTGAAATCTCGGGATTCGGCTCGCAGGCGATGGGCCATGTCTGTCTGCTCAACCTGAAAGATCAAACCTATCCAGGCTCGGATGGTACGAAGACGAAGGGCTGGCCGACCTGGACCACGCCCGTCATGCGTTGGACGAAGAATCAGGGCGGGGTCACGGGCTACGCGCACTCGGCCAGCGGTCTCGAGGTGAATCCCAAGGACCTCGCCGCTCGCACGCTACGCAAGCTCGATACCAACAAGAATGGAAGCCTGAGCCGCGACGAGGCCTCCAAGGGGTTACTTCCCGACGAATTCGACGCGATCGACAAAGACGGCGACGGGAGTCTAACGCTGGATGAGGTCACCCGCGCCGCGGCCGCGGTCGTGGACCGGCTGCCGAACTTCGCCGTGCCGCAGATGAATGGGATCGGTGCCCAGGAAATCGGCGTCACGACCGCGATGGGTGTCTGTGACTTCATCAGCGCCATGGATACGCATCGAGTCCGCGAGTGGAACTGTTGGTATCACATCATGAATTGCGGGTTCCCGCTCAAGGCGAGTGGTGAGACCGACTTCCCGTGCATTAGCGGGAGCCGCGTGGGCCAGGGTCGCGTCTACGTCCAACTCGGCAAAATCGACCGCATCGACTACGGGGCATGGTGTGACGGCATCGCGAAAGGGCGAACCTATGTATCCGATGGATACGCACACGCTCTGCAGTTCACCGTCAACGATCGGACGATGGGCGACACGGTCACGATCGCCGAACCGGGCAAAATCAAGGTCAAGGCGACGGTTGCCTTTGGTTCTGAGATGCCCTTAGGCACGGCTGTCGGCGGCCCGCTCCCGACAAGCCGCACCCGAAAAGTTGAAGTCGTCGTCAACGGTCGGGCGGTCGCATCCAAGGAAGTTCCTGCGGACGACAAACTTCATGACCTGACTTTCGATATTCCGATCCGCGAAAGTAGTTGGGTGGCATTGAGGCATTTCCCTCAGATGCACACGAATCCCGTCAACGTGCTGGTCGGCGACAAGCCAATCCGGGCCTCGCGCAAGAGCGCTCAATGGTGCATCGACATGATCGAGCAACTGTGGCGGGTTCGCGGGCCAGGGCTGGCAGCCGCCGAGCGGCCCGAGGCGGAGCAGACATTCAACAAGGCACTTGAGATTTATCGACGCATTCTGGCGGAATGTCCCGAGGGATCCTAAGACCGGGGGTGGGCCGCGGCGCGACAACGCTTGCCTCGCCGATTCGGAGAATCGGCTAGTCGCGCCAACGCCTTTGAAGCCAATCGAGAATCACCACGGGAATCGACACAGCGGCCAAGAGGAGCAGGCACATCGCTGCCAGCGAGTTGGTCATGCCGTAGTGCATTTGCATGAAGAGTTCATGGGCAAACATCCGACTTCCCGGCGTTTCCACAAGTTTTCCGGCGCTCAGTTCACCAAGTGATAGGGCGCTAACTGCCAGCGTGGCGCGTCCGAATGAGCCTCGCAGGTGAGGCCAGACAACGACTCGAATCTCACTCCACCAACCCGCGCCATCGACGCGGGCCGCATCGATGAGACCCGTTGGCACGGCGCGCATCGACGACCAGATCATCGCCAACGAGACCGGCATGAATCGGCAAGTGACGATCCAGATGACCGGCAATGGCGAAGGACCATCGTAGAGCAGCCGGCGCGATGGTCCCTGGTTCATTCCGAAGAATTCCTCCGCGGCGACTATCGCATTGATAAATTCCTTCATGCCCAATCCCAGGATTGGCCCCGGCATCGCGCAAAGCGTGACGGCCACCCAAGCGACGACCGCGCCGGCCAACCGCCTTTGGCGAATGCCCCAGGCGACGGCCGTAGCGAACAGTGCGGCGCCGAGGCCAGTCACTAAGGAGGCCGCAAGGCTGTCGAGGATTAGGCCTCGCTGTTCGAACCAAGCTCGCCGAAGGTAACCGCCCGCGCGTCCGAGGTTCCATTCGCCGGCGCGTTCGCCCAATCGCCAGACCAAGCTTCCGGCGGGAATGCCGGCAAGAACGATGGTGGCGGCGACGGCAACAGCAAACGCCGGCCAGCGCCATCGACCTAATGATAATGGGGAAGCCATCGAGGGCGATTCGGGAGCCGGCAACCATCGCTGCCAGCGACGAATCGCCAACAATAGGATTCCCGCCAACACGATGACAACGGGCATGGCAATCGCCATTGCCCGCGCCAAGCCATCGTTGGAATCGCCCTCGCCGCGAATGGGGTCGGGGCTGGCCTGCTGGACATAGACTTCCTCGGCAATCGTGCGAACGCGCACCATGTCGGTGATGGTGATTTCCGTGAGCGTCATTACGGCAACCCAAAGGGCTGCCATGCCGATCGCCGGCGCCGATTGGGGGATCACAACACGGAATACCGCCGAACGCAACCCGCCGGAGGCGAGGGCATCTTCCTCAGCGTCGCGGGACACAACACGCAACCCCCAGCCGGCAATCGCGATGACCCACGGTATGGCCGCCAGCGAATGCAACAGGATTGCGATCGGCAGGCCCGACACCCAAGGTTTCTTTGGAACCGCGGCACTGAGCATTCGGCCGTCATCGAAAAACCAAGCGGGTATCACGCCGCCGCGACCGATGGCCGCTTGCCAGGCGGAAGCTAACAACGGCAACGGGACGAACAGACCGAGCAACACGAAGCGTTCGAGCCAAGAGCGTAGTGGCAGGTTCGTGCGGCGCAACATTATCACAGCCGCAACCCCGAGGGGAACGCTCAGCACCAGGGTTCCCGCGACGAGGGCGGCCGAGTTGATTCCTAAGTCATAGAGCCGGTCGGCCTCTTTCCAGGCGTTCCAACCCGAGGGCGTGCGGACTAACTCGGCGATGGATCCGGCGAGCGGGGCCACGACGACGATCAACCAACAGATAATGATCAAATCGCGGCCGCGCATATACGTTTCCCGAAACAGAACCGGCTCACGGATGAACCCGTGAGCCGGCGGCAATTCGCATGGTCGTTGCGTTTCTATTCGTCCTTTTTCTCGTTTTTCTTGTCATCCTTCTTCTTCGGTTCGACCGGCTGACCTTCGGGGAATTTGGGCATCGGTTTGGGCTTGGCCGGCACCACGGCCGGCGCAGGTTCCGATTCAATGTCTTTCTTCTTGAGAGGAATCGGGGCGCTCAGTGCGAGATCATGCATACAGATGATCTTGCCATCCTGCGAGGCCAGATAGATCCGATCCGTCTGGTCATTACGCATCGCGACGGTGAACCCACTGAGGTCGATCTGCCCCAAGATTTGCCCCCGATCGCGGTCGGCGACGATCAGGTTTTCGCGTTTGTCCATGGCATATACGAAGCGATCGTTCGTGGACACGAAACTCGAAATACCTTGGATCGGCAAGTCGCGCCCCAGGCCATCACGCCACACCGACAAGCCTTGATCGCGATCGACGCGGTAAAGATTGCCCAACGTTGAAACCACAAAAACGTCGTTGAACGTCACGGCCGGCTTCTGAGTGAGAGACCCATCAGCACCGAATCGCCACAGAATTCGCCCACTGATGGCGTGTAGAGCGTATAAGCTGGCGTCGCTCGTCGGCAGATAAGCAACGTCGCCGAGCTTGCTCGCCGTGGCCGAGATCGGCGAATCAGTTCGGAAACTCATGAGTTCCTGATTCATCAGCTTCGGCGTCGCGACGATTTCGCGTTCCGTGCTGATGGCCAACAGTCGCTCGGACGTGATCAGGGGCGGCTGGTTCATTCGGAAACCGGCAACATACGTCCAACGAAGCGACAATGGCGAAGCCGGTTTGCTTCGGTTGCTCAATTCCGCCACACGATAAAGCTCACTGACCACGACAATCGACGGCGTTGTCTGAGTGTTGCTGTTGAGTTGATAGGGTGGGTTGACGGAACTCATCACGGGAATCGATGCCGCCGTTTGACGCGTGTTGCTGTTCAACCGATAAGGCGGGTTCACCGATTCGAGCATGAGAATTGAAGGAGCTGCCGTCTTGGTCGGAGGTCCCGAGACTGGCCGGTAAGCCAAGTCAGGCGTTGCAATTGCCTTGGCTGGCCGACTCGCTCTCTCGCTTTCGGCCTTTTTCGCGATTTCCCGCATCGTCGGCAGTTTGGTTTCGGCCAAGAAGTCAGTCTCTTCCTTCTTGACGACCACCTCCCGCTCGGGGAGATCGAAGGTCGTAAGCCGGTTACCGCTCAAACAGATGTATAGCCGATAAAGGTCAGCGACGGGTGACGACGATGGGATCGTCGGAAACTCGTACATCCACTCCAACCGCCCCATGGACGGTCCCACCTGGCGGTTAAAGGCATAGAGACGCGTGCCGTTCACGAGCATGAAAAACCGGTCGTCGGCAGCCACATCGAAGATCGCCGGGGGGTATTTCATCGGCGGTTGCACACGCACCAGCAGCACGCCGTTGTTGGCATCGAAAATCGACAACAGGCCGCTGTTTTGTTGAACGAGCAGGCGGTCATCGATGAGCTGGATCTTGGCGACGGCATCAAGACGAGTGTCGAGTGGCAGGTGCGAGGACCACGCCAACTTGAGGTTAACGCGATCGAGCGCCTCGCGCGGCGGCATCTCCGCGGTTGAACGCACTCGGGAAGGGGCCTGGGCCGTGGCGGCCGTCACCAGCAGGGTGGCCGTCAGCAGGGCTGCCACTCGGCTCATGGTTGGTCCTCGAAAATCGGTTTGACGGACAATCGTTTCATATACCTTATCACGCCGCGGGCCGGGGAGGAATAGCCTCGGCGACGCCGGCCGGCGTCTTCACCCGCGAAAGGACGGTGGCGCCGGTCGATCATTTCTTGCCGAGAGCACGCTTTGAAGCGAAGAAATCGGTCAGGATGGCCCCGCATCGATCCGCGAGAACGCCGCCGATCACTTGCGACCGATGGTTGAGCCGCGAATCGGACAGGATTTGATACAGCGACACACAGGCGCCGGCCTTGGAGTCGGAAGCACCGAAGACAACCATCGGGATTCGGGCCTGCACAATCGCCCCCGCGCACATGGGGCACGGTTCGAGCGTGACATAAAGGGCACAATCTTCAAGGCGCCACGATTGCAGCGCCGCCGCCGCTTGCGTAATGGCGATCATCTCCGCGTGAGCCGTCGGATCATTAAGTTGCTCGCGTTGATTGTGGGCCTGGGCGATGATGCCTCGTTCAAACGAGACGATGACAGCGCCAACCGGAACTTCGTCTTCGCCGGCGGCTACCCCCGCTTCGACCAGCGCCCGCTCCATATGTTCGATATGAAACGGATGACGTGGATCAGTGAGTTGCAGCGCGAACGGTTCGTTCATGAACTACTCGGAAACCTCTAGATCGTCGTAACGCTCCAACACGACGAGCGAATAGACTCAGTTGTCCTCGGACGTTCCGCCCATCGCCGTTTCCCGAACCGGCATCCACCCTTCGCGAAGCAAGAATTCCAACGTCGCTCCGTCGAAACCGACGGGCCAGTCCCCATCGAAGCTCGAGGCCGTCACCATTTGCCAAGACTCCTGGCCATCAGTGCAAGCGATGACGTAGCAGTATTGCTTTCTCATAGCACCCTCAAGGAAGGATGTTGAGCGTGTAATAGGCCTCGGGATGCAGCAACGGGTCGCCCGCGGCGGACTTGACGCCATCAAGGCGAAGCTCATAGACACGACCCGGCCGGCGATTACTGACCGCGAGTGTTAGCGATCGCCGATCCGGGGCCACGCGAACGGCGTCGATCTTTTCGGCGCGGCCGTCAACTTCCGGCGACCCGTAGGTGCTCCAGTAGTTATAGGTAAACGAGCGCAGGCTAAACGCGCTCAGCTTCGAGGCCGCGGCTTCGTCTAACGCTTTCGTGAACGTCACATCGAAGCCATCGCGGGTGATTTTCATCGCGTGAATCTCGAATGGCTCGAGGCCGGTGTACACAAGGCGCTGAAGCCCGTATGGTTTTCCACCGCGGGACCCCCAGCCACGATTGGTCTGGCCGGCATAAAGGCTGCCGTCGGGAGCAAATGTCAGCCGATTGATACCGCATTGAAAGCCGCTGCGGAAGGGAATGCACGCCCCTTGATAGTTGCCATTCACCTTTTCCAGGACAACGCGCGTCACAACCGACGTCGTCTGGTCGCCGACGAAACACTGCCCAGCGAATGGGCCGAATTTGCCCTGCGCCGTATCCCAAATCGGCTCGCTCGCCGACTGGCCCATGCGGCCGTAGGGAAACCAAATGCAAGGCGGATCGAGGCGCGGCATCCCCGCCGGCCCCCCCTTGCTGCCGGGCTGGCCGTCATAACGCATCCCGCTGGGAATCTTGTCAGCAATGCGGCCGGCGAACATCGACTCGGGCACCCACTTCAACCCAGCCTGATGACCGAAGAAATCGCCGGGACGAATATGGTGCATCTTGTTGGTCGCCACCCATTCGCCCTGATTGTCGCAATAGAACAAATCACCGTCGGGGCTGAAGTTGACGCCGTTGGGTGACCGCAACCCGGTCGCGATGGGGGTCATTTGCCCTTTGGAGTCGATCTTGATGCACCATCCTCGCCACGGCGTCTTCGCTTGATGGCCTCCGCCGAAACCGACGTTGAGCGTGATGAAGAAATTGCCGTCACGGTCGCGGGCCGGCCCAAACGAAAACTCATGATAGTCGCCCGAGACTCCCCAACGATCGCAGATCGTCTCGTAGGCGTCGGCCCGACCGTCTCCGTCCCGATCCGTGATCCGCGTCAATTCCGGGCGTTGAACCACATACACGGTACGGTTGTCCTGCACCCACAACCCCAACGGTTCGTGAAGACCTTCAGCGAAACGTTTGAACGACGTCTTCTCTGGAAAATCGGGATGCTCGATCAGCCAAATATCTCCTCGGCGGGTGCAAGCCAGCAGTTTACCGTCCGGGCGAAACCCCAGGCCCCCGACTTCCAAGACGACATCGGGCGGCACGGGCACTGTCTCGATCCGATAGTGTGCCGATTCCAACGCCAACAGCGACGACGAAACCGACGGCTGACCGATCGGAAAATCGCGATTGAGTTGGTTGCGAATCTGAGCCGAGACCGACTTTGGAAGCTCGGGAGCAACGTAGACTCGCCATTCCCCACCGATATTGCCGACCTTGATGAGCAACTCGTTCTTGCCGGCCTTTAACGGCAACGTCGTCTCGTTCTGATCGGGCGCCGCGGGTCGCACCACGTTTTCGTGAAGCAACCGCTTGCCATTGAGCCACACGGACAACGTGTCGTCACTGCCAAGGGAGATCGGTAAGTCGATGGGTTCTTTCGCGGAAATCTCCAGGAAAAGGTATCCGGTCATGTCATTGCTTCGCCCCGGCGGGCCGAGGTCGAACATGCGCCCTGGCCGCAGCGCCGGCACCTCTTTCCAAGCCACGTTTCGGGCACCCTTCCCGGGATACGACTTTTTGAGATCAATTTCTTTTTCGGGCGGAAAGGCGAAGTCGAACCCCTGATTGTCGCTGTTATCGAATGGGCCGATGAAGTACCACTTACCTTCGAGAGTTGGTAGGCCGGCGGTTTTCAACGAGGCAATTACCGTGTCGGCGCGGGTGGCGCGTTTCTCGTAACTGACCTGGGGCGCCGCCACCGTTTTCGAAGCGAGTGCCAACATCGCAAATAAGATCACCGTTCGCATTACCGAAGCCTCCCGGGGGCATTCCTCAATCGCCGATCAACGATACTCGTTCCAAAGGCGTTCAAAGGCCGCCGCGTAAGCGCCAATCAATCGCGCATCGCTGGTGATGAGGAAATTCTCGCGGTTCTCTTTGGCGGCACTGCGAGTCCAGTTGTAGCTTCCCGTCAACAGCAACGAGCCATCGAACAGGGCAAACTTGTGGTGCATATGGGACGGGTTCCGATCGATGCGAACGGGAATCCCCGCGTCGCGGAACCTCTGGATATCCGATCCCGGGTCGTTTTCTTTTTCATCGTCGGCGATAATGCGCACGTCCAGGCCGCGAGATTTGGCCGAAATGATGGGACCGGAGATACGATCGTCGGTAATGGTGAAGACGCAAATATCGATGACACGTTTGGCGCGATTGATCAGCAACACCAATTCGCCGACGCAGTCATGATCCGGCGTGAAACATGCTCTCGCTACGTCGGCATTACCTGAGGAGGCCGCTGCCATTGGTTGAAGCAGCTTGACAATCTCTTCCAGCCAGTCGAGTACCGTCGCCCCTTCGGGCGAGATCATCTCCGCCCTTGCCATGGCGAAAGCCCGATGGCGGATAAACGCCAGCTCGTTGCTGTTTCGTGTGGCGAGTTTCAGCGCGGAGCGCAGGGCCTCCTTCTCGCCGCCCGACAAGCGATGATCGGCCAAGGTAGCCTGCAAGAGGCGATCGATCTCGTTTGGATCCATGGTGAAGACCGGCACAAGGAATGTCGAATGAAGTAATCTAGAAATGATACAGCCCCCAGGCCGAGGCGGCCCCTGACTTCCCGTGAACACGAGGCAGTTCGAGGGGAACGGCGACGCGGAAGGGAAATCGGCAACGGTACTCGGACGGTGACCGCAGCGCCAGACAGGTTTGCGCCGCCTCCATACAACAGGCAAGAGATGGGGGCCAGACGCCATCGAGGAGAATTCGAACGTGTCATTGTTGGTGCAGAAATTCGGCGGCACGAGCGTCGCGAACGCCCAACGGATCAAGGCAGCCGCACGCCGCGCGATCCGGGCGAAACAAGCCGGCAATCAGGTGATCGTCGTCGTCAGCGCTCGCGGCGACACAACCGACGAGTTGATCGAATTGGCCCGCGAGATTACGGACAGTCCGCCGGCGCGTGAGATGGACATGCTCTTGTCCACGGGCGAGCAAATCAGCATCGCTCTGATGGCGATGGCAATTCACGAACTTGGTGAATCGGCCGTCAGCTTTACCGGCGCCCAGGTGGGAATCGTCACGGACAAGACGCACACCAAGGCCCGCATCAAGAACATCAACACGGATCGATTGTGGCGTGCCTTGAATGATGGGCAGATTGTGATTGTCGCGGGATTTCAAGGAATCGACGACGATTACAACATAACGACTCTTGGGCGCGGCGGGTCCGACACGACAGCGGTTGCCTTGGCCGCCGTCATGAAGCATGATCACGCCTCCGGTGGGCCGGTCGAGGTCGGCTGTGAGATTTATACCGATGTCGATGGCGTCTATACCACGGACCCACGCTTGGTACCCGAAGCCCGCAAGATGGACACGATCAGCTATGACGAGATGCTGGAACTGGCCAGCGCCGGCGCCGGGGTCATGCATTCGCGAAGCATCGAGTTCGCCAAAAAATTCGATGTGCCGGTGATGGTGCGCAGCTCATTTAGCGATGTCGAAGGGACGTGGATTGTTCCCGAAACAGACTGGATGCGCGAGATTGTGGTTTGCGGCGCTGCGGTGGTGAAAGATGAGGCCCGCGTCTTTTTGGGTGGTGTGCCGGATGAGCCAGGCGTGAGCCACCGCATTTTCTCCGCGATGGCCGAGCGCAATATCGTCGTGGACATGATCGCCCAGGGCCTTGGAACCGACGGGCGCGCGGCCATCGGGTTTACGGTGCCCGACACCGAATTGGCCGGCGCCCTGAGGCTCTTGCAGCCGTTGGCCACCGAACTCGGCGCGGACCTGCGCCACGAACAGGATCTGAGCAAGGTCTCCGTCGTCGGCACGGGCATGCGGACCCACACGGGCGTCGCCGAGCGAATGTTTGCGGCGTTGGCGGCCGAGGGTATCAACCTCCGCATGATTACCACCGGCGATATCAAGATCTCGGTCTTGGTGGAAAAAAAGGACGCCGTAAGAGCGCTGCGATCGGTTCATCAAGCGTTTGGCCTCCACCAACCGCGCGTCGGGGCCGGGCTGCCTGGGCCGTTCATTCGGCCGCGCCCCACGCCGTTGGGTGCCGACACCGACAGTCGCGATCTCGTCGCGCGAATTCAGAAACTGTCGAGCATGGAGGACATTCTCGTCCATGGCGTCAAGCTCGAGCCAAATTATGCCCAGGTCACGATCCACGGATTGCCCGACCAACCCGGGAACTGCTCCCGGGTTTTTGACGCGGTCGCCAAAGCCGGTATCGTCGTGGATATGATCGTCCAAAACCACAGTCATTCCGGCCGAGCCGAGTTGTCTTTTAGCGTGCCCCGCGACGAGTTGCAGCGAGCGTTGATTCGGACTCAAGACGTCATTCGAACGATCGACGCTGATGCCCGTGTCGTCGGTGACAAAGACATCGCGGTCTTGTTCGTCTTCGGCGTCGGCATGCGAACCCACACGGGTGTCGCTCGACGCATGTTTGGCGCCTTGGCCGCGCGCGGCATCAACATTCGCATGATTAACACCAGCGAAGTCTGTCTTAGCGTCGTTGTGGAGCGCGTCCGCGGAGAAGAGGCCCTGCGAGCCTTGTGCGATACCTTTGAAATCTAAACAGCGCCCGCGACGGTATCAGCGATTGTCGATTGCTCTTGTTTACCTTCTTTCATACGATGGGGCGATCATCAACGATCCTTTGGGAGCCGCGAATGACTACGCAAGGCGCTTATAGCTACGATGAAGTTCCCTACGACAGCTATCCATTCTTCGAAAGCCATCCCGACAATCTGGCTGCCGTGGCGAAACTGCTAGGCTTGAACCCACCGCCGGTAAATCGCGCTCGCGTACTCGAGCTGGGCAGTTCCAGCGGCGGTAACATCGTTCCGATGGCCGAGAATCTCCCGGACGCCCACTTCATCGGCGTCGAGCTGGGGACGCGCCAGGTCGCGATCGGCCGCAAGATCGTCGAGGAACTCGGACTCAAGAACGTTGAGATACGCGAGGCCAACATCCTCGATATCGATCAGTCGTATGGGAAGTTTGATTACATCATCGTTCACGGCGTGTATTCATGGGTGCCCGATAATGTCCAGGACAAGATCCTGGCGATTTGCAAAGAGAACATGACTCCCGACGGGGTCGCGTATATCTCCTACAACACGCTTCCCGGCTGGCACATGCGCGGCATGATCCGCGACATGATGCGCTATCATGCGACCCGCTTCGGAACGCCGGACCAGCGACTCGCTCAGTCGCGAGCGCTGCTCGATTTTCTCGTCAAGGCCGTCGGAGACGCCGAAACTCCATACTCGGTGCTGCTCAAACGCGAGGCCGAGCATATCGCCAATCAAGCGGATTATTACCTTTATCATGAACACCTCGAGGATGTGAACAGCCCCATCTATTTCCATCAATTCGCCGAACGCCTCGAGAAAAAGGGCCTGCGTTTTTTGGGCGAAGCATCGCTTCGGATGATGGTGCCGGGCCACTATCCTCGTGAAATCGAGCAGATTCTTCAGCGGGTGTCGAACAACATCATTCAGATGGAACAGTACATGGACTTCCTGCGGAACCGAACATTCCGCATGTCGCTGGTATGCCATGGCGACAAGATGCCCACGTATGCGATCTCGCCGGACCGGCTCAACGGGCTTTACATCGGCACGTCGCTCCGTCCGAAGGAACCGGTGCCGGAAGCGGGCGCAGCCGAGCCTCTGGTGTTTCCGGCCGCCAATGACTCGTCGGTCACGGTTCGCGACCCCTTGGTCAAGGCGGCTATGCTGGAAATGGTCGCGGTCTGGCCAAACGGCATTCGCTTCGAGGAGCTTCGCGAGACTGCCCGCAAGCGACTGAACCCCGGTGCCCCAATCACCGACGCCATCCGGGCCGCCGACACCGGCAATCTGGGGCAAAGCCTCTTGCAGATGTACACCGCTGGCGTAGCTCGGCTCATCGAGATCAAGGCGCGCGAGCTTCGCCTGGCCACGGCCGTTTCCGATAAGCCGATGGTCAGCCCCCTCGCCCGAATGCAAGCCCGCGACGGCAAGATGGCCACGACACCCAAACACGAATCGGTCAATCTGGGCCCGTTCGAGAAATTCGTCACCCAACGACTCGACGGGACTCGCAATCACGAGGCGTTAATTGCCGAGCTGCTCGGGGCCGTGGAATCAGGCGAGTTGAACGTCAACGAACGCGGCCAACCCGTGCGCGATCCCGAAAAGTTGAAACTTGTCTTGAGTACCGCACTGAATGACATGCTCGGCAAATTCGTTCGATTTGGGGTCCTAGTGGGCTGACGACCGCGCCCGTCACCCACGATCGGGGTGAGGCTCGCGTCACGCCAGCCTCGCGGCGATCGATGGTTTCAGTTCGTCATCCCAGCAATTCGACTTGACTCTTTTCATCCAAGGCGATGCTCGACAATTCCCCGTTGTCCTTGGTGAAATGTACCAGGGGAACGACAATGTCGTCATCAGGCACGCGGTCCGTGGAAAGCCCCGTCGAAAGGTAATTGATCTCGCGAAAACTCCCCGCGACGGTCGTGGTCCAGGATTGTTGGCCGACACGCACCGTTTGCGTAATCCGAATCCGGTTGCCGGGCTTCAGCTCCGACAACAGCTTGACCAACGACGGATCGAGTTGGCGTGTGGGCAGCGTGACCGGCATCGAGGTCATGATGACTCCTCGTTGGAGTTGAAACGAAAGCCACGAACCAACGCGATTCGGCCTGTTCGGGCCAACTCAATGATTCCATATTGCCGCATCAGATCGATGAACGCCTCGATCTTGCGCTCGTTGCCGCTGATTTCGATCATCAAAGTCTCGGGGCAAATATCCACGACACGGCCGCGAAACATCTCGACCATATAGGAGATTTCCACACGCTTCGCGGGCGGGGCCTTGACCTTGACGAGCATCAGATCACGCTCGACGAAATCCTCGCTGGAAATGTCCATCACCTTGACGACGGTGACGATCTTGTCGAGTTGCTTGCGCACTTGTTCCAACTCGGCATCGTCGCCATGAACGACGAAAGTCATTCGCGATAATTCGGGGTTTTCCGTTTCGCCGACCGCCAAGCTGTCGATGTTGAACGCGCGCGAAGCCAGCATCCCGGAAATCTGAGCCAGAACGCCCGGCTGATTCTGAACCAACGCCGAAAGCACATGCCGCATGGGAAGAAACCATCCGCTTCACGAGAAGGTCAACGACAACACGGTGAAGGATAGAATATGAAGGCGAAGGCGGCCATTGAACGGCAGCCAAACACGACTCGAAGGCGTGGCGGCAGCCGGCATTACCCGTCGCTATCCACCAGAACGCCTTCGAGTCGCGACCCATTGGGCACTATTTCAACGCTTCCGCGGGGATTTCCTTAATGGGCCGTACTTCAAGGTTGCGATAGAAAACCTCGGCTCCTTCCGACTGCAATTGGATCTTCCCCTTGGTTAACGGAACTTCCTTGCCGTCAACTTTGTGGCGTAGTCCCGTCATTATCATGTTCGTCTTACCGTTGATGACATGAACGGCGGTCTGCCCGACGGCGTAAAGCTCGACAACATTCCATTGACCATGAGGCTTTTCATTGAGCGGGTTGCGGATGATCCGGCTCGTCACGCCCTTGAATTTCTGCCCACCCTTGCGGTAGAGAATCGGGCCTTTGTCGCCTTTACGCTCGCCCTCCACATCGACGATCACGCCCGCGACACTGTAGAAATCGCCGAAATCGTTCTCCTGAATCTGGCACTCGAACGACTTCATCCAATGCCCTCCGCCGGCACCGTGGGGGCCGACACAATGATAGAGCAGCCCGCTGTCTCGGACGGCCTTTTCACGCGGCGGCCACCTCTTCTCGCCCCATTTCACCTCGAACCGCAAATGGTAGTTCTCGAACTCGTCCTTGGTCGTGATTGCGCCGAAGATCTCGCCGCTGATTCGAATCACCGGTTTGCCGTCCTCGGTCACGACGGTATAGACACCCTTTGGGTCTTTGTTCAACCCGATTTGTTCCTTCGACTGATGAGCGCGGCTGAGCCAAGTGTCCCATCCGTCGAGGTTCTTGCCGTTAAACAAAGACCGAAAGCTCGGTTCCTGACCCGTCGCCGTCGCAGCAACCAACGCCGCGACCGCCACCGCGAACAGAGTTCTCATGCGCCAATGCCTCCCTTGTGAATGCCCGGGGTGATCCTACTTCTGCAAGTGAATGTAGGTGCCTTTCTTGCTCGACGTCACGATATCCAGTTTGCCGTCAGCGTTGAAATCGACAACTTCAAACTGGGTGCCAATGCCGGAGTCATTGTCAATCTCGTGAGGTATAAATCGGATCGTACCGTCGCCCGATTTCTTGGCTTCAAACCAGAACAGATGGGCCGGCTGATCGGCCCCCGGCTCGGCCTTGCCATGCGACCAGAATCGCTTGCCGGTCACGAGGTCCTTCAGCCCATCCCGATTGATGTCCACGCACTTCAGAGCGTGGGTCTCGGAAACGAGCTTCGGGAACAGATCATTTTTGAGAAAGCTGGGGTGATCCTTCCCGGGCCGTTGTAGGAAACTCCAGATGCCGAATTTGTGGGCCGAGCTGCTGATAATATCGGCCTTGCCGTCGCCATCAATGTCGTAGACGATCATGTCGGCGCAGGCCTCGCCCAACGTCGCGGGATGGAATTTCCAGGGCTTGTAGGACATGGCGCCCTCGGCGGCGCTTTCCGGCTGTTCCCACCAACCGCCGGTGCAAATGACGTCGAACCGGCCGTCACCATTGACGTCGCCCACGCCTAAGCCATGCGAAAAACGGAATGTCCCCGGGACCGGCTGTCCGGGCTGGCTCGGCTCGCTGATCGGGTGCATCTCCCAAAGTGCCGTCGGATCCTTGCCGGGGCGAAACCATGCCATCTGCCCTTCGTTGTCCGTCGTTTGAATCGCGACTTGGCCATTCGGCCCCGGCACCAGCTTTCGCAGCGGCTGAGCCCCCATGACGAGGACCTTCTTCCCGGTGCCAAAGAGGTCTACGTACAAAGGAGTCTCGTTGCAGCCGCTGAACCAGGTAATGTGTTCTTTCCAATGTCCCGATTTGCCTTTTGGATTCTCGTACCAGTAACAGGGCTTACCCGGGAAGCCAATGGTCATCTGATCGGGCCACCCGTCACCGTTAACGTCCGTGGTGAAGCACACCATGCATTCGCTGTAGCTGCGAAGCCCGTCACCGTAGTCGCCGTGCGCGCGAATCTCGTGCATTTTCCAACTCGGCGCTTCATACCAGTAGTCGCCGACCAACAAATCGGGCTTGCCGTCCTTGTTGACGTCAGCAACGGCGACGCCTTCGGAGCGGAACTTCTTCTCGACGACGATCTTCTCCCATTGGATCGCCGTCACCGCCGGCGCAGTGTCCTTGGTATCGGCGCCGACAAGGGGAACGACCAGCGCCAGCACCGTGACGGTGCCGGCCAACCAGATTCTGCGTGTCATGTGGATATTCCTCACAGGCGGGGTGTCTGTGAGTGATTATGCGAGGCCGAGGCGTCAGATGCAACGGATTATCGGCGAAGTCGAAAATCGGCCCGGTCGGTTGCGAAGTGCCGGCTGTAGAATGGGTCACCGCCGCGGAGGGTCTTTGCCCATCGCCGGCGGAATCGCCGCACCTCACCCGCAAGACGCCGCCGTTTGTCATCGGAATCTTCGTGGCCGCGAGTCTTCGATTCGTAGTGATAAAGTTCGACGTCCGATGCCCAAAGCACTCGGCGACCAGCCTCCCAAACACGCAGGCAAAGATCGACGTCGTTCGCACTAATCTGAAACTGTTCGTCGAATCCGCCCAACGAACGAAACAAACTCGCAGGCATGAGCAAACAGGCCGCTGTCACCGCCATGACGTTCTGCGAGTAACAAAGATTGCCGACATATCCCGAATGATCTCTGGGCCACCCCAAGTAGCGATGCTCGCACATTTCCCGAATGCCGATCGCGATGCCCGCGTGCTGAATCGTGTCGTCGGGATAATAGAGCTTGGCGCCGACAGCGCCCACGCCGGGGATGGCCGTGTACCCGACAAGTCGCGTCAACCAATCGGGCGTGATGGCTTCCACATCGTTGTTCAAAAACAGAATCAGGTCACCGGCTGCATGTTCGACGGCGTAATTGTTGATCGATGCGTAGTTGAACGGTTGCGACCAAGTCAACACGCGCAAATTCAGTCGCCGTTCCCACTCGCGATAGACCGCGAATGTCTCCGCCCGTGTACTGCCGTTCTCGACGATCAGCACCTCGACCCTAGGATTTTGGGCCGTTTCAACGGAACGCAGGCAGCGGGTCAACTCGTCGGGGTTATCGCGATTCGGAATGACGACCGAGACGGCAGGCACTCGATCCAGATGCACGGTCGGCCGAAAGGTGCCGGGAGCCGCGCCGCGGGTCACGGCGACGTTCAAGCCCAAGCGGCGATAGTGATCGACAAGAAAGGAGCCGTCGTAATCGGAGGTTGGGCCGGCGGAGCGATGACACAGAATCTCGGCAAGATGCCGCACGCGGATCGAACGCTCGGAAGCCCTTATCGCCAATTCATGCTCCGCTGCCGGCGAATCTTCGTAAATCGCATCGCCCAACGCATGCCACAGTCGGCCGCGATAGACCGTCAGGCGACCTAGATAGTTCCGCATTCGCAACGTATCGGGCGACCAATCAGGTTTGAAGACAGGATCGCGCCGATTCCCCGCGGCATCAATCGTATCTTCGTCCGAATAAATCAGGTCCAAGTCCGGCTCGGACTGAAGGGCCTCCGCGATTCGATACAGGGCGAACGGCGCGAGGACGTCGCCGGGCGACAAGCGAAGGCAAAGGTCACCAGGCTCCCGGCAGAGCGTTCCGGATTTAGGCTCCGCCAGTCGATAGTTCTGATAGGTCTGAGCTTCAATGGAGCGAATCGTTGCGTTCACCAGTTCCGGCGGCCGGTCGCGCGGCGAAAGATGGATGATGACGACTGGCGTCTGCGGCCATCGCGTGCGTCGCTGGCGGTTCAATTCACGCCGACTCGGTTCGTGACGTTCAATCCAATCTCGGTATTGGTCTCGAGTGATCGCCTCGCACGGATCAACCGCCATGGTTCCGGTCGTGGCTTGGGCCAGCCGCCGCGGAATCGCCAAGACGCGGGAAACGAGATGGCGATACAACCGATACCGAGCCGATTCCGGTGGCAGCAGACGATTCCGAAGTCGATAGATCGACTGGACGGCGGCCCAGGCATTCGACGAATAGATATACTTCAACTCGTCGCGATGGCGCGCGAGGGCTTGATCGCGCATCCGGAGGGCCGTCTCCAATTCCGCGATCCGCCGCCGAGCGTCGTCGAGATTCGTGAACGTTTCGAGCATGGCGGCCCCAAACCCCAGTGAGAAAGCCGCACCGTATATACTCTGGGAGCGCCGGCAGATGCAAGGGGAAGCAATGGCGAGCAAAGTGCGATAAGATAGGCAACGTCCCACGTCTTCATAGGGGAAGGTCGTCATGCATCGGAACGTCGGCTCGTTGCGGTACGGGGTCGCCCGCCGTTATCTCGTGTTGTTGATGTTGCCGGCGGTCGCGGTTGGCCTGGGTCTCATAATTTGGCGGTTGACCCAGACAGAAACCGTCACGCCCTCCGCGGAAGTCTCCGGAGACCCGCGACTGAGCTTCGCGACCCCCTACCGCAACGTTCATCCCAATGTGAAGTATGTCGGCGACAACGTTTGCGCGATATGCCACGACGACATATGCGCCAGTTACGCGAATCACCCAATGGGTCGAGCGTCCATCGCGATGAGCGATCAGGCTCCCCGCGAGAATCTGACGGCGTCAGTCAAGAATCCGTTTGAGAAATTCGGTTTCACGTTTCGAGTGGAGAATCGCGACGGCCAGACTTTTCACCGCGAGACCCGTTTTGACGACGCCGGAAAGGTATTGGCCGAAATTGTGGCTCCGGTGAAGCACGTCGTCGGCTCGGGCACCCGCGGACGCTCCTACCTCGTGGACAGGGACGGCTATCTCTTCCAATCGCCGATCAGTTGGTACAGCGAGTCGCAATCGTGGGATACTTCGCCGGGATTCACCGGCAGCTCGCACTTTGCCCGACCGGTTACCCCGCACTGTTTGTTCTGTCACTGCAACGCGGTCGAGCCGATGAACGGACCGTCGAATCGATACAAGCAACCGGTTTTCAATGGCTACCCGATCGGTTGCGAACGATGCCACGGACCCGGCGAGTTGCACACGGATCGCTACATGAAGGAGGACGCTCCGCAAGGCTTCGATGACACGATCGTCAATCCGAAACGCCTGGAACCGATGTTGCGCGACGCCGTCTGCGAGCAGTGCCACCTTCAAGGCGAACAGAGAATCCTCGCTAAGGGACGTGACGTGTTCGACTACCGGCCGGGGTTGCCTCTTGATCTGTTCTGGAAAACGTTTGTGCGAATCCCGCAACTGACCGACTACCACCGCGCCGTCGGCACGGTTCAGCAGATGACGATGAGCCGATGCTACAAGGAAAGCCAGGGGAAGTTCGGCTGCATCAGTTGCCACAACCCGCACGAGCGACCAGAGAAGGAAGCGAAGATCAGCCACTTCCGCGGTCGGTGCCTTTCATGCCACGCGGAATCTGCCTGTAAGATCCCAATCGCGGAACGGAAAACAAAGGACGCCGCCGACTACTGCATCAGTTGCCACATGCACCGAACGGGCAGCTCGAATATCGCTCATACGGCGGTCACGGACCACCGGATCCTTCGACGACCCGAGCCCGGCAAAGCCGTGGAGCCGTATCGGCTGATGCCGGGGGAAAGCCCGGTGGCGCCGTTTCACCCGCCGCGCAATCCGGCGGAGGCTAGTCGCGATCTCGGCGTGGCATTGTCCGAGATTACGCGAGGACTCGACTCAAGCCAGGCGGGACACCTCGCGGACATCGCCATGCCGCTGGTATTGAAGGCCTGTGACGCCTCTCCGCATGACCACGAGGCCCACGAGGCGGCGGCGCAGATATTTCGAGTTCAACGCCGTCATGCGGATTCTCTCATGGCGCTGGATCATCTTCTCGCCGACGGCTACGAACGCGAACGCGTCCTCGTCGAGGCGGCGTCCCTGGCCGCTGGCATGGGACAGGAACAGAAAGCGATTGACTATTGGAAGCGCGCCATCGCAATCAGCCCACACGTTGCCTACTACCATTGGCAACTCGCAAGGATCCTCAGCGTGAAAGGCGATTGGCCGGCTACGTTGGCCAGCATCGAGAAGAGCCTCAAGATTGATCCTTTCAACACCGAAGCTCGTGTGCTTTTGGTGACGGGTTTGTTCCGGCTGGGCAAACGCGGCGAAGCCAAGACCGAGTTGGAGCGAACGGTCGCCCTTAGCCCGAAAGACTCGACACGACTGCGAGAGTGGTTTGATCGCCTGTCGCGGTAACGGGTCACCCCTGGGGAAGAACGGTTATTGTTTCAATGACTTTGCAAAGGGCCTCTTCGGCGGCTTGGCGTGATGGGAAAGCGATCCAGTCATTGCCCGTCGCGAATACCCGCCGAAACGTTGCCGGGAGCCGGCAATACTCCGGGACCGTCCAAACGGCCTTGCCATCGGTGATGTACCAATCGAACGTGTTGAACCGGATGGCCGGCGAATCCTGGTCCCAGTCGAACGGCCATTTCTCGTGTTCGGCCATCCAGCGATAGCCCGCGGCTCGCCAGTCGCCTTGCTCCTCGAGCCAGTCGGCAAACACCCGCTTGAGAGTGAGATTGCCAGGCTCCGCGTCGATCGCTCGTTGGAAGGCATCTTCGTCGTTCATGTGGCGTGCTCCGCAGCCCGTGCGAGGACGTCAGCCAAAGCGCGTTCGGCGTCTTGCCTCGTCGGGTAGCCGACCCAGGAAACGACCACGGGGCCGTTCATGGGTGACTGCTTCGACATTCCGCGAAACATCGTGTGCAGCTCATCCGGCACGCCGCCCACCGACGATTTGTCCCGAAAGTTGCGGGCAATGCGATCGGGCCACCAATCCCAGGTGTCGGTCGAGGGCGAATAGATGGGACGCCGGCTATTCTCGGCCATCCAGCGTTGGGCTGCCGCCTCGTCCCCGCGGCCTTCTTCCTCCAACCAGTCCGAAAAGACAAGCCGGAGGGCGCAATCGTCGGGCCGGTCGTCGAGTCCCAGTTGGAAGACGGCTTCGGTAATCATGGCGGGGGTCCTTCAAGAGGCCGGGGGCTTACCCTTATTATTACGCCGCCGCTAGTCATTTTTTTCATGGCGTCGCGGGGCCATTCCTCCGATGACGGCTACCCAACGACTGGCCGCGATGAGGAGTAACGCCGCCACGTTGATCGCCACAAACAACGTCATGCCGATATTCAGCCAGCCCCGGAACGTTTGGCCGCGACGGATCATCTCGGGAAACTGAACGCCGACAAGGTTGGCCGCCGCCGTCATGGTGGTCGCCGTCACGAACAGCATCGGCAAAAGGGTCACAGGTGCGAATCGTGCTCGCCCGGTATTGACCAACCACGTCGTCACCAGCGCCATGGCCATCGCTGCCAGGAGCTGATTGGCAATGCCAAACATCGGCCAAATCGTGTTGATCGACCCCGTCCAAACGAGCGCTCCCCAGCCCGCCGTCACAAGCGCTGTCGCCAGAACGGCGCCGGGAAGCCAATCCGTCTTTTCGAAGCGTGGGTGGAGCTTACCCAGGGTTTCTTGAAGGAGAAACCGCGCGATTCGAGTTCCCGTGTCGATCGTCGTGAGGATGAACAGAGCCTCGAACATGATGGCGAAATGATACCAATACTTCATCACGCCTTCGGCTCGAAGATTGAGCGGTTGCATCGCCTGGGTGAAAATTCGGGCCATGCCGACGGCAAGCGTCACGGCGCCGCCGGTTCGTCCCCGAAGCGACTCGCCACCGACCAACTGTTCGATCTGGCCAAGGTCGGCGCGATCCACGTCGAGATGAGCGAGTTGATCGACCCCGGCCCGGTGCATCGGATCCGAACGACCAGCCCGCTCCAGCCCAAGTTCGTCATACATCTGTTCGAGCTTTGGCCGAAATTGTTCCACCCGATCGAGGTCCACGTTGATGTCGTAATAGAGATCCGGCGGCATCGACGCAGCGGCGATAAGGGCGACCACGCCCACTAAGCCCTCGCAGAGCATCGCGCCGTAACCGATCGGCCGAACGTGGCTTTCCTTGTCCACCATCTTCGGCGTTGTTCCCGATGACACCAGGGCATGAAACCCGGAAATCGATCCGCACATGATGCAGATGAACACGAACGGGAATATGCTGCCGGCGAATGTCGGCCCGCCGTGCAGAAAGGTTTGGTTGAGTGTCGGGCACGGCAGCGTCGGGTTTGCCGCCAAGACACCGACGACCAGCAGAGCGATGGTACCGATTTTCAGAAAGCTTGAGATATAGTCGCGAGGGCACAAGAGCATCCAAACCGGCAACACCGACGCGACAAACCCATAGCCACAAAGAGCGAGTATCGTCCCTTCCTTCGAGAGCGAGAAGAACGGCTCCAACGGCGACCCGGGGATCCAGTTGCCGGCGACCGTGGCGGCCAACACACCCAGAGCGCCAATCGCCGACGCCTCGACGACCTTGCCTTTGCGAATGCGATACATCCACAGCCCGACGAACAAGGCGATGGGAATGGTGCAGGCGATGGTGAACGTTCCCCAGGAACTGCCTGGAACCGCTTGTTTGCAACCTTCGGGAAGCTGAACGATCCGGCCGGGACCCGTTGTGCGATCGACCGGCTTGCCATCCAGCGTCAAGAACTTGTAGTGAGGGTTCGCTCGCGGAATGCGAACGACGAACGATTCGGGTCGTTCGTTGGCGGCTTGATCGGCGGCATAACGGATTTGGCAACGCGGTGGGAATCGAAAATAGAAGTCGCCTCCCATTGCCGACTCGGTCCGGTGAGCGGGATCGTCGGTGAATTGCTCGCCGGCAGGCAAGGTGATTTGCATCCCCGGTGGCAGCTTCACTTCCTCACCGCCGAGCGCTTTGACAACAACGAATCCGAGTCCGGCAAGAGCGATGATCACGATGAACAGAATCGCGAGCGAGGTAAACACCATGGCCGACGTGCCGAGTTCATCTTGTGCGATTTGTGCTAGTGACTTGCCGCCTCGGCGCACCGACGCCGCCAACACGAGCATGTCCTGGACCGCTCCGGCGAGGCAGACACCGATCACGAGCCAAAGCAAGCCGGGGACATAACCATACTGGATCGCCAAAACCGGCCCGATCAGCGGGCCGGCGCCGGAGATGGCGGCAAAATGATGGCCGAACAACACCCATTTGTTCGTCGGATGATAATTCTGACCGTCGTAAAAACGATGCGCAGGCGTCTCGCGCGAATCGTCGAGCGCCGCCACGCGTGCCGCCAGAAATGCCGAGTAATAGCGATAGGCGATGGCCAACACACACAACACGCCCAACAGCAGAGGCATGGCGTGAAGCACCGTGCGACCATTGACGGTCTCGGTGAACAGATTGGCAAAAATCGGCTCAGGCATGGATCATCCCTCGGCGTTTTGGTAAACCGCGTGCCGGGATTCTATCCGATAGCCATGAGACCGTCCGAACGGGAACGTCTGCGTTGGGCTGGAGAGCGGCTTGAGATTGCCCCATGAAGCGCGCTCACCTCCGTAACTGTTGTTTCGCCCAGGCCAGCCAATCCGCCGGTGGCAGATCATATGGGCGAAACTTCTCCGGTTGCGTTCCTTGCTCGGTGTGGTAAAGCGCTCGATGGCGTCCAAGGCGAGCCGCGAGAGGTGAGTCGATCAATGTACTCGAATCGGCGGCCGACATCTGGAATAGCACGCGCTGCTCACACTCCCTCAGCAGTTGCCGATCAATGAAACGGGTCAGGTTTGTCAATGTGTCGCACCAGAGGATCGAGTGAATGCTCAGAGGCGGGCCATCGCGCAGGATCGACGCGAATTGGTCGGCCGGCGACGCGGGGCCTTCCTTGCGACCGAATCCGAAGTCATCGTCGGCCTTTCGCAAATCGCGGAAGCGTTGCAGTCCGAAACCGATCAAGAACCACGGGCTGGCAAGCCGCGTACTGTCACTGCGAGCCTTCAACTCGGCGGTAAACTCGCCCAGCGCTGAAGCGAAGTCGCGCGAGCCGGCGACGGCCACCGGATGCGGGAATCCATCGACCAAGCGAGACAGATAATTCCCCAACGGGTCTTCGGGTAGCGTGCCGTCGAGGATCAAGAACCGCGTGTCGGGGCCGGTTTGCGCCGCGAGGCTGAGGATCGTCGAAGTTAAGATGGCCCGGGCGGCATCTTCGTGCTGGCCGATCAGCAGCAGATTGCCGCCGCCTTGCGGCCGGAAGACCGCCGTCGTGGGATCCTTGATCGCCACCGATTCGCCGAGCCACGCCACCGGGGATTTCGCTGCCTGACGCGGCCCCTCCAAGGCTCGACGGAGCAAGACGTTTTTCGGTAAGTCGGCAGGGGCGTTGCCCTCGAAAATGATCGCCGGCGAAGGCGGCTCCACGAGGCTGATCTGCTTCACGCGTTCCGCCAAATCGCGGAGGTATTCCTCGCGTTGATGATCCGGTAGCCAGACGACCTGGAACGGGTCATTCCCCTCGACGCGACCGTTCGCGTCGTTGTAGATGGCTTCACCGGGCCGTCCCAGCAACCGGGCCGCGTTGTTCTCCTTGCTTAGGATCAACTGCGCGTCGGCTTCGCTGCATTGCAACGCCACGCGCACCGCCATTTGGTCAATGGTCGCCCGTGCCAGTGAATAGGCCCCGCCCAACGTTTGTGAACCGAGCAGCACATGTACGCCAAAGGCTCGGCCCTGCCGGACGAGCCGGTCCAAAAGCAAAGCGGCTTCCTGGGCAAGTTTGTCGTCGTCGACAAAGAACTCCTGAAACTCGTCCACGATCAGCATGATTCGCGGGACGGGCGGCACGACGCCCGAGGGACCGGCTTCGGCCTCCAGGTGTGCCCGGTAGGCTGCGATATCACTCACGCCCGCCGCGCGAAACTTATCGCCGCGTTCGCGCAGAATCCCGTCCAGTCGTTGCAAGACGCTGAGGCCAAACTCGCGCTCACTCTCGATGGCAATGACCCGCGCGTGAGGCAGGTGATGCTCGGCATACGGCTTGAACTCGACGCCCTTCTTGAAGTCGATCAAGTACAACTCGACCTCATCGGGCCGATAATGCAGGGCGAGATTCGTGATGATGCAGTGCAAGAGCGTCGACTTGCCGGAGCCGGTCTTGCCGGCAACCAAGGCGTGCTGGGCCGTTCCACGACCCAGTTGCAAAGCCTGCCTCTTCGTGGCACCGGCACGGCCGATGGGCACGGACAGTCCATTTCGGCTATCGAACGTCCACGTCTTTTCTGGAGGCGGGGCAACGAATGTGAATGGGACTTCGACCTTATAGGAATCCTTGGCGCGGGCGCCGGCCACATGGGCGAGCCGAGTGATCGCGTCGGTTTCCGGCGGGGCATCGACCGCCAGCGGGAAGTGCCCACAGGGGTCATCTTTCCAGCTCCATCGGTCGTCTTTCCAAGTCAATTCCATGCCGGCGGCATGATCTAGGTCGGCGGCGTTGAACCCGTGCGGCATGGGTTGACGCGTATCCACACTCATCAGAGTGTAGACCCCACACCCCGGACCGCTGCCCATGATGCTCACCAATCGCCGTGCGGCGTCCGGCGTGAAATTCACCGGGAAGTTGGCGACCACTAGCACGCGATACGGTTCGGCGACTTCGCCCGCCTGAGCGTTGTATTCTTCGAGGCTTCGATACTGATTCCGCAAATACTTCTGAATGACGTTTTCCATGTGAGCGGTTAGATCGCCGAGGCGTTGCTCGATCTGTCCGGGCTCTGTCCAGATTCGGCCGCCAACGAGGTTTTCGTCGTAGTCAGCTAGATGCATGAATGCCGCGAAATTCTCGCCAAGGCCGACCGGGTCGATGATCGTGAATCGCACCTTGCCCGGAGGTAGGCTCATCATGAATCGCAACATCAGGGCCTGAAGGGTGGCGACAGCAAGGTTTCGGCCTTGATCGCGGGCCTTCAACAACAGCCCGCCTTTTTCCGGAAACGGCACGAATGCTGGGAGGTCCCAGCGGCGATTGGCCGGGAATCGCGGGTCCTCAAGACCCTTCGATCCAGGGACCAAGGCAAGATCGGCGGTAATCTGCCCCAATCGAATCCCTCGCGGCACAGACCCCGGCATGTACGGTTCGCCCATCTGGTCCCAAGCTGGGAACAACTCGGCGTCGGTGGTCTTGAGATCGTTGAACTCGTGAACCAGTGAGTTCATTCCGTCGTTCCAGCGGCTCATCATTTCATTTCGGTCGCGATCACGGGATTCGGCGAGCTTGCGCAAAGTCCGAGTGTAGTGATCCTCCGCAGCAGCCAGGTCCCGGTCGCGGGCACTGGTCGCCTCGACCACGATCCGATCGCGCCGATCGCGTGCCCGAGTCAGTGCCTCGTCGCGGTTGTGCTCAGCCGCATGAATCGCCTGCCGATACTGAACCTCGGCGGCGGTCTGGTCGCCGGCTCGTCGATCGTTGAGTTCGTCGGCTCGGCGTTTGTTCTGGTTTTCAACCTGGCGTTGCTCGCGAGCGTGCTTGTCTGCCAGATCCTTGATCGCCTTCTCATGAACCGCTTCGGCATGCTCGGTGAGTCGCCGGGCAGCCACGTCCGCGGTATCCAATGCCGCGACCAATGGCGTCGCCACACGCCGAACCTGACGCCCCGCCATGAACCCCAGCAGTCCGCGCACCGACGCTGCCAACACCAATCCCGCGAACCCGCCGGCGATCAGACCAATGGCGGGGCGTTCCAAGAATAACGCCGGCACAAGGCAGACGATGAAGATGGCGGCCACCATTCCCGCGGTGAACGGCAGCGTCAACAGCTTCGGCAAGAACAAACCAACGAGCGATTCGTGGTATCGATCGACGTCGGCCAACGCGACATTGAGACCCTCAACGTGATCTTCGAGAACACCTGCGTGAGGCGTGTCGGCCTCAAGGTCGCTTGTATCGATCCCACAACGCCGAAGGAACGGATTAACTTCCTGCCAAACCGTCTCGACCCGTTTCTGGGCGGCCGTCGCCTTGCCCCGCAACACCTGCAAGGCTTCGCGCGCCTGTTTCTCGCCGGCCTCGAAGTACGAGGTTGCGGTCCAGATGGCCTCTTGATAGATGCCCTGAATCTTCTCTTCTTCGACGGTGTACTGGGCTTGAATCTTCTTGCGAGCTTCGGTGCGTTCGCGTTCGGCGGCCGTCACGTCAGCCTGGAATCGCTCCAGGGCGATGCGCTCGGCTTCTCGGAAAACGTCTTCAGCGGCGGCCACGGCCTTTTCTCGCCGCGCCGGCACATCCTTTCGGATTTTTTGCACGGCTTGTTCGGCCAGCGAACTGCCATTGCGATAGGCCTCGCGAATGGCGGCATCCGTCGCCGATCGCTCGCGTACCGAACGGATAAGGTCGACAAACCAAGCCCGCTGGCGGTCGTATAAGAGAGGGGACGTCATGATGTTCGGACCTCGCGATTCCGCCGTGAGGGCGTCAGGTCAATTCATTTCGGACTTGGCAAACGACTTGTTCAAGCCGATCGATGGCCCGCAGAGCATCGCCGGCCAGTTGTTCCATCGGCAGTAGGATCGTCTCTTCAAATTCGCGGCGAACCGAGTCGGCCCAAAGATCCTCGGTCTGTTCCCATCGGGCCTTCAAGGTCTTGATGGCGTCGTACAGTTGGCCGTGACCCGCGGCAGGTGTCATGACGCGCTCCCCGTATCGGCACCGGAGTCGGCGCCCGGGGCAGGTTCGCCCGGCGCCGCACCGGAGTCGGCTCCCAACACCGGGCGCGGCATGCTCGGCGCCATCGTTTCCATATAGGCCGCCAAGGCCGCTAAGCGGCGTTCGAGCATCGCTAATCCCCGCGGCAGGTCACCTTCGAGGAATGCCCCGAACCGACGCGCTGGACCCTCGTATACTTCGCCGACAATGCGAGGGAATCGTTGGCTCCACATGCGAGCCTTGTTCAACATTTCCTCCGCATGATCCATCTTGGCCAGCAGCGCCCGCAACCGCTTTTCCTCCACGGTACAGTCAGGCATTCGGCCATCGAATCCCGGCGTTTTCTTGCGGGAAAGCTCGGCCTTGGCCTGAACGATCGCGTCGCGCAGCTCGCGAATGGTCTCCTGCCAATGTGAACCCTGCTCGGCTATGAAGTCCACGACTCGGCGAACGGCCAATTCAACCGCGACCATCGCTTCGGACGCATCCGTGCGAAACGTCACGAGCGAGGCATGAAAGTCCTGGAGAGCCGGGATCGATCGGACATCTGCTCCGCTGTGCATGGCCCGCCTCTAGCGCTGTTGCAAGTATTCCTCGACCCGCTCAGCCTTGCGAAGCAGAAACGGGACATGCTGATTCGACGCCTCCAAGAATCGAGCCACGACGCGAACCGTCTCCTCGAATTCTTGGATGAACTTCTCGTGTTCCTGGTCGCGCCATGTGTCGCCTAGTGCCTGAAGCTGCGCGTGGATTCCCGCGAGGCCTGCCTGCAAGTCGGCATTGAATCGGCGCAAATTGTGGGCGAAGCGGCGGACTTCACCCGGATCGACGATCGCTTGTGACATGGATCAAATTCCATTCTTTAGGAGCGACGGATGGGATCCAGGCGTTCATTCTGACAGGTCCACGTCGCCGAGGCAAGTTGACTGCCGGGATCACCAACTTGATGTGAGTATACGTCCATGAACCTGAAGCGAACGTGAAGATGTCGCTGGGTGAGAGAGAATTGAGAACACAAGAGCACGCGGCGCCAGCCTGTGCGGACACTTGCTAGCGCTTCGTGCTCTTGGCACTTGCTGGCGCTTCGTGCTCTTGGCTTCGTGCTCTTGGCACTTGCTGGCGCTGCAGACTCCCGGACTACTTCACGTTCAAGCTCAGTAGATACGAGTCAAGCATTTGACGATCCTTCAACTCCTGGGCTTGGAGCCGTTTTTGTTGATCGCGAAGCGTTTCGATTTCAGTCTCCTGTTTGTCGAATTTCTCGAGGTATCGCTTGTAGGCCGCAGCCGTCTGAGGCATCTCGCGGAGGTTGGCACGAAGCCGAGTCTGGTCCTCGTTGATGACCTGCAACTGCGTGTTGACGTGACGCAACTCTTGTTGAGTCTTGGCCAACGCGTCCTTCAACACAATCGCTTGCTGCAACGCCTTCTTAACACCGGCGCTGCTGACCGTGTTATTGATGAAGAATCGAATCGAGTTATCATCGACATTCGAGATGTTGATCGACGTCGAAATGTCGCGCTCCTCGACGATCGTTTGCGTGACCGACTGTTTGGCAACGGCAGGTAACTTCATCTCGAATCGGTAGACCTCTTGGGTTCGCTCGACGGGCTTGGTCTCACTGACGAGTTGGAATTGAGGCCGATACGGATGCTCGATCCACAGCGTTCGGGCTTTGTCGGTACGGTTCGTGGCCGTATAGGTCATCTCCTCGCGGACCTTGTCGGTCCGAATGATAAGGCCACGCTCGATTCGCACCGAAGTCAGGCGGTCGGCCGGCCGCTGAGACTTGGCTTCCACTTCCGTACCCAAATCAACGGCATACGAGATCAGGCGCTCGTCATTGGGCGGCACGTCCTGAATCCGCGCGTCGCCGGCGTAGGTCGAGCCTTCAAAGACGGTGATCGGCCCTTGCATCAAGTGCAGTCCCGACGAATTCTTGACCTTCAGTCCCAGCATCGGGAATTTGGCATGAACGACCGCGTTATAGATGCTCAGCCGAGTCCCGTCGATTTCTTTGTTGACGATGGGGAGCAACGCCGATTTCTGACGCGGCAACACAACGGGCGTGTCGATGACGTAACGGAAGAAATCGCCTAGTTGCGACGCGGTGGCGGCGGAGCGAACACCTAGCGACAGGTCCATGCGCCGTTCGAGTTGATCGGCCAGTTCGCGGCCCGCGGATCGAGCATCGTCCATAGATTTTCGTAGTTCCTCCCGTTCCGCCGGATCACTCCGGCTCTTGTCGGCAGGAGCGGATCGCCTCGCGGCCGCCCCACCGCGGAGACCTCCGACCGCACCCGAACCGGGGGCCGCCGTCATGGGCGCGACTGCGGGCGACGTCGCAACCGCACCGCCGTAGGCCACGGGTCGCAAGGACGCGAACAGCTCCGGCTCGACCACTGGTCGGGGAACGTAAAGAGGTTGGTACATGTCCATCTGAAACGACACGGGCCGGCCCGAGATTAAAGCCATGCCCACATTCGTCCAATCCTCATCGGTCGGATTATCGACGACGGCCCATCCCTGCAAAAACGGCTTGCCCTCGGAACTCATGACCAGTCGATAACTCGTCTTCCAAATTGGATTCTCGACAACGTATCCCACCTTTACCGGCCGTTTGCCTTCGCCGACGAAGTTGAGCGTCACCGCCTTCTTCTGTGCATCATGGGAAAGCGATAGCGTGTCCAGCGCGCGTCGAAATTCGCTCTCGATCGTCGGGTTCAGGAATCGCAGCCGCTGAATTTCGGTCAGCCGAACCGATCGCACCCCTTCAGCACACCAGAGGTTCAACATTTCGGCGTCCAGGGTGGCGTTGCCCGCGGCCACTTTCACTTTCTCGACGCCGATCAACGACCCGGTGACCAACCCGGGCTGGGCCGCCGCTGTCGATTGCAGTTGCACTTCGACTTTCTCGCCGCGAAGCTGCGTGAGAATCTGACTCAACGACGGGTTGTTGGTGAGATTGACGGCAAAGCTCTTGAGAGTCCGCTCGATGGGATCGAAGCTGTCATAGCTGACGGCCGAAACTTGCCCGCGCTCATCTTGCAACACCAAGCTCTTGATGAGGTCATTAATGTCGCGTACCTGAAACGTCAGATCGACGCGGGTACTGCCCTCCACTTGGCCGGTTCGCTGGAAATAACCCACGCCGCTGCTGAACAGCACGACTTGGGTGATCGGCAAAGTCGCCGGCGATCGTTCCGCTGCCGGATCCTTCGAACCTTGTTGGGCGTTCGTTGTGTTGGGTCGCGTCGAGAGGATCAATCCCACGACGCCCAGGGCGATGATCGGAACCAACCATAATGCTCGGCGCATAGAAGGCCCTCACAAATACGAGTTGCGGAGCGATACCATCTCACTACCACGACGTTTCAGCAACGGTCGCGGATTGTCACTCTCCCAAAATGATGCAATGAAGCGCTTTGGCATCGCGGACAAAAAGCTTGCCGTTCGCGATGGCCGGGTGTGCCCAGGTCTCGCCGCAGACTTTGGCCCGTGCCAGTTCTTTGTAGCCGGATAGGTCCGGGTCGATCAGCACGAGGTCGCCCGCTTCTTCAAGCATCAGAATCTTGTTGTCACCGGTGCGAATCAAGCTGGCATGATACTTGCCCACCTTCGGGCGTGTCCAAAGCACTTTCCCCGTTTTCACCTCGACGCAACGCAACGTCGCCGAGGGCGGGGGGATCAACCCTCCGTTCACCATGTACAGATGTTCGCCAATAACCACGGGTGTCGTGAAATAAGCGTTGAGTGTGGCATTCTTCCACAGTTGATCGACCGAGGGCTTGCCATCCTTTTCCGTCAGTTTCAGCGCCACACTGCCAAGGGTGACGGAACTCGCGATCAAGATGTCTCCGACCACGACGGGCGTCGTCGAGCTTTCGGCGAGAAGGTCCTTGAACGGGAACCGCCAAAAAACCGAACCATCCGCCGGCGCCAGCGAAACCAACCCGGCGGCCGTCAGGCAAACGACCTGGCGCGACTTGCCCTCACCAAAGGCCATGGGCGACGAGTAACTGGCGGCGTCGTCCGTGGCCTTCCACATGACTTTGCCTGAGGTTCGATCAAAAGCCACGATACCGTTGCCCTTGCCGCCGACCAGCGTGATAATCTTGTCGCCTTCCACTAACGGCGATGCAGAGGTTCCGAAGGTTAGGGCCGGCGGCTTGAACTCCGAGGCGACATCAACCGAGAACCGCGTCGCCACGGCGGAGCCTTTGTTCATCGGCGACATGAGCTGCGCCGAAAGGCGGCCCGTCACGCCGTAGGTCCAAACCCATCCGCCTTCAACGGTAGGCGTGCTGCGCGGGCCATTGCCGAAAGGACTGGCAAACGGCGGCCGATCATAAGACACCGACCCGAGTTCGCTGCCATCGCTCGTCCGCCATGCCGATAACACTTCGGCATTCTTGCCGGCGGCTTTGGCAAACAGATAAACCACGCCATCGGCAACAACGGGAGAACTATGCCCCTCGCCGACCGGCACCGACCACGCCACTTTCCGTTCACCCTTCCAGGGCTTCACGACTTCGCTGGTGCTCGCGTCGCGTTTCGGCCCCAGGAACTGCGGCCAATCAGCGGCATCGGCCCGGCTGGCGACCAGGATGGGCAACACAAGATGCAATGTGAAACGTGACATCGATCGAGGACTCCTTCACGGGATGGTCAATGGCAACGAAACGCGCCCGTTCTCGAGCGGGTTATCAGTGGGGTCTTCACGAGAATCGATCACCCGCGACTGAATGAAAACGTGCAGCGGCGCGTAGAACCACTCAAGGTGGAATTCATCCACGAGGTCTTTGAGCTTCCGCAGAGCCGATTCGGTGATGGCACCGCTCGTCTCCTGATACGACGGGTCACAAAAGAAGATGCGACAACCGAGCGGCCGGCGATCGCGAGCCGTGCAGAGGTTTTCAATCTGATAGGGGCACCCGTCCGGCACTCGGCCGCCGCCTGGGGCCGGGGGGACTTCTGTAAGTCGCTCTGCCTCCAAAAGGCTCAGGAACAGCGTGTGCCGGTATTCTCGGAACCGGCAGCATCGTCCGCTGGCGTCACAGCGGGGGCCGGCGGCGACGACGGCGGCGTCAACCTCGGCGTAGATCGCATCCAATCGTTGGCGAACCTGATCGAGCATCGGCAATGGATCCTCGGCTTAGCAACACGCATTATCTTATGGCCGCATGTACCGGCGCGACACTTCACCTATCAAAGCGGGATCACCTTGACCCGGCGCGTAATCTCTTCAACGGGAATCAACGTCCCCTGTCCTGAACCGGGGCATAGCCGCTGGGTTCGCTCCCAGTCCGCCGGTGTCTGTACGTTGCTTTGCCAAAAGGGCCACGTCCGGCATTGCCGTGGCCGGACGGCGTAGATCGTGCATCCGGCCTTGCGGTCATAGAAAATGCAGTCGCCGTTTGCCTTTTCACGCAGGGTTTGATCGCCGCGAACCGAACGCGAATAGGCACCCAAGACGACTTCGACCGACTCGCCAAGAAACGCCGCGATGGCGTCAATCTCCTCGTCGTTGACCCAGACAAAGCCCGGCTCGCCCGTGCAACACCGGCCGCAGCGGGTACATTCAAACGATAGCCCGGCTTGGTACCAAGGCTCGGTCATGCTACGATCCTCCCAACCATGCGTGTCTCGGTCATCATACCGGCATTGAACGAGGCGGCGAATCTCGCAGCGGCCGTCGCGTCGGTCAGATTGCAGGCCCCCCATCAGATCATCGTTGTCGATGGCGGAAGCACCGATCAAACGCGCGAGATTGGCGCCGCCATCGCCGACGAACTCATCGAGGGTGTCCGGGGTCGAGCGGCCCAGATGAACCTCGGCGCGACCCGAGCCACGGGCGAGATTCTGCTGTTCCTGCACGCAGACAGCCGGCTTGAAGTCGGCGCTCTTACGGATGCCCGCCGAATCCTCTCCAATCGTCGAGTCGCAGCGGGCTGTTTCACCATGACGGTGCCGCTGGGCAACCCGATGTTTCGAAGCATCGAATGGTGCGCGACCGCCCGAGTGCGACTTACGGGCTACATCTATGGCGACCAGGGTTTGTTTCTGCGGCGAGAGACCTTCGACCGCGTCGGCGGATTCCCACCGTTGCGATTCATGGAAGACCTGGCGATCAGCAGGGCTCTGCGCCGCCAAGGCCGGGTGCAGGTATCGCGGCGACGGGTCATGGTGTCGCCTCGCCGATGGCAAGAACGCGGCATCGTCCGGCAGACGCTTCGAAATTGGTGGTTGACGGCACTCGCAGCCGCCGGCGTGCATCCCGACCGCTTGGCACACTATTATCCGGCGTCACGACCGCTACAATCGGCACGATGACGCCGCGGGTCACCCGCAGGGTTTGGCCCAATCTGCCACCTTGCTGGTCATGGGTCGTTCTTCATATACCTTGTTCATACTGATGAACCTTGCCGGTATGCCTCTCGCTTGGCCCCGGCTTCACGATATCCACGGTATAAGGAACCTCCGACCGATGGTACGGACCCGCTCTCTCCGCCTTCTCGCCTTACTGGCAATTCCGCTGGTAATGGCATCCGTCGCCCACGCCGGTGAGGCGGATCTCGCCATTCCGGAACTGAACGTCAAAGTCTTTTTCAACAACACAGTCAGTGCCTGGAACCTGTTGTTTTTCGGCGCGCTGGTCATCTGCGGAACGCTCGGCTTCAGCCTTTATCTGCGTAGCCAAATCCGCCGATTGCCCGCGCACCAGTCGATGTTGAATATCGCTGAAGTCATCTTCCAGACGTGCAAGACTTACCTGTTGCAGCAAGGGCGATTCCTGCTGATGCTGTTTGTCTTAATCGCCCTCGCTATTTCGTATTACCTGCTCGGCTTCGGGCATGAGGAAGACCCGGCCAAGTCCGCCGACCGGATGAACCCAATCCTCACCCTGATTCTCGTACTTTTGTTCTCTGTGGTCGGCATGGGCGGCTCATATTGGGTCGCGTGGTACGGGATTCGGGTGAACACCTGGGCCAACGCTCGGACGGCTTTTGCTTCCTTGCGAGGGCGACCCTGGGACGTGGTCAACATTCCGTTGCGAGCGGGCATGTCGATTGGCCTATTCTTGATTTCGCTCGAGTTGGTCATGATGGTCGTGATCTTGCTGTTCGTTCCTCGGCAGATCGTGGGCTATTGCTTCCTCGGTTTCGCGATCGGCGAATCGCTGGGGGCATCGGCTCTTCGAATCGCCGGCGGCATCTTCACCAAGATCGCCGACATCGGCTCCGACCTCATGAAAATCGTTTTCAATGTTAAGGAAGACGACCCTCGCAACCCGGGCGTGATTGCCGACTGCACTGGTGACAATGCCGGCGACTCGGTCGGCCCCACCGCCGACGGTTTCGAAACCTACGGCGTGACGGGCGTGGCCCTCATCTCGTTTATCACGCTCGCTGTTCCCAGCATCGACATTCAGGTGAAACTCATTGTCTGGATCTTCACCATGCGATTCCTCATGGACTTTATGTCCGGGGCGTCGTACTTCATCAACCAGTTCATTTCCGAGAGGCAGTACGGTCACCTGAAGGAGTTCAACTTCGAGGCGCCGCTGACTCGTCTCATCTGGATCGCGTCGATCCTGTGCATTACGACGTCATTCGGCATGAGCTATCTGCTCATCAGCGACTTGGCGATTCCGGTCGTCAACGCGGGCAAGATTGTAAACGGTCCAGACGGCCTGCCGATCATGACCAGCATGCCCAACCTCTGGTGGCAGCTCGCAACGATCATCAGTTGCGGAACCCTGGCCGCCGTGCTGATCCCCGAGTTTACCAAAGTCTTCACCAGCTCGCACTCCAAACATGTCCACGAAATCGTCACTGCGTCCCGTGAAGGCGGTGCGTCGCTGACGATCCTCTCCGGCATCGTTGCGGGTAATTTCAGCGCGTTTTGGAAAGGAATGCTCATTGCCGGCCTCATGGCTGGGGCCTATTTCGTCAGCCTTCAAGGGCTGGACAACGTGATGACCGTGTCCCTCATCAAGGGACAAGCTCCCGTTGGCGTCGGGTCGATTTTCGCGTTCGGCTTGGTGGCGTTCGGCTTCCTGTGCATGGGTCCAGTGAACATCGCCGTCGATAGCTATGGCCCGGTGACGGACAATGCTCAATCGGTCTTCGAGCTGGCCCAGACCGAGAAGATCCCAGGCATCAAAGACGAGATCAAGCGTGACTTTGGTTTTGAGCCGGACTTCCAACAAGGCAAGCACTACCTCGAAGCCAACGACTCCGCCGGTAACACGTTTAAGGCCACAGCGAAGCCCGTGCTGATCGGCACGGCTGTCGTGGGGGCCACGACGATGATCTTCTCGATCATTCTATTGTTGGGTAAAGCCGGGATGCTGCATCTGAGCCTGACCGACGCCCCGGTCTTGCTTGGGTTTATCTGCGGCGGATCGATCGTATTCTGGTTCTCCGGTGCATCGATGCAGGCCGTTACCACAGGCGCCTACCGTGCCGTCGAGTACATCAAGAAGAACATGGACCTGAACAAGACGGAAGCGGACATCGAAGATTCCCGAACCGTCGTCCGCATCTGTACCGAATACGCCCAATCCGGTATGTGGAACATCTTCATCGCCCTGATGACGATCACTCTGGCCTTTGCTTTTTTCGATCCGAATTTCTTCGTTGCCTATCTCATCTCGATCGCGGTCTTCGGCTTGTTCCAGGCGATCTACATGGCGAACGCGGGTGGTGCCTGGGACAACGCCAAGAAGCTCGTCGAAGTCGATTTGAAGGAAAAGGGCACGCCACTGCACGCGGCAACGGTCGTGGGCGACACCGTCGGCGACCCGTTCAAGGACACGACTTCGGTGGCCTTGAACCCGATCATCAAGTTCTCGACCTTGTTCGGCTTGCTCGCTGTTGAAATCGCCGTCGCCGTCAAGCGATCGGCCGAACACGGCGGCTCAGACTATACCAGCGTGGTCGGTGTCGTGATGTTGGCGATCGGCCTCGTTTTCGTCTGGCGATCGTTCTACAAGATGCGCATCCCGGAACGATAAACGCAAGACCCCATGGGGAGATTCGTACGCGGCGCCGGCAAGTGTTACGCAAACACTTGCCGGCGCCGCGTGCTTGTAGGGAGGAGCCAATTCATGCGCCGATGCCTCGCCATGACCCTCATTCTCCTAACGAATATCGTTGCCGCCGCTGACCGGCCGACAATTGCTGATCCTCGCCTGGTCATCGAACTTGTCGCCGCCGAACCGGACATCGTCACGCCGACGGGTCTTGCCGTTGACGAACACGGAGCAATTTGGGTTTTGGAAAACCACACGCACCATCGGCCGCCAAATTACACTGGCCCCGCCAGCGACCGTGTCCGCGTGTTCTCTGATTTCGGGCCAGACGGCAAGGCCCTGCGGGTGACGACCGCCGCCCAAGGCTTTCGTAATTCCATGGGCCTTACCTTCGGACCCGACGGCTCACTTTTTCTGGCCACTCGATCGGACATCTACCGGCTGCGTTTTGAAGGTACGACGGAGATTGAACGGCGAGTCGTCGCACGGCTCGAAACAACCGGAGACTATCCGCACAACGGGTTGGCGGGCTTCGCGGTCGATCCCCTTGGCTGGGTCTATTTCGGGCTCGGCGAGAACCTCGGCGTGCCCTATCGGCTTGTTGGTTCTGCGGGCGATTCTCTGTCGGGCGGCGGCGAGGGCGGCAGCGTCTATCGAATCAGGCCCGACGGCACCGGCTTGCAGCGGATCGCGACCGGATTCTGGAATCCGTTCCACATGGCCTTCGATGCCTACGGACGGCTATTCGTCGTTGACAATGATCCCGATTCGCGGGGCCCGTGCCGGTTGCTTCACATCGTCACGGGCGGCGACTATGGTTATCGTTTTCGGTATGGCCGCAAAGGGCTGCATCCGTTCACCTGTTGGAACGGCGAACTACCCGGGACACTCCCCATGGTCGCCGGCACCGCCGAAGCACCGAGCGGCATTATCGCTTACGAGTCCGACGGTCTGCCAAGCGATTACGTGGGGTCGCTGCTCACAACTTCCTGGGGCGATCATGTGATCGAACGATTCGATCTGGTGCCGCGAGGCGCCAGCATCGGTGCGTCGGCCAAGGTCCTGGTTCGCGGCACGGAGAACTTTCGCCCCGTGGGAATCATCGCCGCTCCGGATGGATCGTTGATCGTCAGCGACTGGGTCGATAAGTCGTATCCGGTTCACGGCAAGGGCCGCATCTGGCGCATTCGAGCCAAGGGCGCATCAAAGGGCCACATCTCGCGATTCGCGATTCCGACTTGCGATTCGGCGACGCTTGCCAGGTGGCTGTCTCATCCCCGGGTCGAGATTCGCCATGACGCCGCCCTGACACTGGCATCACGTGGAAGCGAGGGAAGACAACGACTGCGCGACGCGGTGCAAACTGCTGACAATCCGCGAACGCAACTGGCCGGCGTCTGGGGAGCCCGACGCGGCGGCGTCGAATCCTTCGACGAGATTCTCAAATTGGCCAGACAATCGAAATTCGCTGAGGTTCGAGCCGTTGCCGCCGAGCTTGGCGAGGCGTCGCGGTCGCTGAGCGAACTTAAGGCCGAACCCGCCGAGGTTCGCTTGCGTGCCATCCCGCATTGCACCGACCCGGAAGCGCTACTCGCGTATGTCGATGACGCCGATCCTTTTTTGCAATGGGCGGCGATTCAGGCTCTCGGCCGCCCGGCATTCATCGACTTCCTGACGGCAAAAGCGACCACGCGGGCAACAGTTGGGCTTCTCCTTTGCTTGCGACAGACAGCTGACCCCAAAGCACGAGCCGCCATACCGCGGCTGCTCGCGTCCCAAGAACCACAGATTCGCCGGGCCGCCATCCAATGGGCCGCGGAGGAACGGATCACTGATTTGGCGAAGGACGTCGAGGCCGCGGGAACAAGTGTGCCGATTACCCGAGAGGTCGTTGAGGCCTGGCTCGTCGCGCGCGAAATGCTCAGCGGCAAACCTCGCGACCCGAAAAACGAAATTGCCGGCGAAGATTATGTCGCGCCCCTGGTCGCCGATTCGAAGCGGGACCCGGCACTGCGTGGCCTCGCCTTGCGAATGATCCGCCACGATCATCCGCAACTCTCGACTCCCGTGTTGAAGGATCTTTTTTCACGAGGCAACGACGCCATTCGGCGCGACGTTGTCCGAGTGCTGGCGCTTCGGGCCGACGAGGCCAGCCAATCATGGCTTCGCGAATTGGCCCAGCGCCGCGATGAATCTCAACTCTGGGCCGTCGTCGGGTTAGCTTCGTCCGCTGAGCAAGCCTCCACAAGGGAGATTCTGCGAAAACTCCTCGACGATCCGATGCTGCGAGGCGAGGCGCGGCGTTCGCTCGGCGTCCTCGACGACGAACCGGGGCAGCGACCCGCCAATCCAGCCGCATGGAAGGCCGCGTTGGGTCAAGCGGCCGGCAATGCTGTTGCCGGAGAGCGCGTTTTCTTTCGACCCAACGGGCCGCGTTGCTACGCCTGCCATACGGTAGACGGTCGCGGACACGCGTTCGGCCCGGATTTGTCCGCCATCGGGCGGTCATTGTCCCGCGAGAAACTCGTCGAGTCCGTCTTGGAGCCGAGCAAGGAAGTTGCCCCCGCATTCACCACCTGGAAGATCACGACGACCGACGGCAAAGACCACATCGGTCAGATTGTGGATGAGGGTGCCCACAGCATCATCACCCTGATCGACAGCCAAGGTCGAGTCGAAAAGATCCATCGAAAGGTCATCGATGAACGCTCGGCCCTCCGCATGTCGATCATGCCAGACAATCTGACGTCGCTAATGACCGTGCGCGAGTTCCGAGACCTCATAGCTTTCTTGGCGTCGCGACGGTAACGGCACGTGGGGGTACAACGAACATCGCACGACCAGGTGTCGCCCGCCGCAGATCGACGCAATGGAATCCAACGCGGCATGCGGTATACTAATGACATGACCTTCCTGCCCGCTGGTGTATGAAATCCCGCCTTGTCGAGTCGTTCCCCATGCGTCATCTGATCCTCGCGACGGCCGCCTTGTTGCCTTTTGCCTCAGCGCGGGCCGGCGACCTGACGCCCGTGCAAATTGCATTCTTCGAGAAGAGTATCCGGCCGGTCCTGGCGGAAAACTGCTACGGTTGCCACGGCCCGGAAAAGCAACAGTTCAGCCTGCGCCTGGATAGCCGAGCCGCAATGCTCGAGGGCGGCGACCTCGGCCCGGTGCTGGTGCCGGGCAATCCCGACAAAAGCAAGTTAGTCCAAGTCCTGCGCTACGCCGGCGACAAGAAAATGCCGCAAGGGAAGCCACGGCTTTCCGACTCAGCCATCACGGACATCACCAACTGGGTCAGGCAGGGCGCCCCGTGGCCCGAGACGAAAGTCCCGTCGGCATCGATTTCCAAGAACGCTGCCGATCATTGGGCATTTCGCCCGGTACGCGAGCCGGCGCTGCCGGCCGTCGCAGACCCCAACTGGAATGCCAACCCCATTGATCGCTTCATTTTCGCGAAGCTTCGTGACAAAGGCTTGTCGCCTTCCCCGGCCGCGGACCGGCGAACCTTACTGCGGCGTGTGACGTTCGATTTGATCGGGCTACCGCCGACGCCGGATGAAACCGACGCCTTCGTAAATGACCAATCGTCAGACGCCTATGAGAAGGTCGTCGATCGACTGCTCTCATCGCCGCGATATGGTGAACGTTGGGCACGCCATTGGCTCGACGTCGCCCGCTACGCCGATACCAAGGGCTACTTGTTTACCGAAGACCGCAACTATCCGTTCGCCTGGGTTTATCGTGATTGGGTGATCCAATCTCTCAATCGCGATATGCCCTACGATCAATTCATCGTGGCCCAACTCGCGGCGGATCGCCTGAACAACGACGCCGACAATCGCGACCTTGCCGCCTTGGGTTTCCTGGTCTTGGGTCGCCGATTTCTGAACAACATTCACGACATTATTGACGACCGCCTCGACGTGACATGTCGCGGGCTGATGGGCTTGACCTTGGGCTGCGCCCGATGCCACGATCACAAATACGACCCGATACCGATGGCCGACTACTACTCGCTTTATGGCGTGTTCGCGAGTTCGACGGAACCGCCGCCGCCAGTGCTTGGAACGAAAGCTCAACGCGATGAATTCGCCGTCAAGGAGTCTGAATTTCAAGCGCGCGAGAAGAAGTTAAACGACTTCATCGCGGAGACGCATCGCAAATTGCTCGATCAGTTACGGACACGCCTTCCGGACTACCTGCTCGCCGCACACGCCACATCGAAGTTCAACGAAGAAGACATCATGCGCGTGGTGGGGCCGGATGAACCAATCCCGGTATTCATTCAACGATGGAAGCGCACCCTCGAATCGACGCGACGGACCCCGAATCCGATCTTTGGGCCATGGCATCAGTTGATCGCCGTGCCGGAACCGAAGCTTCCCGAAGCCGTGGCGGCGTTCCTGGCCCGCGTCAAATCCGAGGCGGCGTATCGGGAGTCCCTTAACGCACACATCGTCAAGGCGATATCAGACAAACCACCGTCGAACCGTCGGGACCTTGCGGAGCGTTACGCCCAGGTCTTTCGCCAGACCGAGGAATTGTCGCGAGGGCTGGGCCGGCGCCAGCCGCTCAAGGACCCGGCGCATGAACAGATTCGGGCGGCCATTCTCGGTCGCGTCTCGCCGCTGACATGCACCGTCGAAGATGTCCGGCAATTCCTGGAAAACTATTCGCTGGACCGCCCCGCTCATGACGCCTATCGGAAACTGAAAGCCGAGACGTTGGCCGGGAAGGCCCCGCCGACGCCCCTTCCCCGAGCCATGATTCTCTCGGACTCGACGGCGCCGCGTGAACCCTACATTTTCCTTCGGGGCAACCCGAACAACCACGGCGAGCATGTGCCGCGACGATTCCTCAAGGTGCTCGCCGGTGAGAATCGCAAACCGTTTTCCCAAGGCAGCGGTCGTTTGGAGTTAGCGCGGGCCATTGCAAGCCCAGACAACCCGTTGACGGCTCGTGTCATGGTCAATCGCGTCTGGGCCTGGCACTTTGGAACCGGACTGGTCACGACGCTCAGCGATTTCGGCACTCGCAGTGATCCACCCAGTCACCCGGAACTGCTGGATTGGCTGGCGAACCGATTCGTCGCGGATGGTTGGTCGATCAAGTCACTCCATCGGCGGATCGTGACCTCGGCGACCTATCGGCAATCGTCAGGGACCAAGGACGTCGCAGCGGTTTCCGCGATTGACGCCGACAATCGGTTGCTATCTCGCATGCCGCATCGTCGGCACGACTTCGAGACGTTGCGCGACAGCATGTTGTTTGTATCGGGTCAACTCGACCTGTCATCGGGTGGGCCTTCACTCGATTTATTCAAACAACCGTTTTCCAAACGAAGATCTGTATATGGCTTTGTCGACCGGCAGAACCTGCCCGGCACGTTTCGCACGTTTGACTTCGCCTTGCCCGACGCTCATGCGCCCCAGCGGTTCACGACAACCGTTCCGCAACAAGCTCTGTATCTGTTAAACAGCCCGTTCGTTATTGAGCAAGCGAGGGCCTTCGCGGCACGAACGACAGACGCGGCTGACGCGGCCCGTCGCATCGAACGGTTTTTCCGAATCGCCTATGGCCGGTCACCGACGAGCGGCGAATCCGCGGCGGCCTTGGCCTTCGTCCACTCTCCGCCCGACGCCGCGGCCGCCTTGCCAGTTTGGGAGCAGTTCGCGCAGGTGCTGTTACTGAGTAACGAGTTTGCCTTTGCCGATTGAGGTGTGTCGATGCCGAATCCGCCGCTGAGTCGTCGCGAGTTTCTGTCCCGATCAGGCATGGGCATGGGAGCCTTGGCACTGGCGGGGTTGTTGGAGCCATCCAGCATCCGGGGTGCGGGCGCGACGGTCAACCCTTTGGCGCCTCGTGGGCCGCATTGGCAAGCGAAGGCGAAGCGCGTCATTCACTTGTTCATGAACGGCGGGCCGAGCCAAGTCGATACCTTCGATCCGAAACCACTCCTGGCCAAATTCGCCGGCAAACCATTGCCGATGCCGAATCTGCGCACCGAGCGCAAGACCGGTGCCGCCTTCCCGTCGCCTTACAAGTTTCAAAAGTATGGGCAGAGCGGTATCGAGGTCAGCGAGATTTTCGCGAACGTCGGCCGATGTATCGACGACATTTGCGTGATTCGGTCGATGCATGCGGACGTACCCAACCATGAACCGTCGCTGATGTTGATGAATTGCGGTGACGCTCGCCTCGTGAGGCCTAGTATGGGGTCGTGGCTGACCTATGGACTCGGCACCGACAACCAGAATCTTCCCGGGTTTATCGCCATGTGCCCGGGCGGTTACCCGATTCAGGAATCGCAGAACTGGCAGGCAGGATTCCTTCCCGGAGTTTATCAAGGCACCTACATCGACAGCCAGCATACCGATTTGGAAAAGCTCATCGAGAACGTTCGTTGCAAACACAACACGCCATCGGGTCAGCGACGCCAGCTCGACTTACTCCAACGATTGAACGAATATCATCGCGAGACATACCCAGGCGACGCACACCTGGAGGCCCGAATTCAGTCGTTCGAATTGGCGTATCGGATGCAGTCGGAGGCGGCCGATGCCTTCGATGTCAGCCGCGAACCCCAGTATATTCGGGATATGTACGGCCCCGGCACTCAGGCGAGGCAGATTCTGATCGCGCGGCGGCTCATCGAACGAGGCGTTCGTTTCGTCCAGGTCTGGCACGGCGCCGGACAGCCCTGGGACAATCACGACGATCTCGAAGTCAATCATCGGAACCTCGCGAAACAATGTGATCGGGCAATCGCGGCCTTGCTGACGGATCTGAAACAGCGAGGGTTGCTCGACGAGACGCTGGTTATATGGGGCGGCGAGTTCGGCAGAACTCCGACCGTGGAATTGCCGACGCCGGGGTCCAACGCGGGCAAGATCAACGGCCGCGACCACAACCATTATGGTTTCACGATGTGGCTCGCCGGCGGCGGCGTGAAAGGTGGAACGACCGTCGGCGCCACGGATGAATTCGGCTTCGCGGCCGTCGAAAATCGCATCCATGTCCACGACTTGCACGCGACCATTCTCCATCTGCTAGGCTTCGATCACGAGAAGTTCACCTATCGCTACGCGGGTCGCGACTTCCGCTTGACCGACGTTTATGGGCGCGTCGTCAGCGAGATTCTCGCGTAGCCATCGCTGTATTGATGTCGTGGCGAGGCACGATCCCTTCGCGATCGGTGCGGCAGCGTTGCTCGCGCGTAGTTGCATCTCGGTATGTCATCGGGTATATCAACGACCTACCCCGTTTGTTCCGCAACCCGAGGTACTCTCAATGACTCGCTCTCACCGATTCGATTCCCTCGACCGCCGCGCTTTGCTAAAGTGTCTGGCAGTGACAGCCGCGGGTGCCGTCGCAGCGCCGCGGCTGCTTGCCGACCGCGACTGGTCCGGGCGCGTGCCGGTACGCTACCCCGAGCCGGACGTCGTTGTCATCGACAGGCGATTCGCGAAGTACAAGATCGGCAATACCCCCATCAAGCGATTACACACCGGAATGCTCTGGGCCGAAGGGCCCGCCTGGAACGGTGTCGGGAAGTATCTGCTATGGTCTGACATTCCTAATAATATCCAACTACGCTGGCTGAACGACGACGGCCACGTCAGCGTCATGCGCAACCCGGCCAATAACAGCAACGGAAACACCTTCGACTTCCAGGGACGTCAGATTTCGTTTGAGCATGGCACGCGCCGCGTTGTCCGATACGAGTATGATGGGTCGGTCACGATTCTCGCGGACAAGTTCGGCGGCAAGGAGTTCAATGCCCCCAACGACGGCGCAGTTCACACCGATGGAGCCGTCTGGTTCACTGACCCCGGCTATGGTGGACTGATGAACTACGAGGGCAATCGCGTCAATAACGATTCGCCGCAACCGAATCAGAAAGAGGCCGTCTATCGCATCGACCCCAAGACTGGAAAATGCGAGAAGATGACCGACGAGCCGTTCAAGCCCAACGGGCTTTGCTTCAGCCATGACTACAAGAAGCTCTACGTGGCCGAGACCGGCTCATCGCACTACGAGAAGGCACCGAAGAACATCTGGGTCTTCGACATTCTCGATGGCCGAAAACTCGGACCCGCCAAAGAATTCGTCTCGATGGAAATGGAAGTCAACGGTAAGAAGGTATCGGGCCTGGCCGATGGGATCCGTTGCGACGTAGACGGCAATATATGGGCGAGTGCCGGTTGGGTGGGCCCCGGCTACGACGGAGTGCATATTTTCGCGCCCGACGGCGTGAGGATCGGCCAAATCCTGTTGCCGGAGATTTGTTCCAATGTCTGTTTCGGCGGCCCGCGCCGCAATCGGCTGTTCATGACCGCCAGCCAATCGCTCTATGCCGTCTACGTCGAGACGCAAGGGGCGCACATTACGTAAGCCATCGCGGCCTGGCCTGATGACCACGCCAATGAAAACACGCCGCGCCGGCAGGTGAAGCCCTCTGCCGGCGCGGCGTGTTCATGTCGCGGAACGATACCGACTACTCTTCGGGTTGTGCCTCGATAGCGATGGCCAACGGCGGCACCCAATGCTTGTGGTCAGCGTTGTAATAGAGATACGCCCGACTCGCGGCCCCGCGGAACTCGCCGGGGTATTCGCAAATCAGATCGATCGGAACTTCAACCTTGGCTCCGGGCTTCAGGTCTCGCCAGTAGAGGACCAGATCTCGCCCGCGAATCTCGAACGCGGCAATGAGGCCGGCCTCAGTGGCGTTGTTGCGCAGCTTGGCGTGATCCTTCAATTGCTTCATGTCCTCGGGGACCTTCAAGCCGGCCGGCAAGCCAATGATGGCAACGGTCATCGGTTGGCCCTTGTCCTTTGCCGTGTTCTCCAGCACTGCCGTGAGGCGAAGACTCTCACCTTCCTTGGCCTTCGTCTTGTCCAAAATCGTGCTGAGTCGCACAGCGCACTTGTCGGCGCTTGACGGGGTCAGACAGTTGTAGCTCCAGGCAACCGTGAACGGCAACGGCTGCCTCGTGGTCACCTGCACTTCAACGTCATTCGTGCCGGGTTTCAACAACTCTTCCGGCTTTTCGATGACGAGATCAACGGCTTCGGCCGTGCCGGCAGAAAAGGCCTTGCGGAACGATTTGCCGCCGACTGTCAGGATAATCTCGCCGCCCTCGGGAGTTCGCTTGTTCGCCTTCGCGTGCCCGATCAGCGCTTTAAGCGCCAGGATCGTGGATTGGGTCGAACCGAAGCCGCCATAGCCGCCCCGTTGCCGGCCAATCCACTTGGCGGCGTTGTTGACGGCTTGTGTGAAGACGTCCGGTCGTTTCGCCTTCAGCCAGCCGAGTACAGCTAGGGCAGTGGTTTCAATCTCAAGGTCGCGTCCACCAGAGCAAGTGATGCTCGTGGCGGCGCCGGCCACCCCGCCCTCAGCACCCTGTCGTTCCATCACGGACTTGAGAAACTCAACCGCGGCCGCCGACTGTTCGCGATTCAAAAGCGCGTTGGCCAGCAATGCCAGGAAGTACGGGTCCTTGTTGGTCTTGGCCGCGTCCTGCAATCGTTTCAGAGCCGCCGACACGTCCTCGGCGCCCGTTTCGGTGATGGCCCAAACGATATAGGCATCGGTAATCTCAGCCGGAGCGCGGCCGAAAGTATCTAACGCGCGAGCGTTTCGCTCGAACGTTCCGTCGGCTTTCATGCGACTGAGGAGGTAATGACGTGTCCGGGCGACCATCGCCGGATCGACGTTGTGGACTCGAGCCATGTCGTGGAATTCGAGCAACCCATAGGCGGTCAGGGCTTCATGAGGCGGGGCATTGCCGCCAAACCACTCATACCCCTCGCGGCCCTCATTACCGGACTTGATGCACTCAAAGGCCGTCAGCATCTTGTAGCCGCGATCGAGTAGCTCCTTCGCTCGCTTGGCAGCTTCAGGAGCTGCCTGATCGCTTTCCTGGAGATACTGCAAGATGAGCGTATTCGGATAGTTCGAGGTTGAGGTCTGCTCGAAGCAACCGCCTGGTTCGCGAAGCAGTCCTTCCAAACCCTTTTGCAGATCGGCCAAGGTCGATGGGAAAACGTGAGCCGACAGCCGCAACGACCCGCCGACATAGTCCGCCGGCAACTGAATCGTGCAACGGCCTCGCCCCTCGGCCAAATCACTGTGTTGCCCCGCGATCGGGAAGCCTTCGGAAACGATGGGCACGGTTCGGACAAAGGAATCGGGAGCGAACGGTTCGCTCTTGCCGGCGACGGAAAGCCGGCCGAGTCCCTGGGACGCCGACGGTTGCAGTCGCACCACGCGCCGGGATCGTTGGCTCGGGTTCAACATCAATTCGAGCTGGCGGCTAGCCGCGGGCACCACCAGATTCTGGGGGTCGATGTTCAGCCGGACGGCTCGTTGATTGTCGGTGTCGTTCGTGATAAGGATGGGCAGGTCCAGCCGGTCACTCGAAGTCATTTCCACCGGCAGCTTCGCTTCGACGCTGAAGGGCTTGCGAGCTTCAATCTGAGTGACGGCGCTTCCGAGCCGGCCATCGTTAGTATTGCCCGCGACCATCACCTGATACCGTGTAATGGAGTCAGCCAATTGGAACGTCACCGTCGCCTTGCCGCCCTCGCCGAACAGCAGCACTGGGTTCCAATAGATCGTCTCCGTGAAATCTTGGCGAACCGAGTTGTTTGAAACCGCCGCCGGTATGAAGTGGGCGTATTCGCGAACGAGGAATGGCTCGGCCTGGGTCAACAGGGATCGTGTCAGTTGTTCGCGTTCGAAAGCTTTGGCATCCATCGGGGCACCCGCGGGCAAACCCATTCCGCGCCCGCCGCGACCACCGCCGAAGCCTCCGCCACCAAACGCCGGCCCGCCACCGGGTAGGCCGGGTGCCGGAACGCCGCCGCCGGGCATTCCTCCGGGGCCGATCGCCTCCAAACGGTTTTGCCCAAAAGGCAATTCGCGCGCATCGCGAGCCATGTTGCCGCGGTTGCGGGCGCGGACCCCCGCGACCATTTCCCGTTGGGCCTGTCCCTCTTTCAATTCCCCCAGGCGTTTCTTGGCGGCCTGAGGCTCGGCAAGCCCCCCCGCCGCGACCTTGAGCCTTTCGAGATTATCCACCTGGCCGTCACCTTTTTTCCACTTCCCGTCAGCTCTGTGGAAAAAGTCCTTGTCAACATTGTCGCCACCCTGCCTGAGGCCGTCGAACTTGGCGCCGTCCGGCTTGGCTCCTTTGGGCATTGCAAATCGAACAGCTGGGTCATCGGGTCGTGGGCCGGCCGGGGCTTTGGGTGCGAACATCCCCGGAGGACCGCCCATCCCGCCCGGGGCCATCGGCATCGCGCGTTGAGGAGGCCCCATGCCGGCTGCCTGATCCATCGCCCCTCCCATTTCGCCCATTTCGTTTGCCATGGGAGCGTCTTGAATCGCGGGTTGATCGCCCCAGGCAGCCGTTGCGTCAGCGACCACACTGGCCTTCCGGCTGCCATCGCCTTGCATCGCGACGACGATCAGTGCGACCGCAGCGACAATGGAGGCGGTGGCACCGAAATAATGCGGCACGGCTCGCCGAACCTCGCGACGCATCGCCACCACAACCAGGGCCAACGCACCCACACAGCAAAGCCCCGCGACCGCCGGCGCGATCCACTGGAGCAACTCGCGTCGCTCACGTTCGAACGGGGCGAATTCCTGCCTAGCCTGCTGATAAATGGTCCTCGCATTGTTCAAGGCCGCCACGCGGGCGGCATGCTCTTGCGGAAAATCCTTGTCCGCGCTGAACGCCTGAAACGCCTCAACCGCGTCGCGCCGTCGATCGCTCAGTTCCGCGAATCGCGGTTTGAAGGCCTCGGTGAGCCGCCGCTGTTCGACCGCGCGAAGATCGACGGCGCGGCGAGCCGCTTGCCCCACGGCCAGGAGCATCCGGTCCGCGTCGGCGTTCTTGGGCGATCGATACTCCACGGGTTGCTCGGCGAATCGACGCCATCCTTGCGTCCCCAACAATAGATCCAGAGCCGTCGCCGCTTTCGGATGATCCCCGACGAGAAAGTCGGCGTATTCCAGGTCCTCGGACTGACGAACCTCGCCCGCCAGTAGGAAATGGGTAGGCATGCTTCGGAATGTCTTTTCGTCGGCCATCGTAACCACGGTCTGATTGACGACGGACAACAAGGCCACGCCCTGCGCCGGTTTGCCGGTTTCGTCCGTCGCCGACACGGTCAGCACGACTTGTTCGCCGGGGCTGTAGCGTGTCTTGTTGGGCTGAATCGTGTAGGACAGCTTTTGTGCCGGTTTGCGGAACACAAGGCGTTCGGCGACCGGCTTGAGGGCATGGCGCGGGTCCGCCGACTTGACCTCTTCGAAAACGGTCAGTCGTACCACGCCACCGGCCGAACCTTCGGGTTTGAGCGACACGACGGCCGGTACTCCCGGCTCGACGGCTACGCGCTGATGATCGAGCAAGCGTCCTCGGGAATACGCACCGACGAGCAGCGACCGGGCTTTGCCCATCACCCGGACCTTGACCTGGATCGGGTCGGCACCACCCGCGATCGCGGCCGGCACCATCATACTCACGGTTTCCGCCTTGGCGGGCGGCAACTCCGGCGACGACGTCACGCCCTTCGGCTCGTCGATCACCAGTTTGTAGGTTTCGCCGGCCATCGGCGTCAGGGCGAACACACCCAGGCCCTGATTGACGCCCGCCTCGGTATCATCATGCACCGTTTCCACACGCGAGACTTCTTTGCCCCGCTTGTCAACGATGCGGCCCTTCAACTCGGCCGGCTTGTCGAGCATCGTTCGCGCACGGAAATAGACTCGGCACTGGGCGCCGGCAAGCAGCTCGCCACCCTCGGGGAAGAACTCGACATTCAGCTTCGTCAGCACCAATGGAATCGGCTTGACCATGGCATCGACGATGCCCTGTTGGGTGATTCGCAACGAGAGCGAGGCGACTCCCGCGTCGATCGCGGTGGGAAGCGTGACGGCGATCTTGGCGTTCCCGGCGGCATCGGTAGTAGCCGGTTTGCCCGTGACGATCTTGCCGTCCACATTCGCCGAAACCTGAATTGTCGCGCCGGCGGCCGGCCCGCCTTCGGCGAAAGAGACCTTTACGTTGGCCACCACTTCGTCGCCAGCACCGTATGACTTGCGAGTGAAGTCGAGATCCTTGTTGAGTCGGTCGGGCGTGTATTTATTGACGATGAACTTCCGCTTCTCGGGCGGGAATCGGTTGTTCATTTCCGAAACCGTGAGGGTGTATTCGCCGCCGGTCACGTCGTCGGATAGCTGGAACTCGCCGGCGCCAACGCCGCGAATCGGTCGATTGTCCCAACCGAGCAAGGTTCGAGCCGCGGAATCGGTCAGCAGCCGGACTCGCGTCGCGCCATCGACGGCCGCCAGTTGTTCGCCCTGCGGGCCGGTCAGCACGAAATTGACGTGAAAATCCTCATCGGCCGGCCGCAGCGTCGAACGATTCAAGGTCAACGATCGGAAAAAGACCGTGTCGCCGGGTTGATACATCGGTTTGTCGGTTGCCAAATGCGTCAAATAGCGCGGCGACGCCAATTGAAGACGCTCGACCAGTTCGTTCTGAGGTCCGCCTTCGTCGTGGGCGGTCACTTCGAGAACCAACTGCGAGTTTGGTTTCAACGGCAAGTCGGGCGGCAAGGCAATGGCGTGGCGTCCCTGGCTGCGAACTTCGGGAACTTCAAGGACGACCCGATTGTCCTGGTCCCGCACCCGCACCGCCAATCGCGCGGGCGTCGGATTGCCGTTGCGGTTGTTTGTGGAGATCACGTACTCATTGACGGCGCCGGGAGTGACACTCTCCGGCCCGGTAATGACCATCTGAATCTGCTTATCGGCGGATGTTTTCATCGCCCGATCGAGCTGAGAACCGAAGTCTTGACGCAGGGCCGCCAACTTGGCGTCCGTGTCGGCGAGCTTCTCGGAAGCCTCGGCAAACGCCTTGTTGCGTTTGGCCACCAAGGCCGCCAGTTGCGCAGCCTCGGTTTCCATGATCCGCTCGCGTTCGCGAACGATCCGATGATAGTGAGAATAATTCAGCCCATGACGAATCGCGGGTGCCACGGCCGACCCCACGGCGAGAAGCACGACGGCGCTCACCACCCATCGAAGCCAAATACGGCTCATTGACGCCGGTTGCCGTTCGGGGCGAGGTGCCGAGGGGGCCACCGGGGTCGCGGGCGGCGGTGTGAATCGCACGTCGGGGAATTCGGTCTTAGACGCGACCGCGAAAAGCCCCTTGACGCGATCCGCTTCCAGCCGGGCCTCGGTATGGGCCGCCATGAAATCTTCGACGGCTTGGCGATCGGCCGGTTCAAGCAGGTCGTACAAGTAGTCGAGGACGAGAGCATCGAACTGTTCACGCGTCAACATATCTCAACTCCTCACCCGAGAAACGGTTGGGGATCCGCATGGGTCGTGAGCCGGCGAATTAGGAATCAGGTCAGTACCTTCCGAAGTTTCTGCAATGCGGCGCGCATCTGCGTCTTAACGGTTCCCACGGGGGCACCGCGAACCTCCGCGATTTGCTCATAGGTCAGCCCGCCGTTTTGCCGAAGCAGGAAGACCTCTTTCTCTTCCTCGCGAAGGTCGAGAATCGCTCGGCGGAGTCGATCCAGGGCCTCACGATCGGCCGCCAGATCGGCGGGGGCGGCTGCATGGTCAGCGATCATGATTTCTTCTCCGGTCAACGGCCGAGAGCGACGATGCCAGGCGGAGCGTCGCATGTCCTTGGCGCTGTTCAGGCCGACTCGAAATATCCACGCTCGGAGATTCTGCACGTCGGCGAGTTTGTCCCGTGACCGCCAGCATTTGGCGAAAGCGTCCTGGGCGGCGTCTTGAGCGTCCTCGCGATTGCCGACCAGGTACATGAGCGTGCTTATCAGTTCGTCGCGCAGTTCCGTGAAGGCGCGGACCAATCGCTGGTCGGGTGACGGGTCATCATCAGCCGACACGACAGGTCGAACCGCCGCACTGGCGCCGCTCGTGTTCATGGTTCTACTCATCCGACGGGTCTCCCCCACGGATCGATTGACCCCACGCGAAAAAAGTTCAGATTTCGCGTCTCCTTCGCGGCATGCTAACCCGAAACCGGTTCAACGGCAACCGAACGCCCACTCGTGA
>CAZESP010000034.1:0-54756 GCA_964515185.1 uncultured Alcaligenaceae bacterium
CCGTGCCACTTCTTGGAGCAAGTCTTTTTGCAGGCGGTTGCATCACCCATGTGCATCCCTGAATGCCAGGGGTTTAGGGCACCAAACGGTGGTGTTGAAACAGTCGCTCGATTCGTAGGACGGATTTCCTAATCCGTCCCATGCGTGACGAAGGAGCACGGATTAGGAAATCCGTGCCACTTCTTGGAGCAAGCACAAGGTCTCCGCAACGACGCGATACGCCGAACATATTCGGTTTCGCGTGCATTTCGAGCCATCGATCTGCGGACGATCGCCAAGAATTCCGCTAATAGCTTTCAATTCAGCCGAGACCTCAATTTCCTGGCCTTCGACTCGGCGGACAACGTGAGCATTAACGTGTCACCTATAACACGTTACGCTCAGGAAATACTTTTGAAAATCTGATTGCCTTCTCGAACGGGCGCACTAGGGTTTTGCCGACTGTAGTAATTGTGCCGCACGGCCCGCGTGAGCTGGTTGGCGGACAGTGAAGCCACCCGAAGAAGAGCCACGAGCCGAATTTGTTAGCGAAAAGGGGTCGCCATGAGAATTCATCTGCAAGAACGACGCGGGGCGATTGCCCCGATGTCAGCCATGATGATGGTCTTCCTCCTCATCATGGCTGCATTAGCCATCGACATCACTTACATTGGCTTGACTCACATGGAACTGCAGTCGGCCGCTGATTCTGCGGCGCTGGCTGGGGCATCGCAACTTGTTCATCCGGACATTCTGAAGGGCAATACGCGTGATAGCGCCCTGATTGACTACGCCGCCCGGACGGAAGCGACACGCATTTGTGTTTTGAACAAGGCCGGTGGCAAGCTCTTGCTGATGGATTCCAATTCGACGAACGATCCCAATGGCGACTTGGTTCTCGGACGTATTGAGAATCCAAACGACCAATCATCGCCGTTCGTCGCTGGTGCCACGCCCTACAATTCGGTCTTCGTCCGCGTCCGGCGTGACTCAACGAAGAACACGCCTCTGAATCTGTTCTTCGGCGGCGTCACGGGCCACAAGACTCGATCAATGACCGCAACTGCCACTGCATCGTTCGCCCTGGGTGTCCGGGGTTTCAAGATGAATACCGATGGAGTGACCAACTCATTGCTGCTGCCTATCGCGCTTGACGTTAATACTTGGAATAACGCCATGGCGGGGAACGGTCCCGACACTTGGAATTACAACCCGGATACTCGGGCTTTTACGGCCGGTAGTGATGGGGTCAAGGAAGTGAAGCTCTATCCGAGTTCTACGGGAGCACCGGGCAATTTCGGTACCGTGGACATTGGTCCCGCGAACAACAGTACGAATGACATCATTCGGCAGATTCTCTATGGTCCTAACGCCGCCGACTTTGATGCTATTGGCGGAAAACTCGAGCTTGGATCAAACGGAAGCGTGACGCTGCAAGGCGATACGGGTCTAAGCGCTGCGGTGAAATCGGCTCTTGAGCAAATTCGCGGGCACAAACGAATTATCCCACTTTATGAACCGCCCGTGGTTAGCAATGGTAACAACGCCCAATTCAAGGTCGTGGCCTTCGTCGGGATTACCGTTCTGGATGTGCGACTCACGGGACCAACAAAGTACGTAACCATTCAGCCGACGTTGGTAACGGATCCCGGTGGATACGGGAGTTTTTCCAGTTCGAGCATCACATCAACGGTGGTCTATCCCTTGAGTATTACGCGCTAAAGTCTCGTGTCGCTATTTGGAGGGAAAAGCCGCAACGACGTAAAAATCATTGCGATTTCGTAAGCATTGATCAGAGAACCAAGGGCTCAATGAAACTAATGAGGAGTTATGATATGCTGCCACTATTTAAGCTCAGCCGAATCAGCCTGATGTCATTTGTTGCTGCGCTCTCGATCTGTCTGTCGTTGGCAACATCGGCCAAGTCTGGTGATGACGATCCCATCGTTCGAATCGAGCAGGATTGGGAGATCACGCTCAATCAGCCGGACGGTACGACGGCTTCGCCTCAGATTACGCTGCTTCTTTCGCCCGCTTTGAATAGCCAAGTTGTGATGATCGTCACGCTCAACTATCAGGACACTCCAAACTTCTATCCGGGTGGCGTCCAAGTTCAACTTTGGGATGGTGAGGCATGCCTCGGCTATTACAATCATGGGACAAGCGTCGTCGTCAAGAATAGCGAGAAATGGAATTTCACGACATTTATTGAGACCCGCGGATCGAAATTGACCGGCGGAATCTCCAAGGGCACTTTCCCGACTTTTGGGAACATCCCCTCGGGTGGTGCAACAGTTAGTGCGAGCAAAGCGATCGCGAGCTTCCCGAATTACACCACGATCGACACTCTCAAGCGCTCGGGCGTGCTTCTGGGAGATATTCGCGTTCAGTCGATCAAGATCAAGCAGGTTCGCGTCTATGACGCCGAGGGCGACAAGAAGGATCTGGGCTCCGCCGATGTCTTTCCGTAACCGATGGAGTTATATTGACTCGGCTCAGCGGCGAGGTTGACGGCTGCGACCGAGTTTCTTCGATCTCGTCTTGTTTTCATTCATCGTTATTCGTGTTGAGGTGTGCTGTGAACCGCTGGAAACGAAAGCACCAGAATCGTCGCGGGGCGGCTGCGGTTGAGTTCGCTGTCGTGATACCCGCGTTTCTGGCAATTGTCTTTGGCATCGTTGAATTCGGTCGAGCCTTCAATGTGCTGGGGATACTGAATACCGCCGCGAGAAATGGCGCCCGGCAAGGCTGCCTGAATGGCTCCAATAACACGAAAATATCGTCGGCCGTCACGACGACGACGTCGGGAGCCGGTATTAACGGTGTCACCACGACCGTCCTTGTCAATGGCGTCGCGGCCGACGCTAACACCGCCAAGTCGGGTGATACCATCACCGTGACTGTAACGGTGCCGACCGCCAATGTCTCGTGGATGCCACATCCGTGGTTTCTCAAGACACAGACGTTACAATCGACCTGCGTCATGCGGCGCGAGTGATTCGAGCCTTGAAAAAAAAGAGGCCACCCGCTGGGGGGCGGGTGGCAGGAGGAGGATTCGAGATCTGATTCGGGGTGGGATGGGGAAGGGACTCCCAATCAGCCCGCAGCGGGGGGATCGCCGGCGGCCGTTTCAGATACCCGCGGAGGGGGATCCGCGGGTCTGATGTTTCGGGATTGACATTGGAAGCCCATTTCATGGCGAACCGTGGGGGAAACGATTCGCCGACTTCCGTTATCGATCCGAACCAAGCTTTTGGCTGTCAGGACGTGAAGATGTAAAGCAAGCCCCATGCCAGACGCGACTGACGAAAGGTGACAAACCACCTCAAATCGTTTGTCGAAAGCCGATTGCGTTTTTTTCGGTCATGGCAAATCACCGGCGCTCTTACGACCGGAATTGTAATAAGTTCCGATTAATATGTAAAAGCCGGGATTGTCGATTATGCCACGGGTTCCCGAGGCGCCAGTAGGGCCTGGGGCGGATCGACCCGCAACGCCGTGAGGGGATTCAGGTCGGAGAACTCAACGGCCACTACATGGGCGGTATCCACGATAATGAGCTGATGGTTGATGATGTCTTCACCAGTGTGCTGGCGGATCACCAATTTGCGGACAAGCAGAAGCGCGTTGTTGTTTGGGAGAAGTCGAACCGCATCGGCCGAGACCCGACCCGTTATTAGCCGCGGCGCAAAGAGCTTGGTGCCCCCTTGAACAATGCTGTCGGTACCGATCGTTTGGACCGAGGCTTCGGCATCGACGATGACCGTACAAGGCCCGTGCCAGGGTTTGCTTGTCCCGAATAACATCGAAAGCAACGAGGCATCCATCAGCAAATCCTCAATTGGCCAGTGACACTCCTTTCCCAGCTTAGCACGGTTCCCGAGTTGAGGCGTTCAAATGGCCAACTTTCGGTTGGCGCAGACGCCGAGGCCTCGTCCTGGTAACTTCCCGCCGCGCGTGCATGGAAACACGCCCCCATCCGGAACCCCGAGGGAGGGACAATGCCAGTGAATACCTGGAGAATCATGCTGGGAACTCTGGTCGTCGGTTTGTGCGGTCTGGTAGTGATGGCCGATGATTGCGAGAAACGGCAGTCGGTGCCGGCCGCGTCCCGTCGGCCCAGACCGGCAATCACAACGAACACGGCGACCGAGCCTCCCCTAGTCACTGTGGCCTGCGATCACCCGATCGCACCAACGCCCCCGACGACGACTCAGTTTGTGCCGGTTGTCATTCAGATTGAAGAATCACTGCCGCCGCCCGTGGCTCCTCCGCCGGCGACGCCGACGCCTGCGCCCCAGGCCGTATTGCCGCCGCCGCCCCCACCGTTATCGGCCCCGAGCCCGTGGGCACCCGCGCCGCAGATTGAATTGCCGGCTCCGCCGCGAGTGCCGGTTGTCGCACCGCCTGCCGCGGCTCCACCCGCGCCGGTGCCCCCGCCGTATCCGCCGGCGATCGAGGTGACTCCGCCGCCAACCCCATACACCATCGTCAGCCGTCCGATGCAACCGGTCGAGCCGGAACCAGCGCCGATGCCCTCGGAGGTCCGCCAAATCACTGTCGTTGATCCGCCGCCGATTCCGCGTGCCGCTCAAACGCAACAGGTTCCGGTTCCGATGACGACTCCGCCGCCGATGTATTTCCCGGCTCCGGCTCCGCAGCAGGCGCGAACAGTGTCCAGCAGCAAACCGGTCAAAACGCCGGCAACCGGTCCCTACAAGCTCTATTTGCGTACCGGCACGGGCCGATCGCGATTCGAACTTCGCGACGGCGACGAGGTCATTCTCAAAGCCTATTGTGACCGGGTGGACATGCAGTCATCCGGCGAAGGCACGTCGCAACTGACCAACCTGTCGGCGCACGGAAAGGTCCACGTCATCGGCGCGGGTGTGAGCGGTTATTGCGATACGTTGATGTTGGTGCCCGCACGTGGCGAGGTGATTTTGAAAGGCAACGTGCGACTGAATTGCAAACGCGGTTCGGGCGCTACCGAAGTTGTCGCGGAAAAAGCTCAGTTCCAGTTGTACAAGCTGGTGGAGAACTGCCAGCCCACAACAACCACGGCGCCTGCGACTTCGACGGCCTTGCCGACGTCTTACACGCCGCCGCGGTAATTCCGAATTTGGAATGCTATCCGTAACAATGCGCCGGCGAAGCTCGACACTTCGCCGGCGTCCTATTTAGCCCACGTTGTCCAGAAGATGCCCGAGTTTCTCTTTCTTCGTCAGCAGATACCGGTGGTTTTCATCCCCAGGCGGCGTTTGAATGGAGACGCGATCGACGATCCGAAGCCCGTAGGCTTCAAGTCCGATCACCTTCTTGGGATTGTTCGTCAACAATCGAATCTGACGGACGCCCAGGTCGAATAGAATCTGCGCCCCGATTCCGTAATGGCGCAAGTCCGGGGCAAACCCAAGACGCCGGTTGGCCTCGACGGTATCAAGCCCCTCCTCGCGTTGGAGCTTATACGCCTTTAGTTTCGCCATCAACCCGATGCCGCGACCTTCCTGGCGCATGTACAAAAGGACGCCCTTGCCAACGGCGGCAATCTGCTCCAAAGCTCGATGAAGCTGGCCGCCACAGTCACACAAAGCGCTGTGCAACACGTCGCCGGTCAGACATTCGCTGTGAACACGAACAAGAACCGGTTCGGATTGCTCCGGGACGCAACCGCCAACTTCGACACCGACGCCGCCCATGCACAATGCCAAGTGCGGCTCGGGATCGACGATGGATGAATACGCGATCAAGTCGAACGTCCCCGCCGCCGTTGGAAGTTGGAGAGCCAATTCACGGCGAATCAGCTTCTCACGCTGCCGGCGGTACTTGATGAGGTCCTCGATCGTACACATCTTCAGGCCGTGGGTCCTGCAAAACCTCTGCAAATCAGAAACCCGCGCCATGGTTCCGTCGGGGTTGACGATTTCACAAATGACCGCCGCGTGTTTGAAACCGGCGAGTCGTGCCAAATCGACGCTTCCCTCCGTATGGCCGGCTCGCACCAGTACCCCGCCGTCGCGAGCCTTCAGCCCGTCCATATGACCGTGGCCCCTCGCCAGGTCCGAAGGCGTTGAACGCTCGTCCAACACGACTTGGATCGTCCGCGTGCGATCGTAAGCCGAAATGCCCGTCGTGATTCCCGTCCGCGCGTCAAACTTGACGGTTAGCGGCGTGGCCTTGATGTCGTTGGTGCCGCCGCTCATGGGTTCCAAATGCATGCGGTCGCAGATGGCCGACGACATCGCCAGACAGACCATGCCACACGCCTGACGCATCATGAAGTTGATCGCCTCGGGCGTCACCACCTCGGCGGCGATGACCAAGTCTCCTTCGTTTTCCCGATTTTCGTCATCGATCAAGACGATCATCCGGCCGGCACGAAGCTCGGCGATGGCTTCGTCGATTGTGCAAAAGCTGTTCGATTGCTCGGGCATTGCCCCGTCCTCCACGCCATTCCTCGGGTCAACCGAGATAATCCAGATTCCCGCATCGGTTGTTATCATTCTATATCTTCGGTGGTGCCGCGAGCTGGGAATCCCACGTCAAAACCACAACCTTGAAGAGAACTGTTCAACCCGCGCCGGTTGGTGTGACGATAGTAACGAATGTATCGGCTTAGCCGGTCGGAGGGGGCCACCCATGCGCAGAATCGGATTAATCGGAATCGTCGTCGGCACGTTAATGTCCAACGGGATCTCGCGTTCCGATGAGCCGCGGACGTTGCCCCCGCTCACCCCACCCGGCAAGGACGTAAAACCTCCGGTGGTCACGGAAGAGAAAAAGCCTGCGACCGTGATTCCGCCGGTGACGGTTGGCGAAATCGTCCAGCCCCCGATCGTAGCGGCGCCGATGCCAGGCATGAACGTTGGTGACAACAACGGCAACAACGATTCACGGCGTCGATGTGGACCCGCCGCGTATCAGCCGGGGTTCTTCGGCGATTTCTACCCAGCCGCGGGATCGCAAATCGCGATTGTTCCCGGACCGCCCGACCCGACAGTCGTCGCCCTGGTCCGAGTGCCTCTGTCGGCAGCCTTGGGCAGCATCAAAGTCGCCGACAATGAAAGCCCGCGGCCCACTGATCGATTCTATTTCAACTACGGCTACTTCAACGATGTTTACGGGTCGTTTAATCGCCCGTTCACCGACAAGATTGACTTGCAACGCCAGACCATCGGCTTCGAGAAGACGTTATTCAACGGCAACGCGTCATTCGGAATGCGGTTCCCGTGGGTTGAAACCTACGGCAGCGGCATCAGCGAACGGCAGTATGGCGACATGAGCTTCGTTTTCAAAGTAGCCATTATCAATGACGCCTGCACGAACAACGTGTTATCCGTCGGTATGAACTTGTCGATTCCGACAGGGGCGCCGACGCGAGTCGCAACGCCCGTCCTCGTTGTAGATCGTGCCAATCAGCCCGTGGCGATTTTCAGAATCGATAATAATCGCGTGTTAGTGCAGAACAATCCGGGGCCGGTCATCGGTTTCCGAGTCGAGGATATCAACCCGACCTATTTCCAACCATGGATCGGCGGTGTTCTGTCACTGAACCAGGACTTCTACATTCAGAGTTTCGTCTCACTCGCGGCTCCCACGGACGATCGAGCGGTGACGGCTGTGTTCTCCGACGTCGGCCTGGGATACTGGCTTTATCGTAACAGCCAGGATCGCCTTGTTCAGGGCATCGTTTCGGCGACGGAATTCCATGTGACGACACCGATCAACCATCGCAAACTGCCCACGATCCCGGTGAGTATGCCGGACGTGGTGGACCTGACAACCGGCTTCCATATTCTGTTGCCGCGCTCAGTGGCCGGCTTCGCCGTCGGTGTGCCCATCACCGGTCCTCGGCCATTTGACATCTCCGCGATGGGGTCGATCACGTTCCGCTTCTGATTCCAGGTTGAAATCAGTTTGAATTGAAACTGATTTCAATGCGGGGCAACGGTCATAGTTTCGTGGCGCTAACGTAGAGTCCGTCGGTATTACCGGCGAGATGACATACCCATGAAACCGCCCGGGCAACGTATTTGCGGGCAATGACCCGTTGCCACCAAGCGGCGTCCGGTTTCTGAGCCGCGCGGCCCGCCGAGACGCGGAGCCAGTCACTGTGCCGCACCAGCCGTGCCGGATCGGGGCGGTATCCAGCTTTTTCTAACATCTGCATGAGCGTCATCGGCGTGAAATGAGTGAGGTGTCGAGGCAAATCGAGGCCGAACCAACTTCGGCCAAACCATCGAAACGGCCAACTGTCGATGTTCGGGACCGCGATGTGAATCTTTCCACCGGGGACAAGGATTCCTCGGGCGGCGCGCAGTGCCGCCAACGGATCGTGCAGATGTTCTAACACGTGCCACATGGTAATAACGTCAAACGACTCGGCGGCAAGCTCCGGGTGTGGTAACGTGCCAACGTGAACCGTGACGCCCAGTCGATCCTGGGCAATCGCGGCCGCCGACGGCGAGAAATCCAGGCCCGCGACGGACCAGCCGCACGATTGCATCAAAGCAAGGTACTCGCCGGCGCCGCAACCAAAATCCAACAGCCTGCCGCGACCATGCCACGGTACCGGCTCTTTCTCCGGTCGATGCCGCGCGAAACGGCTCCGGCGGCGGGGTGCCTTCGCCCGAAGGTGCGGGCCATAGTCCTCGCGGTAGAATGCACCAATCGACGACGTATTCGGGCGAGGATTCGTGAAACAGATGCCACAGCCGTCACACTGTACGACCGCAAACCACAGCCCTTGATCCCCGCCCAACGGATCCTGGGCTTCGATCAACGGCGACCCGCTTCGCCCACCGCACAACGGACAGGGCGATTCTTCCCAGACAACCGATGGGAACAACGCCGGCGATTCACAAGGAACGGGTTGGATCGCGGCCAGACGCATTCGGGAATATCCTTTTCCGGTTACCGCCAGGAATGATCGGAGATCGTACCTCTGGACGCTGCTTCGGTCAACGCGAACACCCCATCCCGTTCGCGGGGGATTCGATAAATCGGCTAGGTGCCCGTTACAATGAATGGTACCTATGGGACGCGACGATGAATGGCTGACACCGCCGCGATGGGAACTGGCCGCCGAATCGATTGCCATCAAGATTCGCTGGGTGGGGGTTCTCATCGGCTATCTTTCCGTGAGTTTGGGCCCTCCCGACTCGCATCGCCCCATTTTGAACGCCATTCTGACACTCGGCGCCGGCTACACGTTGCTCGACACCATCAGCAGCATCCGCGGGCGGGTTTTCCTGGGCCGCTACCCGTTGCTCATCGGCGCGATGGAAGCGTTGTTCATCGGATTGCTTTGTCATTTTCACGCCGGTCTCGACAGCCCGTTTCGGTATTACTATTTTCTGTCGCTGATCGTTTGCGCCATTCGCTACACGGCCCGCGAAACGCTTCTGACGTGTCTGATGCACTCGGCCAGTACCGTGGGCCTTTACTGGTCTCTTGCCATGGAACGGCGCGACCTTGGCACCTTGGTGCTGATGCTCGTGGTTCTCGGCTGGGTGACCTGGGCCGCCAGCGCCATGGCTCGATTGCTCAAACGTTTTGGCGAGCATTTGAGCCATCTTAATGCGGCCTTGCGTGAGAATCAGACGCTGTTGGAGAAGAGAATCGACGAACGAACCCTCGAACTTCAAGAGGCTCAAGCGCGGCTCCTGCATCAGGAGAAAATGGCCGCGTTCGGCTTGTTGGCAGCGGGGATCGCGCACGAAGTCGGCAATCCGCTCACGTCAATCAGCGCGGTGGTTCAGTTACTGCGAAAGCGCGACCTGGACGAATACGCCCGCGAGCGCCTTGGCCTGGTTGATGGCCAGTTGCAACGGATTCGGACGACGCTGCAGGAACTGGTCGAATTCAGCCGACCGGCCAGCCGCGAGCGAACCCGCTTCACCCTCACGGGGATTATCGACGAGGCTCGCAACATCGCCAAATACTACAAGGGCACCAATAGCCGTGTGATTACGGCAGACGTTTCGAGCGAGCTACCGGCGCTGTTTGGGATTCGCGACCAACTGGTGCAGGTCTTCCTGAATCTGATTCTCAATGCGATCGACGCGACGGCGAAAGGCGGCCGGATCGAGATTCGCGCCAAGTACGCCGGTGACCGCCTAAAAATAACGGTGAAGGATGACGGCTGCGGGATTGAGGCGAACTTGCAGGATCAATTGTTTCGGCCTTATTTCACCACGAAGAAACATGGAACCGGGCTGGGACTATTCGTGACGCGCAAGCTCGTCGAGGACCATCACGGGACCATTACTTTCGAGTCGCAAGCCGGTAAGGGTACAACGTTTGAACTGTCATTGCCGGTCGCGTGATAGCGCCGGCGATTGTTAGGGCCGAAACGGGCAGGCCAATATTGCCATAGGCCGCACCGACCCGAACCTGACGAGGAACGACGCCATGCCGCAACGGGCATCCGCCGCCAAAGTGCTCGTGGTCGATGACGAACTATTGATCCGCGAGACGTTGGCGGAGTACCTGACGGGCGAGGGCTATTCCGTTTACTGCTGTGCCACGGGTGAAGATGCCGTCGTTCGAGCCGCGGAAAGCCGGTTCGACGCCGCGTTGTGCGACGTGCAGTTGCCGGGCATCGACGGCGTCGAAGTCCTCGGGCGACTTCTGCGCCTCAATCCGGAAATCATCGTGCTGCTCATTACGGCCTACGCCACCGTCGAAAACGCCGTGGAAGCGTTTCAGCGAGGGGCGCACGATTACCTCATCAAGCCGATGCTCCTCGATGAAGTCTCCACCAAACTCCGCCGGGCGCTGGCGGCCAAAGAACTGTCCCGCGAAAACCAATGGCTTCGACGCGAGCTGAATCGTGAATACGATCCGAATGCGATCGTCGGGACTTCCCCACTGATGAAGCGCGTCATGGAGATAGTCCGCAAGGTTGCTCCGACTCGCTCGACCGTGCTCATTACGGGAGAGAGCGGCACGGGCAAGGAACTCATCGCCCGCGCCATTCACCAATTGGCCCTCCCTGGTTCTCGATTCCTTGCCGTTAACTGTGCCGCGATTCCGAACGATCTCTTGGAAAACCAGTTGTTCGGTCATCGACGCGGAGCATTCACGGGCGCCGACCGCGACCGCGATGGAGTCTTCGTTCACGCGGGTGACGGCACGGTGTTTCTGGATGAAATTGGCGAACTCCCTCTGGCGACGCAAGCGAAGCTCTTGCGAGCGTTCGAGCAAAAGGAGGTCCTTCCGGTCGGCGCGAATGAGCCGGTCACGATTTCCGCCCGAGTCCTGGCAGCGACGAACAAAGACCTCAAGAAGGAAGTCGATCAAGGCCGATTTCGCGACGATCTGTATTACCGTTTGAACGTCGTCAGCATCAACCTTCCGCCGTTACGCGATCGGCGTGAGGACATCCCGGCGCTCGTCGAGTTCCTGCTCAGGAGACATGCCAAGGCGATGGGGAAGCGGGTGACGGGCGTGGCTCACGAGACCATGAAGCTGCTGCTGGCCTGCCCGTGGAAGGGGAACATTCGCGAGTTGGATAACGCGCTTCAGCGAGCGGTGATTCTGGGCGATGGTCCGTTAGTAATGCCGGGCGACCTTCCGCCGGATCTGGCGCCCGTGCCCAACGACCCGTCGCTGGTGGATGATTTGGGCGAAGCCATCAAGCGATTCGAAAGGCTACATATTGAGCGGATTCTGCGACAATCGCCGGACAAGAAAGAGGCGGCCAATCGCCTGAAAATGGGTCTGAGTTCGCTCTATCGGAAGATAGCGGAGCTGGAGATTCAGGTTGAGGGTTAGACCGACTTCCCAGGGAGGCGGCTCCCCGGGAGTCGGACAATTCGCGGGCGACGATCAATGGGCAGGCGCGGCCGGGGGGGCCATGCCGTGATCGCAATCGCAAGCTCCGCCAACATGTCGGCAACCGACCGCCAGGGGAAGCAAGCTGAGCAACGCAATGAGCGCGAACAGCCTACGCATGGTATCCATACCTTTCGATCGGGACGCGGGTGCGGTTCCTTCCGAACCCGCTGGGGGGAACGTCCGGGCCAAATTCGCCGGGTTGCGCGGTCACGCCCAACACTCCTAATTTTCGGACTCTCCACAGCCTTACCTTGACGGATTCCGCTGGGCGACTAACCTCCCGAACATCGACCTTTTCGGAGACCTTGACATGGATGCCGTCATTCTCGCTGCCGGCCTTGGCACTCGATTGCGACCCCACACCGAAAAATGCCCCAAACCGTTGTTGCCCGTGCAAGGCCGCCCGATTCTCGATTGGATTCTCGGCGCCCTTCCTTCCCAGGTCAATCGCGTGGTCGTGGTTGTCGGCTACTTGGGCGACCAGATCGAATCGTACATGCTTGGTCAGGAGCATATACGCGATTGGACGGCGGTCTATCAGGAACGCCAGCTCGGCACCGGAGACGCCCTTCGCCAGTGCCGGGGGCTGGTGCGGGCGGAACGATTCTTCGTGCTGAATGGCGACGACCTTTACGGCGCCGCCGATTTGGCCACGCTCGCCACCAAGCCGGCGGGACTCTTGGCACACCCCGTCGATGACCCGACGAAGTTTGGTATCGTTTTCCCTCGCGCCGATGGCACCTTGGAACGACTCGTCGAGAAACCCGCTCTGACCGGCCGCCATCTCGCGAACATCGGAGCTTACCTATTTCCTCGCAAAGCTCTCGATTTTGAGTTACCCCTGTCGGCGCGAGGCGAGTATGAAATCACGGACGCGGTGAGCATGGTGGCCCAGAGCGAGCCGTTCCACGTCGTGCCGGCGACTTTCTGGTTGCCGATCGGCACCGTGGAGGCTTGGAAAAACGCCCAAAACACCGACCTCCGGGCAACGCAAGCTCGTGGCAATCGCGGTTAGCGGACCATCACCCGGTCTGGAGTCGGCGAATGCCGTCGATGATGTACCAGAGGCCCATGACGTTTACGGGCACCTCGATCAGTCCAAAGATGATGGCGGCAATCGCGTATCGCAATCCACCGTCCGCGGGGCGCATCAACGCGCGTCCGATGCCGGCGACGCCAGCCAATACCCCCAACAGACCAAGAGGCAACCCGGCGATCGGGATCAGCCCCCAACTGGCGCAGGTCCACGCAAACGTTGCTTGGCGATTGCCAATAGGCGGCACAAGCGAAAGGTCGCTCACGTTGCTGAGGCGCCGTCTTGGTGCGGGATCGGGAGTCGCCACGGGGTCAGGCATGCGGGGTTCTTAGGCGTTTCCGACAGAGGGTCAAGAGAGTGAGCAACCCGCCGGCCGACATCCGCGCGGTAATATTCGATGCGGTCGGGACGCTGCTGCATCCGGACCCAGCGGCGGTGGTCGTCTATTCCGACGCCGGGCGCCGCCGGGGATTCCGGGAGGATGACGCCATCATTCGACGCCGATTCCACGAAGCATTTCGAGCCGAAGAGCAGCGAGACGAAGCTCTGGGATGGGTGACCTCGGAAGCTCGCGAGCACGGTCGATGGCAAGCTATTGTCGAACGAGTCTTTGAGAATGCACTGCCGCCGGCGGCCATCGCGGACTGCTTCGACGAGCTTTGGGCATATTTCGCGCGGCCGTCGTCGTGGCGTGTCGACCCGGACGCCCAGGCGATGCTGAACCGACTGACGACTTCCGGCGTCCGCTGCGGCATCGCCTCGAACTTTGATCGCCGCCTCCACGCCATCCTCGACGGTCTGCCGGAACTCTCGCAGCTTGGCGTTCGCATCATCAGTTCCGAGGTCGGTTACCGGAAACCGGCGGGGGCATTTTTCGCGGCGGTGGCCCAGGGCGCCGGCTGCCGGCCAAGTCAGGTCCTTTTCGTTGGCGACGATCTTGCCAATGATTACCTGGGGGCACAGGCTGCCGGTATGAACGCGGTTCTTTTGGTCGCGCCCGGCGAGCAACGACCGGGGGTGCGTTGCGTTCAGCGGCTGGCAGACATTGGGGAGGCGTGATCCATGACCGTCGTGGTTCGTTTTGCCGGCATTTCGGACGCGGCGGCCATTCAGGCGATCTATGCTCCGTTTTGCGAATCAACGATCGTGTCGTTTGAATTCTTTCCGCCGACGGTCGTCGAGATTGCACAGCGAGTTGAGCGAATCTCAGCCCGTTTCCCGTGGTTGATCGCCGAGATCGGTGGCCAGGTCGCCGGCTACGCTTATGCATCGGCTCACGCGGAACGGGCCGCGTATCAGTGGGCCGTCGATGTGTCGGTCTATCTGGACTCTGACCATCGCGGGCACGGCCTGGGCCGCATCCTCTACGAGACCCTGTTCGCGATTCTGGTCCGGCAGGGATTCTTCAAGGTCTACGGCGGAATTTCAATGCCGAATCCCGCCAGTGTCGCGCTTCACCAGGCCACTGGTTTCGATCTTGTGGGCATTTATCGGCGCGTGGGTCACAAATTCGGGTCGTGGCATGACGTATCGTGGTGGCAGCGCGACCTCCAGGCAGAGGTCGCCGATCCTCCGCCGCCGCGATCAATTGGCGACATCCGCGATTCGCCGGAGGTGCGGGCCATTTTGTCGGATGCCGCCGATCGAATCGCGTTGCGGCACCGGTGACGGCGACGCGGTCCCCGTATAATTCGAGTAGACGGCCACCTGTCGATTGATTGACTCTCCAATCTGTCCCGATGTGAAGGAGCAATGCATGTCCGCAACCGCCCCGGCGAGCACGCCGGACGCTAGGAACAGCCAATCGTACAACTCGAATTCCGACCCGTTATTCGGATCGTCCGACACGTTTCAGATGGCATTGCGGCAACTGATGACCGTTGCCGAACACAGCGATATCGACGCCGGCGTGCTGGAGCGTTTGGCCCTGCCGAAACGGTCGATGGTTGTTAGCGTGCCCATTCGGCGCGACTCCGGCGAGACACAGTCATTTCTCGGCTTTCGGGTGCAGCACTCGCTGACGTCCGGCCCTTCGAAGGGCGGCCTGCGTTATCACCCCTCCGTCGATCTTGGCGAGGTTGCCGCGTTGGCCATGTGGATGTCGTGGAAATGCGGAATCATGAATCTGCCCTTCGGCGGCGCCAAGGGTGGGATCGCCGTCAGCCCGCACGATCTCAGCTTTGGCGAGAAAGAGCGGCTCACGCGGCGGTTCACCGAAGAAGTTCTTTCGATCATTGGCCCGCGCGTCGATGTCATGGCTCCCGACATGGGGACCGACGAGCAGACCATGGCCTGGATCATGGACACTTACTCCATGAAGATCGGCTATGCCTGTCCCGAGATCGTGACCGGCAAGCCCGTTGAGTTGGGCGGTTGCATCGGCCGGCGCGAGGCCACCGGTCGCGGTGTCGCCTATTGCGTCGACGAGGCCATGGCCGAATTGGGACTAAGGCCCGACGATTCGACCGCCGTCGTTCAGGGTTTCGGCAACGTCGGATCCGTGACCTGCCAAGAATTGACGCAGCGTGGCATGAAAATTGTCGCCGTCGGGGATGCCTATGGCTCCATCCGGAACCTCAAGGGCATCGACATTCCCGCCCTGATGCGCTGGGTCTACGAAGAGAAGCGCAAGCTCCGTGACTTTCCAGGGGCCGAGCCAATTCCCGATGACGAGCTTCTCACGACGCCCTGCACTGTCTTGGTTCCCGCGGCCCTGGAACGCGTGATTACCGAGCGAAACGCCGGCAAATTGAAGTGCCGAATCCTCGCCGAGGGCGCCAACGGCCCGACGACGCCCGAAGCCGATATCGTCCTCTCACGCAGTGACATCTATGTCGTCCCCGACGTCCTCTGCAACGCCGGCGGCGTGACCGTCAGCTATTTCGAGTGGGTCCAAGACATACAGCAATTCTTGTGGGACGAATCGGAAGTCAAAGAGCGCTTGCGAGACCTGATGCGGAAGGCCTTCCATCGTGTCCGCAATGTGGCACGGGAACGCTCGATCGGAAATCGCACAGCGGCACTTCTCTTGGGCGTCCAAAAGGTCGCCAAGGAAAAAGAAAAACGAGGCCTGTTCCCGTAAGCGGTTTCAACGTTCGGTTTTCGCCCTTGTCAACCGTGACGAGCGCGAAGCTCACACTATGTCTAGGGAGTCTCTATGATTCTGGGTATTCAAGAGCTGATAATCTTGGCGCTGGCCGGTGGCGGTATCCTTGCTTTGGTGATCTTCCTGGTCGCCCGCAAGCGGTAAGACTCGCGCAAGCGAAGGGGCTTGCACCTCGCGTGGTTGCGAGTGGCAAGCCCCTTTGCGCTTAAAATCAAATCCTATCGCGAACCGTTCTTGACAACCCGAACATCGCTCGCCGGTTTCGTCTTCTGGTCGCCGTAGGCCGCGTAGGTGTACTTCTTGGCCGGCGGGATCGAGACGATTCTCTCGCGAGCAGAATCCGGCGACGAGTTTCGTCGGGCCGGCTCAGCTCCGGGCATTGGCGCCGGCTTGGCGGGACCGCCGTCATAGGGGAATGTCCCATCGGCGGGCTGCATCGGCCGGCTCGGAGCCACGGGCGGCTCCGGTCGGGGGTTCGCCTGGGGCTGGAAAGGTACCCGAAGCGATGGGGGCACATCTTCAACCGTCGTGTTCACCGGGCAGTAGTAATAGCTGTATACCGGCGGGCTGTAGTAATACGTGACGGCTGGTGCCGAGTAATAGTAGACCGGGGCACTGTAGACATACGACCGGGCGTAAATCGGTGGGCCATAGTGGGCGCCAACTCGATAGCCGAATCGATACGGAAGGAATCGCGGGCCAATGTATGGAGCGCCGGAAGCGCCGGCCCAATACCCGCGCCGGAAACCGAAAAACGTCTCCTCGGTCTCGGCCGTTGCCTCCGAACGCGTCGCGGGCGCCTTTTCGAAGGTGGAACCGCCGAAACCGCCGATCGTGCCGGTCGGCTTTTTCAGGTCCAGCTTCGTGATATCGCCCGCTGAAGAAGTCTGTGTCGAGAGCAGTAACCCCGCGGCAACCGCTGCCCAACTCCATCGACCACGTCGCATCATCGATCCTCCGGATGGAAGGAATGGGAAGTTAGAGTGCCTCCCGCGCTCCTGCACGGCTGGCACTAGCCGCTGGCGTTTACCCAACTTACCTAATCCGGTCTCGATTTGCAAGAAATTTGATCAGCCGGGCAAGTCTCGCTTCAGAAGTGCGTTCACGACCTCGACCACTCTCGTCGCCGCCGCCGCGACCATCTTGCGCCCCTTTTCCGCCGTGGCCAACTCGGGATAGCCGACCGCGCCGTGATCGGTCCTTTGGTGCATGTCCAGCGAAAGGTACAGTCCTCGCAACGCCGGATTCTCCGCTTCGATGTCGTTGCGAATCTTGTCGGTTCGCACAAGGTCCGGTCGAAGGGCCATCACCATCGACGTCTCAAATTCGCACGCATGACCCATGACCTTTCGAGGGCCGTCGGCGAGGGCCGCCAATTCGGACGCTGCCAAATCCCAATAGGACGCTGCCGTCGCGAGGTGTCCACGATATCGGGGTTGGAGCCTTCGTAGCGCAGTCTGCATTGTGTCGATGTTCCCGCCGTGACCATTGAGGACCAACAGCCGCCGGAAACCGTCATCCATTAGCGGAACGATGAGATCGCAAAGCATGTCGATGTGAGTATCCACACTCGCCGAGAGGGTCGCGCCAAACCGAAGGTGATGATGACTGGCGCCGAACCAAAGAGTCGGAAGCAACAGAATCGAACTGGGCGCCACTCGCTCGGCCGACTCGGCGACGCCCGTGACCAAAATGGTATCGGTAAAGGTCGGCAAATGGAGGCTATGCTGTTCACATGCCGCGACAGGCGCCACGACTACGACCGCGTCTCGACTGACCTCTCGCAACTCGGGAAAGGTCATTTCATGAAAGCGCATCTCGCCCCCTACACACGCCTCACGACCGCGACCCTCGCCCCCCCACGGTCGATTACCCCGCCGTTACATACACGCTTGGGCTAAAGCCCGCCCCGTACGGGCTGAATTCACGGACAAACGTCCCTGTGAGTCCGCGGAAGACCTTCACCCGTGAGCCGCCGTTGATACCCGGAGCCGTTAACAACTCGGCCGCCCCATCACCATCAACGTCACCCAGCGCCACGCGAGCGCCGCCATCATAGGTGATATCATAGGCGAAGAAGCCATACAATTCGTTGCCCGTGGCCCCATCCCAAACGCGGACATGAGGACCGCCCCCGGCATCTGCACTGGTCACGATTTCCGCGCGCCCGTCGCCATTCAGGTCAGCCGCCGACACGAAAACACCCGTGGGCACTTCGAGACCGTAGGCGAAGAATCCTCGAATCTCGGTAAGGTCACGGCCGCTGAAAACCCTCACATGCGGCCCGCCGCTGAGACCGGCCCCGGTGATAATGTCAGCCAAGCCATCACCATTAACATCGGCGCTTGCCACGCGCACGCCGCCGGGGAAGCTCGCACCGTATGCAAAGAAACTGTGCAGAAGCCCGCCGTTGGCGCCATCCCAAACCGTCACATGCGGGCCTCCGCCGGAACCGGCGCCTACAATGACATCACTGAAGCCGTCCCCATTGACATCTCCCGATGCCACGAAGATCCCGCCGAGAAAGCCTGGGGAGAATGCGAACCAGCCGCGAATCTCGTTATTCGTGAAACCATCAAAGACGCGAACATGTGGCCCGCCGCCGTTACCGGCTCCGGTAATGATATCCGTCACTCCGTCATGATTAATATCTCCCATGGCCACGCGAACGCCACCCTGGAAACCAGGAGCGTAGGCCATGAAACTCGATCGAACCGTGCCGTTCGGGTTGAATGTTATGACCTGCGGCGTTCCATCGACCCCAGGGCCGGCAGCATGGGTCGGAGACAGATGGTTGAACAGAATCGACACCGTGTTATCCAGCTCATTCGCGACGGCGAGATCGGGAAAGCCGTCGTTATTGAAATCGGCCGAGATAATGTCCGCCGGCGACGCAGGTATGCCCTGGCCGACGGCGTAAGGGCCAAACGGGTCCACATTGAAATTACCGGTTCCGTCGCCAAAAAGCACGACCACGTCATTCTTCGTGGCATCCGTCACGGCGATATCGAGAATGCCGTCGAGATTCAAATCAGCCGTCACCAACGACGTTGGCCGGCCAATCAATGCAATATCGATCGACGGCCCGAAATCACCCGTGCCGTCCCCTAGGAAGATCATCAACTCATTCGATGAATCGTCGACGACTGCGAAATCCAGGTTACCATCCCGATTGAAATCGCCTGCCACGATCTTCACCGGACTGAAACCGACGCCAAAGGACGGAAGTGTGAAATCATCGAATGACCCGGCGCCATCTCCCAGCATCCGGCTGATTGTCCCTTCGCCCTGATTTACAACCCAGAGATCAGGAATGAGATCGTTATCGAAATCGCCGAGTACCATATCGACCGGACCATCCTCGGTACTGAGCGAATCGGCTAACACCATATCTCCGCTGTTATCACCGAGAAAAATGGTTACTTCATCGAACAGGAAATCCACAACGGCCAAATCGGCGTCACCGTCACCGTCGAAATCACCCGAGACGACGGCTCGTGCCGAGCCGCCAATGAAATCGCTGTCGCGGCTCGAAAAACCGCCGGTGCGATCGCCGAGATAGGTTTCAAGTCGACTCAATCCCGAACCAACCGAGGTGACCACGGCCAAGTCGATGGCCTGCCCGCCTCCAATGGCGACATTGTTCAGATTCGCCGCCACCAGATCGCTCGGGCTGGCCGAACCCGTCGCAAACGGAGATCCCCCGGCCCCTACAAAGTTACCCGTTCCATTCCCGAGCAGAATCGAGACGTTATCACCACCCTGATTGGCCACTGCTAGATCGACGGCATTGTCGGAGTTAAAATCGGCGGAGACAAGCGCCACCGGTGAAGACCCTACCGCGAAATTGAGCAAGCCGCCGAACGCGGGAACGACTCGCTCCTCCAATTGAATCACCGAACGAAGGAGATTGCGGTTCTTAACGACTGGACGACGCATGATGGTCGCTCCGATTAGTGACGCACACTGGAGGTATCCGGTATCATCCTTATCGACTCGCCGATTGCTCCAAACTCGAACGAATTCGAGACTCGAATTCAAATACTCGATTAACGCGCCGGCACAAGCAGCCATTGAACGGCATCGATGATGACGTGCCCATCAACATCATCGTTGCGAATTACAACAGAACCTATCTTGCCACTTTCAAATCGAAACGTCCCGAGCGATACGAATGCCTTGTCGACTGATGGCGCCTTGCGTTGGTTCACTTTGACCACAGTCGATCCGTCGGCATGGTAAATGGTGACCGGCACGTTGGTAGCCCGGTTCGGGTTCGGCGAGTAAGACATCCGGACTTCATAGCGCCCAACCCTGGGCAAGTCGGGAAGGTATCGGGCGGATTGTTTGCCGCGATCGGTACCGCCGTCATGACGATAACCTTCATTGACAAACGGCGACGCGGAACGGCTCACGGCCTCAAATCCTTGTCTTTCGGCCTCATTGTCGTCGATCACGACTCCGGCGAGATTCTTTACCGGGATGCCGGCGGTGGGTCGAGGGCCGGTCCACTCAAGCACCTGTTTTTCTTTCAGCAGCGCCGTTCTCAGCTCCGGATACGGAACCTTCTGAATGTCATGGTTGCCGTCGATGGCCATGCACGCTGCCATCCCCGCCGATTGGCCCAAGACCATGAACACCGGCTCCATGCGAATCGAGCCGTAAGCGATGTGGGATGCGGATAGGCAAACCGGCACTAACAGATTAGTACAGTGACCGGATTGTGGGACGATCGCCCGATATGAAATCGGGTAGGGAGGAAAGCCGCCGACTTGTACGTCCCCTTCATTTCTGACGTGGCCTTCAGAAGTAACGTAGCGCTGAATGTTATGTGAGTCCATCGTGTAGGCTGCCATTCCGACCGAGTCGTCAATGATGCGATTGCCGCGGCAGTGGTGTTCTGTCATGACCAACAAGCCGACCATGCGGCGTGCCTCGCGGACATACAACTGCGCCGGCCAGTTGACCGTTTCAGTGAATTCATCCTTGGCCATGCCCCATGTTTGGAAATGCTTTCGGACAGTCTCGGGAACTCGCGGATGATTCGCGAGCGTCCACATCAGCCCCTGTTGATAATGAACATGTTCACGAATGATGACCTCCCGTCGAGCGTAATCAGCATCGGGATAGTCATAATTCATGCCGATGTTATCAGTCGAGAAGGCATAATTGTTATTGGAATCCGTTTTGCGATTGGGCATCAGAATCGGATTCCACGGCAGTCGATGGTCGCCGGCCTCGAAGTTGCGGAGCAGAATCTCGTACTGCCGCTCGTCATAGTCGAAGGGCTTCGGCCACGGGCGCCGGTTGGCTGTTACGTCCGTCGCGCAAAGGCGATAGTTATAGGCTTGCACGCGGCGATCACCCTCACCGTCGATTCCAGGGGGTCCGGGAACGACACGCGGGAGCAAACCGCTCGTTGGATCGCCGGGCTTCACATACGGGTCAACGTTTTTGATGAATTGATGGTGTTTCGCATTTCGAACCTGCACACCGTTAAGAGTCTCGTTGTAGGTCTTGTTAGACTCGCGGCCGACATGATAAGCGACACCGGCTTTCGCCAAAAGGTCGCCCTCATAGGTGGCATCAATGAACATCTTGCCGGCATAAATTTCGCCGGTCTCCATGCTGATTGACGTGATACGCGAACCAGTCTTCCGGACTCCCGATTTCAAATCCAGACGCTTGCTCATAACAACGACGACGCGGGCATCTCGGAGCATTTCCTGATAGACCTCTTTGGCGGCGTGCGGCTCGAAGGTCCAAGCGGTGTCTTCGTTCTTCTCGTGGCCGCGACCTTTGAATGCGGATCGTTTCTCGAATATCCACTTAGAATCGTCGGCATAATAGGTTCGGATGTGGCGATAGAACTCCCTGGCCATGCCGCCGATGGCTGCCTTGTTACCGATGTCCGTCGCGCCGAGGCCACCGGTGGTCATGCCGCCGAGATGATTCGACGGTTCGATGAGGACGGCCGTCTTGCCCATGCGCCGGGCCTGGATGGCCGCGGTAATGCCGCCTGGCGTCGCGCCGTAGACGACGACATCAAACGATTGCGGGTCGGCGGCTGTTATAGTCGGTCCGAGGGAAGCGGCGATTGAAACGGAGATTAACACGGCGCGTAGTTTCATGGGATCGCTCCGTTCATACATGCGCGGCGTTCTCGGAATCGGTGAGCGCAAAACTCAATTGAGACAGTCGCGCGGGTCGGCAATCTCGCCGCGAATCGCGCTGGCGGCGACGGTCAACGGGCTGGCAAGGTAGACACGGGCTTCCTTGTGCCCCATGCGGCCCGGGAAATTGCGATTCGTCGTGCTGATACAACTGATCGGCGTGTTAAGCCGCCCGAAGGTGTCCGACGGCCCGCCCAAGCACGCCGCGCACGACGGTTCGCCGATCTTGGCGCCGGCTGACACGAAGATGGTTTCGAGCGATTGACCGCCGATCTTGGTCTCTTTCAATCCGCGCGCAATGTCGCTAGTGGCCGGCACCACAAACGTGTCAATGCGAACCGTCTTGCCGCGAAGGATGGCAGCGGCGGCCTGGAAGTCCGTTAATTTGCCGCCGGTACAACTGCCGATGTACGCGCGATCCAATTTGGTTCCGCAGACCTCGGAAACATAGGCGCGATTGTCCGGGCTATGGGGCTTCGCAATGACCGGCTCGAGTTTGGAGACGTCATAGACTTTTTCGAAGATGAATTTGGCGCCGGCATCGGTGCGAGCGACGGTGTAGGGTCTGTTGCCGGCGTTTCGAGCGTTGACGTAATCGAGCGTGACCTGATCGGGCGCGATGATGCCGTTCTTGCCGCCCGCTTCAATGGCCATGTTGCACAGGGTCATGCGCTCTTCGATGTTAAGCGCGTAGACGCCGTCTCCATCGAATTCCATGGCCCGGTAGGTCGCGCCATCGCAACCGATGTCGCCAATGACGGCGAGGATAAGGTCCTTGGCCATCAGGTACGGCGGCAGGTTTCCATGAAAGACGAATCGCATCGTCGGCGGCACTTTGAGCCAGAGCTTGCCGGTGCCCATGACGAATCCGGCGTCGGTGTTGCCGATGCCCGTCGCGAATTCGCCGAAAGCGCCGGCCGTGCAAGTATGGCTATCAGTGCCGAGAAGCACCTCGCCGGGTCGCGTGTGACCTTCTTCAGGCAAGGCGATGTGACAAACGCCTTTGTAGCGAGGAGTGCCGACGTCGTAGAAATAGGGCAAATCTTTTTCAGCCGCGAAATGACGCAACACGTCTACGTTGCGGTTGGCCATGGCATCAGCGGTGAAGATGTAATGGTCGGGAATGATGACGACTTTTTGCCGGTCCCAGACTTTGGCATTCGCGCCGAAGTGATGCTTGAAAATGCCAATGGTGCCCGGCCCGCAGACGTCATGGGTCATCAGGACATCGACATTGACCCAGATATTGTCGCCCGGCTCGACGGCATCTTTGCCGGAGGCTCGGGCGAGGATCTTTTCGGTAATCGTCTGCGGCATGTCGGTCTCCCGGGGGCGTCATAACTATAGTATGAGGCCGCCGCCCTGGAGACGCGATTCCGAGTGTGACATGAATTGAGGCCGGTCCATGGCTCGAACCGAAGACCCGCACCCCGAGCCGCTGCCACATCTCGACACCTTCGCCAAGGCCGCCGAACTTTGCAACTTCACCCTCACAGCCCGGGCGTTGAATCTGAGTCAAGCGGCTGTCAGTCAGCGGATTCAGTTGCTGGAAAAAGCCGTCGGGACGTCGCTATTTCGGCGGCACGGCGGGCGAGTCGAACTAACTAAATCCGGCCGAATGCTGTACGAATTCGCCCAACGAATACTCAGTCTGCACGATGAAGCTCGCCGCCGAATCGGGGGGGAAGATACTCGACCACGCGGCGAATTGCTCCTGGCAGCTAGTTCCATTCCCGGTGAACATCTGTTGCCCGCCCTCCTCGCGGAGTTTCGCGAACGTCATCCGCTTATTTGGGTTCGAGTCGCCATCAGTGACAGCACCGCGGTCATCGACCATGTCCAGCGCGGGCAGGCCCATCTGGGACTGGTCGGCGGCAAGTCGGAATCGCCAGACCTGGAGTATCGCCATTTGGCCAACGACCGGATGATTCTCGTCGCCCGTCCCGATCACCCGTTGTGCCGGCGGCGGCGGGTGACGCTCAAACGAATGCCTGAACTACCGCTGGTGCTGCGCGAGGCCGGATCGGGGCTGCGACAGTTCTTCGAGGCCGAACTGGAACGAGCGGGCGTGGCACCGTCGAGTTTGAACGTCGTCCTTGAATTGGGGAGCAACGAGGCGATCAAGGAGGCGGTCCATCGGGGCATGGGCTTGGCGGTCTTGTCGACCTTCGCCGTGCAACGAGAGTTAGAGGCCGGAACCCTTCAAGCGGTGACGATGACGGGTCTGCGTTGCGAGCGCGAGATTTACATCGTCCTCAACCGCCGCCGAGTTCTGCCGCTGCCGGCGCGCGTCTTTCTCAACTTCGTCGAAACTCATCCGATCAAGACGTCATAAGCAATGCTTATGGCGACGGCGCCCGGTATTCGCACTTCGGGGGAACATGGTCGAACCGAGTTGGGTAACCTTGGCTGCACGACGCCGGCAAACGGCGGCAACCGAGGCGGCCATGAGCGACCTGCTACCTATCGACTTTGATGCGATCCCGCTCAGCGTCATCGCCAAGCGAGTGCTTCCGTTCGCTTTTTTGCTGGCGTTGTGGTGTTGGGAGACGCGGCGACCCTTTTTCGGGTGGCGCGATGGTCGCTACCTCCATGCCCTGCGTAATCTGGCCCTGGCCGTCTGCAATACCGTCATCCTCGGCCTGATATTCTGCACCCTAACCGGGCTGGTCGCCGGCTGGAGCGAGCAGAACGAAACAGGGTTGATGCGACAATTACCGTTGCCGAATGTGTTGACTTTCGCGGTATCGCTGCTCGCCCTCGACGCCTGGATGTATGCCTGGCATCGAGCCAACCACGCGATACCGTGGCTTTGGCGTTTCCATCGCGTGCATCATAGCGACCCGCACATGGACGTGACGACGGCGACGCGATTCCACATCGGCGAACAAACCCTGTCGGCGATATTGCGGCTGGCACTTATTCCAGCGCTCGGGATCAACGTCTGGACGCTGGTTGTCTACGATGGGTTGGTGCTGGCGGTGACGATGTTCCATCACGCCGATATTTCGCTGGGCGCGCTCGACCGTTGGGTGCGTTGGTTTATCGTCACGCCGGATATGCACAAGGTCCATCACTCCGATTGGCAACCGGAGACCGACTCGAATTATTCGACGGTGTTGTCGCTGTGGGATCGGCTGGCTCAGACGTTTCGCATGCGGCCGAATCCGAAGTCGATCGTCTTTGGGCTGGACGAGTTTGCCGAATCAAAATGGCAGACGTGGCGCGGCATGTGGGCGACGCCATTTCACACCAGCGCCGCAATCGAGCCTTGTCCCGCGCCGTCGCCCGTCGTGGTTAGCCGTAAATCGGCTTAATCAACTCTCCTTCCAAGTCACCGCAATGTATGGGTCTCAACCTCCATGTGTCCCCTCGCATCGCGGGGAACTCATGGGGATCGTGACGAGCGGATGCCGATTCTATCACGATCGCATGGCCGGGGAGCTATTTCGAGATTCCAGCCGTGAGGGCTATCATGACCGCAGGCGAATTCCGAGCTTTGGCCGTCAGCCTACCGGAGGCGGTCGAAGGGTCGCACATGGGCCATGCCGATTTTCGTGTTCGCGACAAGATTTTCGCGACCCTTGGGCCGGACGAAGATTGGGGCATGGTGAAGCTGACCGTTGACGATCAGGCGACGTTTCAGCGGCTCGAGCCGGCCATGTTCCAGCCGCTGAAGGGTGCATGGGGTCGGCGCGGCTGCACGCAGATCATGCTGGAAGCGGCCACCGAAGCGATCGTTTACCAGGCGCTTGTCGCGGCTTGGCGCAGCACCGCGCCGAAAAAGCTGGTAAAGCAGTTCGACGATGCTCAAAAGTCGAACTGATCGATGTTCGCCTTCGTGAACTTGAACGGATCCCCGAGCAGCACCTCGCGGTTTCGCACCTGAATCGTGCCAAGGCGGCCGGCGGTGATGGTGCCGGTTTCGGGCATCTGGTTCTTGCGCAACAGTTCGGCGACGTGAACCGTGAGATAACCCAGGTCGATGGGATTCCACAAGACGAAGACCTCGACCGTGCCGTCCTTGACATAATCGCGCATGTCCTTGGGCGTACTGACGCCGCCAACCTTGATCTGGCCCTTCTTGCCAAGCTGCCGGACAGCTTCGGCCGCGGCCGGCACGGCCACGGAAGTAAGGCCGATGATGCCTTTGAGGTCGGGGTTTGCCTGAATCAGGGCCTTCGACTTGGTGATGCCGAGGTTGCGATCCTCGCCATGCTCGGTCTCCGCGAGCAGTTGCATCTTGGGGTATTTCTCAGCGACATAGGCCTTCATGCGTTTGGCCCATTCGGCCTGATTCGGAGCCTGTACACTGCTGGTGAGAATGCCGACTTTCCCTTCGCCGGGCGGTGACAGTTGCTCGGCCATCGTATCGACCATCATGCGAGCGACGCCGTCATAGGTGGCCTGATTCACGAAAAACGCTCGAGCATCCGGCTGGGTGTCGGCGTCGTAGGTCACGACGGGAAGGCCCTTGTTCTTCGCGTCGCGTAAGGCCGGCGCGATTAGATCGGGGTCATTGCAGGCGATGCAGACCATCGCATAGTCGCCAGTGGCTGCCCACTGATTCAATAGGTCGATCTGCTTGTTGACGTCTGTTTCGGTCGGGCCGTTGTACACGAATTCGAGTCCGAGTTCGCGAGCGGCCTCTTCGCCGCCCCGACGGCAGGCGTCGAAGTACGGGATGCCCGTCAGCTTCGGCATAAAGCCCACCTTGAGCCTTTTCCCGGCCGACGTTACCGTCACGCTTCGAAAGCAGCCGAACATCGGCAGCACGAGCATCGCGATGAGTAGATACCGTTTCATGATGGAAGATCCCATGTGTCCAGACGTCCCGAACGACTGTTATACCCGAAGGACGATGTTTCCGGCATCATCGATATCGAGTTGAATCGTGACGTCACGCAGGGTCGGCCGTTCGAGAAGCCACGCTGACAGCGGAGTGACGATTCTGCGCTCGATGGTTCGCTGCAATGGCCGGGCACCATATCGAGCGTCGAAACCTTCAGCCGCTAATACCTCGACGAGCTTTTCCGAGGGGGCTAGCTTCAACCCGGCCCGGGCCAAACCTTCGCGATGAACCAGTGCGGCCAATTCCTTGCGAGTGATCGCCTGTATCGCCTCGGGCCTCAACGCCTGGAATGTAACGACACCATCGAGGCGATTGAAGAACTCGGGTCGGAAGAAGGCCCGCGCTTCGTCGGTGTAAGACCGGCCGGCCCCCGGCACGAAACCCAGCGTCGACCCCTGACTCGCGCCCAAATTCGAGGTCATGAGGATCACGCTACTGCGAAACGTCGTGACGCGACCGTATCGATCCGTGAGCCTGCCTTCGTCGAAAATGCTCAGGAATACATCGAAAACGTCATCCCCGGCCTTTTCAATCTCGTCCAGCAATAAGACGCAAAAGGGTTGTTGGCGGATGCGTCGAATCAAGGCGCTCGGCTCGCCGTCGGGTGGCCCTAGGAGTCGTTCAGCCGCCCCGAACCCAGAAAACTCGCTCATGTCCAGACGAATCAATCGATGCTCGCCGGCGCCGGCACTGCCGAAAAAGTAGCGTGCCGTTGCCCGTGCCAGTGCCGTCTTGCCGACGCCGGTGGGACCGCAGAACAGCAGCACACCCAACGGGCGGTGAGGATCATTCAGCCCTGACTTAAAGGTTGTCACCAAGCGGGTGACCGCGGCGCAAGGCTCGTCTTGATCGATGACTTCGCCGCGGAAATAGTCCAACGTTTCGTTGAATGTCAGCGTGATGTCATCGCGGAGGAATACTTCGGGCAGGCCGGTTTCGCGAGCGAAGGCCGACGTCACCCCTTGGGGCGTCACAACGCCGGCTGTTTGCGGCGGTAGCCGCCGCTTTTCGTCGTGAATCAGATGGCGCAGGAATGCAACGGCCTTTCCGGGGAATGCTTGATACGGTGCGAACCGGCGAAAAAGCTGATAGGTTCGATCGATCGTACCCGGCGCCGCCGAAACTCGCGTCGTTTGCGACAGGTGGCTCGCAAGCCGATCGAGGACTCCCAAGGCCTTCGCGCGATCGAGTATCTCGATTCGGATGACCTGAAAAAGATCGGCAAATCCGGGCAACAATCGCCGGCAAGCGTCGAGTTCCGCGGGCGTCGCTTCAGCGACCAAGCGCAACTCACCGCGTTGCAGATAAGGCATCAAGAAGGCGGCGATGCTGTCGGTCGGCCCGTTTCCGCCGAGGCGTACCAGGTCGAGCAACCGATCCACGCAAAGCACTCCCGCCGCCGACATCAACTCCGCGATCACGGCTTCGCATCGCTCCTCCCATTGTCCCAGGTAGCGCATGCCGGCAATGATTCGCGCTGCAGAGGTCTGCCAGAACAACCGCCGCGAACGCGCGGCGTCGCGGCGAGGCCCATCACGTTCCTGTTCCATCGCGGCTGCCGACCGCATTTTGGATGGGCCACGCGGGTCGCGCTCAATCTGCCGGACGGCCTCCACGAGAACCGTCGATTTGCCGGCGCCCGGCTCGCCGACCAGAAGGAGATTCGCCTGTTCGTCCCTCAGTTTGGTGATGGTCCGCGCAACCTCGGCCTCCCGTTCCCACGCCGGCGAATACTGTTTGCGAACGGCGCGATCCCCGAGAGGCTCGGCGACCCGAGACAGATTCGGGTATGTCACATCGAGCGGATGGAGCGCTGGCTTGACCACGACACGAACGATGATTTCTTCCAACCAGGCTTCGGCAGGAGGCGATTGACGCGCCAGCCCAGCGGGGTTTAACCCGGCAAGTACCTGCCGCACGTTGCGTTCGACAAACTCCTTGAGCGCCGACGCTTCATGGTAATAGAATCCGGTCCCTTGCAACGGCAAGGCCGCGACCAGTTGCCCGCTCTCTTGCCTGCCGTGGACGCACGGTAGTCGCAACTTGACCGAATGAGCGCTCGGATAGACGCGATCACCGTGGCGAAACTCGGGATGAATCACAACGCTGATCCACGTCAGTTGCGGGTCGCGAAAATCCGGGGGAGTGCTCCATGGCTCTTTCCGGTAGTGCCACTCCAGAAACTCGCGGACCTGATCGATGGCGTCAGCGGAACGCGCGGCGAGACCGGTCACGGGCACGGGAGCATCCAACGCAATCGCTGTATGCAAGCCGCTGATATCGCTACACACCAGAACCGGAAAGCGATGGGTCGGCATCAGCTCACCTCCGGCGGCGAGGTGTTGCCGAGGCTCACCATTTGCCAAAGCAGCGGGGCCAAGAGAAAACCCCGCATGGCCTGAGCGTCGGGAGGGTTGCTTGCGATCATGCCACTGCGAAGATCGAAAACGCTGCCGGGACTGTGGTAGATCCTCACGACAGGTCCGAATCGGTCGGGGTCGTCGGTCGGGTCGAGTGGGACCGCGCCAACGTCACGCCGCCGCTGCTCCCTTTTCGCGAACCAATCGGCGATCGCGGCGTGTGAATCCGTGACCACGGGCAGCACCGACACTTGGACCGGAATGACCCCCGCATGGGCCGGGCAAAAGAGATGGGTCCCCACTTCCGTGGCGAGTAGCTTCCGGGCGTGCCAGCCCCGGACTTCGAGATACGAACCTGGATACAACGGAGCGCGATCTGATTCGAAAACCGGCGCGGCGTCGAGGGCAATTTCTTCTGTAAGAGCCGACACGTAGAGTTGCGCCAGTGCGGCCGGAGCGAACACACCGTCCCGGCCCGGAAGCCCGCGAATGGCCAATACGCACACGGCATCTGCGGTGTCGCTCTCCATCATCATCTGCAGTAGCTTCAGTTCCTGCCAAAGCGCCACCGATTCGATTCCGGAAAACTCGTTCTCGTTGGCCGAGTTGGCAAGGTCGTTCAGAAACTCGTTGAGGTCAAGGGCGGATGCCATCTGTTGCAGCAGCGGGCCACCCGGATGGTCTAGGTTGCGGATCACCTTGAACTGGTGCCTGCGATGCCGATCAGGATGCCAATACGAGGGGCGGTTCACGGATTCGACGCGGTCGCGACTGGTGCGATCTTCGAATTCGTGAAGCGTCCGCTTGAGCTGTTCGAGCCGATCTTTGACAGCGAAATACCGTTCCTGATCCGGCGTCAGGGTTCCCGCGCAAATGTCGCCGGTCGGTCGCCACGGCGCAATTCTGTCTTCGATGAGGCGAACGGCTGACCGTAGCTCGCGCAAGCTGGCGGCGAGGTCGGAGGACTGGCCGAGGATCGAGCCGGTTGGCCAGCCGCCCGCCGGAATCATCGACGGAACCGGTTCAAGCCCCTGGACCTCGGCCGTGATCCCCTGCTGGCGGCAACCGATTCGCACAATCGTAAACGACTCGGGCCTGAGCGCCGAAAGCTGGTCGGCCACGGGTTGTGTCAGGTGCCGTTCGATGGAGCGCTTCAAGGCTCGAGCCCCCAGTTCGGGGTCGAAGCCGGCATCAATGATCCGCTCCATGGCCGCGTCATCGACTTGCAGGACGCACTTTCGCTGGACCAGCCCTTCACGAGCGAAGACCTCGCGGATGAGCTTCGATGCTATGTCGCGGACCGTGGCTCGATCCAGCCGGCCGAACGGGATCACGCGGTCCAAGCGATTGAAGAACTCCGGCCGGAAGAACCTCTCCGCGGCGCGGGTATAGGCGGTCGCTCGGTCTTCGGACGAACCGCCGGAAAAACCTATCGAACTCTCCGCCTCGCGGACGCCGAGATTGGATGTCATCAAGATGAGGGTATTGGAGAAATCGGTGGTACGGCCCAGCGCATCGGTAAGGCGGCCCTCGCCAAGGACTGCCAAGAGCATATCGAACACTTCCGGGTCGGCTTTCTCGATCTCATCAAAGAGCAACACCGCGAATGGCTGCCGGCGCACCGCTGCCGTCAGCAATCCCTCCGGCTGGGAAAACGTTCCAATGAGGCGTCCCGCGGAACCCGGAGCGACGAATTCGTTCATGTCGAATCGCAAGAGTCGATCAGCGTCGCCGAGCAGAAAGGCGGCCACTGCCTTGGCGCACTGCGTCTTTCCGACACCCGTCGGGCCGAGCAATAGGAACGACGCCAAGGGGCGATCCGGATCGTTCAATCGCGCTTTGGCGATTGTGATGACTTCGGCAATGGCCTCGATCGCGTCGTCTTGCCCCACAAGTTGTTCGCGCAGCGTCTTGACGACATCCTCGCTTTGCAGCTTGACAAGACCGCTGATCATCCACACGGACAGGCCGCTGCGAGCCTTGAATTCGTCGAAAACCTCGCCGCGATCGATGTCACTGGTGCGATGCTTGACGGCAAGTTGCCGCATGAATCCCGCAGCCTTGCCCGGATAGGCTGCGTCTCGCTGGTAACGGCGAGTCAGTTCCAGCACGACGGGGATGACATCGTTCTCGAATCGGCATCGGTGTCTTTCCTCCAGTTGCCGTCGAACATGAACCAAGACGCCGCGCGTCGCGTCGTCGTCCATTTCGGCAATCGGCAGGATGTGGAACAGATCGGCGAAGCCCCGGTCGCGTTCCCGAAGAACCCGCAACGCCTCGGGGGTGATTTCCGCCAGCACTCGCACTTCGCGACGCTCGATATACGGCTTCAAGACATGAGCGATGCTCAAGTCCGACTGACAGGTTTGGCCCGCGTGGAAGAGACCCAAAAGATCGTCGAAATAAAGAAGGTGCGACCGCCGGCTGGATTCGCGGAGGATGGCGAGCAACCGGTTTTCCCATTGGCCGACGAACGACATGCCCGAAATAAGACGCGCGGGGGAGATCAACCATACGTTGTGGCGTCCGCGCTGCGCCGCCCTTTCGTGGATGACCCGTTGGCGTACATACGCTTGGATGAGGGCCGTTTTGCCGGCCTGGCGTGGCCCGACCAAAATGACCGGACGGCGGTCCGGGGCATGGAGCAGGCGAGTCAGCTCCGCAAGTTCCGAATCGCGATGGGCTACCTCATCCAGATCATCGGGGCTTTGCCAGTTGAGACAACGACCTACCCGATTCAATTCATCCGCGCCGCTGACCGGTTCGCCGCCGCCCATCATCAAGAACTTGATCGGCTCTGGGGCCTTGTAATTTCCCGGCGGGTAGTAGTCGAGTTCCACTGTTGTCAGGAACGCCGTGCCCGCGATCGCGTACTGTTCCGGGTGGACGGTATCTTCTTCGGCGTCCCGTTCAAGGCCGCGGAAATAGGTCGTCAGGACTTCCGTGGCCCGACTCGCCGCCGATTCTCCTCGCTGCAAATCGAACCAAAGCTCGGGCAGGGACGGCACCATCGCAATTCGGCGCCCGTGATGCCGAAACGTGACGATCAAGTATCTCGCCCGAACCAGACGCCGCCGAAGCTCGATCTTCAGTTCGACTCGCTGAGACTGTAACCTGGGGTGAAAGGTGTATTGAGCCAAGTCGTCGTGCCGAGCTTCCTTGCCAAGTCGATCGAGCTGGCGTTGCAGATCCCGACCAATCTTTGCCGTCAACCGTCGCAGGTCGCGGTCGCGGGCTTGCGGTTCGGTGAAGAACAGCGGCCTCGCCGTGTAGACAGTCCACGCGTTTTCATCGCGAACCGTTTCAACCAAAACAGGAATGGAAAGTCGCATGGGGCCGGGGTCATTCCTCTAACAGTTTTATGAGTGTCTTCCACAACTGTTCGTTGATTCGCTTGCCCAGAACGTCGGCGAGTTGTCCGGTCCAGGGCACGGCTTGTTTGCCGGTCAGAGCATCCTGCACCGTGCGATGGATGGGGTCGTACAGTCGCCGGCGGGCAACGTCGTCGAAGGTGCCTCGTCGGGTAATGCCCTCGGGCGGAATGTACATTCCGGGGCGTGTCTCGGGAACTTGGACCAGGCAACTAGCCCCTTGGTTTCGCCCGTCGCCGAGTTCGTGGCGGCCATCCTCGGGGCCGAATCGCGGAGCGACGGCCGGGCCGGTGAGGCCCATCGCGAAGCCGATCGGGTCGCCGCGCATGCGGCTGAAATACTCTGATGGACTCCAGACGATCTTCCGGGTCAACACGATGCTTTCCGGAGCGCGACCCACTTTCGGCCGGATCAGGCAATCCTCGCGCCACCTCAGATCGGTCGTCGTTTCGGCCTCGAACTCATCGTCTTCGTCCGGCGGGAGAGTCGTTGATGCGTCGGGCAGGTGAAAGGAGTAGACCTGGACGCGGGCTTTGCACCGAGTCGCGACCGTATAATACGCCTCGGCCAACTGACCAAGCCATTCGCGGTGGTCGCTAAAAATGGCGATCGTCGCGTTCGACGGGTCCGTGTAACGCCGGCACAAGAGCTTGAGGAGCAACGACTCAAACTCGCGCTCCGCCTCGGCTGCCTCAGCGCTAAGACGTTCGATGACGCCCGCATCGTCGGCGTCACTGGCGCGATAAAGAAACGCCAGCGCCCTCTCTTCGAGAGTCAAACATCGCTGGCCGTGACGGTCGATATTGCCGACATCTTCGCGCAGCTCGGCATAGCGAGTTTGTTGCGACGCTGAGAGTGGATTGGCAATGTTCGCCGGATCCACGGCTTGGCCGGCCCGTCGGAGACGATCGGCGCGTCTTAGCCGTGCAAGCCAATGGGCCTCGATTTGCTCGAAACGAAATAGCTCATTACGCAGCTCGACCGTCGCGGGGCATCGGATCAACATGCGGGCTTGGCGGCGGCGCAAGACGCAATGGTCGGCGGTGGTCACTGCTTTTGGCGTTGCCGCCGCTAATGAAAGTGCGCGGCCACGTTCGTCGGTTCGTGGTTTGACCCGAACGTCAATAGCACCATCAACCATGGCAACGCGGGCCGAAACCGCCTGATCGGTCGAGTATCGGTTGAGTTGATCGGCCAGAGGCGCCACTAACCGTTGTTCAATGACTCGCTTGAGAGGCCGAGCGCCATACCGCGGATCGAATCCCGCTTCCGCCAGATATTCACGAACCGCAGAATCGATGGCGAGATCGACGCCGCGATACCGCACCCCTTCTCGCGTCGCCAACAACTGAAGCTGCCGGTCGGCGATTTTTCGCTCAACGTCGAGCGACAATGGGGCGAACGCCACCAGCCGATCGAGGCGATTGTACAACTCGGGTCGGAGAAACCCCTCGGCGACGCGGGTGAAATGTTCTCGCGCCTCGGCCCGTTCAACGTCGGCCGGCCGAAATCCGACTCGTCCCTGCTGAAACGACTCCGCGCCGAGGTTCGACGTCAGAATTACGATGGCGTTGCGAAAATCGGCCAGCCGGCCGGCGGCATCGGTCAGACGGCCCTCGCCCAGAATCTGAAGCAGCAAGTCGAAAAACTGCGGATGAGCCTTCTCAAATTCGTCGAGCAACACGACCGAAAATGGCTGTTCGCGAACCCGAGCCGTCAGCAGTCCCTCGGCGCCGAAGGCCGTGCCGATTAGCCGTTGAACCGAGATCGAGTCGCCGTATTCGCTCATGTCGAATCGCGTCAACCGCGACGCCGAACCGAAAAAAAACTCCGCGAGGGCCTTGGCGGTTTCCGTCTTGCCCACACCGGTGGGCCCGACGAAAAGCAACGAGGCGATCGGCCGGCCGGGCGGGGTCATCGCCGACTTGACATTGCCGATCAAGCCCGTCACCAACTCGACGGCTTCGGGCTGACCCATGACCCGAGAGGCAAACCAATCGCGAATCGCCGTCGATTGGAATCTTTCACGAGGATCGAGTAGCAGCCGCGGCAACCCGGTCTCGTTCGAGAATTCGGCAATGACGTCGGCTTCGGCGACCGGCTTGTCGGGATCGGCTTTTGCCAACAGGTTTTGCAGGAATCGCAAGGGACGACCCGGATAAGCCGAGTAGGTGGCGAACCGGCGATGTAAACGGTCGAGGGTCGCCAGAGCGCCTTCGGCCAAGACCTGCGGCAGCGGGTTCTTCGCGCCGGTCGCCAACGACCTGTCGAAGGCATTCGCGAAATCTTGCAGGATCCCCCGGCCCGTCGCCTCATTGGGTTCCTCGACTTGGATCGTGACAAAGGCATCCACCAACTGGGGATCCTCACGCTCGATCATGGGAATTTGCTCGGGCGTGCATTCCGCGATGGCAAGGATCTCCGCGCGAGCAATCGCCGGCCGAAGATAGCTGGCGATGCCCGTGGGGTTTCCCTCGCTCTTGCCGACGTGCATGAGTTCGACGAGATGCCCCAGATGAAGGATGACCTTTCGCTGCGACGCCTCGCGAATGACCTCTCGGCATCGTTGTTGCCACATGCCGTAGCCGGTCATTCCGGCGACGAGTCGCGAGCCGCTCGTGGAAAAGAACGGGGTTGCTCGAAAGCCGTGGGCGATTCGCTGCCGGGCCAATTCGCGGACAATCGCTGTCTTGCCGGCTCCCGCGGGGCCGACGAGCAGGACGCTCCTTGGCGTGTTGCCGCTAAGAGCATTTGCCAGTTGGGAGACGAGTCCTTCGACGCGATAAACGGGCAAACCTGGATGCCGGCGCAAGTTAATCGCCACTGTTTTCAAAACCGACTTGCGGCGATCGCGCAGGTCCTGCGATTCAACGGCCCGTCGCTTTGGCGATTTGATGTCGATCGTTACGGAAAGCGGTTCCACGTCGAATCGGGATGTCCTTTGCAGTTCGACGAGGTATCGAAGCGATGACGCCCATCCGATCCGGTAGAGAGCGGAGAGAATCTCGGCGGGCAATCGGCTCCGGAGGATGTCTTCCTTGTCGGCAGCCAACTCGAGGTTGAGAGCCGGCACGAACGCCAGATGGATTCCGCCTTGGTGCCAGCAAACAACGTCGAAATCCACGGTGACATCATCGCGCCACAATGATACCCATGCCGGCGGAGGGATGGAAACCGTGACCTTCAGCGAGTCTGGGTTGTCGGCAACCAAGGACTGGCGAGGCAAGTGCAATTCCATCGAATCGACGGCACGGCGGACTTGACGTTGAAGGCGTTCGGCGATTCGGTCGCGGTGCTTGGCAAGTCGTGAGAATTCGGGGAAGCGAATCGCTTCGCCGAGAGTGAGTCCGTTCTCAAGGGTTCGCCAAACGGCGTAGAAGGGGAAAGTAATCTCGGGCATGGATCGCCAATTTCGCCAAACTACGGATAATGTCCAAGATGCGCCGCCTAACAAGTTGACCCGAATCCTGGCGCGCCTCTCGGCAAGGTTTCGCTAGATTGTATAAAAAGCAGATGAAGCCATAGAAAAAATGGTTCCGCGGGCCAACGTCAACGAGTCAGTCGGGGTTGCCGGGTTGGTGAGATGGGGGTATATTTTGACCTTTTGAGTAGGGTATGGTCCATCCTCGAATGGTCGGATATTGGGTAAGGTCTCGGCCATGAAGTTTTGCCTAATAGATCGCATCACGGCATGGGAACCGGCGAAATCCCTACGTGGAATGAAGCGATTGACGGTTGGTGAAGAGTATTTGGCGGACCATTTTCCGGGATTTCCGGTGATGCCTGGGGTGATGATGCTTCAGTGCCTCGTTGAAGCGGCAAGTTGGCTGATTCGGTTGACCGATGAGTATCGGCACAGTGTCACCATGCTGCGCGAGGTGAAGAGTATCAAATACGGGAATTTTCTCCGGCCGGGCCAAACCATGGACGTTAATGTCGAGTGGATAAGCCATGTGCCGGGCGCCGTTGTGCTTAAGGGCCGGGGAGAAAACCAATCGAGCCAAACGGTGGCGGCCCAGTTCACCGTGGCCAGATACAACCTGGCAGACCGAAATCCGTCGATGAAGGCTCAGGACGAACGATTGATTCGTCATTGGCGCGAGATGTTTGAATTGATTTCGGGGCGTGTAGCGAGTTAGGGCGTTCGTTGTGAGATTGTTGAGGTAATCGCATGCTGCTGAAGGATCAGGTCGCGCTGGTGACCGGCGGGAGTCGCGGAATTGGGCGCGCGATCGTGAAGCAGTTTGCCGCCAACGGAGCGCGGGTCGCCTTTGTGTTCAAAGGCAGTCAAGCGGCCGCTGACCAGTTAGTCGCCGACGTCACTGCTTCCGGCGGAACCATCATGGCGATTCAGGGCGATGTGGCCGATCCTGCCACGGCGCCACGAGTCGTGGAAAAAGTCGTCGCCGATTGGGGGCGCCTCGACACCCTCGTCAATAACGCGGGCGTCATTCGCGACGGGCTGTTCGTTCGAATGAGCGACGACGATTGGCAGACGGTCATCAACACGAATCTGAACGGCACGGTCTACTTTTGCCGCGCCGCGGTTCAGCAAATGGTATTCAAGCAGCGGTACGGGCGAATCATCAACGTGTCCAGCGTGGCCGCCGAACATGTGAACGCGGGTCAGACGAACTACGCCACGAGCAAAGGTGCCGTGAACGCATTTACGCGAGCGTTGGCCGTTGAGGTCGCGGGCCGAAATGTCACGGTCAACGCGATCGCGCCAGGATTCATCGAGACCGACATGAGCGAAGCGGTTCGGAACAAGGCCGCCGACATCATCAAGAAAATGATCCCGGCGAAACGATTTGGGCAGCCGGACGACATCGCCTCGGTCGCTCTGTTTTTGGCCGGTCCAGGTGCGGCCTATCTCACCGGGCAGCTTTTAACCGTGGATGGCGGCCTGAGCCTCGGGGCGACGGCTGGGTAACTTGACACTCTTTCCGTTTTCTTAATAGGGGACCCAAAGGATGCTGACTCAGCAAGACATCTACACGAAAGTGTCCGCCACACTTGTCGAAGCCCTCAATGTGGACGAAGACGAAATCAAGCCCGAATCGACGCTCCAAGGTGACCTTGGCGCCGAGTCGATCGACTTTCTCGACATCGTGTTCCGGTTGGAGCGTGAATTCGGTATCAAGATTCCACGGGGCGAGTTGTTCCCGGAGTCGATCTTTCAGGGCGACGCCGACTTCGTGAAGGACGGGCGCGTTACCGACAAGGGTCTCTCTGAACTTCGCAAACGAATGCCGTACGCGGATCTGACGGAGTTCGAGAAGAATCCGGTGCTCAGCAATGTCAGTGATTTGTTCACCGTCGATCTGATTGCTCGCTACGTTCAGAATAAACTCACCGCTGCCAATGCCGCCTAACCTCGGGTCGCGTGGGGCAAGCGATTCGCTTGTCCCACCGGTCCTGGCAGCGAGTCTAGGGATTCACCATGCGCTGGGCTTGGATTGATCGTTTCGTCGCGTTTCGGCACGCCGAATATGCGAGGGCGGTCAAGTTAACGAGTCTCGCTGAAGATATATTCCGCGATCATATTCCTGGCTTTCCAGTCATGCCCGCCTCCCTTATGCTGGAAGGGCTGGCACAGACCGGCGGTATGCTGGTCGGCGAGGCGAGAGGATATCAAGAGAAAGTGGTCCTGGCTAAGATGGCCAAGGTCCGCTTCACGCGCGAGGTCCTCGCCGGTAGCGAACTCGTTTATGAAGTGTGGGCCGAGTACATTCGACCGGAAGGGGCACTCGTCCGCGGCACCGTTACCGTCGAAGGCGAGTTGGTCGGCGAAGCGGAAATTACCTTTGCCCATCTGGATCAGTCTCGATCCCAACAGACCTTCGGTGATAAAAACTTCGTGTTCACCGGGCTGCTCGCCGAATTGATAGATTCCATCAATGCCCTTCTCCAAGCCCAGGGGAACACGGGATGACTCGGGGCAACAAGGCATGACGGCCGCTTCCCGTCGAGTTGTGATAACCGGCTGCGGGTTCCTTACCCCATTAGGTCGCGAACCCGATCTGCTTTGGCGCGCCTTGCTCGATCGCCGTTGTGCCATCGCTCCTATTCAAGCCTTCGACCCTACGGGATTGCCTTGCCGCGTCGCCGCCGAGATTCCCGACTTCGATGCCAAGCAGTTCATCGACAAAAAGGAAAAGGAACTCCGTAAAGCCCTGCGCATGATGGCCCGACCGATTGAGATGGCCCTCATTGCCGCGCGTCTTTCCATGGCGGATTGCGGAATCGTTCGCGACCAACTCGATTCCACACGGTTCGGCGTCGAATTTGGCTGCGGTATGATCTCGACCGACGTGGATGACTTGGCCGACGCCTCCCGAAAGAGCGTCGGGGGAGAGCTGCCCCACGTCAGCTATCCGAAATGGGGTGAAGCCGGCATCCCTGTCATCGAACCGCTCTGGATGCTCAAGTATCTGCCCAACATGCCGGCGACCCATGTGTCGATTGCCCTCGATGCTCAAGGACCCAGCAACAGCATCACGTCCAGCGAAGTTTCCGGCCTGTTGGCCATGTGCGAAGCCTTTCGCATCATCGGCCGAGACGGTGCCGACTTCTTCCTCACCGGCGCCGCCGATAGCCACATGACCATGTTGAGTTATGTGCGCCATAGCCTGTTTCGCAAACTGACTCATCGCAACGACGACCCTTGGCATGCTCTGCGGCCCTACGATCGCGACCGCGACGGGACGGCATTGGGCGAGGGAGGCTGCGTCTTTGCTTTCGAGGAATTGAACCACGCCCAGCGCCGCGGGGCCAGAATTCAGGCGGAAGTCGTGGGCTGCGGGTCGGCCTTCGATGCAACCGGCGATGGCACCGGAATCGCCCGAGCCATTTCGGCGGCGCTCACTGAAGCCGGTGTTCAACCCAGCGACCTCGATCACGTCAACGCGTTCGGCAGCGGAGACATTGTCGGCGACCGGTGGGAAGCTCGCGGAATCGCGCTGGTTGTCGGCGATCGTGTGCCGGTACTCGCGCCAAAATCTTACGTTGGGCATCTAGGCTCAGCATGTGGTCCCGTTGAGTTGTTGTTCAGCATGATGGCCCTGGATCGCGGCGCCGTACCGGCGACGCTCAATCACACGAACCCCGACCCGGAATGCCCAATCCGGGTTCATGCCGGCGAACCGCTTCCCGTGAGAACGCCCTACGTCCTGAAGGTGGCCATGACGGATCGGGGCCAATGTGCGGCCATGATCGTCAGAAAATGGGACTAGTGAAACCATGAACAGGCGCCGTGTCGTTATCACCGGAATGGGTGCAATCACTCCATTGGGCCATGATGTCGAGTCACTGTATCGACACCAGATTGAGGGCCGTTCCGGCGTCGATTGGATTCGCAACTTTGATGCTCGCACCTTTCCAACCAAATTTGCCTCGGAAGTCAAGGATTTCGACCTATCGCGGTACATCCCGCGTGCTGACCGATTCGCTTCGTGCGGCCCGAACACCCACTTCGCGCTCGTCGCTGCCAAACAAGCGATCGAGGACTCAGGCCTCGACAAACCCAGCGGCGTTGATCGCGCCCGAATCGGCGTCTACTTGGGTAACGGCGAAGGATCCAGCGCCTTCGAGGGCCTCGTCACGGGAATCGCCGCCAGCGTGACCTCGGATCGACCGGTTGTCAGCACGAGCCATTTCTTGGCGGAAATGACGCGCCGGCTCAGCCCCTCATACGAGCACGAACTGGAGTTGCACTCCACGGCAGCCCATGTTGCCGCCGAGTTCGAGTTGCTCGGGCCGAACCTCTCGTGTCTGACGGCTTGTGCCGCCAGCAGTCAGGCCATCGGCGAGGCGACCGAACTCATTCGCCACGGCGACGCGGACCTGATGCTCAGTGGCGGCGCCCATAGCATGATTCACCCGCTGGGGATCACCGGCTTTAACCTACTCACGGCACTTTCGACCCATAACGAAGACCCCAAGAAGGCGTCGCGACCATTCGATGCCACCCGCGATGGGTTTGTGATCGGCGAGGGAGCCGGCATGGTCGTTTTGGAAGAACTCGAACATGCCAAGAGGCGAAAAGCACCCATCTTCGCCGAGATTGTTGGATACGGAACAACCGCGGATGCGTTTCGCGTCACCGACAGCCACCCGGAAGGTCGCGGCGCCATCGCTTGCGTGAGGCATGCCCTGAGTAGTAGCGGGTTGGCCCCGACCGACATCGACTACATTAACGCGCATGGCACCAGCACACAGGTCAACGACCGCGTCGAGACCGTGGCGATCAAAAAGATCTTCGGCGATTACGCCTACAAACTTCCGGTTTCAAGTAGCAAGAGTATGTTGGGCCATCTCATCGCGGCTGCGGGAGTGGTGGAGCTTATCACATGCGTGATGACCATTCGTCATGGCGTGTTGCCGCCGACCATCAATTATGAACACCGCGATCCCGAGTGCGACCTCGACTATGTGCCGAACACGGCACGGGAAAAGAAGGTCCGCAACGTTCAAAGCAATAGTTTCGGGTTCGGCGGGCAAAATATTTCCCTCATCGTGAGCCGATTCTAGAAAATCACTCAAGAGCCGACGCCATTCGGTACGACGCGCTTATCAGAGGAGCGCCGCGGACAGAGTCTCGCGCGATACCGACGGTGCGTTTGGGCCTGATTGATAAAGATCACCGCTTTTCGCAACGGGAGTTGATGGGTGGCATCGATCGCAATTGGCATCCTCATCTTGCTTGGTCCGATGTTGCTTGTCGTCATGGCATCGGTCGGACTTCATTACTTCCTTTGCTGGAAGTACATCACGGTCATTTCTCGCATTTTCACGGAAAAGCCGTTGTTCTTGCTGCCAACCGGTGACCCGCCCGTCGATGCCGAAGACCTCACGATTGTCACCAGCGATGGCAAGCGACTCCGCGCCTGTTACCTGAGTGCCCGGGCACCGCGTCGCGGAGTTATCTGGTATGGCTTGGAGTTTGGCGCTAACCGCTGGTCGTGTGTCTCCTATTGCGAGCATTTGCGCGGCGCCGGCTATGACGTGTTCGCGTACGAACCGCGAAACCAAGGCGACAGTGAAATCGACCCAACGTATGACCCCTTGCACTGGCTCGCGGACCGTGACCTCATCGATGCGCGGGCCGCCCATGCCTATTTGAAGCAACGGCTGGAAGGTTCATCGCTGGGGGTCGGCATTTTTGGAATCTCGAAGGGGGCCGGCGCGGCGATCATGGCTGCCAACGATGACAACCTGGTGCGTTGTGCCGTGACCGATGGCATGTTCGGCTGCTACACGACAGTAGTGCCCTACATGCGGTTCTGGTTCCGAATCTACGACAAGAACTACATGCTCCAGGGTTTGTATCCTTCGTGGTACTACGGGCTTGTGGCGAGAGCGGCCCTCAAAAACGTGAGCCGCGAACGCAGGATCCGATTCCTCGACCTGGAACCGGCGTTGCAGCGATTCCGGCGCCCGTTGCTGATGATCCATGGCGCTCGCGATAAATACATCCGCCCCGAGATGGCCGCCGCCCTTTTTTCGTATGCACGGGAGCCGAAGTCATTTTGGCTCATTGACAAGGCCAAGCATAACCAAGGTTTGGCTGTCGCCGGGGACGAATATCGAGCACGCGTCTTAACATTCTTTGACGCCCACTTGGCTCAGAATCTGAAAGCCGCCGCGACGACCGGCACACGACTTGGCGCGAGTGACCTATGATCCGTCGCCTGTTCATTCGATCAATCGGCAAAGTGATGGCCTGGCCCATTCGCCGCCGGTTGTGGGCTTTCGAAGCCGCCTGCCACGATCCACGATTGGTTCAACAAGCTCTACTTCAGCAGATAATCGCGACGCATGCGGAGACGGCTTTCGGACGCGATCACGATTTCAAGAACATCCGATCGATCGAGGACTTCCGCCGCCGTGTACCGGTCGCGCCCTATGAATACGTCGAGCCATACATCGCACGAATGCGTCGCGGCGAATCGACGGCCCTGGTCGCTGACAGGCGCGTCTTAATGTTTGCTCTCACCAGCGGTACGACAGCGGCTCGCAAGTACATTCCCGTCACGCCTCGCTATTTTGCCGACTATCGTCGCGGATGGAATATCTGGGGTCTGAAAGCGCTGCGTGACCATCGGCCCATGATTCTGAGGCCAATCGTTCAGATCGTCGGCGATCCCGATGAGTTTCGCACCGAGGCGGGTATCCCGTGCGGCAACATTTCCGGCTTCACGGCCCAAGTGCAGAAGCGAATGATTCGCTGGATGTATTGCGTCCCCGCTTGCACCGGCCGCATCGCCGATGCCGCCGCCCGGCAATACGTCGCGTTGCGTTTTGGCTTACCTAAGCCGGTCGGAATGCTCCTCGCTGCGAATCCGTCCACGCTCATCAATCTCGCGCGGCTGGCGGACCAATACAAGGAATCCCTGATCCGGGACATAGCCGACGGCACGTTGAATCCCGACTTGAAGATCCCCGCGGCGATTCGGGCGGCCCTCGAGCGGCGCCTTCGACCGAAACCTCAGCGCGCGCGGGAACTTGAGGCGGCCGTCGCTCGCAGTGGAACTCTCTACCCTCGAGATGCATGGAATCCCGAGCGGCTTCTGATTGGAACTTGGACGGGGGGTAGCGTCGGCCTTTATCTGCGCATGCTGCCACGCTATTATGGCCCTGCCCCGATTCGTGATCTTGGTCTGGTCGCCAGCGAAGGACGATTCACGATACCAATCTCCGATTCGACACCGGCGGGCGTTCTCGACACGACGACGCATTACTTCGAGTTCATCCCCGAAGATGAAATTGACTCGCCTCAGCCAACGGTTCTCGGTGCGGACGAAATCGTCGAGGGGCGAAACTACTTCATCTTGCCGACGACGTCCCATGGCCTTTATCGCTACGACATTCGCGATCTTGTCCGCGTCGTCGGCTATCATCATCGGACACCGCTGATTCAGTTTTTGAGCAAGGGGAGCCTGTTCTCGAATCTGACAGGGGAGAAGCTGTCCGAGCATCAAGTGACGGCGTCGGTCGCGGATGCCGCTGACGTTTGGCCGGGCCGGCTCACGACCTTTAGTCTCGCTCCCTGTTGGGACGAATCGACCCCCTACTACGGGTTTTTCGTCGAGCAAACAGAAGTTCTCGACAACGACGCCTGCGGGCGATTTTTGCGCCGCTTGGACGAATGTCTCGGGCAAAGAAACTCCGAATATGCCGCCAAGCGCTCCAGCGGGCGACTGGCAGCGGTGCGGATCATGGTCATTCCCGATGGCTTCTGGAGTCGTTGGGATGGTGAGCGCCTTGCAAAGTCCGGCGGCACCATGGAACAGTACAAACATCCGTGCCTGATTGGAGATACGGAATTCCGCGCGAGGACGCCCGTGATCCGCGAGATTGGCTAAATGCCCGACCGGATGGGAGTTGTCGCTTTGGAAGTGACCTTCCCCGTTTGGCTTTGATTCGTTAGGAGTAGACCCGCGCCCGCCCCCCGCCTTGGAGATGCGATGCCCCCCCGCATGGACGCGGCCCCGATTCTGTCACGCCTCACGATCGTGGGCTCACTTGTAATCGTTGGCGCGATTTGTTGCTGCCGATCCGAAATGGCAGCAGCCCCTCAGAACAGCCCGACTGCGACACTCCCCGAGCGCCCCGCGACCGATAGCCCGTCAATCGTTCCGGTTTCCGCGAGCATCCCGGTATTCGGCATCTCGCCAACGCGACGACTCGCTCTTCGGGCCATTGAGCGCGATTCAGAGATACCGGCGTTCATCGCCCGGCTGCGGCGACGTGAATTGAGCAGCGGCAAGCCGAAACCGATGGAGGTGATGCTCTTCAAATATCGTCGCGACCCGCACTCCATCCACCTGAAATGGCTTGGCGATGCCGGGAAAGGTCGCGAGTTGGTTTATGTTCTAGGGAAGTACGACAGCAAGTTGCACTTCCGCACGGGGGTCAATGATCTCTTCGCCGGACGCCGCATGGCGTTGCCCGTTGACAGCTCGCTCGTCCGGGCCAACAGCCGCATCCCCATCACGGAAATCGGTCTGACGATGATGGTCCGCCGATTCGCGACCGCGGTCGATCAAGTTGAACGTGGGCTCCCGAATGCGGGCATCATGCGCTACATTGGGGAGGTGGCCCGCGCCGAGTTCCTTCGCCCCCTGGAGATCGTGGAACACGATGTGCCGGCCGGTCAGGACGAGCTGATGCCCAAAGGGGGCACCCGGCTCTTCGGTTTCGACGACACCGGGATGCCTGTACTCGTCATTTCTTGGGACGAAAACCGCAACGAAGTCGAATACTATTGCTGCGACCGGTTCCAAGGTCCGATCTCGCTGGACGAAAATGATTTTGACCCGGACGTCATTCTCGGGCGTTAGCCAGTGACCGCCTGCCAGCTTGACATGTCGCGAGGTCGGGTCTGGCAGGTTGGGCAAATCGCGACAGGAGGCTTCGATCGAATCCTGTCGCAACCACTCTTCGGAAGTTATTGTGATATAATCTGTTGAGAATTGATGCTTGCTTGAAACCCGGGCTGGTATCTGGTTTGCTAAGGGATTGATCGGCCGGCGTGGCGGGCCGGCTAGGGATTGCCCCGAACTGGCGGGGATCATGGTTATGACTGCAAACGTACATCCAGCATTTTCCGTCCTGATCACCGACGACGATCGCGACTCGCGGGCGACCCTGCGAGAGATTGTCGAGCCGGCCGGGTTCCGTACCCTCTTGGCCGAGAACGGCGAAGAAGCCCTCAACATCATCCAGGCCGAGACCGTCCATGTTGCTCTCTTCGACATGCACATGCCAAAGATGACCGGCTTGGAGGCCATGCAATTGTTGAGGCAGTTCAATGAACTGCTTCCATGCATTCTCGTGACGGGCGACGCGGACGAAGGGCTGATGCGGCGAGCGTTGCAGGCTCATGTCTACAGCGTGATCCCCAAGCCGGTGAACAAGAACGTCGTACTCTATACGGTGGTCCGCGCGTTGCGGAGTGTCTATGGCCAGCCGCCGAATCCACCGACCGGCCGCTAAACCTGTTTGGATGAGTTTCGAGGAGTCACTTGCCGATGAAGGTCGAACCATTGAACGAGAAGATCGTTGTAAAGCGCCTGGAGGCCGAAGACCGCACTCCGGGCGGGATTGTCCTGCCTGATACCGCGAAGGAAAAGCCAAAACAGGGACGCGTCCTCAGCCTGGGCGACGGCAAGATGCTGGACAATGGCTCGCGAGCGAAGTTCCAAGTCAAGGAAGGCGACCGCGTGTTGTTCACCTCATACGCGGGCAATGAAATCACCATCAACGGCGAAGAGTACATCATCATGACCGAGGACGAGATCCTCGCGATCATCGACTGAGTACCCCCCCCGCGATCGTTCGCGATTGCCTTCGCCAGCTCCCGTTTCGGTGTTACTCGTTTCGCGCTCGTTATCGGCCCGCGAGCGCGAAACGGGCGCCGCTTTCGGCATCAAATCTTCTCTCCACGACCAACTCCGCGTACAATGCAATTTGGTTCGATGCGGCGCGTACTGTTTATTCGAGGGTTTGCATGGCAAAGGAAGAATCGATTGAGATGGAAGGCCGGGTCAAGGAGGCCCTCGCCAATACCCAGTTCCGCGTCGAACTCGACAACGGGCATGAAGTAATCGCTCACGTCGCCGGTCGCATGCGCAAGAACTTTATCCGAATTATCCCGGGCGATCGAGTGAAAGTAGAAATCTCACCTTACGACTTGACCCGAGGTCGGATCGTGTATCGCCACAAGTAGTTAGGTTTCTTCTCAAGAAAAAATGCTTGACAACCGACGCCCGAGACGTAACCATCTACTCTGCGGAATTTGTCCTCCCACCCCAGTCAAGCCAAGGAGGGTTTGACCCGATGATTCAGTTCCAGACCGAAGCGAAACCCCAATGTTGGCGAGCCGTGGCTCTCTTCGAAGACGGGACCGAGGCCCTGTTGTTCCTGGGCCGATCCTCGACTCAAGTTCGCGCCGGCTACCCCGAGGCTTATACCGAGCTGCTCGACGATGAGGAGCGCGAGCGAGTCCAGAGCATAGCCCTTCAGCGATGGAACGGCGCTCCGGACGCCGGCCGGTGGCAGTTCCAGACCAACCTCCGAGTTCCCGGCGGCGTCAAATTGGCCCGCACAGCCTAGTGCATTGTCACAGCTTAATCTTCGGGTTGTGGCACGGGTTTCCTAACCCGTCTTACGTGATTCAGAACGGGTTAGGAAACCCGTCCCACGCAAACGGCCAACCCAAATTTTTAGCTGTGACAATGCACTAGCCATCGCCAAATCTTTCGTTTCGCGCTCACGATTCATCCGTGAGCGCGAAACGGTAATCGCCTCGCCGCCAATTTCCCTTCGTGTACACTGACCCAAGTTGCTGTCACGATTGCCACACGAAGGATGCCAATGCTCAGCCAATTCGCTCGCGGACTCTCCACGGAAACCGCATTCGATGTTCTTGCCGTGGCGAAGCAACTGAAAGCCGGCGGCAAAGACGTCATCGAGTTGCAAATCGGGGATAGCCCGTTTCCCAGCACGAAATCCGCTCTCGACGCCGGCATCGAGGCCATCCGCCAGGGGGCAACCCATTACTGCCCGTCGTTGGGGCTGGCCGAGTTTCGATCCGCGATTGCCGATAACTATCAAAAAGAGTTTGGAGTGACGATCAGCCCCGAGCATGTGGTTGTCGGGCCTGGCGCTAAAGTCTTCGAGCAATTCTTCTGCGAAGCGTTCATCGACACGGGCGACGCGGTCCTTGTCTTTAGTCCGCAATTCCCGACCTATGAGCCGAATATCGTTCGTCGCGGCGGAAAGATGATTACGTCGCCGTTGAGGCAAGAGAATCAGTTTCGCCCCGATTTGAATGACGTCGAGCGATTCGTGAAATCCCAGCCGCGAGCCAAAGCGATATTCTTGAATTCGCCGCACAATCCGACGGGAGGTGTCGCAACGGCAAGCGACATATCGGCAATTGCGGATCTTATTCGCGGTAAAGGTATTGCGCTGTTTAGCGACGAGCCTTACTGCCACATGGTTTGGGAAGGTAAGCACCTCACCCCGCTGGCTCAGCCCGGCATGATGGATCAGTGCGTGGCGGCCTACACCTTTAGCAAGTCATATAGCATGAGCGGATGGCGTCTAGGATACGCCGTCGGGTCGCCGGCGATTATTCAAACGATCGGCAAAATGATCAACACGTCCCTTTCGTGTGTGCCACCCATCGTGCAGATGGCAGGTTGCGCCGCGATTCGGCACGATGCCCGTGAACGTGACGAGACCATGAAAAAGTTTCACGCCAAGGTCGAGTTGCTCGTCAACGAACTGCGGCGACTCGAAGGTGTTACCGTGCTGATGCCCGCGGGGACGTTTTACGTCTTCCCCAATGTCAGCACGATCTGCCGACGGCTTGGCATCACGTCACACGGGTTGGCAATGTTCCTTCTCGAAGGCGCTGACGATAAACGTGGTGTGGCTTGTCTGGGCGGCGAGTGTTTCGGAGCGGCCGGCCAAGGTTTCATCCGCTTCAGTTGTGCCGAGCCGGACGAACGACTCCGCGAGGCGGTCGCGTTCCTTGGCGAGGCGGTGAGCCGTGTCGATCGCGTGAAACGGTATTTGGAATCGCATCCGAAATATCGCGCGACGTGACGATGAGCCGTTTCCGGCGTTGCGACTTAGGCGATGTCAAGCTCGCGCAGGACAGCGTCGAGCGTGAGCGTGTTGAGCACGTCGGCCTTGGTAAGCCAGGCGCGGCGGGCGACATCCACGCCATATCGGAAAAAGGCCAGCTCTCCGGTGCTGTGGGCATCAGGGTTGATGACCAACTTGATCCCGAGTGCCTTCGCCTTTTTTGCATGGATCCAGTCGAGATCGAGCCGCATCGGCTGCGCGTTGATTTCGATCATGGTGCCGGATTCGGCGGCGGCTTCAAGGACGGTATCAAGATCGACCTTGTAGCCTTCGCGGCGCAGTAGCAGTCGGCCGGTCGAGTGTCCCAGCATGGTCACCATCGGATGCCGAACGGCGGTCACGATTCGTTGGGTCATCACATCGATGGGTTGTCCAAAATGGGTGTGAACGCTGGCGACGACATACTCGAACTGGGCTAAGAAGTCATCGTCGTAGTCGAGGCTACCGTCTTCGAGAATGTCGCACTCGATGCCCTTGAGGAGTCGAATGCCGTCGAGCCGGTTATTCAGGGCGTCAATCTCTTTCCACTGCTTGCGAACGCGTGCCGGGTTGAGGCCGTTGGCGATGGTCAGCGACTGCGAGTGATCGGCGATGCCGAGGTATTCGAGTCCTAGTTGTTTGGCGGCCAGCGCCATCTCTTCGAGGGTATGTCGCCCGTCGCTCGCGGTGGTGTGATTGTGAAACACGCCGCGAATATCGCGGACCTCAATCAGATGCGGGACGTGGCTCTTTGGGCGTTTGCCGGTATCTCGCTCGGCCAGGGCGACCTCGCCGGTGTCCTCGCGCATCTCGGGGGGAATGTACTCCAGACCGAGGGCGTGGAAAAAAGACTTCTCATCCTTGCATGGAATCGGTCCTTCAGGTCCGAGAAGCTCGTACTCGTTAATCTTCATCCCACGATCTTGGGCGCGCCCTCTCATACGAATGTTGTGTTCCTTGCTTCCGGTGAAGTGATGCAAGGCGAATGGAAACTGCTGGTCGGTGACGACGCGAAGATCGGCATTGAGGATGACTTTTTGGCCATCGACAAAAGTGGCGACGACGACGCTCGACTTGGTGTCGCCGTGCCCGGTAACTTGAATCACTTCCGGCATGTGAACGAAGGCATCCATGATTGGCGCGGGATCGTCGGAACTCGCGAGAATGTCGATGTCTTTCACAGTCTCGCGTCGCCGGCGAAGGCTTCCGCAAACTTCGGCCCGAATGACTCCCGGTAAGGCGCGAATCCTTTCAATGATCGCGGAAGCCAACGGTTCGGCCTGATCGATTCGAATGCGGTTCCCCACCTGCCCGAGGAACTCAAGCCCATCGAGAATCTTCTGCTGCGACTTGGCGCCGAACCCCTTCAGCTCGGCCACGCGCCCGGCGCGACACGCGGCCTTGAGATCGTCGAGGCTTTGAAGGTTGAGCGATTCCTGAAGCGCCTTCACCTTCTTTGGTCCTAGGCCGGGAATGCGAAGCATCTGCAAGACGACCTCGGGAATCGAGGCCCGAAGCTCGTCGAGGAATGGCAGACCTCCGGTCGTGACCAGGGTGTGGATTTTGTCGAAGAGAGTCGCTCCAATGCCGGGAATGTCGCGAATGGCTCCCGAAGCGACCAGCTCATCCAGGTTGCCTTCGAGTTGCTGAACGGCCCGCGCAGCGTTGTGGTAGGCGTTGGCTCGGAAAGGGTTCTCGCCTTTGACCTCGAGGAGAGTGCCAATTTCTTCTAGGGCAGCAGCAAGTTCGTCGCGTGTCATGGCCTGGCTCGTGGGAAGAAAAAGCGCCGGGACATCGCGTCGAGCGGCAGGTTGCCGCCCGACGCGATCGGGAGCGATGAGAATCCCCAGGTGATCTTAGGCCGCCAGGCGATCGTCGCCGACCGCACGGGCTGGATGGAGCAAAACTTCAAGGGCGTTTACGAGGCGATCAGGGCCACGCCCATCAATCAGCTTTCGACCCGATCGAGCCATGCGCGCCCTGTCGCGGGGTTCGCTGAGGAGTTCATTCACGGCATCGCGCAGATCATTGGCGCCGACGCTATCGCAATCCCCCAGGAAATTGGCAGCGCCCTCGTCATCCAGCCTCTGGGCGTTGAGGGCATGGTTGGCGGCCTGCAACAGGATGATTTGCGGAATCCCGACGCAAGCCAGTTCCAGCGACCAGGCGTCGCCTGACGTCAGAGCGATATGGCACCGACCGAGCCGCATACTGATGTCGGCAGGTTCTGTAATGACCTCGAGGCGTTCCGGGTTGGCTTCCGCGAGGCTCAACAGATCGAGCAACGCTGGATGCTGCGGCCGAACCGCCACATCGACCCGATCGACCCGAGACATGGCGAGCAATTCCTTGGTACGAACCGGAACCTGGCCGCGTAGATCGTCGTCGCCAAATGCGATCAGCGCTCGGAATGGCCCGGCGGGTTCCTGGGCTCGCAACGGTCGCATACGGCGAATAAATGGCCGAACGAAGGCGTAACGGGCGCCGAGCAAAAGATGTGTGCCCGGCCCGAAATGATAGCAGTCCTTAGTGGGCGCGAGGAACGGGTTGACAACGAGTCCCTGGGGGAACTTAGCCGAGGCATGGGAGTCAACGACCACAAGAAGAGTGCCGGTTCGTGCGACGGCGTTGAGGTAGTCGGTGTCGAGATTGTGATCGGCGACGACAACCGCTGCGGGTTGTAGCCGTCGAATCTCGGCCAAGGTCTGGTCCAAGTCTTCGGGACTGCCGACGGGGTTGTCGGCGGGAAGCCACTCATTTCCGCCGCGCTGAATGGCGGCCAATAATGTTGCGGGTTGAAGCTGACTGAGGAAATAAGTGCCTCGGCGACGTCGCTGGAGAGCGGCGGCATAGTTGAGGCACTGATAAAACGGCTCGTACCCTTGGGTCGTCGAGCCGTCACATCGAAACAAGATTGGAGACAAAGTCATTCGGCGATCTTCCCTGATCGGAACGGACTGGGAACCGTTCCTGACGAAGCCTGCCAACACATCACGAAAGCGACAGACAAACGTCAGGGGGAGAGCCGGAGGGGGAACCGCGACGCAATCGGTCGTGGCCCGTCGTAGCAAGGTTGTAAGCGTGGAGCAGCGGCGTCGGTCGTGGGCATGATCGACACGCCGGACGGGACGATGATTCCGTTCATCGATACCTCTTCTCGGAGGGGTGCGAGGGACCCCTAGTGCCGACGGTTCCGAGCGTCGGCGAGGGAATCTTAATCGAATTTTCGCGCCGAAGAAAAGCCCAATTCGAAACGGGCCATTGTGGGAGCGAGACCGTCTCGGCCGCTCTTCCTTTGCGACCGGGGAGCGCGGTCGTCTCGGCCGCTCTTCCTTTGCGACCGGGACGGCGGCGCCCCGTTCGGAGCGTGCTGGTGGCGTAACCGGGCTTGATTCTTCTCGGAATTTCGGTTTTATTCCTCAAGTTCCTTCCAGGGATGTTATTCACCTTGGAGGGAACTCATCTCACCGCCGACAGGTCGGCCCAGGTAGGGGTACGATCCGGGCGCGCGTTCCACGTAGAACGGCTGCGCTGAGTTAAACGCTCTTCCCATTCTTCGGTCGGATCGCTAAAGTCCCCTCGTCAGTAAGCGCCCCTTCGGACCGGAAGCCCCAAAGATCGGAGAAGCATCTGCCAATGTCCACGATCACCCCCAGCAAGCCTCGCCTCGGTCGCGGCCTGGACGCCCTGATCACGGGCCCGACGCCGTCCCCCAATGATCTGAACGCCGGCAGCCCGCCAATCCCATTCATCATGGTCCCCATCGGCCGTCTTCAGCCGAACCCCTATCAGCCTCGAAAGAACTTCGATGAGGACGAACTGCTCCAATTGGCGGAGAGCCTTCGCACCCACGGGATGCTCCAGCCGATCACCGCCCGCGAGACGTCCGACGGTTACGAACTGATTGCGGGCGAGCGTCGCTTGCGAGCGGCCCAATTGGCGGGCCTGCTCGAGGTGCCGGTACATGTGGTCGCCTTTGACGATCAACAGACGCTGGAAGCCGCCCTGGTTGAGAATATCCAGCGCGCGGACTTGAACCCGATCGAGAAGGCCCAAGGCTTCAAGGAATACCTGGACCGGTTCAAGCTCACCCAGGAGCAACTGTCGCATCGCATCGGAATTGACCGTTCCAGTATCAGCAATCTGATCAACCTGTTGAATCTGCCGAATGAGGTCCAAGAGTGGGTTCGGATGGGCCAGATCACTTTGGGTCATGCGAAAGTGCTGAAGGGTCTCGCCGACCCGGAGCGTCAGATCACGATGGCGAAGGAAGTGATCGCGAAAAACCTCTCGGTACATGCTTTGGAACTCGTTCTGAAACAGCAGCGGGACGCCGCCCCCGAACCAGCCGAACCAAAGCCGGCACCGGTCGAAAAGACGCGTCACGTCGAGTCGATCGAGGATGAGTTGCGGCAGCGGCTGGCGACACGCGTCGCTATTAAGATGAAGGGCAAGGCGAAGGGTCAGATCGTGATCGGGTTCGAGAATAACGACGACTTCGAGCGGGTTCTGGAGTTGCTTCGTCGTTGACCCGCCATTGCCCAGCGGAAGCGGGACCCATAAACTGCAAGAGCCAGCGGGGTGTAGCGCAGTCTGGCTAGCGCGCCTGCCTTGGGAGCAGGAGGTCATGGGTTCAAATCCCGTCACCCCGATTTCGATATTCAGCTCGTCGTTCACCCCACTGAAATCCCACGACCTTTCGAGTGAAGGTCGCCGAGAAATCAGTGGTTTTTTTTTGCCCCGTGATCGGGTGAGAGATGCGAATGAGTCACGGAAGCCGTCATCCCCAAGTCCCGCGTGCGGCCGGCCCAAGGATCCCCGGATTGGGGCCGGTTTTCGCGACGGTTGGCTCCGACCTACGCGCGTCGTTGGTCGTGTTTCTAGTGGCCCTGCCATTGTGCATGGGCATTGCGGTCGCCTGCGGTCTGCCGCCAGCGATCGGCATCATCACGGGCATCATCGGCGGCTTAGTGGTCGGTCTGTTCGCCGGCAGCCCGTTGCAGGTAAGCGGCCCCGCTGCGGGCCTGATCGTCCTGATCGTCGACATCCTGAACGAACGCCCGACGGACGGATTGGCAGCATTGAGCGTCATCGTCGTTCTGGCCGGCGTCATTCAGATGCTGGCGGGCGTGTTCAAGCTGGGCCAATGGTTCCGGGCCGTGTCGCCCGCGGTCATGGAAGGCATGTTGGCGGGTATTGGCGTGCTGATCTTCGCGGGTCAGTTCCACATCATGGTTGCTGGCACGCCGAAAGCCGGCGGATGGTCGAATCTGATCACGGTGCCGGACGCGTTCTTTCAGGCTATCGCCGATCGCCAGTCGGTGCATCATCACTCAGCCTGGGCCGGCGCCTTGTGCATTAGCGTCCTCGTGGCTTGGAAATTGCTCGCCCCGAAACGGCTGGCGTTGATTCCCGCCGCTCTCGTTGCGGTGGTCGTGGCGACCGCTGGCGTCCACATGCGAAACCTGGATATCGAGATGATCCAGTTGCCGGCCCGGTTGACCGACGCGATTCGGTTCCCCGATTGGTCCTACTTGGCGTTACTTCGCGACCCGATGATCTGGAAATTTGGCGTCACGGCTGCCTTGATCGCGAGTGCGGAAACGATGCTATGTGCCACGGCCGTCGATGGAATGCACGATGGACCTCGTACGAAATTCGACAAGGAGCTGACCGCTCATGGGATCGGCAACACGATTTGCGGGTTCCTGGGAGCGTTGCCCATGACCGGCGTGATCGTGCGGTCGGCCGCGAACGTCGAGGCAGGAGCCAAGACGAGATTGTCGGCTGTGCTGCATGGAGCGTGGCTGTTGCTGATCGTTTGCTTCTTTCCCGAAGTCCTGCAACTGATTCCCAAGGCGGTACTCGCGGGGATTCTCGTCTACACCGGCTACAAGCTCGTGGACGTGAAGGAAGCTCGCCGATTGTTTCGCCTGAGTCGAAGCGAGTTCGCGATCTACCTGGTCACGATCGGCGTCATTATCGCAACGGATCTACTAACAGGGGTCGTCATGGGGATTCTGCTCTCGGCGGCCAAGCTCCTGTACACATTCAGCCATCTGTCGATCCGGGTGGTTAACGAAAGCGAGTCCAACCGAACGACGATGTACCTCGAAGGAGCCGCGACGTTTATCAGGCTACCGACGCTGGCATCAGAATTGGAGCGAATCCGGCCAAACACCGAGCTTCACGTTCACTTCGAGAACTTGTCGTACGTCGATCATGCGTGCTTGGAATTGCTGCTGGATTGGGAAAAACAACACGAGGCGACGGGTGGCAGTCTGACGATCGACTGGGACACGCTGAAGGCGAAGTTCCGGCCAGCGGTTTAAGGTACCCGCAGGCCGGTAGTCGCATGCCGGTAGTCGCAGGCTTTAGCCTGCGTGTTTTTCAATACGC
>CAZESP010000035.1:0-53282 GCA_964515185.1 uncultured Alcaligenaceae bacterium
GTGGAGCAGTGGCAGCTCGCCAGGCTCATAACCTGGAGGTCGCAGGTTCAAATCCTGCCGCCGCAACTTGAAACCGGGGGTGAAGTTGTTTCACCCCCGGATTTTTTTTCCCTCCACCCCAACGGCCATGAACCCGATCCCCGACCCTCTTCTTGAACCGCTTGCCGATAATGCAAAGATCGTTGAGATGCTCGTCAGAACGACGGGGCGGACTCCTGCGGAGGTGCGTCGACTCTTATTGCAGGAGGAATGCGACATCGGATCGGGAATGCGTGAAGAAATGTTGCGTCGCGGTGCGCCGTTTCACGTCGTTAGCCCACAACTCGATGGGCTTTACGCCGAAAGCGATGTGTTCCTCTATGAGTTGGTTGCGTGGAATCGCAAACACCAGAAGCTGGCCATGCGCAAGTGGATTGCAGAGTTTCTGGCGCGGCGATCGGCAACGCCGTTGAATATCCTCTCTTTTGGCGACGGTATTGGTTTCGATAGTTTGCATTTGGCGAAGGTCGGACACCAGGTGACCTATTTCGAAGTCGGCGACAAGCTCATCCGATTTGCTGAGGACTTGTTCCGCCTTCATGCGACGCCGGTTACGATTTGCACCGAGATGAGGTCGTTACAACCGGAATCGTTCGACGCCATTCTCTGTTTGGACGTGTTGGAACATGTGAGCGATCCGCCTGCCTTGGTCGGTTCGTTGTCGCAGTTGTTGAAACCGGAGGGGTTGTTGTTTGTGTCAGCCCCATTCTGCATGGTGTCGCCAATTTGGTCGACGCATCTGCAATCGAATCGCAAGTTCTCGGGGAGGCTGAAGTCGCTCTATGGCGTGCATGGACTTCAGTTGTTGGACGGGCGATCGGCATGGGATCCGATTGTTTTCATCAAGGAGAGCCGCCGGCCGATTGGGGGCAGCGCGATTCGCCGATTGATGCTTCGACTGATGGGTTGGGGCATGATTCCGGGACGCTACACCTCGTTTCCGTATGTGACGGTGGCAAACCTCGTCCATCACCGCAGCCAGTTTCGTAATGGGTTAATGTGATCATTTTCTCCTTGTCAGCCAAAAATGAGACGGATAAAGTGGAGAAGGAAATTGCGGGCGTAATTCAGTGGTAGAATGCTAGCTTCCCAAGCTGGACGTCGCCGGTTCGAATCCGGTCGCCCGCTCTCAATGGATCGCTGACAGCAGTTGTCAGCGGTCCGTTTTTGTTGACTCCCGTTCCACTTACGTCGATCTCCTCTCCCCCGACGTCGAGAGGCTTAGGCTTGATTCCGTTGGCGCCATGGGAAAATCGCTCCGGGGAATCGTTCTACAGTCGATTGCGTGACGAGTTGTTTGACGTGGACGAGATTGTGTCGCTGGCGGATCTATGGACGCAAGCCAAGTCGGACCGGCGCGGGTACGATGAGGTTCGGCTCCCAAGCTCGCTGGGTTACGAGACGCGGAAGGCCTTCATTGTCGCCTGTGTTGGCGATCACAAAACACGAAGCGATTAACAACAGATAGACGTCTGACAGATTGATCGTCGTCTAGATGACTTTTACATAGAGTTGCCAATAACAGGATTGTGCTACATTCTGGCCATCGATCTCGGCAAGTTCAACACTGTTTTCTGCTGGTTCAATCTCCAAACTCGCGACGCGAGGTTCCGGACCGTTAAGACGTGCTCAGCGACCTACACCGGCGACATGAGAGAGACCGGGAGCGGGCGAAAACACTATTCTGGATAAGGTGCAATGTCCGTTCGGATATGCTCGACCGATACGGCAAGTGGATCTTGATCGACCCCAAACGGGACGAAGTGTTGGTCTCGTCGATCGACCCAGCAGGACGCCATGTTGCCGTAGGAACACACGAAGGCGTTCGCAAAGTCATAACCCATGGAGACGGTTGCATGCAGATGGCCAATGGAGTTCGATTCGCGGCGTGCGTGGTTTTTGTCGCCCTTTGTTGTCCGACCGCGTTTGCCGACGACCCGGTGCCGCGAAAGGCAGAGATGGCCGGCTACCTGCTCGTCCCGCACGCCCGGGTTGAGAAAACGTACAGCGGCGGATTCTCCATGTATGTGGCGGCGTGGCCCCTCTTGAGAAACTATCCTGGTCAAGACTTTCAAAGCGGGCTGTTCGGCACCTGGATGTTCGCTCAATACGACGGGAAGAAACCGGAGAAGGCGTACTCCGACATCGAGGGCGGCCTCGGCTGGTGGCGCGATACTCGCTTCGCGACCGAGACGCCGAAGTTCATCATGGGAGGTGTGGCCCTGAACTTCGTCGAATGGGCGAACGGCCCCGGTGCCGGCAAAGGCCGCGACTGGAAGAACCCGAAAGGACACTACGCTATCGCTCAGCTCAGCCCGTGGGTACTCTGGCCGCCCGACGGCCTTAACCTGAAACAGGGCACATCAGGCGAATTATTCGGTTATGGCTACCTGCCGCTGCCACTTGCATCACCCAAGAAAACCACGGCCGGCAAGGACGTACCGACCGGAGGCCAATGCTGGACGTTGTTCTTGAACACCGGCAACTTCAAGGGGCCGGTCACGTTTTTCCTGCCATACTTCTGGTCGAAGCCGACCGTCGCAAAACCGGAACTGGCCGGTCTGTTCCTCGACGCAAGACCATCTGACCCGAACAAGGCCGTGCAGATGGAAACGCAGCACGTGCCGGCGTACATCGGTACAGACGCGAAGGGCGGCACCTATGCTCGCGTCGCACCCACGCAGTTCCCGGCAACCATGGACAAGGACGCTCCGCTCATTCACCGGATCACCGCGTACAAGAAAGAAGCGTTATGGGATGGCGTGCAAGCGTGGTTTGACGGTGGCAAGGAGGCGACGGGGTTGATCGATCCGAAGGCGGCGGTTGTTCAGACGTTTGAGAGCAAGGGCGGCGCGACGTGGCAGATATACCCGCCGAATACCCCGCGCGAGAAGAAGGCACCGCTGGCCTGGAATTCGTTCGCCACACCCACCGCACTCGACGCCACCACCTACGGTTACAAGTGGGCGAAAGAGCTGGTGTCGAGGGATGGCGGCACGATCACGTTGCCTGAGCATTACCGTCTGACGAAAGACGACAAGGGCCGTGAACGGTGGGTGGTGGTGAGCGCGAAAGACGTGCCGGCCGAAACGGGGTTGGCGAAGGTGACGTTTCCTCGGCGGCGTGGCCCCGATCAGCGACCCTACGTCACTCCCGATGAGCCGGATAGCCCGTGGAAGAAGCCGGGTCCGACCGCCGGACCGTTCGAGTCCAAGTTGGGGGACGGCAGCGTCGTGACCTATTATTGGTATCGCTTCGCCGACCAGCCGGCCCTGCTCAACGCTGACCTGACCGACGCTGAGCGTGAGGCGCTGCAGAAACGCGTCGAGGTGCTGCACACGAAGTGGACGAAGGACAAGGAGTATCTGCCGCCGCCGACCGTTGGCCAACCGGCGGAACTCGACCCTAGCGTGCTCGTGACACCGCCCAAGGGCCTGGAGGTGGGCTATGTGCCGATCGTCACTCGACAAGCCAAGTGGGAAATGAAGTAGATCAAGTTACACGGTGCTCGCCGACCAGGACGCGTGTGCGACGGATTTGCTGAGCCGGACGCGTGAGCGCCATTGTTTTCCTCCAACGAGACGCAGCGTTGGCTGTGGATGCGGCAATTCGCCCAGTTCGATCTGCAGAACCCGTTCGTAGAGAAACCCCAGCGCCATTCGCGCCCATCGACCGCGATCAACGGATTCCCCTCGTTCTGAACCACTCGATCGAGAAACTGCCCCACGTCCGCGATGTACAACTCGCGGGGATGCCGCTTGCCGTGAAACAGAATGAATCGCCGTGCTCACTGAACGTAGGCTGTGACCTTCGCTTCGGAATTCCCGAATTCGAGGGCCGCTCGCTGAAATTGTTCGAGAAGTTGTAGCGGTTGAACCGTCAGGGAGATCGAAGGAAACGGTGAGTCCAAGAGTATGGTGGGTGACTTCGCGATCCTCGCACAGTATGTGAATAAATGTTCGGTTAGCTGCTGTGCATATTAAAAGCAGTAGGTGCAAGATGAATCTGAAGAGAATCAAGGTCGGTTGCATCGGTCGAGATGGTCGGTTACAGTGATTTCAGCTGTGATATGCTGACCGGGAAAAGCCACATCGTCTTGGTGTTGGTCAGCATAATCCCCAGTAGGGCGAGCGGAGGAGTGGTTGCATGGCTGAGGTCGTCCCACCTGACATGCGAAAGCCGACGCCCGGCATGGGTGTTAGCGTCTACCTCCTGGCCGGGCCGGCGGTCGTCTGCCTGGCGGGCGTCGGCGGGCACTTCGGAGAGCGGTTCGCCGGTGGGCCAGGGTATTGGGTCGGCTGCTAAGTGGCAGGGATCGTTGCCGCCGCCTTGTTCGGTCTCGTGTTCTCCCGGCTATTCCGTGGCCACCCGCTGTACTGGGCGGTCGGGGCGCTGGGGCTTCTGATCGGCGGGCACCTGACTTGGTTCGCGTTGGGCGGCAAGGCGTCTGAGGCCCCCGCCAGCGGCTCCGATCAGTTCCTCATCGCGTTGGCGTCTCTCGTCGGTCTGCTATTGGGGTTCGTCGCGGCTCGCGCGTCGTTGCTCGCCGCGGGTCGGCCCCAGACGCCGTCTATGATTGAGTCGACGTCAAACTCGCGTTGAAGCGAGTCCTCAGAATTTGGGTCTGGTTTCGGTCGTGCGGACCATGTTATATGTGGGGCACGAAACACCAGAGCTATCGAGGCCACCGACCCGCGAAAACTTCTGGTATGATGAAAGAACCTCAATGGCCCGCGCTCCCGTTCACCCCCGTCAGGGGCCGCGCGGCGCGAACGTTTTAGGGGTTCTTTCGGTGGGTCATTGTGGAACCTGGTAAGCGTGTTTCAGCCTGATTCGGCCCCGAGGAGACCTAATATGCCACGCCCCTTTCACTGCGTTCGGTTTGCCGCTGTCGGCCTCGTCATGACCCTTGCGATGGTTGCCTCCGCGGACGATCCACCGACGGTCAAGGGCAAAGGAAAGGACAAGGCGTTCGTCGCTGATCGTGAGACGTTTCACTTCTTGCTCACGAACCACAAGGCGATCACGCGGACAGTGAAGAAGCTCAATCGCGGAGTCGAGACGGTCACCGAGTCGGACACGCCGGCGGTTGCGAAGAAAATCCAGGAGCATGTGCCTGCGATGTACGAGCGGCTGAAGTCGGGAAACGGCGTCCGATACTGGGATCCTCTATTCGCCGAGGCGTTCAAGCACGGCAAGAAAATGAAGATGGAGATTACCAACACCGAAAAGGGCGTCAGGGTCACAGAGACATCGGACGACACCGAGGTCGTGAAGATCATTCAGGCTCACGCCGAAGTCGTAACAAAGTTTGTCGAAAAGGGGTTTGAAGAAGCACACAAGGAACACCCACTGCCGACGAAGAATATAAAGAACTGATGGTCGTGTATGTTCGAGTCGATGTCCAGCTTGCGTTGAACCGATTCCTCGAAACCTGATTCAAGCACCAGTAATGTAAAAACCCCGCGCGACCCGGCCGTTGGTGGGGTTTCGTCTCTGTTCCTTCACAACTCCACGCACGCCTGCTTGTTTGGCCTGCCGTTCCTCCTTCGAGATTGCGAAGTCGTGTTCGCGTCGATGGGCCAGCGGCTTCGTTCGGGGCGGATGCACTCGCCGCCAACCTCTTTGCGTGTCCGGTTCTTGTCTCCGAGGCGGGTCACCCTACTCCGATTGCGCCTTCAATCGCTCGTTGAAACTTGGCCTGACCGAACCGTTCGAACCGGCGGTCCTCTCGCGAGTAACCCGGCGTTAGCATCGGCTAACGCGCCATGCTGGGTGAACGAACACCCGGCGTGTGGTCGAATACCCCAGTAGCATCGCCGGTTTGAAATCTCATTCACAATCCGTTCCAAAGTTCTTCCACGCCCAAGCGTCGCCAATCGTGTTTGCGAAATATCACGGCATCTCAATGCGATCGTCTACGATGAGTTGCAAATTCCCCACAGCGGAGAGAACATTGTGGCGGTTAGGCGCTTCAGGGACAAAGTCATTGATCCTTGACTCCGTTTGCCAAGCTGGATGTCGTTGGTCTGAATCCGGTCGCCCGATCTCGACGGATCGCCGACAACGGGTGTCAGCGGTCCTTTATTGTCTCCTCGCGACCCTTCGTCCTCACTCCAACACGCGAGAAATCGATCGGCCGGAATCCGATCTTCTCAACCGGTGAGCCCGGCCGCAAACGGAAGTCGCCACGGGTCGGAGCGACAAACAGTGGGTCGGCGATCAATGAGTCCGTGTCGTGTCCCCGTGCTTGCCATTCGCGAAAGGTCCCGCCCGGAAATCCCGGCTCACGTCCCGAGGCGTCCCAGAAAAGGTTGCGGTTCACCACGAACTTGTCGTCCATCCAATTCTTGGTGTATATCGGCGCATCGTGGGCGTAGACGATGTTCTGTTCGAGGCGAAAACTGATGTGAGCCTCGGCTCGCGACCGCATCAATTGCCCCTCGCGAGCCAGGGCAAAAATGTTGTTGCGCACGATATTGTCGCGGCCGTAATGTTGATGGAATCCGCCGCTCTTGGTTCGATAGACCAGGTTGTTCTCGATGAGGATCCCGCTGCTTCCTTCGTCGGTGTAGATGCCCCACCCGCCATAGCCGAACGACTCGACATCGCGAATCACGTTGCCGCGAACGATCGTCCCCGGCGAGACGCCAAGCATGTAGATGCCGCCCATGTCGGATAACACCTTCTGTCCGACGTCGTGGATGAGGTTCCCCTCGATGATGTTCCCCGCACTGATGCTCGGTCCGTAACCCCACACCCAACCGACCGAAATGCCGGTGTAGTTCAGATGGTGGATGTGATTGTGGCTGATGCGATTTCCGGCCGCGTGCTGAGACAGGATACCGACGCCGGCATGAAACACGATGCCCAGGTGATGCAGGTGATTGTCGGTAATCCGATTGTCGCGAGTGTGGCGAGTTTCCGGAGATCCGGCAGGGCCGCCGTTGAGCCGAATACCACCGGCTGCCAGATGGGCCAATTCGTTGCCCGTGACGTGATTGCTTCGGCATCCGTCGGCCAATTCAATGCCGTAACCGCCGAGGTTGACCAACCGGCAATCGCGAATGGCACAGTGCGTTGCCCCTCGCAATTGAACGGAACCCGTCACGTGCTGAGCCGCCTGAAGGTCGCCGGCGTTTCTTGACCCCGTTTCAAACAGCGAATCGCTCAGCGTTAGACCGCGAAGCTCGATGTGCGACACGCTCTTGGCAGCGTTCAATTGGCCTTCGAAACGAATGGTGGTTTCAAGTCGCGGCACAACGACCGTGGTAGACTCTGGGGTTTCGCCAGGCATGGGCCGATAGCGGATTACCCCAACAGACCGATCGTAAACAAACTCGCCTGGAGATATCTCAATCGGGACATTGAGCAAGTAGAATCGCCCGGGCTTGGCGCCCTGATCTTCGGTCAGTCGGCGGATGCTCTTTCGATCCAAGCTGACCACCCGGGAATCTGCGTCGATCGCCTTAATCCGGTAATGACCGTCGACCCAGAAGTGCAGAATCACGACTTCGATATCATTCAGGTTCGGCCATTTGGGGTTGAGCTGGCCATCGGCGAACTCGAAGCGATCCGCGGGAGTTCGGTAGTGTGCCTTCGGGTCAGCTCCGGCGAGACCCGTCATGGTGAAATGCCCCTGCTTCGGCCAACGGTTTGGGAGCCGAATTTCGCCGCCGACGGCGATGTGCCGAATCGCGGACTTGGCATCGGGAACGCGAATCTCCCAAAGGCCATTTTTGACGGAGACCTTCGATGCTGTCCCGCCGCTGAGAATCGGTGTTTCACCCGGAAAGGCAGCGATGATGAGGGGCGCGCTCGTCGTGCCGTTATCATCGGAGGTCAGGACAAGCGGCTCGCTCAGCTCGTATCGTCCGGCTCGCATGAGGACGGAAATAGGCCGTTCCAACGTGCGGCGTTTGCGGAGCTCGCGAACCGCGGCGATTGCCCGCGACAGTGTCGCGAACGGGCCATCTGTGCGGTTTCGATTGGCCGACGCCAGGCTTCCCGACCACGAATCGTTTCCGGTGGGCGAAACATAGTAGTCAGCCGCTGGCTGGGCGAGGGCCGGCGGCGACACCATGATGAGGAGGCCGAATACGGCAAGTCGTGTCATAAGTTCTACACCGCGTGTTGTCGTCTGCCTGGAATTGTCGCCTATTATACTCCTGCCGCCCATGGACCGCGTGAACGACACGAGCCGGGGAATCGAACGATCAACGGGTTGCAGGAATTCTCATTAGACGGAAGACATTGGGGCGTCGAGACAGTTCTCGAACAGGTAAGAGGTTATCGGCATGAGTCTTGTTGAAGAGCCGGCGGTGACGCAACTGGAAACGTTTCCCAATCCTCGACCGGGGCGCGAATACACCGTGCGAATCGTCTGCCCCGAATTCACGAGCCTATGTCCGAAAACGGGTCAGCCCGATTTTGGGACGATCACCTACACCTACGTTCCCAACGGGCTGTGCGTCGAGCTGAAGTCGCTCAAGCTCTATTTGCAGCGTTTTCGCAATCAGGGCATCTTTTATGAATCGGTGGTCAATCGATTGCTTGATGACTTCGTGGCGGCTTGTCAGCCTCTGCGGTGTCGGGTGGAAGGCGCCTTCACTCCTCGCGGCGGGATCACGACAACGGTTACGTGCGAATTCGAGGCATCCAAAGGATAATCCTCACCGGCCCTGAGCGAAACAACCTCGGTGCCAGCGGAAACTAGATCGGCACCTTGATCACATTGATGACTCGGACGTTGGGCAAGGTCGTCAGCACCGCATGTTGGGCTAATTGCTTCAAGTAGAAACTGGTGGCCTCGCCTCGAAGCACGATCCGGTCTCCTAAGACCTCGACGGCCAAGTCGCGAATCTGGTCAAACGCCCGTTGCGACACGAGCGTTTTCAGTTGGGATTCTAAATCAGGTCGCGAGATGCTCATGGTTGACACTCCGCTGCCTATTCTTGAGGCGTCGATTGCACAGTTTTCAGTATCGCCGTCGCTACAATAGAGTCGCAAGCAGACATCAGGTTCGTCAGCAAACGGCGGACCGTTCTCGCCGGAAAGGTCTATGAAGGTTCGGCGAATCGACCAATTGACACGAGACGAACTCGCCGTCGCCATCAACCAGGGCGGGCGCCTCGTTTTTTTTGAGATGTGCATCTCCCTGATTGCCATAACGTTGCGGCGTCCGACGCCCATCTTTCTGGTTCCGTTTGGATCTCAATCGTGGCTGGCAGGGCTTCCGTATTCGCTCGTGACGCTGCTGCTGGGTTGGTGGGGGATACCCTGGGGGCCGTTGTACACACCTATCGTGTTGGTGACAAATCTTGGAGGCGGTTGTGACGTTACCGCCCAAATATGCGAAACATTGGGTCTCGTTAATCCCGAACTGAGCAATCGCTAGGGGTTGGGTTTATGGCTCGACTTGGTGCGGCAGCCCTCATCGCGATCCTAATGACCCCACCGACCGTGGGATGGGCTGGCCTCTACATCCCCGGCGAAGAGGATCTCCCCCTGACGGCCGGACGAGCGCTCTCGTTCGATCAGTTTCAGGCATTGTGGACCGATCAAATCCGAGCCGGCATCTCATTGCCCAATAGCCCCGATTCCGCGTTGCGAAAACGATATCAGAACAGCCGCGACGAGTTGCGAAAGAAGAACCCCGACCGGCTGTCTGAAGAGGAGGTGGCGAGATTAAGCGGATACCATCTGCGGCTGAACGAAACGGCTCAAGCGTTTGACCTCCTCAAGCAATCGTCGCGTCGGCATCCGCGGAGCTTTTTGGTTCACGCTAACTTGGCCCAGGCGGCGCTCAGCCGTGGCGAGTTGCTCGAATCTCTAAATTATCAGGACATCGCGATTTCATTGATGCGAGGCGGCGTGCCGGGCATGAAACCAGAGCAAGTCGCGTGGTATCAACGATGCGAAATGGTATTGCGTGACCTGTTGCGGAAGCGCCTTCGGGAACAACGAGATCGCAAGTCGAATCAAGTCGAAACGGTGGATGCCATTTTCGAATCGCGTTTTGTCGGCGCCAGCGGCGAGTTCGAGGTGGGGGCGATCGACGAGGCGGAGCGATCGAAATTGCCGGCGGATGCTCTGGCAGTCGTCCAACAATTACTCTTTTGGTCACCTCACGATAATCGGCTTTATTGGTTGCTCGGTGAATTGTACAACGCCACCGGCGACACGGCGGCGGCCCAGCGTATCTTCAACGAATTGGTTGATGCCCGCGGATTTCAGCCGGCCGAACTGCTGGACCGTCGCCGAAGGGTCAACGCGGCCTTGACGCCGCCACCCCCGGACCATCGCCCGATTTGGATTGCGGCCGGATTGACGGGCGCGATTGCCATTACCTTATTCATTCTGAAGTGGACGGTCGTTCGCCGCCGGTAAGCGTGAGGAGCACCCAATGCCGAGACCGCAATCGCCGCACGCGAAGGCCGAACGCCATTTGGCTCGTGTCAGCCCACCGCTGGAAGCGTTGATAGGCCGCGTCGGCCCTTGCACACTCTCGCCAATGCCGGACCCCTATCGGGTCTTGGTCCGAACGATTGTCTCACAGCAACTGGGCACGAAGGCGGCTGAGTCGATCAGTGCAAGGCTCGAAGCGCTACTGGGAAAGGCAGGGTATACGCCCAAGAGGTTCGCGAAGATCACCGATACGGACCTGCGTGCGTGTGGGCTTTCCGGCGCCAAGGTGAAATCGATCCGCGATCTGACGGCCCGCATCGACTCTGGCGAGTTGCCGATCGACGCCATGGACACGCTTTCCGACGACGAGGTCGCTACCAAGCTTCGTCAGGTGCATGGGATTGGGCCATGGTCGGTGGACATGTTCTTGATCTTCTGTTTGGGCCGTCCGGACGTGTTGCCCGTTGGCGATTTCGGCCTTCGGGCGGCTGTTCGTGACATGTTCACGATGAGCGACTTGCCAAGCGTCGCGGATTTGCAAACCCTTGCCGAGCCATGGCGGCCGTTTCGAACCATCGCGACCTGGTATTGTTGGCGATACCGTGATGGGCAGGGTTGAGCCGGCTACGCCTGTCGAGATTCAATGGCGAAACGGCGACGGGTCACGTCGTGCCGGCACGGCGCAGGCGGTCGCGAACGGCTAACCAGTCGTCGTGTTCGGGCGGCAATTCGACGACTATCCGGTCCAGGCCCAGGTCGTCGAGCTCGTGCAATGCAGCATACAGCCGCGAGGCGTAGGAGCCGGTTTCTCGCGGCATGACGATGACGTCGACCCCGGCCGGTGGGCCGATGGCCGGTTCCCCAAACGTGAGCCAGCCGACCTTGGCTCCGGTCGCTTGCCATTGGGCGACGCGGGCGAACCCCGAGCCTTCGACGCATTCGGTCGGCGTTCGCGGGGCATAGTGTCGAGACATCATCCCGGGTGAGGGTAACGGCACCTGGCGGGCGTCGGGTTGTCGATTCACGGTTTCGACGTTGCCGATCGTATCCATCAGAATCGCAAGGGGGACCGGGCCGGGGCGCAGCAACCGCGGGGGCGAGGTCGTCAGGTCTACGACGGTTGACTCGATGCCGTCAGGGGTCGGCCCGCCGTCGATAATGATGTCAACAGCGTCTCCGAGGCTTTTCCGAACATGTTCGGCCGTCGTCGGGGAAATCTCGCCGGAGCGATTGGCGCTTGGCGCGGCAATGGGGAAACCGGCTGTGACCAGGAGCCGATACGCCACGGGGTGTGCCGGCGCACGCACGGCAATCGTGGGCCCTGCAGCGGTGACAAGATCGGGAATGCGAGGCCCGCGCGGGACGACAAGCGTGAGCGGACCGGGCCAGAAACGAGACGCCAATTTCGACGCCGCCGCCGGCCAATGCAAGGCGATGCTTCGAGCTGCACTCTCGCCGGCGACATGGACGATGAGCGGATTGTTCGCCGGCCGCCCTTTGGCGGCGAAGATCTTGGCGACGGCTTCTGCTCGCAATGCGTTGGCGCCCAAACCGTAGACCGTTTCCGTCGGAAACGCCACGAGTCCTCCGTTGGAGAGTACGCGGGCGCATTCTTCGATGGCCGAGGCGTCGGGGTTTAGCGGATCAACGCGAATCACTCGAGTCATTGCTTTTTTTCTGTGTTATGCTCTCGCATGCGTCCAAGTGGTCGGCTACACTGATGGAGAGCTTGGTTTTCGGGTCGGGGGGCAGAACGCCAAGTCTTCGTGGCAAGAAACTCCCAATCTGCAATCGTCTGGAGTTGTGTACCTTAATGGTACGCTAATGTCGAGTTTGGATAATAGTGGCATTGCCCCATCGCCCACAGTTGGATGCTCTGCTTGATGGTTGCGCCATTTCACCGCATGGGTCGGACATCTTGGAGCCAACGGTATGACCGGTAACGACGCGACGCATCTACCCGCACCTACAGCCGAACAACGCCGTATTGCTGCCGAGCGATTCGATCGGGCCAATCAGGTCATCAACACGGGCAATCACGACTATGGCATTCAGTTGCTGATGACCTGTTGCAAGCTCGATCCGGGAAACATGATTTATCGCCAGATGCTGCGGCGAACCCAGCGTGCGAAATTCAAGAACAACATGAAGGGTGGCCGATTCGCGTCACTCACCTCGTCACCGCACAAGGCGCGCATCAAGGCCGCTAAACGAACCGGCGATTATCTGCGCGTGCTGGAGTATGGCGAGGAGGTTCTCGTTCGCAATCCTTGGGATGTCGGCACTCAGATGGACATGGCCGAAGCTGCCGACGCTCTCGGGTTTCCCGAGATGGCTATTTGGATCTTGGAACAGGCTCGGCAGAAGGACCCCAAGGACGTTGACGTGAACCGAGCCTTGGCGCGACTCTACGAAAAGGGCGGCCACTTTGCTCAAGCGATCGTGCTTTGGGAACTGATTCGCAAAGCTCGGCCCGACGATGACGAGGCTCATCATAAGTCCAAAGACTTGGCGGCGAGCGACACCATTGTCCGCGGCGCCTATGAGGCGACGGTCCGCAAACCGCGTGACGAAACCGAGCCGGTGGTTCGCGACAACGAAGCAACCGACTTAACGCCGGTCAATGATCGGCTGGCGCGCGAGGCCGCGCCGCTTCTAGCGAAGATTGAAGCCAATCCGACCGATCCGATGGCCTACCTACATCTGGCCGCCATTTACACGCGATCCAACAAGTATGAGGAAGCTCGCGAGATTCTCGAAAACGGCCTAGCAGCGACGGGACAGCATTTTCAGATTCGGATCGAGCTGAGCGAAATGGAACTCGAACCATTCCGCCGCAATCTGGGCATCGTCGAAGAAAAGCTCCGTGATTTGCCGCGAGTCGTCGGCCCCGACGGGACTCCCCAGGCTGAAAACCCCGACGCCGAGCAAGAATTGCGCAAGATCCGCGTCAAGCTCCTCAAGGAGATTAATGCCCGCGAAATGGACATCTATCGCCTCAAGGCCGACCGATTTCCTAATGACGTGACCCATCGTATCGAGCTAGGTCTGCGACTGCTCCGTGCGAGTCGCGTCGAGGAAGCCATCGTCGAACTCCAGGCCGCTCGCAAAGACCCTCGGCACTTGTGGCGAGCCTTGATGTTCCTCGGTTTCTGTTTCCGCACCGTCAAGAATTGGCGATTGGCTCAACGCAATTTTGAAGAGGCGTTGGCCAACATACCGCAGTCCGAGGATGCCCACCGCAAAGAGATCATGTTCCAACTCGCCTCGGGTCATGCCGACAACGGCGACTTTGTCAAGGCGGTCGATATCGCGACCGAGTTGGCGAATCTCGATTATGTCTACAAGGACATTGGCCACCTTCTTGAAGAGTGGCAAACGCGACTCGGCGATACGACACCGTGAGCGACGGACGATACACCGGGAATATGGGGGGCGTACAGCAGCGGCTTGTGTCACGAGCCAGCGGCCGCTTTCGCCCCTGAATTTCGCCGAGCCAACAGAATCGCCGCCTCGGCGAAATCGGGCAGAATCACCTCACCGACCCGCGTCAGGCCAAGTTTCTCGAGGACTCGCAGCGAACCGAGATTGCTTGCCAAGGCACGACCGACAACGGCTGGCGTCGCCCGAACCGCCAACGCGATCTCGATCAAGGGCATGGCCGCCTCCGTCGCGATGCCGCGCCCCCAAACAGATCGGTGATAGCGATAGCCAATCTCGACCTCGTCGGGGCGATTCCAACCCGACTCGGCGGCGAACCTCGCTGCGAGGGCGGGGCGCACGAATACCCATCCCAAAAAAGTGCCCCCGTCGCGATCCCGCACCGTCCGAACGCCGTGCCACGGATGCGCATGATACGGCAAATAAACGCTCCGAATACGGTCTCGATAACTCTCCACGTCGTCGGCTGGTCTTGGGCCGATGTAACGCATGACATCAGGATCGGAATCGAGGTCAAATAACGCCTCCGCGTCGGCCTCGGCAATGTCGCGAAGGATGAGGCGATTGGTTACGATAGGCTCTCGCATGAAGCCATCTCCTTGAATAAGGCTGGCGGCTGATTGACGACAATTCACACCGTTTGCCAGGTGATGTAGTTACTGTTTTTGTTGTCCGTACTGGATCGTCGAGTGGGAGTCGAGAATCGACCTAGCCGCAAATCCGGCGATTTGGCATGATTCGTTCCCCCGCCGGCTCTAGGTCGGCCACCGAGACTCGGAAACAGGAACAGTGTGGGCATGCTTGCCCTTAAAACGAGACCAGACCCGGTAACGGCGTTTCAACAGCGTCTGCGTAACTCGCATGGCAGGCGCCGCCATTGGGGGCGTTCGGCTCGGCGCGGCGCGATGTTTGCCTTGCTTACCGCAATCGTCGTCTGGGTCACAAACACCGTCGTCTATCTGAATTTCCATGTCGTGATTCCTGGGCATATTTTCCGTAGCGCCCAGCCCAACGATGCGCGCCTGCGGCAATGGGTTGCCCGTCACGGAATCCGCACGGTCGTCAATCTTCGCGGGAGTTGGCCAGAGGCCGATTGGTATGAGAACGAATGCCGGTTGACCGCGGAACTCGATCTTTCTCAAGAAGACGTGGCCATGTCCGCGTTGAGGCTTCCGGCTCCTCACGACATTCGCCAGCTCATCGCGATTCTCGACCAAGCCGAGTCGCCGATTCTGATTCACTGCCGGCAAGGCGTCGATCGCACCGGGCTGGTGACGGTCATGGCCCGGTTGCTTTATAGCAACGACACACTGGCTCAAGCTCGCCGGCAACTGTCGTTGCGATATGGTCACATCTCCTGGCGCGGCACTCGCAACATGGGCCGGTTTTTTGATCTCTATGCGGATTGGTTGGATCGCCTCGATGTCGTTCACTCGCCGGCACTGTTTCGACACTGGGCCGAACGAGAATATTCGCCCGGCGCCTGTCGATGTCGATTGGAATGGATTGGGCCTAGCGGGCCTCGGTCGATCCCCGCGGGGCAGTCCAGCGTCATTCGATTGCGGGCGTGGAACCGATCACCCATGGCTTGGCGGCTATCGGCCTCGCCGGATGCGGGTATCCATGCCCATTTCTTCGTCCACTCCTCCCAAGGCCCGCCGTTGCAGCTCAAAGCGGGACTCATGGAGCGTGTCGTCGAACCGAATGAGTCGATCGACTTCGAGTTGGTCTTGCCGCCCCTCAAAGCTGGGGCGTATCTCTTGAACGCCGACCTGTGCGAACGCAGTCGCGACCTGTTCACCCAATTCGGCAACGAACCCTTGGAGATGCCGCTGCATGTCCGCGAGTGAGAGTCGTTGGAATGACACGGAACCGCGCACGCCTGGGCACGAGGGCATGGCTCACCCCGCGACGGTGCCGTTCGCGCCCCGGGGCAACGGCGACCGCCGATCGAATCGGCGAGCCTCGTCGAGGATTTCGATGTGGATTCGCCCCGCTGTTAGTGTCGGTATTCTCGGATGGCTGCTGTTGCGCACCGATTGGGAACAGGCTCGGTCCTCGGTGACAGATATTCGCCCGATCTGGTTCGTCGCTGCGCTGCTGTTGCACACGATCGCACAGGTCGTCAGTAGTCTTCGCTGGCAGATGCTGGCGCGGCCTCTTGGCTTCGACGAGCCGTTGCGGCGATACGTGGGTTTCTACTTCCTCGGGATGTATTTCAACTTGCTGTTGCCAACGACGGTTGGCGGCGACGTGGCCCGGGCTTGGTATCTCAACGGCGGATCGGGTCGCAAAACAGCGGCGTTCCTGAGCGTGTTGATCGAGCGTGGCAGCGGGCTTCTGGTGTTGGTTGCGTTGGCGGTCATCGCGGCCGGCGTTAGCCCGGTCCCGCTTCCGTCATGGGTCCGGCTGACGATCGCGGCCGTCTCGCTATCCGCGGTTGTCGGACTGATCGCCATGGCGGTCTTGGCTCGCCTTGTCCGTCGATCATCGCGGGCTGCTCCCTCTTCGAGATGGCTAGCGAAGTTCTGGCGACTCGCCGCCGATTTTGCCCGGGCGGAGTCGCTGTTTCGACGCCTGCCCCGGCTGATTGTCGCGACGACTTTCCTTTCGCTGCTCGTGCAGAGTGCCAGTGTCGCCATCGTTTGGTTTGCGGGTTTGGCGATGGGACAGGATATCTCGCTGATATATCTGGCGGTGGCCGTTCCGCTGGTCACGCTCCTGACGATGTTGCCGGTGAGCTTGAATGGCATGGGGATTCGCGAAGCGGGAATGAGCCTGTTCCTAGCCCCGGCGGGAGTGCCGGCCGGCATTGCCGTCAGCCTCGCATTCCTCTGGTTTGCCGTCACGACCATCGTTAGTCTGGGTGGTGGCGCCGTCTACTGGTTCGGCCATTTCGCCAAGCCGGTCGCGACCGACGCCGAGCCGTCACAACCTTCCTCGCGTAGGGCTGCCTGAATGACGACGCTATCTGTGCTGATTCCGGTGAAAGATGAGCAGGCGAACATCCGGCCTCTTAATGATCGGCTTCAAGAGGCCCTCAAGTCGTGGGGCGGTGTCTACGAGATCATCATCGTGGACGATGGCAGTCACGATCAGACGTTCGCGATACTCGATGAGATCGCCCAGAAACACCCGACCGTGAAGATCGTGCGTCTGCGGCGCAATTTCGGACAAACGTCCGCGTTGAGGGCCGCCATCGATCACTCTGCTGGCGATGTACTCGTGACCATGGACGGCGATCTGCAAAACGATCCTGCCGACATTCCGTTGCTCGTGAATCGGCTCGCCGAAGGCTACGACATGGTCCTGGGCGAGCGAGTGGCACGCAAGGACAACTTTCTGATTCGCAAACTCCCCAGCCGCGTCGCCAACTGGCTGATACGCCGAGTGACCGGAGTCCCGTTTCGCGACTTTGGCTGCACGTTGAGGGCCATGCGACGTGAGGTGGCCTTGGCGTTGCCCCTTTATGGAGAGATGCACCGGTTCATCACGGCGATGGCGATCCAGCAAGGCGCTCGTGTGACGCAGGTGCCGGTCCGCCATCATCCACGCATCGCCGGCAAAACTAAGTACGGCCTTTCACGTTCCGTTCGCGTCATCCTCGACTTGATGACGGTGCAATTCCTCTATCGCTATCAGGCCCGACCGATGCACCTATTCGGCCTCATTGGCCTCTTGTTGATCGCGGCGGGGTGCGTCTCGTTGGCGGTCACTTGGCTCATGAAGCAATACAGCCACATGAACATGACGGGGAACCCATTCTTGTTGTTAAGTGTCATGCTGGCATTGATGGGGACCCAATCGCTGGCCTTGGGCCTCATGGGCGAAATGCTCGCGCGTACCTATTTCGAGAGCCAAGACAAGCCGGCGTATTCCGTGCGCGAGACGCGAAATCTCGACTGGCGCCGCCCACGCCGCCGACGGCGACGAAAGAACCGAGTCTCCAAACCCACTCTTGACGCCGGCGAAATCCGGGGCTGATTTGACGGCGACTCGGCGCGGACTCAGCGATCCTTGGTCTCCTATCGGCGATCTGGAATCGCAACGCTTCGCCGTCGTGTCTCAGATTCATCGGGCGATCCGCGTTGACGCGCTTTGCCGAAACGGGCTATAACTTCTTACCCTGGATTCCACCCCGAACTCCGTTGAGCCGCGCCGTGAGTCGAATCGTGAAAATCATCAGCGGGCAACAGCGTGGTTTCCAGGCCCGAGCGATGCGGTTGCTCTTGCGAGCAGCCAGCATTCCCTATGGTTGGGGCGTGCGATTCCGCAATCAATGCTACGACCGTGGGCGCCGCGAGGTGGATCGCGTGCCCGTGCCTGTCGTCTGTGTCGGCAATCTGACGGTCGGTGGAACGGGCAAGACGCCGTGCGTCGAGTACATCGCCCGCCACTACCGCCAGCGCGACTTGCGGGTCGCCATCTTGAGTCGAGGTTACGGTTCGGAAGTCGGCCCAAACGATGAAGCAATGGTTCTCGAAGAAAATTTGCCCGATGTACCCCATTTGCAAGGCGCGGATCGAGTGGCACTGGCAAGAACGGCGATCGACGAATTGGAGAGCGAGATTCTGATACTCGACGATGGTTTTCAACATCGGCGGTTGGCGCGTGATCTCGACGTCGTCTTGATCGACGCGACCAATCCATGGGGCTTTGGCTACCTGCTTCCCCGAGGAATGCTCCGCGAACCCCGCGAGAGTCTGCGCCGGGCCGGCGTGATTCTCCTCACTCGCTGTGATCTGCCCCCCGAATCGGCTTTGGAGCAGATTCGCACGGACATTCGCCGGATCGCCCCTTCGATCCCGGTCGCGGAATCGGAGCATCGCCCCGAGGCGTGGGTGAGAGCGAACGGAACCCGCGAGGATCTGGCTGCGATTCAAGGCCCTGTCGCCGCCTTTTGCGGGATCGGCAACCCGGTAGCGTTTCGCCAGACTCTGGAACGCATGGGCCTTGAGGTGATGGACCTGAAGATCTACCCGGACCATCACCCCTATGTTCGCGCGGACATCGACGAGTTGCGAGCCTGGGCTAACCGTTTGCCGCCGCGGGCCGTCGTTGTCACGACTCAGAAGGACCTTGTTAAGGTGCGGCTGGCCGAACTGGGCGACCGCAACCTGTTTGCCCTGAAGATCGGTTTGAACGTCACTCGGGGAAAGGAGGTACTCGAAGACCATCTAAACAAGGTCATTCCGACCGAATCTTGAACGACGCGAACTCCACGGAGGGAGGCATGAAACCATTCGACTTACACGGGCTGAGGACGTATGAATTGCAGGCCCGTCCCAGCAAGGTATTTATCGAGGACCTTGGTAGACCGATTTCGCCGGGGGCGACCACCACGGCTTGGCTCGACTCGTTGCCGCGACAACTCGCCGCCAATTCCCTCCGCAAGGTCGTCGATCATCTCTGTCGCGCTCGCGATGACGGCCGAACAATCGTCGCCGCGCTCGGAGGCCACGTCATCAAGACCGGCTGTGGCCCGTATCTGATTGATTGGATCGAGCAAGGTCTGCTCAGCGGGGTGGCCATGAATGGCAGCGCCGCCATTCATGACTTTGAACTGGCATTCGCGGGCCGAACCAGCGAGGATGTCGCGGCTCAATTACCCGACGGCCAATTTGGCATGGCCCGCGAAACGGCCGACGCCTTTGCCATTGCGTCACAACGAGGTGCCCGCAACGACAAAGGGCTTGGGGCGGCCCTGGGCGAATACCTCGACGAGATTAACGCTCGGTATGCCCACGCCAGTGTCGTCCATGCGGCTCATCGCGCCGGAATTCCCTGCACGATCCATGTGGCCTTGGGCACCGACATTGTCCACATGCACCCGCACGTTTCCGGCGCCGCTCTGGGCGAAGCGTCGCTGCTCGACTTCCGGCGTCTGTGTACCTTGGTTTCCAGCCTTGCTCATGGCGTCTGGCTGAACCTCGGCAGCGCGGTCGTTATGCCCGAGGTTTTTCTGAAGGCCGTCGCGGTCGTCCGCAACTTCGGCCATTCTCTCGATGGGCTGGTCACGGTCAATCTCGACAAAGAGTCACGCTATCGGACCCTTGTCAACGTCTTGTTTCGGCCGGCCTCGGAGGGGTTTGAATTGATCGGCTATCACGAGATCTTGCTGCCGTTGCTGCATACGATCGTGGCCAGCCGCGCTGTCGTGGCCCGAACCCTACCGATGAAACGAACGGCGGCCTAGTACCGCTATGGGGATCCTTTATGTCCTCGGATTTGATCGACCTGGTTCAGCGAATCGGGCACCCGCGAGTTCTCGTTCTCGGCGACGTCATGCTCGATCGATATGTTTGGGGAGACGCCGAGCGTATCAGTCAGGAAGCGCCGGTCATTCTCCTAAGAGCGGACCGACGCGAGGAGCGACTCGGAGGGGCCAGCAGTGTGGCGACCATGCTTCGGGCGCTGGGCGCCGAGGTCGCGCTCGCGGGTGTGGTCGGCGCCGACGCCGATGCCGCTCGCGTCCGGCAACTGGTCGCCGACCAGGGCATCGACCCGGAATGTCTTATCTCCGATCCGAGCCGGCCGACTACCGTCAAAGAACGCTATATCGGCCGAGCCCAGCATCGCCACCCCCAGCAAATGATCCGCGTGGACTACGAGGATCGGACCCCGATCAGCGGCACGATTGAATGCGAGTTGGCGACCGGCATTGCTCGGCACCTGCGGAACGCCGACATCGTCTTGCTCAGCGACTATGACAAAGGAGTCTGTACGCCGAATCTGTTGGCGGCCGCGATTGCCGGTGCCGCAACACGGGGAATTCGCTCCGTCGCCGACCCGATTCGCGGGCACGATTACCGCAAATATCATGGTTGTTCGGCCATCACACCCAATCGGCTCGAAGCCGGTCTGGCCTCAGGGCGAACCATAACCGGGACGAATGACGCTCTGGCCGCGGCGGCGACATTGCGCGAACGCCTCGACCTCGAAGCCGCCATCGTCACGCTGGACAAAGATGGCATGGCCCTTTGCCATCGCGACGGCCGGCAAGCCGTGCTGCCAACCCGACCGAGGCACGTCTACGACATTACCGGCGCCGGTGACATGGTGTTGTGCGTCCTTGGACTCGCTCTTGCCGCCGGCATCGATTACGAACCGGCGATTCGGCTTGCCAACGTTGCCGGCGGCCTGGAAGTCGAAAAGATCGGTGTTGCCACGGTCACACGCGATGAAATCATGCGAGACCTCCTTCAGAGCCCCGATCCAACGAACGCCATCATGGGTACCGAGAAGGTTGTCGATCTGCCGCGGTTGTTGGCCGAAATCGCGTGTCGTCGAAGGCTGGGCCAGACCGTTGCGTTTACCAATGGTTGTTTCGATGTCATTCACGCCGGACATGTGCAGTATCTCGCGGAGGCCAGGGCACAGGCCGATCTGTTGATCGTCGGCGTGAACACCGACGCCGGCGTGCGAGCCTTGAAGGGTGACAGCCGCCCCGTCAATCCGCTCGCCGCACGGGCTGCCGTCCTTGCCGGAATGCAGACGGTCGATTTCGTCATTCCGTTCGGTGATCCGACGCCACTGCGATTGATCGAGGCGATTCAACCCGACGTGTTGGTCAAAGGGGCCGACTATCGCAAGCACGAGGTCGTTGGCGCTGATTTCGTTGAATCGTATGGCGGGCGCGTTCATCTAGCGACCCTGCGCGACGGCTTCTCAACCACGGGCATCCTTCAACGACTCAAGGCCGCGTGAGTCTGCCGGGGTGGGCATCAATGAAGATGGCTTTGTTCTTACCGAATTGGGTCGGCGACGTGGTCATGGCGACGCCGGCCATTCGGGCGATTCGCAATCGCTATCCTTCGTCGCGGATCGTCGGCCTGGGCCGGTCGTATGTGCGCGATGTCTTGGCCGGCTCACCCTGGCTCGATGAGTTTATCCCATTCAACCGCGGAATCCTCGGTCGGGACGGCCTGCTGGCAATGGTCCGCAGGCTGCGCCAAGAACGCATCGACCATGTCGTCTTGTTCCCCAACTCGCTGAGGCCAGCCCTCGCGGCATGGCTCGGGGGCTGCCGCCATCGCGTGGGCTATTCTCGCTACGGTCGCGGCCCACTACTTACCGATGCCCTCCAACCGTCGCGCGACGATCGCGGGCGTATCCCACCCCATCCGATCTTGCCGGCTTACAATCGGCTCGCGGAGGCCCTGGGGTGTTCCGACGTTTCGTCACGCATGCAGCTATTCACGACACCCCATGACGAAACGGTTGCCGACAAGGTCTGGGCTCAGACAGGGCTGGCCGGCAGTCGCGGAGTCGTTTGCTTGAATCCCGGCGCCGCGTTCGGTTCGGCGAAACTGTGGCCGGCGGAGTCATTCGCTGCCTTGGCCCGCGACCTCGTCCAACGCCGCCGGCTTGGTGTCCTCGTGCTGTGCGGGCCTGCCGAACGTGACTTGGCACGCCGCGTCGTTCATCTCGCAGGTTTGCCGGAAGTCTGGTCGCTTGCCGATTTCCCGGTGTCGATCGGATTAACCAAGGCGTGTATTCGTCGTTGCGACCTGTTGATTAGTACCGATAGCGGCCCTCGCCACTTTGGAGCCGCATTCGGTCGCCCTGTGGTGGCACTGTTTGGCCCGACCTGGATCGACTGGACGGAGACCTTTTACGGCGACGAGATCAAACTGCAAAAATCGGTGCCGTGTGGGCCATGTCAACAGCGGGTTTGCCCGACCGATCACCAGTGCATGACAACCTTGACTCCTGCTGAAGTCTTTGCCGCTGCTGCGACCCTGCTCGATCGAAATGCTTCGAGGTTTCGCCATGCCGGTTGAGCTGATCCCGCATCGTTCAAAGCAAGTACGATCCGGATACCTCGATGTGAATCCGCGATATGCCGATCGTTTCGAATCGCTTGGTTTGTGTCGCGCCGCCGGCCTGGTCGATTGGCCCGGCCTCATCGTCGGCGGTCACCCGGATCGACATGTGCGAAAGGTCACGATCGACGAGCAGGTGATGTACCTGAAATGCGAGCATCGAATCCCTTGGGGTTGGCGCCTGCGCTGTGCCCGCGAGGGATACGGCCTAAGCTCACTCTCCTGGCGTGAGGCTCAAACGCTGCGGGTCATCAAGTCGCGTGCCCCGGCAGGTATCGTTGTCCCGGAGGTCGTTGCCGTTGGGGCCGATGGCCAGGGACGCGCGTTTCTGTTGTTGCGTGCCGTCGAAGGAATGATTGAACTCCGGCGGTTTCTCGATGGCGCAAACGACACCGGCCTTCGCGGACGAATGGCGAGGCGGCTGGGCAAGGCTCTCGCGGCACTCCACGGCGCGGGCATCAGCCATCGAGACCTTTATTCAAAACATGTTTTGATCGATGCAACGGCCACCCGATTTGCGATCCTGGACTGGCAACGCGCGACAGTGGGCCGTGTCCGGTGGCCGGAGCGGATTCGCGATCTTGCCACGCTCGACGCCACGATTGCCGATTCCCTTGCAACAACACGGGAGCGGCTCGCGTGTCTGACAGCCTACCGTTCCGCATCCGGAGATGGCAGCCCGTCACTCGCCCAGTTGTGCCACCGAATCCGTGCCGAAACTCAAAGCCTAAACCGCCGGCGATCCATTCGCGAACAACGCCATCCCCCGCTCGCCGACGACGCTCAACTGCTCGTCATGCTCGAAGGTGAGGAACTTGTCGTGACGATGGCCGGGCAGCAGGAATTCACGCGTCAGACGTTGATGCAACTCGCTTACGCGGCAATGCAACCCGGCGTCATCACGAAGACCGTTCCCTGGAACGGCGGCGAGTTGGACTTAACGCGTCGCCGGGTCATTCAACCTTGGCGACGGTGGTGGACCCGGCTTCGGGCCAAGTGGTGGGCAGCGCCTGAGGTTCTTGCTGCGGGGAAAATGTTGCGGCTCCAGAGATGCGGGGAGGTTGTCCCGGAATTGCTCGCCTTCGGTCATCGCCTGTTGCCCGGCGGCGTGACGGACTCGTTCTTGCTCACGCGCGCTCGATCCGAGGGAAAGCGATGATCGCAGGCCTTTTCCAACGGCTCATTCGCGGCTCGTCGACGTTTCGTCATGAACCGGATTGGGACCGAGCCGCCGGCGTGGGCTGGCAAGATCGAATCATGTCGATTGCCGTGACAGACCGATTTCATGCCAAACAAGGTCGTTCCATCGGCCGTTGCCGCCTGCGATCCGAAGACGACGAACTGACCGTGTACTTGAAACGGCACTATGTGTTGCCTCGCTGGCGAGGGGTCCTGGCATCGCTGACTCCGTTTCGAGCATGGTCGCCGGGTATGCAGGAATGGCAACACCTGGCATGGGCCAAGAGCCAAGGCTTGCCGGTACCGAGGGCCGTTGCTGCCGGGGAGTGGGTTGGCCCTTGGGGGCGACTGCGAGGATTCCTCGCTGTCGAGGAACTCAGCGGGATGATTCCGCTTCACGAGGCCATTCCCACCGCCTGTCGATCCCTCGCCCCGGTAGCATTCGCGAGATGGAAGCGGGGCCTTGTCACGGAGATGGTTCGATTGACACGGGCACTTCACGATCGCCACCGTTTTCACAAGGATCTTTATTTTTGCCATTTCTACGTTCCCGAACGGCTGACGAAATTCGTGCCGGAAACATGGCAAGGACAACTCGTTGTCATTGACCTTCATCGCCTCAGCCGTCATCGATGGACCTCGGCGCTTTGGCTCGTGAAGGACCTCGCGCAGTTGCTCTACTCATCCGAGGTCGAGGGTGTGACGGCTCGCGATCGGCTTCGTTTTTGGCGGGCCTATCGCGGAAGGCGACGATGGGACTGGCTCGACGTGGTCGTGCGTTGGAAAGGGCGGCGATATCGCGGGCATAACCGAAAAAGGCTCATGGTCGCGCGACAAGCGGCGTAACCTGCCGAGGGGTCTCGGGGACTTCAGTCATGGAAATTGCGCTCTGCTACGAAAGCGTCTTGCCGGCACGCGGCGGATGCGAGACATACATCGGCGACCTGTCGCGACGGCTGGCTATCGATGGGCACACCGTTCATCTGTTGGCATGCCGCTGGGACGCGACCGCGCTACCGAGTTCAACACGATATCATCGACTCGACGTGCCGAAAGGCCCTCGATTCTTGCGCCCCTGGCGGTTTGCCTCCGCATGCGAGAAAGCGCTCGCGGTTATAGGCCACGATGTCTCGATTGGTTTCGACAAGACTTGGGGCCAAGATGTGCTGTATCCCCAAGGTGGCCTTCACGCGGCGTCATCGGCTCACAATATCCGCAAGCACTCGTCAGCCGTGGGGCGATTCCTGGCAACGCTTGCCAAGCGAATCGATCCCGCGGCGCGCTCGTTCGCTCGCCTCGAACGCAAGCAATACTGCGAATCGAAACGGCCTACTATTGTCGTCAATAGTCGCATGGTTCGGGGACACTTCGAAACCTACTATGGCATCGGCGCGGATCAGATTCATGTGATCCCGAGTGCGATCGACCCCGCCCGTTTTATCGCTGCTGATAGGCCGAGATTGCGCCACGAGTGGCGGCACGCCTGGGGTATCGCGGCTGACGAACCGGCGGCCCTGTTTGTCGCCATGAATTATCGCCTCAAGGGGCTGGAGCCGCTCCTCCATTCGCTCGCTCGCGTCCCCGCGAATCGCCCCCTGAAGCTGATCGTCGTCGGCAACCCGCGAACCCAGCGATATCAACGTCTCGCTCGCCGTCTGGGAGTGACCAATCGGGTGGTCTTTCATGGGTTCCTTGCCGAGACGCGGCACGCCTACTTCGCCGCCGACTTTCTGGTTCATCCGACCTTTTATGATCCCTGCTCGCTCGTCGTGCTGGAAGCATTGGCGTGTGGGCTGCCGATCATTACGTCTCGTTTCAACGGCGCCGCTGAGTTGATGCAGCCGCCGCATGAAGGATTGGTCGTTTCCGATCCGCACGACCACGCGCGGCTAGCGGAGTGCCTTGTCTGGATGCTTGACCCCGCACGTCGCATGGCGTGTTCGACCGCGGCCCGGCAGACGGCGAGTCGATGGACTTTCGAACACCACTACCAACAGTTGTTGGCGGTACTCACTCAAGCGGCCGCTCACCGCGCCGCGGCGTAGGATACCCGTGGCCAAGTACCGCGCCACGAGGGTTCGATAGACGGCGAATGCCGAGACGAGCCGAAGCCGCCATGCAAGCAACGCGGGCGATTGGTAACCATCGCGAGGGACGATGCTTGGTGTTGGGTCCCCCCACCGGTGTGGCGTCAGGTATCACTCCCAGCATTCGTCGCTGAGCCAATTTGATGATCCCATTTGTCTTTGTTGCCGCCGGCTATCTTCTCGGCTCTGTGCCGTTCGGCCTATTGATTGCTCGCTCGCGCGGGCTGGATATTCGCACAATCGGCAGCGGCAATATCGGCGCGACGAATGTTGGCCGGGCACTCGGCCGCAAGCTCGGAGTCGTTGTCTTCATCCTCGACTTCGTCAAGGGGGCATTGCCGGTGATCGTGGCTCGCCAATGGGCTGAGCCGTCATGGTTGCCGGTCGCGGCGGGGCTGGCATCGTTTCTGGGGCACCTGTTCCCCATCTGGTTGCGATTTCGCGGCGGCAAAGGCGTGGCGACCGGTGCCGGCGTGGTGTCGGTCCTGGTGCCCTTGCCGACGTTGGGTGCCGCCCTCGTATGGCTGAGTTTGTTCTCAAGCCTGGGCTACATTTCTCTGGCATCGCTCGCCGGAGCCGCGGCCCTCGCCGGGCTGCGATTACTGCTCACGCCCGACCCTTTCGATGATTCCCAGATCGTTCTAACGATATTCTGTTTGTCGGCGTTTCTACTCGTCGTTATTCGGCATCGAGACAATATTGGCCGGATCCGGCGAGGCACCGAGAATCGCGTCGAGGAGAAACCAATCATGCGAAGCCTAGCGAAGACGATTCATGCGTTGTCCGTGTCCCTTTGGTTTGGCGGCGCGGTCTTCTTCACGTTTGTCGTGGCGCCGCTGTTGTTCAAGACTTTCGAGAGCTACGGCGAGATGGGCTTCAACGAAAGGCCACCGTGGTTGCCCGTGGCGTCGATGTTCAACAAGGAATCCGGCACACGCCTTGCCGGCGCGGCGGTCGCCCCGATCTTTCCGTTTTATTTCATGGTTCAAGGAGCCTGTGGATTTTTGGCGTTGCTCACTTCCATGGGCTGGACGAAGGCCGACCCCACGACGCGAGTTCATCGCGTGCGATTCTTGGTTCTGTTGCTGGCGCTACTGACCGTGATTGTGGGTTGGCCAATCGCTCAGAAAGTCAGCGCTCTGAGATATGATCGCTTTTCGATCGACCCGGCGATATCCGACCCGGCCAAGCAGGCGTTTGGCATGTGGCATGCGATCAGCCTTAATCTGAGCTTCATCACGATCTTGCTTGTAGGAATTGCGACGGCCTTGATCGGTTGGCTTCCCGGCTCGCCGGCGACGGTGAAACCAACGCCAACAACGAGCTGATTACCGGAAAGCGTGTTCGACGCCGGGAAACGTGCCGGCGCGAACCTCATCACAGTAGGACTTGGCTGCTCGAACAATCGCCTCGCCCAGTTCGGCGTATCGTTTGACGAATTTTGGACGAAGGTCATCGTACATGCCCAAGAGATCGGGCGTAACCAAGACCTGACCGTCGCATCCGGCTCCGGCGCCGATACCGATGGTGGGAACGTTGACGGCCGCTGTTACTTTCGCCGCCAATTCGCCGGGGATACACTCGACGACGATGGCAAACGCACCCGCAGCGGCGATAGCTTGAGCGTCCGCCATCAATTGGTCTTCGTCTCGTTGGACTCGGAATCCGCCGAACTGCCGAACCGATTGCGGAGTCATGCCGACATGGCCCATCACGGGTATGCCGGCTTCCGTGATTCGCGCGACGGCATCGGCACTGCGGCGGCCGCCTTCGAGCTTGACCGCGTGCGCGCCGCCTTCCTTGACCAATCGACCGGCGCTCTCCAAGGCTTGTTCCGCATTCACCTGATATGACATGAATGGTAGGTCGGTGACGATGAGGGCGCGGCGCACGCCCCGCACGACACAACGTGTGTGGTAGATCATCTCATCGAGGGTCACCGGAAGGGACGTGGCATGACCTTGCACCACCATGCCGAGTGAGTCGCCGACCAACAAGCAGTCGACACCAGCAACGTCAAGGAGTCTCGCCGTCGTGTAGTCGTAGGCCGTCAGAACGGTGAGCTTGACCCCGCGGGATCGGGCGGAAAGAAAATCCGGCACCGTGACTGGCTTGGACACCGCATCGCTGGGCATGGTCGTCCCCAATTACCCTTTTAGCGCCCGCATCATGTTGCGCTTATAGGCCTCGACGCCGGGTTGCCCATAAGGATTGACTCCCATAAGCCGGCCCTCGACAACGGTGGCAAGCATCAACATCTGCAACAACTGGCCCAGGCAATGCTCGCTGAGTTTCGGCAGCATGATTTCGGTGGTCGGGCGGGCAACGGCGGCGTAGGCCTCGTTCGTTCCTTTTGCCGCCGCCGCGATGAGATCGGCGTAAGTCTTTCGATTGAGGGCGTTCAGATCGTCTTCGTTTCGTTCCGACATCCCGAGCGTGAGCTTCTCGTGAATCGGTTCCTTGATGACCACATTGGTAATGACCCGATCTCGAGGGCCAACCTGATGCTGTTGGCCCCGCGAGTGTAGGTCGCGCGTGCAGACCGAGGTGATCGGCGTTGGGCCGCGACCCTGCTTGCCCAATGATTCGGCGAGAAGTTGGTCGTACCACATGCCGAGCGATTCGAGCTTCTTCGACCAGACCGCCATCACCCGCAGCGGCTTGCCGAGTTCCTCGTTCAAAAGGTAGTTGACGGCCGCATATTGGAGCACCGGATTCCGCTCGAACGGCTCGTCGGTGAATCGGCGTGTCATCGCCAGGGCGCCACGGAGCAGTTCCCAGATGTCCAGACCCATGATGGCGGCCGGCAACAGACCGACGGATGACAGAACCGAATAACGTCCGCCAACCCCTTCCGGGATCGCGACAATGTCCTCGGCGGGGTAACCATCGGCTCGGCACAACTCGCGGAGCTTGCTGACCTCCGGCGGTTTGGGGTCACCGGTGACGGGGATCACTAACTGTTTGCGCAACGGGTTGTTGACACCGTAAAACTTAGCGGCCTCGGCACGAACAAATCGGTAAGCTGCCGCTGTCTCCAGAGTGCCGCCCGATTTACTAATAACAACAGATCCCCATCGCTCCGCGGCCAGGTCCGGGTCAACACACGACAGCTCCAATAGCTCAAAGAGGTCTTGAAGCGAGTCGTTATCGACGTTATTTCCTTCGAAGTAGATGCGGGGCTTATCGACTCGTTGTTTTCGCGGCAGTTCGTTGTGGTAAGTGTGACACAGGGCGTCGAACAACGCCCGGGCGCCGAGATACGAGCCACCGATGCCCAAGACGATGACGTTGTCGGTCTCTTGACGAAATCGCGTGGCCAATCGCTGAATCTGCCCCAGCTCGCTGAGATCGCCTTTGCGACGGTGGTTTTCCAGTAACTTGGCCGGTAGGTCGATGAAGGCCGCGTCGAGAGGTCGCATTTCCGGCGGGGGATTCTGTAATTCACGCTCGGCGGAGACCTGCCCGCGGATCATGTTCATTTGAGCGCTGAACTGTTTCAACCGATTCGGCGAGAGGAGGTGCCGAGACTGCAACTCGGCCAGCGGGGTCCACTCGTCGGAATGAGGGACCAGGGCGCTCTGGTAATTGAACTGAATCGGTTCTTCGAGTGGAGCCATGGTATTTCTCTGACTCGACGACTGGGCGCTTGCCGGAACGTCTAACGACGGTTTCTCCAACTGTACTTCGCCCGGACCGTTCCGTAAACTCCCCCCATGAAGATTCACGACCTTATTGTCGAATTACGTGAGTCCAACGACTCGAAAATCGTCCTATTGGTTGCCGATGGTCTGGGCGGTTTGCCGCTGACCCCTGATGGGCGAACGGAATTAGAAACCGCGAACACGCCTCACCTCGATGCCCTGGCCCGCGAAGGCGTTACCGGTCTGAGCGTGCCGGTCTTGCCCGGAATCACCCCTGGCAGTGGACCCGGCCACCTCGGACTTTTTGGTTATGATCCGTTGGAATATCGAATCGGTCGCGGCATTCTGGAAGCCCTTGGCATCAACTTTCCGGTCGGATCGAAAGATGTTGCCATTCGGGGCAACCTTTGCACCCTCGGGCCGGACGGCACGATAACGGATCGCCGCGCCGGTCGCCCCTCGACGGATCGATGCCGGGCCATGGTTGAGAAAATTCGCTCAGCACGAGTGCCCGGCGTCGAGGTGTTCGTTGAAGCCGTCCGCGATTATCGCTTTGTGTTGGTGTTTCGCGGCGAAGGTTTAGGTGACGCGGTCAACGACACCGACCCGCAAGCCCTCGGAGTGGTTCCTCTGACGGCCGAGGGGCGCGATGAGGCATCGAAGCTCACTGCATCGGCGGCAAATACGTTTGTCGCCGAGGTGAATCGCATTCTCAAAAACGATGCTCCGACGAATGGCGCGACGCTGCGAGGTTTTGCTCGCTATCCCAACATTCAGACGATGCAGCAAGTCTACGGCTTGCGCTCGGCGGCGATCGCCGTCTATCCCATGTACAAGGGCCTGGCTCGATTGGTCGGCATGGACGTATTGAACGCCGGCGATACGCTGGGCGAGCAGATCGAGACCCTCAAACGTGTGTGGAATCAATACGACTTCTTCTTCCTCCATTTCAAGTACACCGACAGCACAGGGGAGGACGGCAATTTCCCCGCGAAAGTGGAGATGATTGAACGCCTCGACACGGTCATTCCCGCGATTCGCGCCTTGGGTCCCGACGTATTGATCGTGACGGGCGACCATAGCACGCCGAGCAAGATGAAGAGTCACTCGTTTCACCCGGTTCCGACGTTGTTGTGGTCGGAATGGTGCCGGCCCGACGAAGTCACGTCGTTCGGTGAGCGAACGTGCCTTCGCGGCGGATTGGGCCAATTCGAAGCAAAGCACCTGATGCTCCTGGCCATGGCCCACGCGCGTCGGCTCTCAAAATATGGTGCGTAACGGTTAGGGGATGTGCTCGCGCGTCGCCATCGACACCTGCTGAAGTTGAGGTGCCAGGAAAGCAGTTGGCTGGGTGAGCCGGTTCGTGTAGAGTGAGTGCTTGTTTCCTCGGGGGGCACAACGCCGCTGCCAATGAGCCGAAGCGCCCTAGTTCCTGATCCTCCGATGCCCGGCGACGGGACCGTGGGCAAGTACACGCTTCTGCGTCAACTCGGCCGCGGAGGCAACGGCGTGGTGTACGAGGGCGAAGATTCGCTGTTGAAACGCCGCGTCGCCATCAAGTTCGTCGCGCCGGCCCGCGCCGATAATCCCAATGCACGCGATCGGTTCTTGCGTGAGGCCCAAGCGGCCGCCCGTCTCAATCACGCCCACGTCGTCAACATTCTTGAGATATGCCCGTTCAACGATGGATACTATCTGGTCCTCGAATTGATGCCGGGCGGCAGTTTGGATGATCGCTTACGGGCGACGGGCGCTTTGCCGTGGATCGAGGCGACGCGAGCCATTCGTGACGCGTGTGCGGGTTTGACGGCGGCCCACGCGGCCGGATTGATCCATCGCGATGTGAAGCCGGCCAATCTGATGGTGGGCGCCGATGGTCGTGTCAAGTTAGCCGATTTCGGGTTAGCCACCGAAGCGCCGCCGCCGGATGTCGAGAACGCGGTCAAGCGACATGGCGGGGTAGCCGGAACGCCTCACTACATGAGTCCTGAGCAGTGTTGCGGCGAGACGCTCGATGAACGAGCCGACGTTTATTCGCTGGGGGCGACTTATTATGCCTTGCTGACCGGTCAGACGCCTTACGATGGATCGTCATGGGCCGAGCAGGCTCGGGCGCATTGTTTTCGAGCCGTGCCCGATCCTCGCCGCGTGAATCCGAACATTCCCGAGGGATGCTCCGTCATCGTGGGGCATGCGATGGCGAAGGAACCCGTCAGCCGGTATCCGTCGGCCATTGCCATGGCGAACGCTCTCAGCCGATTGCTTGTCGAAGAAGGCGTGGAATCTTCGATCTCTGTCGGCGATACACCGCGCGGCGCCAGTTTGTTAGGTGATGGTACTGACCCGATCGTTCCGTCGATTCGTCATGGGTTGGTTGGACCTGCCGGCGGCGACGGGCCACGAGATTACGCCGAGGGCGACGGAGTCGGACGAGCGGTATTCCTCGCGGGAACGGCTGCCGCCATTCTTCTAATCGTGCTCTTGGCGCGACATCTATTGTTGTCCGAACCGCAGCAACCTGCTCCTTCGGAAACGCTCGCGCCCTGGCCAGCCGAAATTGCCGCCGATGGCGAGGTCGGATTGTTGGCTTTCGCGGGCGATAACCGCCTGGTTTGGACTACGGGCGGCAAGAATGGCAAGGTCTCCTCGTGTCGTCTGGGCGAGACTGTGGAAGAGTCTTGGTCCGTTGCCTTGCCCGAAGCGGTTGCGCTTGCGGTTGCTCCCGACGGCGCGACGTTTGCCGTGGCGTCAGCGACCGAGGCACGCGTGTTGCTGTTGCATGCGAGCACCGGCCAGGAAAAACGCGTCCTCACGCCATTGCCCAATGGGACTATCAGAGGCCTGGCATTCCATCCGTCCGGTAACCTCATGGCGATTGGCGTGACTGATACCGCGAGCGACAAGGGACATCAGGTCATGGTGCTGAACTTAACGACCGAAGCGTCGCCGATTCTCCTTCGAGGGCTTCCGGCCGCCATTCGATGCCTTCAATTCGCGCCACCTGGAGGAATGCTTGCGGCCGGGCTTGCCGACGGAACGATCATTTTGTGGACCACAGGGGCTTGGGAAGAGTCTCGTCGTGTAAAAATGTCCGATCAGCCCGTGGTCGATCTATCGTTCAGCCCGGATGGGTTTCAGTTGGTCGAAACGGCTTCGGATCGACAGCGTGAGGCATTCGCGCGGATTTGGGACACGCGAACGGGTGAACCGCGTCAAACTTATGGGCCGTTGCCCGCGGCGGCTCGTGGTGCTTGTGTGTCGATGGACGGAAAACTCTTGATCATCGGTCATCCGGGAGGCCCGCTGTTTGTCGAATTGGCGACCGACAAGCGGTTGAGTACACCTCCGGAGACGGACCCGCCGATTCATGCCCTTGCCCTGAGTCGCGATGGGCGCCGCATGTGGGGCGCCGCCGGCCGAACCATTCGCCCTTGGCTCCTACCACGGACGGAGTGACGCATGTCGGCCCATTCACCGGATGACGTTGGCTCGCCGTTGCCGCTCGATCAGATTTCGACGCGGTGGACGCAGGTCAATAATCCGGTTCATTTCGTCATTCGCTATACGCCGGCCATTGAGGCGTATCTGCGGGCGCTTTTGCGCACGTCGCAGGACGTCGAGGATGCCTTGCAGGATTTCCTGGCGAAGGTGCTACAAAATGGTTTCGGCCGTGCCAACCCCGATCGCGGCCGGTTTCGTGACTACCTCAAGGTGGCTGTGCGGAACGCGGCTCTCACTCATCTGGGCAAACGCAAGGGGCCGGTGACGGTCGATGTCGACATGTTGCAGGATATCCTGCCTGATGACTCCGAGATTGAAATTGAACGCCGATGGCAGGATGATTGGCGGCGCTGTTTGTTGGACAAGGTCTGGCGCGCGTTAGAACGACACGAGCACTCGGCACCGGGGAACCTCGGGTTTACCGTGTTGCGGCTTCGCGTGGATCGCCCCGATGACGACTCGACAAAACTCGCGCATGTGGTATCCCAGCGAATCGGCCGGCCGTTGACTCCGGAGGCGTTTCGCAAGCAACTCAGCCGCGCGCGGCGGTTGTTCGCGGAGCTGCTGATCCAAGAGGTGGGCAGCACTCTCTCGGAGCCGACGCGGGAAGCCGTCGCGGATGAGTTGGCGGCCTTGGGCCTGATGGAATACGTTCGCGAGTTCCTGCCGGCGTTGGCGTAACCCGTATCGGATGCAACGGCGTCGAGCGGGAATGGATCAGCGTGCCACGCGAATCGAACTTGACGGCTCATCGCGTGTCCCATACAGAAGGTGGATTATGGCGCCAATGACGCTTGCGCTATAATGGGTAATCTGGCGGAACTCTTGAGGATTTTCAGAGTTCATGCCGACTTGCAGCCCCGTGTTGGGGAAAGGTAGCCGTTGATGGGGAAAGCCGCTGGCCTCCGTGAGGATAGCGTCGATTTAATGGACAAATGGAAAATCGCCGATGCCGTCGAGATGTACGGCGTGCGTCGTTGGGGCAAAGGCTATTTTGGAATCAACCGCCTCGGGCAGGTGACGGTTCATCCCGACAAACGCCCCGATCGCGCCATTGATCTCAAAGAGCTGATTGACCAACTCGTCGAGCGCGGCATACAAACCCCAATCTTGCTTCGTTTCACCGACATTTTGCGTCATCGTGTGGGCGAGATTGCCAACGCTTTTCAGAATGCCATCACCGAATATGGCTACCAGGGCGAGTACTGCTGCGTTTATCCCATCAAAGTCAACCAACAACGGCACGTCGTTGAGGAGATCGTTGACTTCGGCAAGCCGTTCAACTTTGGGCTGGAGGCGGGCAGTAAGCCGGAGTTGCTGGCTGTTCTCGCACAAACCAACGGGACCGATACTCCGATCATTTGCAACGGGTTCAAGGACGACGAATTCATTCGCATGACGATGTTGGCGCGCAAGATCGGCAAACAGATAATACCCGTCGTCGAGAAATTCACCGAACTCGAGTCAATTGTTCGTAATGCCGAGGACCTCAACGTCAGGCCGGTCATCGGTGTTCGCGTGAAACTGGCCACGCGCGGCGCGGGCCGGTGGCGAAGCAGTACCGGGTATCGAGCCAAGTTCGGTCTCACCCTCACCGAAGTCTTGGAGGCACTCGACTACCTGCGCCAACGCGGAATGGCCGATTGCCTTCAACTGGTCCATTATCACCTCGGCAGCCAGATAACCAACATTCGCAAGGTGAAGGAGTCGCTTACCGAGGCAGCCCGTGTTTATATCGAGTTGGCTCGCATCGGTGCGGGAGTCAAGTACCTTGATGTCGGTGGCGGGTTGGGCATCGACTACGATGGCTCGCAGACGGACTTTGAGTCGTCGGTCAATTACACGCTCCAGGAATACGCCAACGACGTCATTTTTCGAGTGAAGAGCGTTTGCGACGAGGCCGGTGTTGCTCATCCGACGGTCATCACCGAATCGGGTCGAGCGGTCGTTGCCTACCATAGCGTGTTGGTCTTCGACGTTTTGGGCACGAGCAACTTCGACGCGTGCGAGGCTCCTGAAGACCTTCCGCCCGAAGCACCGCAGCCGATCGGCGACTTGTTCGGCATCCATCGTGACTTGTCGAAGAAGAACGTCATCGAAAGCTATCACGATGCGACGCAAGCCCTCGATGAGTCGCTCAATCTGTTCAAACTCGGCTATCTCTCCGTCGAATTGCGGGCGATGGCCGAAAGACTTTTCTGGGCCGTCGGGCGCAAGATTCAGCGGATCGTTCGCGACATGGATTATGTTCCCGAGGAGCTGAACGGCCTCGAAGGACTGCTTTCGGATACCTATTTCTGCAACTTCTCGATCTTTCAGTCGATGCCGGATAGTTGGGCCATCAAACAGCTCTTTCCGATTCTGCCGATCCATCGTCTGACGGAGCCACCGATCCGGCGTGCCATTCTGGGCGACATCACCTGCGATTCGGATGGGAAGATCGATCAGTTCATCGATCTTCGCGACGTGCGCAACACGCTGCAACTGCACACCTACAACCCCGGCGAGCCTTATTATCTGGGTGCCTTCCTGCTCGGGGCCTATCAGGAAATCCTGGGCGATCTGCACAATCTCTTGGGTGATACCAATGCCGTCCATATCAGCCTTGATGAGGACGGGGCGGCCAGCATCGACCAGGTCATCAAAGGCGACACGGTGCGCGAGGTGTTGCATTACGTTCAGTACACCGCCGACGAGTTGAGCGCGAAATTGCGCAAAGACGTGGAAAGGGCGGTTCGTGCGGGCAAGATCTCCGTGAGCGAGTCGCGGCAGTTGCTCAAGTTCTACGACAATGGCCTCGACGGCTACACCTACTTGGAAGAACCGTGACGTTTCTCGGCAGGCCGGCACGGTTGCCTTCGACACATGCCTGATCTCTCAATTGTTGCCATCGGCTTGGCCATCATTCCTTTGGCCCGTGCCGGTTACGCCCATCGTCGCAGCGCCTTGATCCATCCTTGGGCTTGGGCATTGTCGGCGTGGGTGGCATGGCTGGCGGGGGCTGCCGGCGATTCTACCGCGTTGCGATTTCTGGCCCTGTGTCTGGTCGCCTGTGCCGGCATCGCGGTCCTCGGCGCTCGGCGGCCTGGTGTCACCGCTTGGCATGCGGTTGTGGGTGGTCTTCTCGGGGTCTTGCTGTTGCCGTGGATGCAGGAGTATCTGACCGACGTCGCCATCGCCGGCGAGTCGGTTCGCGTTGGATTTCTGGGTGTGATTCTCGCGGTGGCGTTGCTGAATTATGTCCCGACGAGGCTTGGGCTGGGGGCCATCGGGCTTGGCATTGCATGCGGCCTAGAATTGGTGGCATTTCGCGGTGGTCAGCCGGTTCAGTGGCCACTCGGACGGGCGACCGATCTGGTTGCCGGTGCCAGCCCTTGGCTCGCCTGGCTCTGTGTGGCGACGCGGCCCAAGCAGGCCAACGAGACGGAAATGCTTTGGTGGTATCTTCGCGACGGCTGGGGCTTTTTGTGGGCGCATCGGATTCGCGATCAGTTTCGCAGTGCGGCCCAACATGCGGGCGTCAACGCCGACATGAGATGGCATGGCCCACGCCCTAGCCCTGATGAAGCCCGCGCCGCCGAGATTCTGAGGGCGCTGCTGACCCGCTTTGGGCCGACTTAGAATGGATTGTTGCCGGGCCGCGATTGCATGGCCGGAGCCATCGAGCCGCCACCCGGTTGCGGCGGCGGCAGTTTGTCGGTGGCGTTCGGGTCTTTTTTCGGCAGTTGTTGGTTGAGGAATTCCTTCGGGTACTCCTCGGGTCTGCTGAAGCGACCCGCAGAAGGCGACGGCAAATGGAATTCCTCGACGTGGTCGGGTTTCAATTCCGGTCGCGTCGAGCCGCCGAGGCAGCCGATCAGCCCCAAGAGGACGCCGGCCATCAATGCCAATGACGCGCGTACACGTCGCATGGTCACCGCCTCCACCGAAAATACGAATCCCTGTGCGGCGGCGAACGATACCCGACCGTTCAATTGAGTCAAGATCGCTTTTTCGGCCATGGCGAATCAATTGGCCATCTCAGCCCCTTCGCGGTCGGAGCCATGCGAGACCCCTTTCGCCAAGATCTTGTCGCCGGAAATTGATTCCAGATGGTTGGCCATGTCCTATTGCGGGAACCAACGAACTCGATCAAATTCAACAGTTCGCGCCGAAGGCAATCCACCGTGCCACGATTCGCCACCCTACTTGTGCAATCTGAGCCAAGAATCGGCGAATTAATTTCGTGGCCCCGCGTCGCTGCTGGCGGGTGCGAAGGTCTACCCTATACTCAACAAGGTCGAATCACTCGTTGATTGATGACAGTGAATGCGACGAACCGTAGATTCCGGCCGGTTTAGTTCAAGTCGTGGATGCTCCACCAATTGGGGGGTGCCGCCGATGGCGGTCATTGAGACGATCGGGCTTTGGAAGCGATATCGCAACGTCGATGCCCTCAAGGGCGTTTCCCTGAAAGTCGAAAAGGGACAAATCTATGGTCTGCTTGGCCAAAACGGCGCCGGGAAATCGACGTTGGTCAAGATTCTGCTGAGCATTGTCCGGCGCAGCGATGGGTCGGCCAAACTCTTCGACGAGATTGTCGGCACCACCCATATCCGGCGACGCGTCGGCTATCTGCCTGAAGACCATCGCTTTCCCGAGTACCACACCGGATTCAGCCTCCTCGACTTCTTCGGCGGTGTCTATGGCATGCCTCGTGCCCAGCGACGCAAGCGGATCGAGGAGAGCCTCACACTCGTCGGCCTCCGCGGGCGAATGCACTACAAGATTCGAACCTACTCCAAAGGCATGAAACAGCGCATGGGCATCGCTCAGGCGATTTTCCACGACCCGGACCTCATCATTCTCGACGAGCCGACCGATGGCGTGGACCCGATCGGCCGTCGTGAGATTCGCCAAGTGATGCTCGATTTGAAGTCGCGGGGCAAGACGATATTCCTCAACTCACACCTCTTGGGCGAAGTCGAGATGGTCACCGATCGCGTGGGCATTCTCGCACGCGGCGTCATGATTCGCGAAGGGGATATTAAGACCCTGACCCAGCAGCGTGGCTTCTTTCAGATTGGGCTGGCGCCGGGCCAACAATTGCCCAAGGACGAATTGCAGCGGCACGGGTACGTTGTGCAGACAACGGGCGAGTGGTGGGAAGTTGAATTGAGCGCCGGGCAGACCATCGATCCGGTCATCGATCTGCTTCGCAGTCGGGGTCTGAGCATCCGGCACCTCGTCGAGAAACGCCAGTCGTTGGAGGACATCTTCATGCAAGCCGTCGAGGCCGCCGAGCCGGGCATCGACGCCCCCGAGGTCAAGGCCGTTAAGCGGGAGGTTCGCCGATGAGGCAGTTTCTGGCCATCATGAAGGACTCCTATCGCGAAGCGCGTGACGCCAAGATTATCTACGTCATGTTAGTCTTCGCATTCCTCATGATCATGCTCACGTTTAGCATCTCGTTTCGGCAGGAAACGCTTCAGCAAACAGTCGACAAACATTTCGACCCGATCAATTTTGTACTTGGTTTCGCGAAGCAGCCGGGGCAGAAGACGCCGCCGAAATTCGTCATCGAGAATTTTCGTCAGTCCAACGACACGTCCATTCCATGGCAGGGAAACTATGCTTGGGATCTCGTACTCAAGTTCAACACAGCAACCGACAAGAAGGCGGCAGTCGAGGCCGGGAATGTCGCAGGAATTCCGCTAGGTACGGAGTTTTTCCAAATCGTCTTTACCACGGACAAGTTCTACTTTCTCAAGAACGTGACGGTCCGTACCGGCGCGGATGCCGCCGATGAAATCCGCTACGTCGTGACGACGGAAGGAACCAAGATCGACAACGCCAATGCCTGGCCTCATGAGATTACGATTCTCTTCGGATTGATCCCGTTTGGGATTGTCGGCGGTACCGGAGGCAACGTCAACGAGGCGGTCTACAACATCGAAAAGTGGGGCGTTCAACAATTCGGGTCGTGGACCGCATTGCTCATTGGCGTCGTCATCACGTCGTTCTTTGTGCCCAATATGCTTCGCAAGGGCACCGTTGATCTGTACATCTCCAAGCCGATCGATCGGGTCCGGTTGCTGATCTTCAAGTATGTCGGCGGCCTCATTTTCATGTTGATCCTAACGTCGGTAACCGTCGTTGGTATCTGGTTGGCCTTGGGCCTTCGCTCGGGGATTTGGGGCTTAGGGTTCCTCTGGGTTGTGCCCGGACTGATGTTCTATTTCGCCGTGCTTTATGCCGTTTCCGTACTCGCCGGCGTGTTGACGCGCAGCCCAATCGTGTGCATTCTCGTAACGACGGCCGCGTGGGGTGTCTTCTTCGCCAACGGTTATATTCACACCAAGATCGAAGACGCGCAACGCGAGCTGGAAAAAAAACTCGACATGTCACAAGAGAATGAAGAACCCGGCATGCGCCCGCAGTTGGAAAAGCTCGATATGTCTCAAGCGAAGAAAGAACCCGGCAAGCGCCCGCGACGCAAGCGAATCTCTGAGATGGGTCTCCCCGACGTACCGAAATGGGCCATCGTCACATCGGAGGTGGTCAACTTCGTCCTCCCGCGGACTTATGAAGTCGATTACCTCGTCGGAGTCGCCAACGCCCGAAGCGTGCTGAGCAAGGCCGAATTGGAACGCAAGGGCATCGAGGACGCCGAGCCGCGATGGGTCGAGATTCTCGGCATCAGCTCAGCCTTTATCGGAATCCTCTTGGGACTCGCCTGTTGGCGTTTCTCCAAATTTGAACCGTGACCCTTTCTGGCGACACGATTCGCGTGTAACACTTGGCGGCCGGTTTCGCTCCGATGGATAGTGACGGTGACAACCCGACACGATCCTCAAACTCGGAGCAAAATATGAAACGCCTGATCCTCCCCTTGGCTTCCTTGACCTTGGTCGCCTGCTTGGCCTCAAACGCCATTGCCGGCCCACCGCACCGGCCGATGAAACCCGCCGGGGTCCACAAGCCGAAAGGTGCTTTCGTCGTGACGAAGGGACACCACATCGCCGGCCCAAGGACTTTCACCAACTACCACGTTTCCCATGGCGTGAAGTGTTCCTATGGCTACTGCTACAAGGGATTCAATCACGGCCATTGGTCGTCGGTTTGCTATAGCCCGGTCTATGGTTGCAAGGTTTACTACTGTCCTTGCACCTGCTGCAACTACTACTGGTGTGCCTGGGATAACTGCTTCTATCCCGTGACCTATTGTCCCTACGGCTGCTATGTCTTCTAGGCATGAGGGATCTCCAACTCCAATCAAGCCCGGCCGGCGCTGCCCAAAGCGCCGGCCGGTTTATTTTTGTTCGCCCTTGAATGTCACCGGAACGAGTACTGTCGCCGGTTCCGGGGCACGAATTTGCACGCGGATTGTTGCCGATATCGGCGGTGTCGCTCCGGGAGTGACCAAGACTCGCATCGCAGCTGCCGGATAGGCACCTTCGGCCCATCGACAACGGATCGCTGAGTTATCTGAATCGGCCCTTTCGATTTCCACCGCCTGCCCGTCGCGATCGCGAAGAAGGACAAGCGCGTTGTTCGGCTTCGAATCTGCCAAGAATCGAACCTCCGTGGGCGTCGCCGTCACTCGTTGAGCCGACTTCTTGGTGACGTTCACGGGGATCTTGATCTCGCGATAGTCGGGGTCATCGGTGTAGAGAGTCACGAATTCGTCATGCCGGCCCGGCGGGCACTCGCCAATGCCCACCCGCACCGTCAGTTCCCAACCGGCGCCAGTTTTGGTCCAATCGCGCGCAACGCCGGCTCGAATCCGCGGCGACGACGCATGGATCAACTTCAGAACGAGAGGCGACGGCCTGCGGTCGGTCAGCGTGACCTCGTGAGCCAGGCTTGCTCCCGAGCCGATGAGCGTGACCGCTGCCGGAGACAGCCCGACTTCACGCACCAACGTGGCTTCGATTCGATGGTCCCATTCGCGAACTTGAGCCTCGCCTGCCATCTGATACCGCAAGCCGATGGTCCAGCGATTCAAACCGTCCGGCTGCGTCAGCGTGGCGATTTCGACGGCGACGTCTGCCGAGGCGCCGGCGGCGATTGGCCCCGCCGGCGGTTTCGAAACGACACAACCACAGGTCGTGCGACTGCCGATGATCGTCAATGCCGCGTCGCCGCGATTCGTGACGCGAACCGTTGTCGCGATCATCGGGCCGCCGCGCACCGTGCCGAGATTCACCGTCGAACTCGGTCCGGCGAGTGGCCCGCCGGATTGTGTGGCCGCCAATGCGAGAAAGAGAATCGCGTTCATGATCGGCCCTTTATCATCGGCGCCGGGTCATTGCAACATCAACTTCGACTCGGAGGCTGTTTCGTGGGTTTCCGGGCGGTTTTGGGGTATCATGGTCGACATTCGCCAACCGCGCCATCTTGAGGAAATCGCCGATGAAGCCCGTTGTCCTTGCCGTGCTGGTGGCGGCCCTCGCCGCGACTCAGGGCCGCGCCGCGGACCCGCCCGCGAAGCCGTCCCCGCGTGTCGTTGATTGGCTCATCGAGCCGTTTCGGCAAACTGAATTCGGCCAAATGTACTTCGCCATTCGCCATGGCTCGCGAATGGGGCCGGGCGATGGCTGGTTCAAGCCGAGCCAGTCGCGCTATGACTGGAAATGGTTGGCCTCTCGATGTGACCGCGACCGTGACGGACGAATCACCTCGTCGGAATTCACCGGCCCCGCCGACGTATTTCGACAACTCGATCGCGACCGCGATGGAGCCATTACGCCTGCCGATCTCGATTGGTCGGAGACCTCAGCCTATCAGCGTCAGATGTCACAGATCCAGCCTTTCTTCATGCGTGTTGATCGCGACAACAACCGGCGACTATCGAAGGAAGAGTGGGACTCGCTGTTCAAGCGTGCCGCTGGTGACAAGGGCTTCCTGACGCCGGACGACGTGCGGGCCATGCTTTTTCCGCCCGCGCCGCCCCGCCCCGCGGCCCGACCCAACGACGGGCCAACGCCCCAGATATTACTCAAAGGATTGTTCAACGGTGAAATTGGCTCGATGTTCGTTGGTCCACACCTTAACGCGCCAGCCCCGGATTTCGCATTGGCGACCCACGATGGCTCGCGGACGATTCGCCTTGCCGATTATCGCAACAAGAAACCAGTCGTGCTGATCTTCGGCAGTTTCACCTGAGGGCCTTATCGGGCCCAGTCTGGTGCTCTCGAAGAGTTGAAGAAGCAATATGGCGACCGAATCGAGTTTCTTGGGATCTATGTTCGGGAGGCCCATCCGACGGATGGCTGGCGTATGGCGTCGAACGACAAGGCCGGCGTCGCGTTTGCCCAACCAAAGACGAAGGACGTCCGCGCCGCCATCGCCGAAAAATGTTGCGCGGCGTTGAAGATGTCGATTCCCCTACTTGTGGACGAAATCGACGACCGCGTCGGCCATGCCTATAGCGGCATGCCGGATCGCCTCTACCTGATCGATCGCTCGGGACGCGTCGCCTACAAGGGCGGCCGTGGCCCGTTTGGATTCAAGCCTCTGGAATTGGAGCAAGCGATGGCCATGCTGTTGCTCGATGAATCGTCGAAGGACCCGGCCGGTGGCGCTCGTGTGCCCTTGCTGAGCGACCGCGAGGCTTGGACGCGATTGCCCAAGCCGATCGAGGGAGAGCCAGCTTCGCTACCGGCCTGGGCACGCGCTTTGGTCGAGTCGATGCCGCGAACCACGGCCGCGATGCTGGAACTCGACTTTATTCAACGTCGTCGTAGCCCGTTGCCGCCGACGCTGAGAGCCGCGCTTCGTTATGTGGCCGCCCGCGAGAATCGCAGCCCCTACGGCCAGGCTTACGCCTTGGCCGATTTCAAGCAGGCGGGCGCGACCGCAGTCGAGGTCGAAGCTCTCGTTGCGAATCCAATCGAATCGCTTGCCGATCACCGTCAGGCGCTTCACTTCGCCCAACAACTTACCAAGGAGGCTTACAAGGTCTCCGACACCACCGTGACGTCGCTGCGCAAGCGATACGGCGATGCCGGCGTTGTGGCGATGGTGCAATGCCTGGCCTACGCGAATTTCCAGGATCGGCTGCTGTTGGCCCTGGGCATTACCGTCGAGGAAGGTGGTCCGTTGCCCCCAATCGCGGTGCGGTTTGCCAAGCCGTTGGCCGGTGGAGCCGTGCCGGCCGAGCGACGAATGCCCGAGGGAGCTGACCAGACCCCTGCCGGAACCGGAAAAGTAACCGACCGCGAATGGACCAAGCTCGACTACGAACACCTGCAACGACTCATGGAGACCCAGCGAAGTCGCGAGCCGCGGATTCCCGTGCCTTCGTTCGAATCAGTGCGCAAGCATCTGCCGCCGGCTTTCCCAAAAGGCCAACAGTTGCGAATTCGTTGGAGTCTCGTCTGTCTCGGTTACCAACCGGAGTTGGCCTCGGCCTGGACACTATGCACGCGAACTTTTGGCGAGGAGTCGAAACAGGATCGTGTCTTCGAGGAGTCGCTGTTCTGGGTCGTGACCCGGTCGCTTCAATGCTTCTACTGAATGGGCCATTGCGAGATGTTGCTCGCGGTCGCGGGCCTCGACCAGAAGCAGATTTCGGAACGAACGCGGAAATTGGCTGAGGGTGACTGGAGCGGGTTTACGCCCGCCGATCGAGCAGCTTTCGCCTTTGCGAGGAAGCTGTCGTTTGAACCGGCATCGGTGACGGACGAATACGTTGCGGAATTGCAGAGGCTCTTTGGAGCCGCGCGGACCTTCGATGTTATTTGGTGGGCCTGCCGATGCCATTACATGACGCGGGTCGCCGATGCGTTTCAGTTGCCGCTCGAACGGGACAATGTCTTCGATAATAGGCCGGCGGCGAAATAACGTCGTCAGGCTATTCGACGAGTCGAAACTGAAACTGCTGGTCTTGAGACTTGGGGGTCGAGTCATTCCAAAGGACGAGGTGCCGGCCGGGCTCGGTGGAGGCATTATCGACGGCGATCACCTCGCCGGTTGCCCCATTGACGAGTTTGAACCAGCCGACTTCAACGGCGATCGGCTTGACTTGTTGGACGGGGTTTAGTTTGTTCTGCGTGAGGAGCGCGATGTTGGAGGCGTTTTGCGGGCCGCTCGTCGCGATGGCCTTTTTCGATTCCTGCCCGACCAAAAATCGTGGACCAAGTCAATTGCCCGATCAAAGAAAATGACGCATGGTATGGCAGGGATTCTGAGCGATCCATCATCCCTTGGCACGATGGAAGACAATGAAACACTCCTCCAGACTCGTAGATCGTCTGGTCCCCGCGACGCAGATCTTGGACCCGCGAGCGGGATTTCCTTGCGCCGCCACGACCGATGCGGTCCCTCCTTTGCCGATGATCGCCCACGAGATCGGGAAGGAATTTGAGATACCATGGCCGAATATCCGTGGTTACCAAATCCTCTCCGTGATTGGCTCCGGTGGGATGGGGATCGTCTACAAGGCTCAACATCGCGAACTTCAACGGGTCGTGGCGATCAAGACCCTTCGGGGTTCCGCCTTGTCCGACCGTGAGTTTCGCGAACGCTTCAGGGTCGAGGCTGAGGCCGTCGCCCGATTGCAACATCCGAACATTATCCAAGTCTTCGAGATTGGAACGATCGAGCCTCAACCCGGCGAGGTGCAGCCCAGCCCATTTATCGCATTGGAATTCGTCGATGGGGGAAGCCTGGTCAGATTCACCGACAAGCCGCAACCGCCGCGAGTCGCGGCGGAAATCATCGAGAAGATTGCGAGGGCGGTTCACTCAGCCCATCGAGTCGGTGTCGTCCACCGTGACCTAAAACCAGCAAACGTGTTGCTGACCCGCGACGGCGAGCCGAAGATCGCGGACTTTGGCTTGGCCAAACAACTCGGCGACGAGCGCGATGAGGGTGGCCGGTTCTTGACACAAGCCGGCACGGTGATGGGAACGCCAGAATACATGGCGCCCGAGCAAGCCGTCGGCGAACCCCCGACTCCGGCGATCGACGTCTACGCGCTGGGTGTAATGCTGTATGAGTTGTTGACGGCTCGAGTGCCCTTCTGTGGGGCGACACCGGTGGATACGATGACGTTGCTGCATTCGCAGTTGCCCGTTTCGCCTCGCCGCCTCCAGCCGTCGGTGCCGCGCGATCTCGACACCATCGTGATGAAGTGTTTGGAGAAGTCGCCGGCGAAGCGATACGAATCGGCCGAAGCCCTCGCGGATGACCTCAGGCTGTGGCTGGACTGCAAACCAATTCGTGCCCGGCCGATTGGCTCAATGGCAAGGCTGAATCGTTGGTCAAGCCGGAATCCCGGAGTCGCATTCCTTTCGGCGACCGTAGTTCTCGTGACGTTACTGGGCGTCGGAGGGGTTTTCTGGAAGTGGATCGAGGCCGTGGACAATTTGGCAGCGGCGAACGCGGCCTCGGAGAACGCGCTTCGGTTTGCCCGGTCTGAACGATGGGAGCGCTATCGAGCGAACATCGTCGCGGCTTCGAGTTCGCTGCAGCTTCACAATGTCAGCCTCGCTCGCCAGGCATTGGAAGCCGCACCAAAAGAGCATCGCAACTGGGAGTGGAACTATTTTCAGTGCCAGATCGACACGGCCCAGCACGTACTCGATCGTCCGTTTCCCCTCAGTGGATTTGCGTTCATCTCTGCCGACGGGCGCCGGGCGGTTTGTGAGATGGCCGACAATGGCGTCAGTGTCTGGAATATCGCGACGAAAACGGAAGTCGGCCGCGTTTCCCACGAACCGCGGGCGAAACTCCTGCTGACGACGCCCGACGCGATGACGCTGGTATTTCGCACGCCGAATGGAGACGCGATTCGAGCGGTTAATCTCGGAAGCGGCCAGGTCTCATTCGAGATTCCGTCGAATGGTCACGAGATAATCTGGTATCGACTCGTGGGCAACGGCCGCCTCTTGATGATCGGGTCTTCGGACAAGACGTGCCGAATCTGGGACATGTCCGCCGGGAAACAGATCAAGGTCATCGACGGAAAGAACAGCGACGGTTTTTGGGAACTAGCTAGCCAGAATGGCCGTTGGTTATTCAGCTTCAACAGCGCGACGGCGACGGTCTCGAAATGGGACGCGGAATCGGGCCAAAAGGTGGCGAGTTTCAAGGGCCACAACTATCGCATCGAGAAGTACGAATGCAGCGAATGTGGCCGGTACTTTGCTACCGTCGAGTCGTATCCGGCATGTAAGGTCCGGGTCTGCGATACGCTCTCGGGGAGGCCGCCAGTCGTGCTGGAAGGGCACACCAATCAGGTGCTGGAGGTCAAGTTTAGCCCTGATTGCACCCGGATCGCGACGTGCTCTCTGGATCAGACGGCACGAATCTGGGATACGCCGAAAGGCCAACTCCTCCACATTATGCGTGAGCATAAGGGGTGGGTGGTTTCGGTCGGATTTAGCCCATGCGGCAAACGATTAGTGACAGGGTCACAGGATGCGACGGTTCGCGTTTGGGACGCCAACCAGGGAGGCCATTCTATCGCGGTCTTGCATGGACATCCAACCTCGATCCTCGAGGTGCGCTATAGCTCGGATGGCTCTCGAATCATCTCCAACTGCGGTGCACACAGTCTTCGCATTTGGGATGTTCATGCGATCGAGTTCAATGACGTGTTTCGCGGCCATTCCAATTTCGTTTATGGTGTTTCGGTTGACCGTGACGGCCGCCGATTGGCGTCGGCCTCCTGGGATGGAACGGCGCGGATTTGGGATGCTCGCACGGGAAAACAGTTGCGGGTTTTGGATCACGGAAAGACATCGGTCGTTTCCGTAGCCTTTCATCCCAAGCGGGACATCGTTGCGACGTTGTCTCGCGACGCGACCGTGTGTTTCTGGGATGTGATTAGCGGGAAACGCATCGGTCATTGGTCAGTGAGAACCGATCGCTGGCGAGACTCCCGGGTCGCCTTTAGCCCCTGCGGTGATTTGTTGGCCGTCGGCAGCACCGACGGCGTTTATCTTTGGGATATGAAAACGATGACGGAGGCTCGCGCCCTCAAGGGCGGCAAGGATATGTTTCGCGATGTCGTTTTTTCGCCCGACGGGCGATGGCTTGCGAGTGCCGGTGAGCTGTTCGACAAACATGTTCATGTTTGGGATGTCACAACGGGGACACATCTTTGCATGCTCGAAGGTCATACCTCGGCGGTCTACTGTTTGGCGGTCAGTCGTGATGGTCGATGGTTGGCGTCCGGGTCGCCCGATGGGACGATTCGCCTCTGGGACACGAATACTTGGGCGTTGTCTGCGGTTCTTCAGAATGCCACCAACGTCTACGGGTTGGCCTTTTCACCCGATGGTACGCGGTTGGCAGCCGGTTGCGCGGACAACACGATTCGACTGTGGGATATGACCGCCCGGCAACAAGTCGCGGAACTCACAGGCCACGGCGCATACGTTCATCAACTCCAGTTCAGCTCGGATGGGACGCAATTGTTCTCGGCCTCCGGCGATTTCATGCTTCGCGCGTGGGACACGATCAAGAATCGTGGCCCGACGCGATGATCTAGGGATTCTTGGGAAGGCCTAAGCCTATCCGGCGCCGGCGATTCAATTCGCGAGGCTAACGCATTTCACGCCGATTGCGCCGGCTGCCGCATGACTCGCGCCCTTGACACGATCCCATAGTGAGGATATTCCAACGCGCTTTAATTTGTCGCCGGTTCATCACGAGGGTTTGTCATGCGACGATGCGCCGCGCTCGCCGGGCTGGCGGTGGTAGCCATCGCGGGTTGCTTTGAATCGAGTCAACAGACTCGCATCGATCCGCAGAGCATCTTCCGCGCGTCGAAGCCGATGCCTGTGGCTCCCGCGTCGATCGAGGCGGCGTCGCGTGTTCACCATGCCGGTCAGGCGATATTGTCGGCAAATGCGTCCCTTGGCATCAAGCCGATGTTTCGCACCATCGGGTCGCCCAAGGCTGAGTTGTTTCACCGGGGAACTTCAGAGATTTTCATTACCGAAGGCATGGTCCGGCTCTGCCCGACCGAACCGCAACTGGCCGCGGTACTTTGTATGGAGCTTGGCAAGATGGTGACGGAACGCGAAGCGGCGCGGTTGGCGGCAGGTCAACCTGACATCCAACCGCCAATTGATGTGCCTTTGACTCGCGATGTCGCCAATGCGGGGACCGAGCCGGATCAAACTCGCGTCGCGGAGTTGATTCGCTACGAACAGGAGAAGAATGCGCGCCCGGCGTCACCGAAGTTGCCTGACCCGGAGAAACTCGCTCGGGAGTTCTTGCGGCGAACTGGATTTCCGCCCGCGTCGCTGGATGGCGTGCGGACGCAGCTGAAGGCTGCCACATCGGCCGACGACCTCGAAAAGCAGTTTACCGGTAGCTTGCCGGCCATGCAATGGGGCGGCTCGCCAGCAGCGAACCCACCAACGACACCGGCCCCGAACCCGCCTACGACTGGTGCCAACCCATTCGCGCCGCCGGCGCCGCGTACGCCTTGAGCCATCCGGTGGCGTCTTGCTTGCCGTTTGATGACGGCTGACTATCCTCACCTCACGAGGCGCAGAGGTGGCCTGCGCCGGCCGATTTTCTTCCTCCCCCAACCGACGAGTCACACGATCATGGGAAAGCGGCACCTCCTGGGCGGGCTGGCGGTCACTTTGGCTTTGGCGGCAATTCCGGCCTGCAAAGACAAGGGCACAACGCCCAAGGCCAACGAGCCGTTCGTCGCGTTCGTCAGCAACAACGCCCACGAGTTTTGGACGATCGCCCGGCGAGGGACCGAGGCAGCCGCGAAGGAGTTTGGTGTCCGAGTCGAGTTCCGCTCACCCCCGAACGGCACCGCCAACGAACAGCGTCAGATTATCGAAGACCTGTTGGCGAAGGGTGTCAAGGCGATCGCCGTCAGCCCCAACGATTCCGCGAACCAGATTGGTTTTTTCAAGGAAGTGAACGCGAAGGTTCCGCTCGTCGCCGTCGATAACGACCTGCCCGATGCAGCGGCGCGTCGCTGTTACATCGGCACCGACAACGTCGCCGCGGGCCGCGCTGTCGGCAAGTTGCTGAAAGAGGCCATGCCCCAAGGCGGCCCCATCATGATCTTCGTCGGTAAACTCGATGCCCAAAATGCCGTTGAACGTCGCGCCGGAGTCGTCGTGGAACTTGCCGGAGGCGTCGATAAGTGCAAGTCGGAAATCGAGCAACTGAACAAGAGCGCCTATCCGATCAAGTTCGGCGATTTCACCTTGCTCGATACCCGCACGGATGACGTGAAAGAAGACGTTTGCCGCCAGAAGACCGAAGACGCCTTGTTGAAGTATCCCGACCTCAAAGGTATGGCGGGCCTGTGGGCCTACAACCCGCCGGCGATGCTGCTGGCCCTGAAGGGGACACCCGGCCGGCTGGGAAAGGTCGCGCTCATCGCCTTCGACGAAAACGAAGAGACCCTTCAAGGCATCAAGGACGGCCACATTCCCGCGACCGTCGTACAGGATCCCTACAACTTCGGCTACGAGTCCGTCAAGGTGATGGCGTCGTTCGTCAAGGGAACGGGCGAGGCGGATCTGAAGGCTCGAACGGATCGCAATGACGATAATCAGATTTACATTCGCCATCGAATCATCAACAAGGATGGCAAGGCAGGCCCCAAGACGGGCGACGAAAAGTTTGAACCGGTCGAGGCGTTTCATGCCAAGTTGAAGGAACTCAAGGGGACGAAGTAGTCCGTCGCCTGGAGCCGGGTCGCCTGCCGCATTCCTTGCCCGTCGGGACAAATCGTGACCGCTGTTGCCGCCCCACATCTGCTTGAGGTCCGCGGCGTCTGCAAGGCATTTCCTGGCGTGCAGGCGTTGCAAGACGTGAGCCTGCATCTGGACAAGGGTGAAGTGTTGGCCGTTGTCGGAGAGAACGGCGCGGGCAAGTCGACCCTCATGAAGATCCTCGCCGGTGTGCATCCGCCCGATAGCGGCACCATTACCCTTGACGGTCGCCCCGTTCAGATTCCCGATGTTCCGACGGCTCAGCGGTTGGGCGTCGTCCTTATTCATCAGGAACTGAATCTCGCCGAAAACCTCGACGTTGCGGGCAACATATTTATGGGGCGCGAGCCGGCTTACGCGGGGCCGTTGCGGTTGCTTTCGCGCCGAATCACTGCCGATGCCGTTCCCATTCTTGCAAAGATCGGTTTGGATGTGTCGCCACGGACACTCGTCGGTGACTTGACCATTGGGCAACAACAACTCGTCGAGATTGCTCGTGCTTTGTCGTTGAAATCGCGCATCCTCATCATGGACGAGCCGACGTCGAGCCTCACCCAGCGCGAAACCGAGCGACTCTTTGGCGTAATTCGCGACTTGAAACACGATGGCATCAGCGTTCTGTACATCTCGCATCGCCTCAAAGAGATTGAGATGATTGCCGATCGCGTGACGGTTCTTCGCGATGGCCGCAACGCCGGCGAACTGGCGTGGGGAGACATCAAGCACGAGGCGATGGTGCGCCTGATGGTTGGGCGCGAACTGAAGCAGTTTTTCCATCGCACGCGCCCGGCGGCTGATCCTTCGGCGCGACCGGTGTTGGAGGCATCGGGCATTCGTTGGAATCCTCGTCAGAGCGATGGTATCTCGTTCGTGTTGCGTCCGGGCGAGGTTGTTGGCCTCGCGGGATTGATGGGCGCCGGCCGGACGGAATTAGCCGAAACCATCTTTGGTGTCCGCAAACGGCTCTCGGGGCAAGTCCGCATCGATGGCCGGCCGCTTCGTGTTCGCACACCGAAAGACGCCATCGCCGCGGGGGTCTACCTTGTTCCCGAAGATCGCCGTCACGAGGGGTTGGTCCTGGCCGCCAGCGTCAAAGACAACATCAGCCTTGCCTCGCTCGACCGCCTGAATTCCGCATCGTTGCTGCGATTCGGGCGCGAAAAAGCCTTGGCCGGTGACATGGTCAAGCAACTGAACGTCCGCACGCCGAGCTTGCGCCAAACGGTAGGTCTCCTGTCGGGCGGCAATCAGCAAAAAGTCGTTTTGGGTAAGTGGCTTGGCCGAGGCCCAAGAGTGTTGATTCTCGATGAACCGACGCGCGGCGTGGACGTCGGCGCCAAGACAGAGATTTACGCACTCATGGACAAACTCGCCTCGCAGCGATTGGCGATTTTGATGATTTCCAGCGACCTTGAAGAAATTCTCGGCGTCAGTGACCGAGTTCTGGTAATGCACGAGGGGCGACTGGCTGGCGAACTTGACCGCGATGCCATGAGTGAAGAGGCGATCATGCGGCTCGCGACCGGCGCCGCGAATGCGTGAAGGGCAGGGGGACCGCCATGAAAAAGCTCGTGGGAATTTTCGCGTTCCTGGCCGTGGTCTATGGCGTCCTTCTCTTCGCCGACGAGGCGGCTCAATCGGCGACCAATCACTTCAATCTCGCGCGCCGCGTGGGGCTATACGGCATTGTGAGCCTCGGCGCGGGGTTGCTTATCATTACGGGCGGCATCGATTTATCGATTGGTTCGGTGGTCTGTCTTAGCGCGACGCTCTTAGCGATGATGCTTCGCGGTGACCCGTGGCCGTGGCCGTTGAGTCTCGTCGTGCCGCAGATGCGTTTTCCGCCCGTGGTGGCGATTCCGTTCGTCATGCTCCTCGGGGCCTTCATCGGCTGGGTCAACGGGATTCTCGTTACCAAGATCCGCGTGCAGGCCTTTGTGGTAACACTCTGCGGCTTGTTTGTCTATCGCGGCGCTGCCCGGTGGTTGGCAAAAGACACTGTCAAGGGGCTTGCGAATGACTACGAACGTCTGAAGTACTACCTCTACTCCAACACCGACGTTTTCGGGCTGCCCATGTCGTTTGTGATTTTTCTGGTGCTGGCCGGCGTCGCGACGGTCTTTCTGCACTTGAGCATTTACGGCAGGTACTACTACGCCATCGGCAGCAACGAGCGTGCCGCTCGATATTCCGGTGTGGCGACGGATCGCTACAAGATCTCGGCGTATGTTCTCTGCTCGACGCTGGCGGCCTTTTACGGCATCCTCATTCTGATGCAGGAGAACTCGTCGCAGCCTTCGACAACGGGGGGATTCCTTGAGCTGTATGCCATCGCGGGCGCGGTTCTCGGGGGGTGCAGTCTGCGGGGCGGCGAGGGCAGCATTGTCGGAATCATCGCTGGGGCGACGATTCTGGTTCTGTTGCCGAACCTGACGAACATGTGGGGAATCGAGTCAGCTTTGGAATTCACCGTCATCGGCGGCGCCCTATTACTCGGAGCGATCCTCGACGAGTTGCTGAAACGCCGCGGACGTGCCGGCTGAAATGAACGACGCGAGCGAGTCCGTTCGGGTGCTTGCTCGCGTCGTTGGGATCTCGCATCAAGAATCAATCATCATAATCGTCGATGGGTCGTCGTCGGCGTCGTTTGGGTCGGCGCGACGTTTTGGCGGCGGTGCTATAGAGCAGCCAAATCAGACCGCCGGCGCCCAGGGCCATGACGACGAGAATCGCTACGGCCACTAGGATCACGCCCATGGTTCGGCCGGCGTTGTACGCGGATGTGTTTGCGGCGGGCGCGCCGGTGGGAGACGACGTAAACGGATTCCCGGCCGGGCTGTTGAACGATCGGTTCCGATCCTCGAATCGTTTGCGAAGTTCCTCGGCCCGATCCTTTTGATTCTCCATCATTCCGCCGATGGTGTTGTCGAATCGCACGCCACAATGGGGGCAATCGGCGGTCGTTGGCTTGAAGTTGCCACGAGCAATTTCTTTCCCGCAGTTGCCGCAGGTCCAAACTGATTCGGGAATTCCGGGCGGTTCGCTCGGACGGCCAAATCGTCCGCCGGGGCCACCGGGGATACCCCCGCCGGGAATGCCGCTGGGAGGGCCGCCGGGTATGCCGCCACCCGGACCACCGGGAATGCCGCCGCCGGGACCACCGGGAATCCCTGGCATTTTCGGTATCCCACCCGGGCCGCCGGGAATGCCAGGATTCCGAGGGAACCCCGGCGGTTGAGCCTGACCGAGACTGACCAATGCGATGAGGACGAACGGCAATGCCGTGACGGTTGCCAATGCCGGTCGGACCCAACGCTGCGCGGGTGTTGTCATGCGAAAACCTCAATTACAAAAAAAAGGCGCGAGCCAATGAGAAAAGAGTATACCCGGAACCGGAGACCGTCACAACCAAAGTCCCACGACCCGCCAACCGTCGAAATAGGTCATTGCTTCGCCGGCTCCGAATGATGC